>JBFXAZ010000149.1:0-11270 GCA_050183765.1 Reyranellaceae bacterium | reverse complement strand
CCTCGACAATCGTGGGGGGGGTCATCGGCCTCACCTACCTCCCCCCGCTGGGGGGGGAAGGTGGCGCGACGCGCCGGTGGGGGGTGGCTCGTGCGACGACTTCGACGTTGGAGTGTGACCGCCATGCCGGCCACCCCCATCCGCCCTTCGGGCACCTTCCCCCGCCAGCGGGGGAAGGTACGGGTGGTGATGCACCATCACACGCCTCCCTGCTGGCGCTGGCGGCGCAGGTGGGGCGGCATCGCCTCGTAGACGCCTTCGAACATGTCGCGCGCCGACGGGTGCGGGCCCGAGTGCAGCGTGCCGTGGCTCTCGGCCTCCTTCTGCACGGCGATCACCTCCGAGAGGATCTCCGCCTCGGCCTGCTTGTGACGCTCCTCGCTCCACGCGCCTTCGCGGATCAGGTGGTCCTTCAGCCGCAGCACCGGATCGCCCAGCGGCCAGGCATCCGACTCGGTCTTGGGTCGATAGGCCGAGGGATCGTCCGAGGTCGAATGCGCGCCGACGCGATAGGTGACGTATTCGATCAGGGTCGGCCCGAGATTGGAGCGCGCGCGCTCGATCGCCCATTTCGCCACGGCGTGCACGGCGAGGTAGTCGTTGCCGTCGACGCGCAGCGCCGGGATGCCGAAGCCGTGGCCGCGCGCGGCGAAGGTGCCCGAGCCGCCGCGGGCGATGCCCTGGAAGGTCGAGATCGCCCACTGGTTGTTGACGATGTTCAGCACGACAGGCGCCTTGTAGGTCGAGGCGAAGACCAGCGCCGCGTGGAAGTCCGACTCCGCCGTCGAGCCGTCGCCGATCCAGCCCACGGCGATCCTGGTATCGCGCTTCATCGCCGAGGCCATCGCCCAGCCCACCGCCTGGATGAACTGCGTCGCGAGGTTGCCGGAGATCGAGAAGAAGCCGTGCTCGCGCGAGGAGTACATGATCGGCAATTGCCGGCCCTTCAGCGGATCGAGCTCGTTGGAATAGATCTGGCACATCATGTCGAGCATCGGATAGCCGCCGGCGATCAGCAGCCCGGCCTGCCGGTAGGTCGGGAAGTTCATGTCGCCCGGTGCCAGCGCCTTGCGGAAGGCGCAGCTCACCGCTTCCTCGCCCATGTGCTGCATGTAGAACGAGGTCTTGCCCTGGCGCTGCGCCATCAGCATGCGCGCGTCGAAGGCGCGCAGGGTCATCATGTGGCGCAGGCCTTCGCGCAGCTCGTCGTGGCTCAGCAGCCCGGCCCAGGGACCGACCGCCTCGCTGTCGCGGTTGAGCACGCGGATGATTGAGAAGGCGAGGTCGCGGATGTCCTCGGGCGCGACATCGACCGGCGGCCGGCGCGCCTCGCCGGCGCGCGGGATCTTCACGTCGCTGAAGTCGGGCATGCCGCCGGGCCGCACCGCCGGCTCCGGCACCTGGAAGGACAGCGGCCTGGATTCCGGCATGAAGAGCTCCCGCTCCGGCGCGATCGATCGCGCGATATCACGCTACTCCACGAGGAGTCGCAAGTCGGCGCCGCCCGGCGAGTGGTTGTGGCGCCGGGCATGACGCAAACGCACGAACGTGACGGACGATGCGGCGGCCCGGCAACAAATGATGCCAGCCGTGAACCTTCATGGCGCTGGGGGCGCGCCACTCCAGTGGCGCGAGGGCGATCGACAAAGACGCGCCACCGGAGCGGCGCGGCCCGAAGAGCATCGACATTCCCTATGCGACAGCCCTGCACACGCGTCAGGCGGCGCCGCGTCGATCTTCCTGCGTCAGCCGGTCGAGACCGATGCCCCGCACCGTGGCGCTGTGCGTCAGCCAGCCTGCCGGGATCAGGCCGGCGCGGTCGCCGGCATTGAGCGCGATGGCGACGGCGCCGGGATGATCGGGGGCAGACGGCATGCGGCGTGTCAGGCGATCACCCCGACGCCGATGCTGGCGATCGGTGTCTCGCCGTCGGGGCCGACGATCATCAGCCGCGTCGGCTTCAGTGCGAAGGAGGCGGGCGGCCGCGCGCCGAGATCGGCGGTGCCGCCGAACTCGTCCGTCACCCGGCCCGTGCCGCGCGTCAGCGGGCGCGCGTCCGACGCGCCGAAGACCGTGCGGTGCGCGGTGGCGTCGGCGAGGCGCAGGCCGAAGACGCCCGTGAGCGCGTTGCCGCGCGTGTCGATGGTGCAGGTCCCGTTGTAGCCGGCACGCGCCGGCGCCTCGGCGCGATCGCCCTTCTGCAGGGTCGTCGAGAACCACAGGTTCACGCGCATGAACTGCGAGGCCGCGGCCTTCTCCGCCCGCGCGCGCAGATCGCCGAGATTGTCGTCGGCGCTGACGCTGCTGGCCCAGGCGGCGCGCACCATGGCCTCGTTTGGCAGGTAGAAGGCGCCGGCGCTGGTATGCGGCACGTCGACCTCGATCGCGCTGGTCCTGGGGATAACGATGTCGGTGTCGCGATCGGTCGGCCGGCTGCCGTACCACAGCACGGTCGGCTCATGGGTGAATCCGGCACGGCTGTAGGTGCGCTGCACGAAGAGCGGCGCGCTGTCGTCGACATAGCCGGCAAGCCCCGGCCCCTTCCAGTCGACGAAGGCCATGCTCGAGGCGATGCTGCGCACGCAGTGGGAGACGACATGCCCGCCGCCGCTGCGCGCCGGGCCGGACCACGACTGGAACTGCAGGCGGTAGTGGTGCATCGAGAGCGCGTGCTCGAGCTCGTCCGGGCAAGGCTCGCTCGCCCGGACGATCGCCGGCATCGCCGTCGCTGCCGCGGCACCGGCCAGCAGGGTCCGCCGCGACAGGCGCGCCGGCATGCCGCCTCGCGCATCGACTGGGCGCATCGCTTCCTCCTGTTGGAACGAGTCTAGCATGGCCGGCGACGGCGTGGTGTTCTCCCTCGAGGTGTTCCTTCTCCCCGCGCAGGTCAGGGGCCGCGGACGGCCCCGAGGGAGAAGGTGCCGAGCGCCAGCGAGGCGGATGAGGGGCTTCCTCGTGCAACGACAACCATTGTCGTTGTCGACGCTCTGCGAAGCCCCTCATCCGCCTTTCGGGCACCTTCTCCCTCGGGGCCGTCCGCGGCCCCTGACCTGCGCGGGGAGAAGGGAATGGCGTCATATGCGATAGGCGTGCGCCGTACGGGCGGCGGGATGGGAAGGGGTAGCGGTGTCATGCGGATCTGCGTGTTCGGGGCCGGCTCGATCGGCGGCAATTTCGCCACGCGCCTGGCGGTGGCCGGCAACGAGGTGTCGGTCGTGGTGCGCGGCGCGCATCTCGAGGCGATCCGGGCGCGCGGGCTGACCATGCTGAGCGGCGAGCAGCGCTTCAACGTCAAGGTGAAGGCCAGCGACCGGCCGGCCGATCTCGGGCCGCAGGACGTGGTGATCTCGACCATGAAGGCCTGCAGCCTGCCGGGCCTGGCCGAGAGCGTGGCGCCGCTGCTCGGCGCCGAGACGCCGGTGGTCTTCGTGCAGAACGGCATTCCCTGGTGGTACGCGCACGGCCTGGGCGCCGCGCGGCCGCCGGCGCCCGACCTGTCGCGACTGGATCCCGGCGGCGCGCTGGCCAAGGTCGTGGGCTACGAGCGCACCATCGGCGCCGTGGTCACCTCGTCGAACCATGTGATCGAGCCCGGCGTGGTGCGCAACATCTCGCCCGAGCGCAACACGCTGTGGGTGGGCGAGACCGACGATACGCTCAGCCCGCGCATCGAGCGGTTGCGCGCGACGCTGATCGCGGCGGGCATCGCCTCGCCTTCGACGCGCGACATCCGCTACGACGTCTGGCACAAGCTGATGGCCAATCTCACCGGCTCGACCTTGTGCCTGATCCTGGCCCAGCCCACCACGATCCAGGCGACGCCGATGATCAACCGGCTGGCACGCCGCGCGCACGCGGAAGCGCTGGCGGTCGCTGCCGCGCATGGCGTGGTGCTCGACGATTCGCCCGATGTGCGCTACGGGCCCAAGCGCGTCTATCCCGACCACCGGCCGTCGATCCTGCAGGACTACGAGTACGGCCGGCCGATGGAGATCGAGGCCATCGTGCGCGCGCCGGTCGCCTTCGCCCGCAAGGCCGGCCTCGACACGCCCAACCTCGACGCGCTCGAATCGCTGAGCGTCAGCCTGGCGATCTCGAAGGGCCTGTACGCGGCCTGAGGTTCCGTCGTCCCGAGCACGGCGAAGGACCTCGCGGCGGTGCGAGCGGATATGACGCCGATATGTGATCGCGATACCGCGAGGTCGTCGCTGCGCTCAGGACGACGACGCCTGTGTACCCGGCAGGGTGAACCAGAAGATGCTGCCCCTGCCGACCTCGCTGTCGACGCCGATGCGCCCGCCATGCGCCTCGACGACCATCTTGCAGAAGGTCAGGCCCAGGCCGGCGGAGTGGTACTGACGCTGGCCGTCCGGGGCCAGCGTGCCGAACTTCTCGAAGATCATGACGCGTGCCGCCTCGGGAATGCCGCGTCCCTCGTCGCGCACCTCCACCTTGCAGGCGCCGTCGGCGCAGGCCACCGAGATCCACAGCGGCTTGTCGGGCGGCGTGTGCTTGACGCCGTTGCTCACCAGGTTCTCGATCACCCGGCGGATGAGATCGCCGTCGCACGCGGCGACGAGCGGCGCGGCCTGCAGCCGCACGTCGCGCGTGCGCACCATGCCCCTGAGGTTGCGCAGGGCCACCTGTGCCAGGGCTGATACGTCGTGCGGCGCCGGCGCGAGTGGGAACTTGTCCTCCTCGAGCCGGCTGACGTCGAGCATGTCGTTGGCCATGCGCGCCAGCGACTCGACCGAGTTCAACGCCCCCTCGAGACGCGCGCGGTCCTCCGGCCCGATCTGGCCCTCGAGATCCTCGATCAGCATCTCCAGGCTGAACATCACCGCCGACATCGGCGAGCGCAGGTCGTGCACCACCATGTGCACCATGCTGTCGCGCAGCTTCTCCAGCGCGCGCAGATCGGCGTAGCTCTTCTCGAGCGCCAGCGTGCGGTCGCGAACCAGCTCCTCGAGGTGGTCGCGATGGCGCCGAAGCTCGCGCTCCGCGAGGGTCAGGTCGGTCATGTCGCGGATGACGCCGACCATGCGCACGGCCCGGCCGTCGGCGTCGCGCACCGTGTTGGCGGCGCCGCGGATGAAGCGGATCGAGCCGTCGCGCCAGCGGATGCGGAAGTCCGAGGTGAACACCCGATCGCCCACGATCCCCTCGCGGATCTCTTCGCGCAGCCGTCCGACGTCCTCGGCCTCGACGCGCACCAACCAGTCTTCGGGCGTGCGCACGGCTTGCTCGCGGGGAATGTCGAAGAGGCTGTAGGTCGAGTCGTCCCAGGTCAGCTGGTTGGTGGCGACGTCCCAGTCCCAGATGCCCAGCCGCGCCGCCTTCACGGCGAGCTGCATGCGGTCCTCGCTGCGCCGCAGGCGGGCCTCGCTGTCGATCAGCTCGCGCTCGCGCGCCGCGCGCGCCGCGGCCTCGACGCGCAGCTTGTCGAAGGTGTCCCTCAGGCGCGCGGTCATGTCGTTGAAGGACTGCGACAGCGCGCTCAGCTCCTCGAGCCGGCTGGCCGGCAGCGGCGGCGGCAGGTCGCCGCCCGCCGGCGTGCGGATGGTGCGCGCGATGCGCCTGAGCGGCGCGGTGACGCTCGCCGCGAGCAACGCCGCCAACGCCATCGACACCAGCAGCGCGACGGCGAAGACCATGGCCGAGCGGCTCTGGCCGGCGCGCACGCCGGAGAGGTAGAAGCTTTCGGGCAGCGCCGTGACCAGGATCCAGTCGGCATGGCCGCCGCTCCTGTCCCGGTAGGGCACCGCGAGCGCCAGCTAGGTTTCGCGCGACAACGGCTTGGCCGAGATGTAGTCGAAGCGGAACTCGGTGGTCTCGTCGAAGCGGACCGAGCTGCCGAGGCTGTGCAGCAGGCTGGCGACGGTCCGCGCGGCGATCGGATCGCTGCGGCTGCTGGAAGCGGCGATCATCCGTCCGACGTGGTCGATGATGATGGCGCGGCCCTGCCGGGCGATCGGCAGATTCGCCAGCATGGCGTCGATGTCGTCGAACAGCATGGCGTCGGCCGTCGATCGCGACACCGCGAGATACTCGTCGAGCCGCAGGTTGATGTTCCCGGAGATCTCGTGATGCAGGCGGCTGGCGAGCTTGGTCGCGGCGTCCTCCGATTCCTGCAGCGTGACGTAGGCGGTGGCTCCCACCAGCGCGACGACCAGCGCCAGCAGCGGCACGAGGATCACCAGGCGGATCGAGACGCCCTGCGCCGCCGCGCCGCCGTCCTCGCCGGCGGCGCCCGCGCCCGATTCCCAGACGACGCCGGGGCCGCCGAACACGCGCTCGCGCACATGGCCGGGAATCTCCGCCCAGAACATCTTCATGCGACGGGCCAGAGGCAGGGCGACCAGCATGGCGAAGGGGCCGAGGATCCAGGTGATGCCGGTGGTGAAGACCAGCGCCGGCGTGATGCTGCGATAGGCGATCTCGGGCGTGAACTTTCCCGAGCAGATGTAGCCCCACAGGATCGGCTCGACGGCAAGGAAGAACACGACGAAGCCGGCGTAGCGCAGCCAGACGCGCGCGTTGCGGAAATCGGGGTTCTTGCCGAAGACCTGGTAGGCGACCCAGAAGCAGGCCGGGTTGATGAAGTAGCCGGTCCACCAGTCGAGCAGGAAATCCGGCGGCACGCCCTCGATCAGGTCGGAGGAGGCGTAGGCGAAGGGCACCGTCAGCAGCGCCGGGTAGCCGAAGAGCAGGATGCAGACGAAGACCACGAGGTCCTTCAGCGACTCGAAGGTCTGCGCGCCGGGCACCAGCACCCAGGACGAACCGACATAGCCGCCGGCGAAGATCAGGACGTAGGTGACGGGAATCGAGGCGATCGCCCGCGCGTCCCAGCGCTGGCGCTGCCAGCCCAGGCCCCACTTGCCGCCGGGCCTGAGCGTGATGCCGCCGAAGGCGCAGATCGCCAGCAGCAGGCCGGCGAAATAGCCGACGCGTCCCCACACGCCGAGAAAGCCGAGCGGAATGCCGTCGAAGAGCGACTCGAGCCAGTAGAAGATCTCGGTCACAGCGCCCCGCTGTTCGCGACCCGTTCACTCCGACGCGCGTGGTATTCACTGACACAGTAGCGCCGGCATCATCGACCGGCAATCGACAGGCGCGATGAGCGAAGCAGGGCGAAGGCGCGGTTACTTGGTGCCGTAGTCCTTGCGTGCCGCCTCCGGGCTGACCAGGCCGAACTCGACGTCGCGCGCCAGAAGCTTCGGATCACGCGCCGTGGGATCGCCGTAGCCGCCGCCGCCGGGCATCTCGATGACGATGCGGTCGCCGGGCGGGATGATGTGCAGGCCCTTCTCCGGGAATTCCTTGCCGGACTTCAGGCTCAGCCGGCCGGTGGCGCCGTCCTTCCCCCCGGCGCGTCCCCGTGCGGGATACTTCACGCGCTCGAAGCGGTGGAAGATGCCCATCGGCGAGCCTTCGCGGTTGCTGACCTCCATGATCTGGCCCAGGCCGCCGCGCTGCCGCCCGGCGCCGCCGGAATCGGTGCGCAGCTCCTTGCGCCAGACGACGATCGGCGTGATCGATTCCGTGACCTCGACCGGCACGTTGCGCACGCCGCTGGGGAAGGGCGTCGCCGACAGCCCGTCGAGAAGCGGTCGCGCGCCGACGCCGCCGGAGTGGAAGGTGGTGACGTTGAACGGCGTCTTGATCTCCGAGGCATGGCCGGTCTGGCCATGCGCGGCGACCAGCGAGAGGTTCCACAGCGAGGACGTGCCCTCGGCCGGGAAGGTGTCGGGGATCGCCTGGTCGAGGCAGCCGAAGACGATGTCGGGCAGCATGTGGCCCAGCACCGAGCGCGCATAGACCGCCGCCGGATGCGGCGCGTTGAGGATGCAGCCCTCGGGCGCGCTGACGATGATCGAATCGAGCGTGCCGGCGTTGTTGGGGATCCACGGCGCGATGGCGCACTTCACGCCGAACGCCGTGTAGGCGTCGGTGTAGCAGAACGGGCAGTTGATGGCGTAGCTCGAGATGCCCGACGTGCCGGTGTAGTCGACCTTGATGATGTCGGCCTCGATGGTCAGTGTGCCGACCAGCTCGACCGGCGCCTCGAAGCCGTCGACCGTCATGCTGGCGCTCCAGCTCCCGCGCGGCAGCTTGCCGATCGCCTCGGCCATCGCTTGCCGACTGCGGCTGATGATGGTTTCGCTGAGCTCCTCGATGTCGCTGAGGCCGAACTCCTCCATCATCTCGACCAGCCGCACGCTGCCGGTGTCGTTGCAGGCGGCCAGGCCGTAGATGTCGCCCACCACCTGCACCGGCTCGCGCACGTTGGCGCGCACGATGTTCAGCAGGTCCTCGTTCATCCTGCCCTCGCGCGCGAGGTACATCAGCGGGATCTGCAGGCCCTCGTGATAGACCTGCCGGCCCGACGGGCTGGCGCCGATGCCGCCGATGTCGACGACATGCGTTGTGCTGGCGAACAGCGCCACCGCCTTGCCGTCCTTGAAGGTCGGGCTGACCACCGTGAGATCGAAGAGATGGCCGGTGCCCTTCCACGGATCGTTGGTGATCAGCACGTCGCCGGCTTTCAGCGTCTCGATCGGGAAGGCGTCGAGGAAGTGGCGCACCGCGCGCGCCATGGTGTTGACGTGGCCCGGCGTGCCGGTGACGGCCTGCGCCACCATGCGGCCCTGGCGGTCGAAGACGCCGGCCGAGATGTCGCCGGCCTCGCGCGCCGCGGTGCTGAAGGCGGTGCGCACCAGGGTCAGCGCCTGCTCCTCGACGACGGAGATCAGACGGTTCCACAGCACCTGGCTCTCGATCTCGCCCAGACTGTTTCTCATGGGTTAGCTCCCGAGAATCTCCTTCTCCCCGCGCAGGCGGGGAGAAGGTGCCCGAAGGGCGGATGAGGGGCTTTGCGATGCCGCGATGCCGGCAACGCGCGTTGTCGGACGAGGAAGCCCCTCATCCGCCTCGCTGACGCTCGGCACCTTCTCCCCGCCTGCGCGGGGAGAAGGAGAAGTCGCGCTCATGTCGCGTTCCTTTCGATGACCACGTGGCCCGCGGCGTTGAGCGCGGCGGTGAAGCCTTGCGGGATCAGGGTCGAGGTCTCGGCCTCGGCGATGATCGCGGGACCCTGCACCGGCGCGCCGGGCTGCAGCGTGTCGCGGGCGTAGATGGCCGCATCGACGGGCTGGCCGCTCACCGGATCGATCAGGTTGCGCGTGCCGTTGCGTGCGGGCGCCGGCTTCGTGGCGACGGCGGGCTCGCGCGCCGGCAGGCTGCGCGCTTCGCTGAGCGAGAGCGTCCAGCTCACCACCTCGACCTCGAGCTTCGGGATGATGCGGCCGTAGAGCGCGCGGTAGACGTCCTCGAAGCCGGCTCGCAGCGTCTCGGACGATGTGTCGACGATCGGCACGCGCACCTCGTGGCCCTGGCCGCGATAGCGCATGTAGGCGGTGCGCTCCTCCTGCAGCGCTGCATTGGGCGCGCCCAGCCGCACGACGCTTTCGGCTTCGGCGCGCATCTCGGCGAACAGGCCGGCGACGAAGGCCGCATCGTAGGCGGCGAGCGACACCAGGCGCGAGCGCACGACTTCGTAGGAGATCGGCGCCTGCAGGAAGCCGTAGGCCGAGCCGACGCCGGCGCCGACCGGGATCACCACGCGGCTGACGCCGAGCTTCTGCGCCAGGCGCGCGGCGTGCAGCGGCGCGGCACCGCCGAAGGCGATCAGGGTGCGGCCGACCATGTCCTTGCCGTTCTCGACTGCGTGCACGCGGGCCGCGCTGGCCATCGTCTCGGTCACCAGCTCGGTGATGCCGTAGGCGGCGCGCGTGCGCTCCAGCCCGATCTTGTTGCCGACGAAGGATTCGACGGCTGCCTCCGCGGCCGCCGGCGTCAGGTCGATGTGGCCGCCGGCGAAGCGCTGCGGATCGAGCCAGCCCAGCAGGAGGTCGGCGTCGGTGACCGTGGGCAAGGTGCCGCCGCGGCCGTAGGAGGCGGGGCCGGGCACCGAGCCGGCGCTGTCGGGCCCGACGGTGATGCGGCCCAGCGCGTCGGTGCGCGCGATCGAGCCGCCGCCGGCGCCGATCTCGACCATGTCGATCACGGGGATGCGCACCGGCATGCCGCTGCCCTTCACGAAGCGCGCGGCGCGCGCCACCTCGAAGTGCCTGCTGTATTGCGGGCGCAAATCGTCGATCAGCGTGATCTTGGCCGTGGTGCCGCCCATGTCGAAGCTCAGCGCCTTGTCGATGCCGTTCTGCGCCGCCACGCCCAGGGCCATGACCACGCCGCCCGCCGGCCCCGACTCGGCCAGCCGCACCGGGAAGCGGCGCGCGGTCTCGATCGTGGTGATGCCGCCAGAGGACATGATCATCAAGAGCGGCGCGCTCGCGCCGAGATTGCGGAAGCCCTGCTCGAGGCGGCGCAGGTAGCTCTCGACCACCGGCAGCACATAGG
Organism: Reyranellaceae bacterium; assembly: GCA_050183765.1. GTDB lineage: Bacteria > Pseudomonadota > Alphaproteobacteria > Reyranellales > Reyranellaceae > JAFAZJ01. The sequence continues at coordinate 848 of JBFXAZ010000149.1, read as the reverse complement.
CGTTGGCGACCGTGGTCGAGGCGCGCTCGTACTCGCGGATCTCCGGGCAGACCTCGCTGGAGATCGCGATCACCGCCTCGGGGATCTTTCTGGCGATGATCTCGCGCGCGCGCCGCTCGTGCGCGTCATTCTGGTAGGCGTGCAGGAAGCAGATCGCGACCGCTTCGATGCTCTGGGCGACGAGGTGGTCGGCGAGACGCTCGACGGTGGCTTCGTCCATCGCCAGCAGCACCGTGCCATCCGCCGCGACGCGCTCGGCGATCTCGAAGCGCAGCGGGCGCGGCACCAGCGGCTCGGGCCGCTCCATGTAGATGTCGTACTGCTCGAAGCGATGCTCGTAGGCGATCTCCAGCGAGTCGCGGAAGCCCTCGGTGGTCACCAGCGCCGTGCGCGCGCCCTTGCGCTCGATCAGCGCGTTGGTGATCAGCGTCGTGCCGTGGATGATCAGGTCGAGGTCCGTCGGCTTCAGCCCGGCCTGCTTCAGCACCAGCTCCGTGCCGTCGAGCACGCCGCGCTCCGGCGCGTCGTGCGTGGTCAGCACCTTGGCCGACAGCGACGTGCCGTCGCGATCGAGGACGAGGTCGGTGAAGGTGCCGCCGATGTCGACGGCGAGGCGGGTCGAACTACTGCTCATGCTCTTCTCTCCCTCTCCCCGCGCGCGGGGAGAGGGTCGGGGTGAGGGGGAGTCTCGGGTTGCGCAGGGCGGCGGTGCGCCACCTGGCGGTACGAACCGGATAGATGCCTGACAGAGTAGACCGGATAGATGCCTGACAGTTTCCATGGGGCAAAGGAGGGCCTTTGCCGATGCCATGGAAGGCGCAGAGCGTGTCGGACGAGAAGCTGGGGTT
>JBFXAZ010000148.1:0-11385 GCA_050183765.1 Reyranellaceae bacterium | reverse complement strand
GATGCTGAACCATCTGATCAAGGGCATCAGGCTCCGGGGAACAATGGAGTCATCGATATATTGATAGGCGAAGTAGATCGGCCTGGCGGCGGCAAGTTCAGCGATCAGCCGCAGCCGGATGCCCGTCGGAGTGTAGTTCGCCCTGATGCGTTCGCCGACCCAGGCGATGACATGCGGTCGCACCGCATCTTCCAGCTCTGAAGCTGTCGCCGCTGGCGTGAACACCTTCGGGTCCAGCGATCGTGTCAGGTGGGCTTGTAGGTTCGTCCACATCGGCGGCAGTCATCCGAACGAGGACGCGGACGTTGCCCGCGGCCCGCGATGCCGTCAATCACCCGCGGTGTCGTCGGCCATTCCAGACCGATCGCCTTCTTGCGCGCGCCGCGTTGACAGGGCTTCGACGGGTTCGCCTCGATCGTGTTGGCGAAGTCTGAGACCGTCCGCGCGAACGTGAGGCGAGTCAGCGACGCTCGACCAGCCAGGCGACGATGCCGCCGGCCGAGGCGAACGCCGCGAGCCACAGCAGCCACGTCAGCGTGCCGGTGTAGAGATTGCTTCCCCAGAAAGGCGTCATGCGCCTGTCCTGCCGATCCTGCGAATCCACCACGCGCTCCTGCGACCGTCACCGTTGAGCGGCGATCGTCCGCCTCGTCTATGGCGGACCATGTGGCCTGTAACGGCGGATTGTTGTCGCGGCTGCCGAGGGCGGCAAGGTTCGTCCGTGGAGAGGGCCCGGCCAGGAGCGGCAGGCGCCGGAGCCCTCGAGGAATGTCGGGACGGCCCGATCATACGTCATGTCGCGGATCCGCCCGCCGCCGATGCGCGCTGCCAAGCCGACCCTAGAACGGATGAATTTCCAGCGGCGCGAGCGCGAAGGCGTTCTTGTATTCGCCGCCCGGCGGATACCAGCCGGGTCCCTGGCTGCCCGCGTGCCAGGAGACCCGCTTGCCGTCGGCCTGCCACTTGTCGAGCTTCTGCCCGCCCATGAGCAGATACTGGTCGGCGCTGCAGCAGGTGTTCAGCCACGGATCGATGACGAGGTAGCTGCGGGCGACGGAGGATCGCACGAACTGCCCGACGCTGGCGAAGGTCCGCCCTGCCTCGGGGATCGGCGCTTGCGACACCAGGCAAAGCGCGTGATCGCCCGGATGGGTGATCTCGACGGTGTAGATCCGGTTGCGGCGGAGAAATTCCGATTTGAGCAGGAACCAGGCCGCCAGCGCGGCCTGCTCTCCGCAGTTCCCGGCGCGGTCTTCCATCGGCACCCGGACCAGGGCTTGCGCCAGATCGTAATACGAGGCGGCGTAGCCGAGGCGCAAAGCCCGCGAAGCCAGGGCGTCGTTCCAACGCGTCGCAGCCTTCAGCTGGATCGTATTCCACAGCGCCAGATCGACGGAGCCATCCGTCGCGATGGCATAGAGCTTGTTGCTGCTCTTGTAGCCCTTCTGGAAGAACTCGCGAACGCGGTCCTTGATGCGGCCGCCCATGTTCACGTCCGGCATTCTCACCACTCCATGTGTCGTCGATGCTGGTCATGCGCGGACGGCAGTCGATCCGCGCCGCCGGGCCGAGCGCAGAACGCTCGTCCCGGTCTGCGAGGCGTCGACCATCCGAAGGTCCGCCTGCAGCTGTCGACACCATGGGCCGCCCGGTCGGCCAGGGCTGTTACCCGCGAATCTTCAGGGCAAATAGCGACGTCGCGCCGATGCAAGGGGGTGCCGCGCGGTGCGTGTGCGCATATGTGCGCGCTCACCGTTGACGTGACGATGCCACCATTCCGCCACAGCTGCGTTATGGCTCCATGGGACGCGCACTTTCCAGCAACGCCATGATCGCTCTCGAAGTGATGGTGGAATCCGGTTCCCGCTTCATGCGGCGCAACGACTTCGAGTTGCGCATGCATCAGCGGGGTTGCGACTCGAGGGCGGTCGCCGCCGCCTTCAGGGCGTTCGAGCGCCGCGGGTGGCTCGAAGCCTCGGACCCGGTGGTCGTGCTGCGGGAATCCGCTTTCCGGCTGCCGCCCCGCACGGTCAAGCCCCACATGCTTCCGAAGTATCGGCGGATGCCCGACATCTTCGGCTGAGGCGCCGGCTCGACCCTGAGTCGAGCCGCCCCGGGTGCCCGCGCGCGATGTGGGGAACTCAGGGCGCGGCCGCTTGCTCCACGACCGGATAGCCGCCGACGACCTTGCGGCCGTCGACATAGGTCGAGACGCGTTCGGCGTTGGCATGGATGCCGAGCAGCCGCATCGGCCTGTCGCCGACTGTGCTGAAGCTGTGCGGGATGTCGGCCGGCAGGGCGACGCAATCGCCCGCCGTCAGACGCACCGGATCGGCTTCGCCGCCCTGCAGCCAGACATCGGCCTCGCCCTCGATGATGAACAGCAGCTCGACATAGGGATGCCAGTGCATCGGCGCGACATAGCCCGGCGCCGAGGTCTGGATGCCGGTGCGCACCGGCGTATCGCCGTCGGCGACCAGCGGATGGTAGAAGGCCAGCGGGCCGAATTCGAGCCGCGAGGCGTCGGCCAGCCTGCCGACCTTGAGCGTGTGCAGCTGAGCCGCCATGGCGTGTCTCCGCAAAGGGCCCGGACGCGTCATTATGAGGACCGCCCCCGGCGATGTCATCCGTGGTCGGTTCGGCATCCTCGTCGCGCCTGCGGGAAGCGGGAGGGCGAAGGCGCTACGCCAGCGCCGCCTCTGCCCGCGGCGCGTCGTCCACCGGCGCCTTCGCCGGGAAGTGCAGGGCGATGCAGGTGCCTTCGCCGGGCGCCGAGCACACCTGCACGAAGCCGCGCGACTGCGCCACGAAGCCGTGGATCTGGCTCAGGCCAAGGCCGGTTCCCTTGCCGGCGCCCTTGGTGGTGAAGAACGGCTCGAAGATGCGCGCCTGGATCTGCGGCGTCATGCCGGGGCCGTCGTCGCGCACCGAGACCACGACCCAGTCGCCTTCGCGCGTGCCGGGACGCTGCGCGGCCTGCGCCGCGTCGTAGCGGCGCTGCTCGACCGTCACGGTGATGTGGCCGGTGCGGCCGTCGATGGCGTCGCGGGCGTTGACCACCATGTTCATCACCGCGGTCTCGAGCTGCGTGCGGTCGAGCACGCAGGGCGTCGGCCCGGCATCGGCCTCGACCGCGACGTCGATGGCGCGCGGCACCGAGGAGCGCAGGATCTTGTGCAGGTCGCGCACCGCGGCGCCGGCGTCGATCTCCACCGGGGCCAGGTCCTGGCGGCGCGCGAAGGCCAGCAGCCGGCGCGTCAGCGAAGCGGCCTGCTCGGTGGCCTTCAGCGCCGTCTCGGCGCAGCCGCGCGCCTCGGACGTTTCCGGCTCGACGTCGAGCAGGTTCTCGAGGCTGGCCATGATCACGGCCAGCGAGTTGTTGAAGTCGTGCGCCACGCCGCCGGCGAGCTGGCCGATGGTCTCCATCTTCTGCGCCTGGCGCAGCTGCGCCTCGATCGCCTTGCGCTCGGTGATGTCGAGCCGCACGCTGATCGTGCCGCCGTCGGCGGTGCGGCGTTCCAGAAGCTGGTGCCAGCGGCCGTCGCGCGTCCTGACCTCGCAATTGGCATCGGCGCGCCGGAACTGCGCCAGGCGCTCGCGCACCCACGCCTCGGGCCGGCCGATCGAATCCTCGGTGGCCTCGATGGCGGCGGCGACGCGCACCGTCTGCTCGATCGTGTCACCCACCCAGACGGTGGCCGGCCGGTCGTCGGGCATCCAGCTCCTGTCGTTCTTCAGCACCAGGCGCTCCTCGCGATCGTAGATGCGGAAGGCGCCGGGGAAGGCCTGGATGGCCTCGCGCAGCTGGTCGCGCATCAGTCGCTCGCGCGTCACGTCGCGGGCGATGGCCATGCCGACCTTGCGGCCTGCAAGGTCGATGGTGCGCACGATGGTCTCGGCATCGAAGCGCGTGCCGTCGCGGCGCCACTGCGCGATCGTGTAGTCGCGCCGGCGCTCGGCGATCACGCGGCGCAGGACGTCGTGCGCCTCCGGCGGGTGGACGTCGAACACCGTCATGTCGAGGAATTGCGGCCGCGACCAGCCGTACTGCGCCACCATGGTGTCGTTGACGTTCAGGAAGCGCAGGCTTTCGAGATCGAAGACGCACATCGACAGCGGGTTGGTGTCGAACAGGGTGCGATAGCGCTGATCGCTGAGCCGGCGACGCTGCTGGGCGAGACGGAACGCCAGGGCGACATGGTCGGCCTCGGGCAGGCCGGTGCGCCGCGGCGTGTAGGGCACGTCCTGCTCGTAGGCGTTCGCCATCCGGCGCAGCGCGGCGAAAGGCTGCGCGATCCAGCGCGCCACCAGCAGGGCCAGCGCGACGCTGAGCGCCACGCAGAAGGCGCCGATCAGGGCTGCGTCGCGCGCGTCGGCGAGGGCGGGGCCGGCCAGCACCGCCTGCGGCACGGCGATCGCGACGGGCCAGCCGAACGTCTCGCTGCGCGCGAAGACGGTCAGCAGCGCGGCGCCGTCCGGCGCTGTCGTCTCGAGCACGCCGCGGGACTGGTTGAGCAGCGCCTGCAGCAGTGCCGGGCCGGCCTCGCGCGGCGGCGCGACGCCGTCGGCCGGCACGCGTGCCGCGGCGAGGCCGTTGCGGTCGAAGACGCTCACCGTCCACTGGTCGGGCGGCCGGTGACGGCCGATCAGCTCGTTCAGCGCCTCGCTCGCCGGGATGATGGCGAGCACGGCCGTGATGTTGCCGGCGTCGTCGCGCACCGGCACATCGATCGACAGCACGGGACGCTGCAGGATCGGGTCGAATCGGATGTCGGCCACCGCCGGCCGGCCGGTGCGCATCATGCGGTCGATCGACGACAGATCGCCGCGCGACGGCAGCTCCCACGACCACGGTGCGGCGGTGTTCAGCAACTGGCGGCCATCGGGCAGCTGCAGCGAGATGGTGGCGCCGGGAAACTGCTCGGCGATCGTCGCCTCGGCCAGGCGGCGGAAGCCGTCGAGATTGCCGTGGCGCAGCAGCGGCGTGCGCGCCAGCACCTGCACGGCGGTGGCGTGGCGCTGGAACTCGTTGTCGACGACCGCGGCGATGCTGCGGGCATGGCGCAGGTTGGCTTCGGCGGTGTCCTGCACGTTCTTCCGATAGTCGTGGTGAAGCTCCAGCAACCCCAGGCCCAGCAGCGGCGTCAGGCAGGCGACGACCAGCAGGATCAGCCGGAAGCGCAACGGTATGTTCAGCCGGTCCAGCCCGGCCCGCAGGGGCGCGAGCAGGCTTGCCGGCCTGGTCGGCGCGCGCCCTGCGGCGGTGCGTGTCGAAAGCAGCAAGAGCGCCTCCCGGCTATTTCCCGTGATGATCCCGGGAATTGATTTCACTCGCCCTGTAGACAACCGCCTGTAGGTGTCGCGGACTATGATCTCGATCAAACGCCTGCAGCGGATGCATCCATTTTGAACGGATCGGCTCCCCGTCGAGTGTTGCGATTCGATGGCGAAGTCGAGTGTGGACTCGCCGGTTTTGCCGCGCCTATCCTTGGCGGCGCTTCCGGGGGGACATCATGAAAGCCAGCGAATTGCAGTTGGCCGACGTCGTTCTGTCGACCACGTCGGCCGCGGTGTCGAAGGCGATCAAGGCCGGCACGATCGCCTCCTACAGCCACGCCATGATCTATGCCGGCAAGGGCAACGTGGTCGAGGCGGTGGGCAACGGCGTGGTGCATCGCTCGATCAAGCTGGCGCTGGCCGACGCCCGGCTGGCGAGCGCCTTCCGTCTCAAGACGCTGTCGGGCGACCAGGCGCAGAAGATCGTCGACTACGCGATCTCCAAGGTCGGCGGCTCCTATGCCTATGGCGGCGTGTTCGGCGGCTCGGGCCTGGTCTCGGTGCTGAGCGCGCCGGCGCAACCCTGGCTGCATCTGGCGCGCTGGGGCGCCAACAAGGTCAAGCAAGGCGTCGGCTCGAAGCGCACGTATTTCTGCAGCGAGCTGGTCGAGGATGCCTTCGAGAGCCAGGAGCTCACCGTCAGCCGCTACTACCCGTCGATGACCAATCCCGGCGACATCGACGAATACAGCGAGCGCAACCCGACCACCTTCCCCAAGCTCGGCGAGCTCGACCTGCCGCCGGATATCGGCTGAGGCGCCCCCGATCCTCCCCTGTGGAAATTGCGTAAACTACGTATTCTACGTAGCCACAGAGGAGGCCCATTCATGGCGGTCACACGCGGCGTGCCGGCGACCGAGTTCTCGCGCAACTTCGCGCGCTACAGGGACGAGGCGATCGAGGCGAAGGTCATCCGGGTGACCAGCCACGGGCGGGTGATCGGCGCCTATCTCTCGGCCAGCGAGGCGGCGCACTACGAGCGGCTCAAGCGCCGGGAGCGGCAGTCGCTGCTTGTCGGCGCGTTGCCCGACGACGTCGTCGCGGCGATCGAGGCGGCGGCGTACGGCAAGGAGCCTGAATGAGCCTGCCGGCCCCGAAGCCGGGCCTGGTGATCCGCTACAGCTTCCTGTGGAGCGGCGAGCACGCCGAAGGAGCGGAGGAAGGTGCCAGGGATCGCCCCTGCGCGATCGTCGTCGCCGTGCGCCGCGATCCGAACGGCGACATCCAGACCATCGTCGCGCCCATCACGCACCGGCCGCCGCGCGATCCTGCCGCTCGATCGCGATCCCTCCCGCGACCTGAAGGAGCCTGGGCCTCGATGGCGGTCGGCACTGGCCGCGTCTCGACGAGCTGAACCGGTTCGCCTGGCCGGGTTACGATCTGCGGGCGATTCCCGGGCGACCCGGCCGATACGACTACGGCATGCTGCCGCCCCGCCTCTTCGAGCGGTTGCGCACCGGCATCCTCGCCCGGCAGAAGATGCGGGCCACGCGCGTGGTTCGACGCGATCGGCAACAGCAATGACGAGATGCCACTGGATATCGGCCGAGCCGCGCTCGCCCCGTCGCTTGACCCCCGGCCGCGCGCACGATGCAATGGCGCGGGCAACAGGGTGGGGGATGACGGCATGATGCGAACGATGGCGCTGGCGCTCGCGGTGCTCGCCGCCTTTGCGGGCGGCGAGGCGCTCGCGCAGAGCGAGCGGCAGCAACGGGCATCGTGCGCGGCCGGCTCGAGCGTCGCGGCGAACCTGCGGATCGGCGCCTGCACGGCGGTCATCCAGGCCGGTCGCGAGAACGCCGCCAACCGGGCGGCCGCCTACAACAACCGCGCCAACGCCTACACCGAGCTGGGCCAGCTCGACCGGGCGATCCAGGACTACGACCAGGCCATCAGGCTGAGCGCGAACTACGCCGCCGCCTACAACAATCGCGGCGCCGCCTACGCCGCCAAGGGCCAGCCCGACCGGGCGATCCAGGACTACGACCAGGCGCTGCGCCTCAACCCGGCCGACCAGGACGCCTACTACAACAGGGGCAGCGCCTACGCCGACAAGCGCCAGTACGACCGCGCGATCCAGGACTACGACCAGGCCATCCGCCGCAACCCGGCCTATGGCCGCGCCTTCGTCGCGCGCGGCAGCGTCTATGCCGAGAAGGGCGACTACCAGCGCGCGATCCAGGACTACGACCAGGCGATCCGGCTGAACCCGTCCTACGCCGATGCGCTGAGCAACCGCTGCTGGGCGCGCGCCGTGCTGGGCCGGCTGGTCGAGGCGCTGGCCGACTGCGAGCAATCGCTGCGCCTGCGGCCGGGCGATGCGATCGCGCTCGACAACCGCGGCTTCGTGCACCTCAAGGCCGGCCGGCTCGACGCCGCGATCGCCGACTACAACGCGGCGATCGCCCTGGACGCGCGCTCTGCCAGCGCGCTCTATGGCCGCGGCGTCGCGTGGCGGCGCAAGGGCAACGCCGCGGGCGGCGCGGCGGACATCGCCGCGGCCACGGCGATCCAGGGCGACATCGCCGCGCAGATGGCGCGCTACGGCGTGCGCTGAGCGGCGGCACAGGTTGCACGAAAGGAAGGGCGGAAGGACGGCCCTGCGTTGGGGGCAGGGCCGCCTCCGGCAGTGGATGCGATGCCGCGGGTAATTCCGCGTCACCACCTCCGTACCGATTGTTCAGATAGGCCCTGCCGGCGGGCACGGCATTGACCTGCGTCAAGTTCGGGGCACGCACCGGCGCCGTTGTGCACGTCCGCTTTTGGCCGCACCATGATCGCCTCGTCGGAGGAGGCGGCATCGTGCGGTTCGCGGCTTTGTTGGTCCTGGCGGTATCCACGCTCGTCTCGCCGGCGCTGGCGCAGGAGTCCAAACCCGCTTTGGTCGCCAATTTGTGGCGCGGCTTCGGACCCTGGGCGGTCTGGGTCGTGCGCAGCCAGCACTATTGCTATCTCAGCTCGCAGGCGAGCGGCCCCGAGATCTATGTCGGCTACAACAAGAGCCACCAGCTCGGGATGGGGCTGACGCACCAGGCCTGGCGCTCGCTCGAAGTCGGCAAGACCTATCCGATGATCGTGCAGATCGACGATCGGCAGCATCCCGGCGTGATGAACTCCTGGATGCGGCCCAACGGCGCCTCGGTGGTCCTCGGCCGCGACTTCGAGGACGAGGAGCAGGGGCGCCGCTTCCTCCAGGACTTCCAGCGCGGCAGCCAGCTCACCGTGATCTACGAAGGCCGCCGCCTGGCGAGCTACGTGCTGAGCGGCACCCAGGTGGCCGGCGACGAGCTGCTGCGCTGCCAGGCGGCGCAGGACCAGGCGAAGGACAACGATCCGTTCAAGCGCAAGCCCGCCGACGCCCCGGCGCCCGACAAGCCGGCGCCGTCGACCGCCGCGGGCGCGGCGCAGACCCTGCCGGCGCTCACGCCCGAGCAGCGCGTCGAGGCCATCCGCCTGGCCGCGAACCTGCTGACCCGCATGCCCGGCTTCCGCATCCTCAACGACGAGGAGCAGAAGGCGCTGGATCCCAAGGTGATGGCGCTGAAGGCCGCCGTCGTCTGGCGCACCGAGGGCGCCTTCGGCCTGCTGCACATGTTTCCCGGCGTGACCGAGGACGCCGTGCCGCGCATCGCCGGCGCGTTGATCGGCGGGCTCGGTCAGGAGTGCAACACCGCGTTCAAGGCCGAGATGGCGCCCGACGTGCGCTCGGCCAGCGTGCGGCGCGTGCACACGTCGTGCATCAGCGGCGCGTCCGGCTCGGTGATGCGCGTGATCCTGATGCCGTTCAAGGGCGGCGTGTACTACCTGTCGACCGCGGGCGAGTTCAAGGACAACGCCGCCGTCATCCGCGCCGAGGAGCTGCTGCGCAACGCGCTGTTCGAGGTCGTGCAGAAATAGCCACGGCGACGGCGTTCACAGGGGGGGGCGCTCACAGGTCGTGGGCGCGCCGCAGCCGGCGGACGTTCTCGACCGTCGCCTCCATCGTCTGCTCGATGGTCCTGTCGGGGCCGCTGACGATGTGCAGGTTGCGGCATCCCGGGCACAGCACCATCGTCTTGCCGCGCGACCAGAAGGGGTCGTCGTCCGACAACGCCATCGACAGCCGACGCGGGCCTTGCGTGCAGGTGTAGTCGAACGCGGGCATCGATGAAAATTAGGCAGCCGGGCGCTCCGCGACATTGATCTGGCGCAAGGCGACGCGATCAAGCAGCCATGCGAAGGCGGTCCCGTTCAAGACTGGCGGGACCGCCTCCGTGCGTCGCAGGTGATCATGCGGGAGAATTCCGCTCACTTCGGCGCGTGCATCCTGATAGCGCGGCAACCGCGCGGCGACCTTGACGCAGGTCAACGGCGTCAAGGCCAGCGCGGCAGCGCGTCGCCGGGCTCAGCCGGTCGCCTGATCCTGTTGCAGCCGCCGCAGATGCCGCTCGAGCATCGTCTGCGTCTGCTCCAGCGTCTGAAGCATGAAGGCGGCCACGGCGGCCTGCTGCGCGTCGGGTTCGAGTGTCGCGACGAGCTCGCGCTGCCTGCTCACGCGGTCGCGGCCGTCGGTGACTCGTCGCTGGGCATTCTCGAGATGCTCGCGTGCGAAGGCCATCTGGTCGAGCTGCTCGGCCACGAGCCGCAGCAGCGATTCACGCTGCTCGGGGTTCCAGGTCGCGTGCAGATGCGAAAGGTAGATCTCGAGATTTCCTTCGGCGATGAAAACGTCCATCGGTGACATGAAGGCCCCCGCAATTGGCCCGACTTCAATATTCCGGCCAAGCCCTGCGCCAAGCAATGGATTTTGCCGTCAAATATGGCGTCAGATCGCTGCAAGTATTCGAGCCGAGAGAGAGCAGTCACTTGTTGATTTCCTCGTGCCGCTACTGGACGCGATTGACGCCGATCAATGTCGCCCGCGCCGGCGGCGCTATGGATGGGCCTCCTTTAACAGGAGGATTGGCCATGACTGAATCTGCCAAGGTTCCCGTGAAGACCGAGACCAAGACCCAGTCCGAGACGGCGGTGCCGCAGGTGCTGCGTCCCTTCGAGTCCCTGCGCCGCGAGATCGATCGCTTGTTCGACGATTTCGGCAATGATTTCTGGCGCTCGCCCTTCCGCCGTCCGGCCTTCGACATGGAGCCGGTGTTCCGCCGCGAGCTGCAGACCGGCCTGTCGACGGCGATCGACATCGCCGAGAAGGACAGCGCCTACGAGGTGACCGCCGACCTGCCGGGCTTCGACGAGAAGGACATCGAGGTGAAGGTCGAGAACGGCTCGTTGTGCATCAAGGGCGAGCGCAAGTCGGAGAAGGAGGAGAAGAAGAAGGACTATCACCTCACCGAGCGCGAGTTCGGCTCCTTCCAGCGGCGCTTCGCATTGCCGCCCGGCGTCGACACCGACAAGATCGATGCCAAGCTGAACAAGGGCGTGCTGACGGTGGTGCTGCCCAAGAAGCCCGAGGCGCAGAAGCCGGCCAAGACCATCGAGGTCAAGGCCGCGGCATAGGTTTCGCCGCTCGCCGAGGCGCACGATGCGGCTCGATGTCGACGGGGCCGAGTTGAGCGGTCCCGTCGCATCGGCAGTCCTTCCTCGATATCAGGCTGCGATTCGCAAGATGCCGGCGCGACGCGGACGTGATCGTCGAGCGCGCGCCGTTGTCACTTGACGGTCAGCACCGGCGTGTCGGCGATCTGGCTGACCTTCAACGACACGCTGCCCAGCAGCGTGCTGCCGATGCCGCCCAGCCCGCGCCGGCCGATCACGATCAGGTCGGCTTTCGACTCGCGGGCCGTTTCGACGACCACGGCAGCCGGATCGCCCACCGCGATCCGGGTGGCGACTTTTGTCAGTCCGCGCGCGCGCAGCCGTTTGGCGGCCGCATCGACGATCTGCTGGGCCACCCGCTCGAGCATCTCGTGCTCGGTCACCTCGATATGCTCGACGCGGCCCAGCGCGCGCAGTTCTGCCGGCACGCGGCCGCTGCCGGCGTGTCGCATGACATGCAGCACGACCACCTCGGCGCCGGCCGGGCCGGCGATGACGGCGGCCATGTCGACAGCACCG
>JBFXAZ010000147.1:0-11566 GCA_050183765.1 Reyranellaceae bacterium | reverse complement strand
ACCGCGCCAAGGCCGATCCGGCGAGCCGGACCGGCTGCCGCGCCCCTCGCGCGACCGTACTACTAGCCTTGCGTGCACCGACCCTCACGCGGCGGGCCTCAGGCCCTTGCGTCCCATCTCGGACCAGACGTCGTTGAGCGCTCGGTCGAAACGGCCGAGCATCTCGTCGACCTCACCGCCCGTGATGATCAGCGGCGGAGAGAAGCCGATCGAATCACCCATCGCCCGCACGATCAGTCCGTGCTGCTCCGCGGCCTTGGCGATCTGGGCTCCGACCCGCTCTTCCGCACGGAACGCCTCCTTCGTCGCCTTGTCGCGGACGACCTCGATCGCGCCGACCAGCCCGACGCCGCGGACCTCGCCGACCAGTGGATGGTCGGCGAAGCGGCGAAGCCCCTGCTGCAGGCGTGGGGCCACCGATCTGATGTGGCCGATGATATCCCGCTCCTCATAGATGCGCAGGGTCTCGACGGCGACCGCCGCCGCGACCGGATGGGCCGAGTAGGTGAAGCCGTGTCCGAACATGCCGACACGGGCAGAGTTGTCGGCGAGCACCTGATAGACCGGATCGGAGACGATGACGCCGGAGATCGGCAGATAGGCTGAGGACAGCGCCTTCGCTACGACCATGATGTCCGGCCGAATGTTGAAGGTCTCGGACCCGAACATGTTCCCGGTACGGCCGAAGCCGCAAATCACCTCGTCGGCGATCATCAGCATGTCGTACTTGCGCAGCACCTGCTGCACCTTCTCGAAATAGCCGCGCGGCGGCACGATGACGCCGCCTGCGCCCATCACTGGCTCGGCGATGAACGCGGCGCAGGTCTCGGCGCCGCCCTCAGCGACTATCAGCTTCTCGAGATTGTCGGCGAGCCGGGTCGCGAAATCCTCTTCGCTCTCGCCCGACAGGCCGAAGCGGTAGTGATGCGGGCAGTCGGTATGGACAACGCCGCCGAGAGGCAGGTCGAAGTCCTTGTGGAGGTGCGGCAGCCCGGTGAGGCTGCCAGCGATCAAGGTCGAACCGTGGAACGCTTTCTGGCGCGAGACGATCTTCTTCTTCCTCGGCCGACCGAGCGAATTGTTGTAGTACCAGACAAGGCGGACGACGGTGTCGTTCGCCTCCGAGCCGGAATTCGCGAAGAACACCTTTGACATCGGCACTGGCGTCAGCGCCAGCACCCGCTCGGCCAATTCGATCCCGGGCTCGTGCGACTTACTGTTGTAGATGTGGTAGTAGGGCAGCGCGTTCATCTGCCGCGTCGCCGCTTCGGTCAGCCGGCGCTCGCTGAAGCCGAGCGAAGCGCACCACAAGCCGGCCATCCCCTCGATATAGTCCTTGCCGTTTTCGTCGAAGACGCGCACTCCCTCGCCGCGCGTCACGACGAAGGCGCCCTGCTGCTCGTGAGCGCGGAAGTTGGTTTGGGGATGTAACAGGCTCGCGACGTCGCGGCTGCTGGCGGAGTTCCCGGGGCGAATCATTTGGCTGTCCTCCTGGTCGGTGCACGGCTCATTGGAGCTTGTCCATCGCCGCAATGATCGCCTCGTAGTTGGCCACCGCTTCGGCACCGGACCGCTTCGCCAGTTCGAGTCCGGCCTGACGGGCCGCCTCGTAGACGGCGCGGCGGTCCGCGTCGGGGAAGTTCGGCAGCCGTTTGCCACCGACCGCGGTCAGCTTCTGGACCTGCTCCTCCTCCCAGCCGCCCTTGGTGAACATGTCGTTCATCTCGGCCCGTGTGCGATCGCCCTCCTCCTGCAGGATCTTCTGCACGTCGGCCGGCAGAGCATCGAACGCCTTCTTGGAGAGGACGATCGAGTGCGGATGCAAGGCGTAGGGCGTGATATAGGAGAAGTGTGGTGCCACCTCCTGCAGCGAGATGGTGGTCGCGAACCCCGCGAGATAGGTCGCGCAATCGACCACGCCGGTCTGCAGCGCGATGTAGAGCTCCGCTTGCGGGATGATCGATGCGGCAACGCCGAGCTTGGAGAAGGTATCGACTTGCGCCTTCTCCCAGACCCTCAGCTTCACCCGCCGCAACTGCTCCAGCGTCGAGACCGGCTGGCGGCAAAAGATTTCGATCGTGTGATTCGGCGCCATCATTAGCGTCAGCAGCTTGACGCCGTGCTTGTCGTAGATCTTCTGGAACATCTGATGGAGCATCGGCAGCAGCTCGGGGAACCGACGCTCGTCCAGCATGATCCCGGGCGGCAGGAGATTGGCAATCTCCGGTGCGTCGCGTGAGAGGTAGTTCGCGACCAAGCCCGCCGCCTGCACGACGTTGCCGGCAGGCAGGATTCGCATCAGGTCGACGTCCTTCACACCCAGTTCGCCGCCGGGATGGACGGTGATCTTGAGCTTGCCGGATGTGCGGGCGTTCACTCGGTCGGCCCAGCGCTGGTAGGCCTTGGTCTCCTCGCGGGCCGGGACGAAGATGACATGCATCTTCCACTGAACCTCTGCGGCTGCGGGCCGTATGTCTGGGATGGTGCCGAGGCCCGCGGCCACCGCCATTACTCCGAGCACGGACTTCAGGATTCTTCTCATCGAACGTCCCTCCTTCCTCAGTTGCTCATGACGCCGGCACCACTTCGGCGACACCGTAGAGCGCGGCGGCTGCTGCCGCACTGACCTTGCCATTACGTACGTCTTCGGCGATCCGAGCCGGATCGCGCAATGCCACTCGGCCATGACCGCCGCCGCCGCCCGTCTCCACATAGAGACGGTCGCCGCGGTTGAGCCGGGTGACGACCTTCGACGGAATGACCTCCTCAGAGCCGTCCAGGCGACGCACGAATGCCCGAGAGCGCCCGCCGGCCCCGCCTTCCTCAGCTCCTGCAGCGGCGCATGCATGCCGCTCACCACGGAAGGTGAGCGTCACGTCGTCCACCAGCGCCTCGTACTCGAAGCGGCCGCCCAAGCCGCCGCGGTGGCGGCCGGGTCCGCCAGAATCGGTGGAGAGCCCGACCTGATGCACGCGGATCGGACCTTCCATCATGATCGCCTCGGCCGGGACGTTCATGCAGTTGCTGGTGTCGGTCTCAATGAAATCGACGCCGTCGCTGAGCCGGCTGGCACCGCTGCCGGCCGCGAGCAGTTGGGAAGTGACGAACGAGCTTTGGTCGGCGCGTCGGCCCCCGAAATGAATGATCAGCATGATGCCCGCGGGATCGGCGGGTACGCGATCGGGGGCCGCCTCTCGCAGCGCTCCGAGGATGGTGCTGCACACCCGCTTGATCGTCGATGTGCGGCAGCCGACCGGCGCAGGTTCGCGCGGGTTGACCAGGCTGCCCTCAGGCAGCGACAGCGAGATTGCGCGGAAGCAACCGCCGTTATTGGGAATCCGGTTCTCTGGATCGGTCACCGCGCGGACGGCGAAGCATGCCGCCGCGAACGACCCGGACGGAACAGCGTTGAACGGGCCACGAAGTTGCGGGTCGGTGCCGGTGAAGTCGCAGGCGATGGTGCCGCCCTTCACGGTCACCGCGACCTCGATGCGCACCAAACGGTCGAGATCGACCCCGTCATTGTCGAGATAGTCGACATAGCGGTAGGTGCCCTCGGGCAGCGCGCGCAACGCCTGCCGCGTCATCAGCTCGGAACGGTCCAACAGCTCGTCGAACAGCGACATGAGGTGATTGTCGCCATAGTTCTCGGCCAGCTCCTCTAGGCGCCGGGCGCCGATCGAGCAGGCTGCCACCTGGGCGTTGATGTCGCCCATCAGCACCTCGGGCAGGCGCACGTTGAGCCGCAGCATGCGGATCAACGTATCGTTCCACACACCGGCGTCGCGGAACTTCAGGAGCGGGATGCGGATCCCCTCCTGAAACAGCTCGGTCGCGTTCGTCGGCGTGGAGCCGGGCGTCATGCCACCGACATCCTGATGGTGCGTCATCGCCGCGCTGATCGCGATCGGACGCCCGCGGTAGAAGATCGGCATCATGATCGCGATATCGGGCAGATGCGTGCCGCCGAGATAGGCGTCGTTCAGGATGTAGATGTCGCCTTCTTTCATCTCGGAGAGCGGATAGGTGCTGAGCATCTGGCGAACCATCGGGATCAGGGTCGCGAGATGAATCGGCGTTGCAATCGCCTGTGCCAGCGTCTCGCCGTGCACAGTGAAGAGGCTCGCCGAGGCGTCGAGCCCCTCCTTGACGATGGTCGAGAAGGCGCTGCGCACCAGCACCATCTCCATCTCGTTCGCAATGCCGTCGAGCTTGTTGCGCACCACCTCGAGGGTGATCGGATCGAAAGCAATGTCCACCGCCGCCTCGCTCACGCCCTTCTCCTTCACCCGAAGATCTGTCTAGCCGCCGAAGAACCGATATTGCGTCCGTGCCGTCTCGGTGCTGACCTTGCCGTTGCGCATATCCTCCGCTACCAAATCGCGCGGTCGCAGCGCGGGATCGCCCAGGCCGCCGCCACCGGCGGTCGCGAGACAGAGTCGGTCGCCCTTGCCAAGCCGCATCACCCGCTTGGACTCGATCGGCTCCTCACGTCCCCCGGCGCGCCGGATGACTGCCCAGGCGCGCGCGCCGGCACCGCCACCTTCGCTGCCCGCCGCGGAGTGGAAGTGACGCTCGCCGCGATAGGTCGCGGTGATCTCGCCGTCCAGCACCTCGTACTCCTGCACACATCCGAGCCCGCCGCGCCAACGGCCGGCGCCGCCCGAGTCTGGCGCGAGCATCAGCGAGTGCACCCGGATCGGCGCTTCCATCATGATCGCCTCGGCCGGCACGTTCATGCAGTTGGAGATGTTGGTCTCGATCACGTCGGTACCGTCGCCGGATCGGCTGGCGCCAGTGCCGCTCGCCAGGAGCTGCGAGGTGACGAAGCGGCTGCCGTCCTCCCGCTGCCCGCCCATATGGAGGATCATCAGCTCGTCGCCGCCGTCGGCGGGCACGCGATCGGGTGCCGCCTGCCGCAGCGCGCCGAGAATGCAGCCCGCGAGCCGCTTCACAGTGAGCGCGCGGCAGCCGAGTGGCGCGGGTTCGCGCGGGTTGACCAGGCTGCCCTCCGGCAGGTGGAACGAGAGCGGCCGGAAGCAGCCGCCATTGGTCGGAACCATGCTGTCGGGGTCAGTCACGCCGCGCAACGCAAAGCCGGCAGCAGCATAGGAGCCGGAAGTCGGCGCATTGATCGGCCCGCGGACCTGCGGGCTGGTTCCCGTGAAGTCGAACCGCATCTCCTCGCCGCTGACCGTCACCGCGACTTCGATCCGCACCGGCTTCTCCAGGTCGACACCGTCATTGTCGAGCCACTCGACATAACGGTATGTGCCGTCCGGGATGCTCGCGATCGCCCGCCGGGTCAGTGCCTCGGAGTGATCCAGGAGAGCGGCGAAAAGCGACAGGAGCTGGTTGTCACCATAGGTTTCCGCCAGCTCGCTGAGGCGCCGGGCACCGATCGTGCAGCAGGCGATCTGGGCGTTGAGGTCACCCATGAAGATATCCGGCAGTCGCACATTCTGGCGGAGCAGCGCGATCAGCGTCGGGTCGAGCTGTCCATTGCGACGCAGGCGCAGGGGTGGGATTCGCAGCCCTTCCTGAAAAATCTCGGTCGCATTCGTCGGTGTCGATCCCGGGGCGATGCCGCCGACGTCCTGATGGTGGGTGAGCGCAGTGGAGAAGGCGATCGGCCGGCCGCGATGGAAGATCGGCATTACCACCGCGATGTCGGGGATGTGGGTGCCGCCCGCCGCGTAGGGATCGTTCAGGATGTAGAGGTCGCCGTCGACCATCGTCTCGAGCGGATGGTCGCGCAACAGAGCCTTCAGCATGGGAACGAGCGTTAGCAGATGATTCGGCACCGCGATCGCCTGCGCCAGGGTTTCGCCCTGCACCGTGAACAGCGCCGCCGAAGCATCCAGCGCCTCCTTCACGATGGTCGAGAAGGCGCTGCGGAACAGCGTGAGCTCCATCTCGTTCGCGATGCCGTCGAGCTTGTGCCGGATGACCTCGAGGGTCACCGGGTCCAGGCCGCCATGTATCGCCGCGACAGTCACGACATCCGCTCCAACAGCAGGTTGCCATCCGGCAGCACGTGCGCCTTCCAGCCCGGTTCCAGCAGCGTGGTCGTGTCAATCTGTTCGATCACCGCCGGGCCCTGGACGACCATCCCGACCGGCATCGCGGCGCGGTCGTAGATCTGGGCATCGAGCGGCTGGCTCGACGAAGCGACGCGGATCGGGCGCGGCGTCTTACGCGGATCGCCGCCCGAAGGCGCATAGGAGCCCTCGGAGAGACTATCGGCGCCGCCAGTCCGGTGGATCGTGCGCAGATTGACGATCGCCGCGGGGTTCTGCGTAGCATAGCCGTAGACCTGCTCATGCTGCGCCAGAAACTCCTTGTAGAGGCGCCCGGACGGATCCGGGTCGTCGAGATGCAGCGGCACCTCAAGGTAATAGGATTGACCGACATACCAGACGTCTGCGTAGTAGCGGACGTCGACCCCCTCGGGCCGAACCTTCTCCTCGGCCATGAGCTTGGCGCATTGGCGGTCGAGATCGTCGAGCGCCTGGCGCACCGCGTCGAGATCGAGCTCGCGGACACGCCGCGGAAACGCCGCGCTCACCTCATGCTCGATCCGCGCGGCCAGAAGGCCGGCAGCCGAGAGCACGCCGGGATGGCGCGGGATCACAACGCTGGCGATGCCAAGATCGGCGGAGAGCGCAGTGGCGTGCAGCGGCCCGGCGCCGCCAAGGGCAACGAGGGTGAAGATGCGCGGATCCATGCCCTGGCGGATCGAGACAAGGCGGATGCCCTCGACCATCTGCGCGTTCACCACGCGGTGAATACCGAGAGCGGCCTCCTCGACGCCGAGACCTAGCGGCTGGGCGATTGTGCGCTCGATCGTGCGCCGGGAGAGCGCGGGATCGAGGCGCACCGTGCCGCCGGCGAAGAATTCGGGATCGAGATAGCCCAGGACCAGCGAGGCATCGGTCACCGTCGCCCGCTCTCCGCCGCGGCCATAGCAAGCCGGGCCCGGATCGGAGCCTGCCGATTCAGGCCCGACGCGCAGTCCGCCCGCGCCGTCGAGCCAGGCGATGCTGCCGCCGCCAGACCCAATCGCGTTCACGTCGACCATCGGCACGCGCACCGGAAAGCCAGCGATTTTGCCTTCCGGCCGGATGATCGGTGTGCCGCGATCAACCAGCGCGATGTCGCTGCTGGTGCCGCCGATATCGATGGTGATCAAGTTGCGCCGGCCGGCCATCAGCCCGACGATCGTACCGCCGATGACGCCGGCCGCCGGGCCTGACATGAACAAACGCACCGGCCGCTGGCGTGCGACCGAGGTCCCGGCGAGGCCGCCGCGCGACTGCATCACCTGCAGCGGCGCCGAGACGCCGGCGGAAGCGAGGCCGGTCTCGAGATGCTGCAGATAGCGATCGACGACCGGCTTCATGTAGGCGTCGAACGCGGTGACGACGGTGCGCTCATACTCGCGAAATGCCGGATCGACATCGGACGACAGCGAGATCATGAGCTGAGGATGGCGGGCGGCGATCAGCGCGCGCGTGCGCCGCTCATGGCTGGGATTGAGGAAGGAGAAGATGTAAGCGACCGCGATCGCCTCCACGCCTTCGGCCACCAGCTCGTCGGCAGCCTGGAGCACCGACGCATCGTCGAGCGGCACGACGACCTCGCCGGTCGCCGACACCTGCTCGATCGCCTCCTTGCGGCGCGCGCCGGGTGCCAGAAAGACCGGCGTCTCAGGCTGGAGGATGATGCCATAGAGCTGCTGACGCATCTCGCGGCCGATCTCCAGCACGTCGCGGAATCCCCGGCTGGTGATCAGCCCAATTTTGGCGCCCTTGCGCTCGAGGACCGCGTTGGTCGCGATTGTCGTGCCGTGCAGGAAGCGGGCAATCTCCGTCGGCTGGACGTTCCAACTCTCGACCATGTAGCGGACCGCTTCCAGCACCGCGCGCGACGGATCGCCGCGCGTCGTCGGCAGCTTGACGATGCGCATCGGCTCGCCCTGCCGCCGGCACACGACGTCGGTGAAGGTGCCCCCAATGTCGACACCGACGTCGATCGACGCCGTCCCCGCTTTGCTCGTACCGTCCATAACATCCTCGCTCGGCGATGGCCGCGTCGTCCGTCACCGGGCGAGCGCATCGCGGATTCCATAGTAGGTCGTCAGCAGGTGCAGGATCGGGACCCGTAAGCCATGCATCGGTATCGGCGCGAAGGTGCCCTCGGACATCGGGCCGAGGCTCGGCACATCGCCTGAGGCCATGCGCGCGAGGTGGCGACCGAGCAGGGCGGTGAGCGTCACGCCGCGCCCGGAGAAGCCGAGCGCGTAAAGGACGTTCCGGCCATGGCGGCCGACATGGGGGATCGCGTCCGCGGCCATGGCTACCATGCCCGACCAGCGATGCGCGATCCGCGGCGTGCCGACCTGGGGGAACGTCCGGGACAGGACCCGCTCGATCCCCGCGTAGCTGATCGGATCGGCAGCGCGCCGGCCGGTGACGTCGGCGCGGCCAGCGAAGAGGAGGCGATTGTCCGGCAGCATCCTGAAGGCATGCAGCAACCGCTTGGTGTCGGAAGCGACCCGGCCGCTCGGCAGGATCGACTTGGCGACGTTGTCGGACAGTGGCTCGGTCGCGACGATCGAGGCGGAAACCGGCACGAACCGCCGGTGGAGGTCGCCGAGCCGCAGCGCCATCCCCGCATAGGCATCGGTCGCAACGATCGCTTGGCGGGCGCGGACGCGTGCCGCCGGCGTCGCCAGCACGACGCCATCGGCCGCGTCGTCGACCGAGGTCACCGGTGTCTCAACATGGATCGCGACGCCGCGCGTCAGCAGCCCAGTCGCGAGGCCATGAACATAATTGACGGGATGAATCGCCCCACCGCGTACATCCAGCCAAGCGCCGACATACTCCTCCGACCCCACCTCGCCGGCGGTCTCGCGGCGGTCCAGCATGCGCGGCGTGCGGTCGCCAGCCTCGGTAGCGAGCCAGTCGACGTCCCTGGCGAGGCCGTCGAGTGCCGTGGCGGCATGGGCGGGGATGAGTTGGCCGCATCGCCGGAACGTCTCGGCGATGCCGTAGTGCGAAACGATCTCCTCCAGCGTACCGATCGCCTCATGGGCGAGGCGGTGCATCAGCAGCGTGGTCGGCTTGCCGTAGTGGGAGGCGAGGTCAGAATAGGTCCGCTTGTAGCGCGTACCGGCCATGCCGGCGGTCCGCCCGCTCGCGCCCCACGCCAGATCCATTGCTTCGAGGACGACCGGGCGCATGCCCGCTTCGCAGAGAAAATGTGCCGCGGCAAGGCCGGTGAAGCCACCGCCGATGATCGCGACGTCGCATTCGATGTCCTCGTCGAGGCGCTGCACGTCCGGTCGGGCGATCCGCTGAGTCGCGCGCCACACTGACGGTGCATGCACGACATTCGTCACGCGAAACTTCCGTATCGTGCGAGCGGTTCGGGGACCATTCGCGCTGTCCAGGAAAGTGGGAGTGAGGTGGGATGCTCTCGGGCGTTTCGAATAGTCTAACTAGTTTCCTCGTTCGCTGGATAGCATGCAACAGACGTCTCGTTGCCGGAGCGCGGATATGCAGTTGAGCACGCATCGGATCCTCACGACCCACGCCGGAAGCTTGCCGAGACCGGAGAGCCTGACGCGTCTGTTCGCCGAGCGCGCTGCTGGCCGGCCGATCGATGCGGAGGCGCTCGAGCGCGAGATCGAGGCGGCGACGCGCGCGATCGTGCCGCGCCAAGCGCAGGCCGGGATCGACGTGGTGGGAAACGGCGAGCAGGGGCGCGAGAGCTTCTTCCTATACGTGCAGCGGCGCATGAGCGGGTTCGGCGGGCGGGGTCATCGCCGCCTCTGGCAGGACGGCGTGCGCTATCCGGGCTTCGTCGAGATGCGCAACCGCGCCATGTCCGGTCGCGCATGGGTCAGCCAGCTCCAGCCGCCAAAGGTGATCGGCCCGGTCGCCTATCTCGACCCCAATGCGATCGCGGCCGAATGCCGGCAACTCCAGCGCGTACTCGTAGAGACCGCGACCCCGCATGCAGAAGCGTTCATCTGCGCCCCCTCGCCCGGCATGGTCGCCTCCGCCATCCCGAACGAGCACTACGAGACGGATCAAGCCTACATCGATGCGCTCGCCGCGGCGCTGCGCGTCGAGTACGAGGCCGTGGTCCACCACGGCTTCCTGCTCCAGATCGACTGCCCCGATCTCGCGATGGAGCGCCACATCACTTACCAGGATCGTCCGCTCGGCGACTTCGTCGCCTTCGCCGAGCGGATCGTCGCTGCGATCAACCGGGCGATCGACGGACTGCCGCGCGATCGCATCCGATTGCACGTCTGCTGGGGCAACTACGAAGGCCCGCATGACTGTGACGTCCCGCTGGCGGACATTGTCCAGGTAATCCTGCAGGCGAAGGTCGGCGGCTTCCTGATGCCCTTCGCCAATCCGCGCCACGCCCACGAGAGCCGCGTCTTCGCCACTAGCCGCCTGCGCGACGATCAAGCTCTGCTCGTCGGTGTCATAGACACGACGACCAACTACGTCGAGCATCCGGAGGTCGTCGCGGAGCGGCTAGAGAAGGCAGCACGGGCGATCGGCGATCCGCAACGTATTATCGCCGCCACAGATTGCGGCTTCGACACCTCGGCTGGGATGGGCCGCGTCGCCGAGGACGTGGTGTGGGCCAAGCTCGGCGCGCTCCGCGACGGCGCGCGGCTGGCGAGCGAACGGCTGCTCGGGCAGCGCTGAACGCGGCCACGACCTGACGGGGACGAGAGCTGCGATGTCTCTGCACCGGGATGCCGTCGTCGTCGACGGCGTGATCGTCGCTAGTTTCGGCCGCGAGGTGTTCCAGGCGATGAAGGACGGCGGCCTCACCGCCGCCAACTGCACCTGCTCAATCTGGGAGGATTTCCCGACAACCATGAAGGCGGTCGCGCGCTGGAAGGGCTGGTTCCAGGAGCATGGCGACCTGATCACCCCGGTTCACACGACCGCCGACATCGATCGGGCGAAGCGCGAGAGCAAGGTCGGCATCATCCTGGGTTGGCAGAACAGCACGGGCTTCGGCGATCACCTGCCCTTCGTGCGCCTCTACAAGGAACTCGGCCTCGGGATCGTGCAGCTCACGTACAACACGGCGAACACCGTGGGTTGCGGCTGCTTCGAAAGTAGCGATGGCGGACTCACCGATTTCGGGCGCGAACTGGTGCACGAAATGAACCGGGTGGGCATCCTGGTCGACCTCAGCCATGTCGGGGCCAAGACGGCCGACGACGCGATCCGCTGGTCGACCAAGCCCGTCGCCTATTCCCACTGCCTCCCGAGCGCCCTCAAGGCCCATCCGCGCAACAAGACAGACGAGCAGCTCCGCTTCATCGCGGAGAAGGGCGGCTTCGTCGGAGTCACGCTCTTCGCGCCGTTCCTCAAGAATGGCCCGCGCTCAACACTCCACGACGTGATCGAGGCGGTCGAGCACGTCCTGAACCTGTGCGGCGAGGCGCAGGTCGGCATCAGCACGGACTTCAACCAGGGCCACGGTAACGACTTCTTCGAGTATGCCAGCCGCGATAAGGGTC
>JBFXAZ010000146.1:0-11844 GCA_050183765.1 Reyranellaceae bacterium | reverse complement strand
CCCCCCCCGGCGGGGGGGTCGGGGGGGGGGGGGGGGGCCAGAGTCGAGTGGCGCACGACCGCCGTGCGCAACCTGAAACTCCCCCTCACCCCAACCCTCTCCCCGCAGGCGGGGAGAGGGAGCAATACGAGGAGTGGTCGATGCGTTTCGGTTGGTTGACCCTGCAGCTCTCGCCATCGCCGGCCGAGGACGGCGCGCGCATCGACAACATTCTCGAGCAGGCGGTCTTCGCCGAGAAGCTGGGCTTCGCCGACGTCTGGCTCACCGAGCACTATTTCACCGGCGAGAGCGTGTACTGCGACGCGCTGATGTTCGCGACGGCATTGGCCGCGCGCACCTCGCGCATCCGCATCGGCTTCGCCGTCGTGCAGACCCCGTTCCACCATCCAGTGCGGCTGGCGGTGCAGCTGGCCCTGCTCGACAATCTCAGCAAGGGCCGCATCGATGTCGGCGTCGGCAAGGGGACGGTCTACAACGAGTACGAATTCGTGGGCTACGGCCTGCGCAGCCACGACAGCCGCGAGCGCATGGCCGAAGCGGTCGAGATCCTCGAGCGTGCCTGGCACGAGACGCCGCTGACCTACAAGGGCAAGTACTTCGACATCCACGTTCCCGAACTGCGACCCAAGCCGGTCCAGCAGCCCGGACCGCCGCTGTGGCGCAGCGTGATCTCGCCGGGCTCGTTCACCGAATGCGGCCGGCTGGGACTGCCGATTCTCACGGCGCGCCTGCCCGTCGACCGGATCAGGGAGCGTTGGGCGCTGTACGAGAAGGGCCTCGACGAAGGCGGCCACGACGCGGCCAAGCGCCGGCGCCTGCTCGATCAGAGCGCGCTGTGGCGCCACGTCTACATCGCCGATTCCGACGCGCAGGCGGAAGACGAGCTTGCCGACCTGCTCCTGGAGACGCGCCAGCACATGATGCACGTGCGCGAGGCTTTCAACCCGCCCGACTTCGTCGTCGACGCGAGCGCGCTGAACCCGTGGACCGATCCCGCCGTGCCGGATTCGGTCGGCGTGCCCTACGCGCTGTCGACCGGCGCGCTCTACGGCACGCCCAAGCGCGTGCGCGAGCAGGTCGCCGAACTGCGCGACGTCGGCGTGCGCCACCTGCTGTGCCAGACCGGCTTCGGCGCCATGGATCACGCCCGCAACATCGCCTCGATGCGACGGTTCGGCGAAGAGGTAATGCCGGCCTTCGCGTCCTGAACGGGCGCCTTGTCGGGACGCGCCGCGCCATGGTCAAGTGATCGGCGCGAGGGACCAGGGAGAGACTCACCATGGCTGGCAAGCTCAGGACCACCGCCGGACGCGGGCGGCTGTACGACAACGTGCTCGACACGATCGGCGATACGCCGTGCATCCGCGTCAACGCGCTGGCGCCGGCGGGCGTGCGCCTCTACGCCAAGGCCGAGGCGTTCAATCCCGGCGGCTCGGTCAAGGACCGGCTGGCGGTCAACATCATCGAGGCGGCGGAGCGCAACGGCACCCTGAAGCCGGGCCAGACCGTGGTCGAGGCGACCAGCGGCAACACCGGAATCGGCCTGGCCATGGTCTGCGCCCAGAAGGGCTATCCGCTGGTCGTCACCATGGCCGACAGCTTCTCGATCGAGCGGCGCAAGCTGATGCGCATGCTGGGCGCCAAGGTCGTGCTGACGCCGCGCGCGCAGAAGGGCTTCGGCATGTACCAGAAGGCGGTCGAGCTGGCGAAGGCCAAGGGCTGGTTCCTGGCGCACCAGTTCGAGACCGACGCCAACGCCGAGATCCACGAATCGACCACGGCGCAGGAGATCCTCGCCGACTTCAAGGGGGAGAAGCTCGACTACTTCGTCACCGGCTACGGCACCGGCGGCACGCTGACCGGTGTGGCGCGCGTGCTGCGCAAGGAGCGACCTGAGACAAAGATCATCCTGTGCGAGCCGGCCAACGCGCAGCTCGTCGGCAGCGGCAAGGCGCAGGAGCGCGCCGCCGACGGTTCGCCCGCGGTCAGCCATCCCGCCTTCGAGCCGCATCCCATCCAGGGCTGGACGCCGGACTTCATCCCGCTGGTGCTGCAGGAGTCGATCGACAAGAAGTTCTTCGACGAGCGCATCCCGATCCCCGGCGCCGAAGGCGTGAAGTGGGCCAAGGCGCTGGCGCAGAAGGAAGGCATCTTCACCGGCATCTCGGGCGGCTCGACCTTCGGCGTGGCGCATCAGGTCGCCTCGAAGGCGGCGCCCGGCTCGGTGATCCTGTGCGTGCTGCCCGACACCGGCGAGCGCTACCTGACGACGCCGCTGTTCGAGGGCATCATCGACGACATGGACGCGGAAGAGATCGCGATCTCGAAGTCGACGCCGGGCTACCAGATGCCCTGACGCCATGAACTATCTCGACCCCGCGGTTCCCGCCGGCCTGCGCGTCGTCGACGTGCCGGTGATCGATGCGACCGCCTCCTCGATCGGAGGCTTCGGCCAGATCGTGCGCGATCCGCATGCGCACAAGGTCGAGATCGTGAAGTGGCCGGTTCGCGGCCGGCGGCAGCTCGACCCCGGCACCGGCGATGAGGGCGGCACGACCGAGGGCGTCTTCGCCTGCGAGTGGAAGGGCAACCGGCTCTACGGCCGCAACGAGGCGGTCGGCGGCCACTACGTCATCGGCTTCCGCCAGCCGCCCGGCACGGCGGAGGCGACGGCGCTGGATGGCATGGCGGGAGTGGGTGGTGCCGCGGTGCCGTCGCGCGTGCTGCTGTGGCACGCCAACTACCACCCCGACGGCGGGCAGCTCTTCTGGTCGCTCGACAGCACGCCCTTCGTCGTGCCCGTCGCGCCGCCGGGCGACGACGTCAAGGCCGAGGATTTCGTCGCGCTGCGCTCGGACGGCAGTTTCGGCATCTACATCCATCCCGACATCTGGCACGAGGGCGTGTTTCCCGTCGCGCCGTCTGGCCGCTTCTTCGACAAGCAGGGCCGCGTGCACGCGCGCGTCAGCTGCGACATCGCCAACGAGCTGGGCGCGTTGCTGAGCGTGCCCTTGGCGTGAGCTTTCGGGGGCGCAACCTCGGCCTCTTTGGCAGCGTTGGGAGATTCCCGACCCCACAGGAGGACCGCATGAATTGGGACCGTATCGAAGGCAACTGGAAGCAGCTCAAGGGCCAGGTCAAGGAAGGCTGGGGCAAGCTCACCGACGACGACATCTCGGTGATCGCCGGCAAGCGCGACCAGCTCGTCGGCAAGATCCAGGAGCGTTATGGCTGCGCGAAGGACGAGGCCGAGCGCCAGGTGAAGGCCTGGGAGCAGCAGCACTGATCGCCTGAGGCGCGCACCGGACGCCCGCCACCTGCGAGGGTGGCGGGCGTTCTGCTTTCCGACGGTCCTGTCATTGCGAGCGCAGCGAGGAATCTCGGGGACCGAAGATTCCTCGCTGCGCTCGCAATGACAGACGGCGTCAGGAAAAAATCTCGCGCTCGACGTCGAGGGCGAAGAGGATCAGCGGGACGCGCTTGTGCGTGAAGTGGGCGATCTTCTCGCGTGCCGACGGCGTCACCGAGGTGTAGACGACGTCGCCGTCCTCGATGGTGGTGACTCTGCGCATCTCGGCATAGGGCGTGCGATACCGTCGGCCGACGGCAATGCACTGGGGATCGATCGCCATGACGGGGGCTCCTTGGAATTGGCCCCGTCAGAACGCGGCGTTCGCGCGCCCGGTTGCCGCGCCCCGTGTGGCGTTATGATGGCGATGCGCGAGCGGATCAGACGGTGAGATAGCGGCGCACCTGCTCGGCGTCGAGCGAGGTCTTCGGTCCGTTCATCACCACTTCGCCGCGCTCCATCACGACGATGGTGTCGGCGAGCTCCTGCGCGAAGTCGAGATACTGCTCGACCAGCAGGATCGCCATGTCGCCGCGCGAGGCGAGCAGCTTGATGACCCGCTCGATGTCCTTGATGATCGAGGGCTGGATGCCTTCGGTCGGCTCGTCGAGGATCAGCAGCCGGGGCCGCGTGATCAGCGCGCGGGCGATGGCGAGCTGCTGCTGCTGGCCGCCGGAGAGGTCGCCGCCCCTGCGGTTGAGCATGCTCTTGAGCACCGGGAAGAGCGTATAGATCTCCTCCGGAATCGTGCGCATCTGCTTGGCCAGCGGCGCGAAGCCGGTGAGCATGTTCTCGTAGACGGTGAGCCTGGGGAAGATATCGCGGCCCTGCGGCACGATCGCCAGGCCCTTGCGCGCGCGCTCGTGCGGCTTGAGCCCGGCGATGTTCTCGCCTTCCCACATGATGCTGCCGGAGCGGATCGCCTGCAGGCCGAAGATCGCGCGCAAGAGCGAGGTCTTGCCGACGCCGTTGCGGCCCAGCACGCAGGTCACCTTGCCGATCTCGGCGGTGATGCTGACGCGGCGCAGCGCGTGGCTGGCACCGTAGAACAGGTCGATGGCGTCGACGTTGAGCATGGCGTCAGCGTCCCAGGTAGACTTCGATGACGCGCGGATGGCTCTGCACGTGGTCGATCGAGCCCTCGGCCAGCACCGAACCCTCGTGCAGCACGGTGACGCGCGCACCGAGGTCGCGCACGAACTGCATGTCGTGCTCGACCACCACCAGCGTGTGCTTGCCGACCAGCCGGCGGATCAGCTGCGCCGTCTGCTCGGTCTCGTGGTCGGTCATGCCCGCCACCGGCTCGTCGAGCAGCAGGATCTGCGGCTCGTGGATCAGCAGCATGCCGATCTCGAGCCACTGCTTCTGGCCGTGGCTGAGAGCGCCGGCGCGGCGGTGGCGATGCTCGGTCAGGCCGGTGGTCGCCAGCGTCTCGTCGATACGATCGAGATCCGAGCCGCTGAGCTTGGCCAGCAGGGTCTTGAAGATGCCGCGGCTATTGCGCGCCGTCAGCTCGAGGTTCTCGAACACGGTGAGGTTCTCGAACACCGTGGGCTTCTGGAACTTCCGCCCGATGCCGAGATTGGCGATCGCCGCCTCGTCGAGCTTGGTGAGGTCGGTGTCGACGCCGAAGATCACGGTGCCGACGTCGGGCCGCGTCTTGCCGGTGATGATGTCCATCATCGTCGTCTTGCCGGCGCCATTGGGGCCGATCACCGTGCGCAGCTCGCCGCGGTCGATCACCAGCGACAGCTCGTTGATCGCCTTGAAGCCGTCGAAGCTCACCGACACGCCGTCGAGATAGAGCACCGTCTCGGCGCGCCGGGGTGTGGCTGTCCGCTCGCCGGTCACGTTGCCGCCTCCGCTGCGTCGGCCTGTCGGGCGGCGGCGCGCGCGCGCAGACGGTCGCGCTGATCGGCGACCAGGCCGACCACGCCGCGCGGGAAGAGCAGGGTGACGATGATGAACAGCAGCCCGAGGAAGAACAGCCAGACCTCCGGCGCCGCGCCGGTCAGCCAGGTCTTGGCGATGATGACCAGGAAGGCGCCGATCACCGCGCCGGCGAGCGTGCCGCGCCCGCCGACCGCGACCCACAACGCGATCTCGATCGAGTTGGCGGGCGAGAACTCGCCGGGGTTGATGATGCCGACCTGCGGCACGTAGAGCGCGCCGGCGAGGCCCGAGAGCATGGCTGCGACGACGAAGACGAAGAGCTTGGCGTTGGTGACCGAATAGCCGATGAAGCGCACGCGGCTCTCCGCGTCGCGCACCGCCAGCAGCACCCGGCCGAGCTTGGAGTTCACGATCCAGCGGCAGATCAGGTAGGTGGCGCCCAGGCCGATGCCCGAGGCGATCAGCAGGGCCACGCGCGTCGACTGTGCCTGCACCGGCAGGCCGAGGATGTCCTTGAAGTCGGTCAGGCCGTTGTTGCCGCCGAAGCCCATGTTGTTGCGGAAGAAGGCCAGCAGCAGGGCGAAGGTCATCGCTTGGGTGATGATCGACAGGTAGACGCCGGTGACGCGGCTGCGGAAGGTCAGCCAGCCGATGATCAGCGCCAGCAGGCCGGGGATGACGACGACCATGATGGCGGCGAACCAGAACATGTCGAAGCCTTCCCAGTACCAGGGCAGCTCCTTCCAGTTCAGGAAGACCATGAAGTCCGGCAGATTGGCATTCTTGTAGACGCCGCGATCGCCGATCTGGCGCATCAGGTACATGCCCATGCAGTAGCCGCCGAGCGCGAAGAACGCGCCTTGGCCGAGGCTGAGGATGCCGGCGTAACCCCAGATCAGATCCATCGCCAGCGCCAGCATGGCGTAGGTGCAGTACTTGCCGATCAGCGGGATCAGGTAGTCCGGCACATAGGCGAACGAGCCCGAGGAGACGACGCGATTGAGCACCGGCAGCACGACGACCAGCGCGAAGCCGAAGGCGAGGAAGACGAGCCAGCCCCGCGGCGTCAGAAGTGAGCGGCGCGGCGCGCGCGCCATGTCTGTCGAACTCATGCCGGCCTCGCTACTCGACCGAACGGCCCTTGAGCGCGAAGAGTCCGCGCGGCCGCCGCTGGATGAACAGGATGATGAAGACCAGCACGGCGACCTTGCCGAGGACCGCGCCGGCCATGGGTTCGAGCAGCTTGTTGATGATGCCCAGCGACATCGCGCCGACCAGGGTGCCCGCGAGATTGCCGACACCGCCGAACACCACCACGAGGAAGGAGTCGACGATGTAGATCGTGCCGAGGTTGGGGCTGACGTTGCCGATCTGGCTGAGCGCCACACCGGCGACGCCGGCCAGGCCGGATCCCAGGCCGAAGGTCAGCGCATCGATGCGCGCCGTGGGGATGCCCATGGCGGCGGCCATGCCGCGGTTCTGGGTGACGGCGCGCATGTGCAGGCCGAAGCTGGTGCGCCGCAGCAGCATTGCGATGGCGCCCAGCACCAGCAGGCAGAAGATCAGGATGTAGAGCCGGTTCCAGGCGACGAAGAAGCCGCCCATCAGCTCGAAGCCGCCGGTCATCCATTCCGGGTTGGCGACTTCCTTGTTCTGCGCGTCGAAGATCGAGCGCACCGCCTGCTGCAGGATCAGGCTCAGGCCCCAGGTTGCCAGCATGGTGTCGAGCGGGCGGCCGTAGAGGAAGCGGATCACCGTGCGTTCGATCAGGATGCCGACGGCGCCGGCGACGACGAAGGCGACCGGCACCGAGACCACGAGATAGAAGCCGACGAACTCGCGCGGCAGCAGGGCGCGGAAAATGATCTGCACGGTGTAGGCCGTATAGGCGCCGAGCATGATCATCTCGCCATGCGCCATGTTGATCACGCCCATCACGCCGAAGGTGATGGCCAGCCCGACGGCGGCGAGCAGCAGCACCGAACCGAGGCTGATGCCCTGGAAGACGTTCTCGGCGATGCCGACGATGGCCAGGGTACGCTCGATCGAGACCAGCGCGTCCTTCGCCGCCTTGCGCACCTCGGCCGGCGCGCCGCTGTCGTTGCCGATGCCGGTGAGCAGGTTCTTGACCTGCGGATCGGCGGTGCCGGCGAGCGCCGCGATCGCCTTGACGCGCTCCTCGTTCGTGCCGGTGATCGCCCTGGTGGCGTTGAGGCTGAAGCGGATGGCCGCCAGCACGTCGGCGTCCTTCTCGCTCTTCAGCGCGCGCCCGAGCGCGGCGGCGGTGTCGGGGGTCGGATCCTTGAACGCGTCGCGCGCCGCGGCCAGCCGGGCGGCGCGATCGTCGCTGAACAGCGAGAGCTTCGAGAGCGTGGCGGAAATCACGCCGCGCAGCCGGTTGTTGGCGCGCACCTTGTCGATGTCGTCCGCCGGCAGTTCGCCCAGCGCCTTGCCGGTGGCGGCCTCGAAGTAGCGGGAGCCGTCGCCGATCAGCGCGGCGCCGTCGGACTTGCGCTGGTAAAGATTGCCCTCGGCCAGGGCCTTGAGCGCCGGGATCGCGCGGCCATCGGCCAGCGTGCCGAGCTTCTCGGCGGCGTCGAGCTTCTCGCTGAAATCGTCGGAGGCGAGCTTCTTGATCAGCTCTTCGTACTGCTGCGCACAGGCCGGGGAGACGAGCGTCGCGGCTACGAGCGCGACCCCCACCGCCACAGCCACGGCGCGCAGGCGCGCCATCAGCCAGGACATCGCACGAATTCCTTGGACTTGGTCTGGTTGGCGGACCGGCCGCCCCGCACGGGGCGGGACGGCGGCCGCGGAAAAGGTGGGTCGCCCGGTTGGACTCGGAGCGACCCCAGAGGCTGAACGCTTACGCGGACTAGTACTTCGGCTTCTCGCAGTTGCCGCAGACCCACGGATAGGTCCAGTCGGCGGTGAGCTTGGCGCTCTCCGGGATGTACTTCGACCAGGCGTCGGCCTTCACCGGACCCTTGGTCTGCCAGACGATCTCGAACTGGCCGTTGGCGGTGATCTCGCCGATCAGGACCGGCTTGGACAGGTGGTGGTTGGTGTTCATCACCGACATGAAGCCGCCCGGCGCCATGACCTTCTGGCCGTACATCGCCTGGCGCACCGCGTCGACGTTGGTCGTGCCGGCCTGCAGCACCGCCTGCGTCCACATCTTGAAGCCGATGTAGGTGGCTTCCATGGGATCGTTGGTGACGCGCTTGTCGTTCTTGATGAACGCCTTCCACTGCTTGATGAAGGCGTCGTTGACCGGGCTCTTCACCGACTGGAAGTAGTTCCACGCCGCCAGGTGGCCGACGAGGTTCTTGGTGTCGATGCCGGCGAGCTCTTCCTCACCGACCGAGAAGGCCACGACCGGCACGTCCTTGGCCTTGATACCGGCGTTGGCCAGCTCCTTGTAGAACGGCACGTTGGCGTCGCCGTTGATGGTCGAGACCACGGCGGTCTTCTTGCCGGCCGAGGCGAACTTCTTGATGTCGGCGACGATGGTCTGCCAGTCGGAGTGACCGAACGGCGTGTAGTTGATCATGATGTCTTCCTGCTTCACGCCCTTGGCTTTCAGGAAGGCTTCCAGGATCTTGTTGGTCGTGCGCGGATAGACGTAGTCGGTGCCGGCCAGGACCCAGCGCTTCACCTCGCCGCCTTCCTTGCTCATCAGGTACTCGACGGCCGGGATCGCCTGCTGGTTCGGTGCGGCGCCGGTGTAGAAGACGTTGCGCGAGCTCTCCTCGCCCTCGTACTGCACGGGGTAGAACAGCAGGCCGTTGAGCTCCTCGAACACCGGCAGCACCGACTTGCGGCTCACCGAGGTCCAGCAGCCGAACACGACGTCGACCTTCTCCTTCTGGATCAGCTCGCGCGCCTTCTCGGCGAACAGCGGCCAGTTCGAGGCCGGGTCGACGACGACCGCCTCGAGCTTGCGGCCGAGCAGGCCGCCCTTCTTGTTGATGTCGTCGACCATCATCAGGACGGTGTCCTTCAGCGTGGTCTCCGAGATCGCCATGGTCCCCGACAGCGAGTGCAGCACGCCGACCTTGATCGGCGGTTGCTGCGCCACCGCGCCGAACGACCAGGCGGCGATGGCGCCGGCCACGGTCGCGGCACCCGCGAGCATCGACAGCTTCTTCATGCTTGTATTCTCCCCGTGCCGCAGCACGCCCCCCATGGGCGTTGCCCACACGCGGCAAATTCAGAGCAAGCGGCGTGCCAGAAGGTTGGGGAGAACGGGCAGGCCGCCCGTTTTTTCGGCAGGCGATTGCCGATTTCCGATTCAATGGCGGGCATGGCCGGAGTCGGCCGCTCAGAATTCCACCACTGATATGTTCAATAAGTCGCTGACCCGCCTATCGGGCGACCTTTTGACTACAAAATAGTCAAAAACTCACTGGATAGGATGCAAAGCCGCGAAAACGGGCACGTCCGCCGCGAACAGGCTGGCCATTCTGTCGCAGGTCCGGGAAGCGTTCCAGAAGGCGGGACAGGGCGATGGTCCCTTCCATGCGCGCCAATGTGGCGCCGAGGCACATGTGGATGCCCGAGCCGAAGGCGAGGTGGCGGTTGGGCGAGCGGCCGATATCGAAGCGATCCGGGTCGGGAAATTCCGCCGGGTCGCGATTGGCGGCGCCGATGCCGATATGGATATAGGTGCCGGCGTCCAGACGCTCGCCGGCGATCTCCAGCGGCCGCGTCAGCTTGCGGTTGCCCAGCTGATTGGAGCTCTCGAAGCGCAGGCCTTCCTCGACGCAGGTGCGGATCAGCGACGGGTCCGCGCGCAGTCGCGCCCGCTGGTCGGGAAAGCGCAGCAATGCGTCGACCGTGTTGCCGACCAGGTTGGTGGTGGTCTCGTGGCCGGCGTTGAGCAGGAAGATGCAGTTCTGCACCAGCTCCTCGGCCGACAGCCGCTCGCCGTCGACCTCGCCGTGGATCAGCGCGCCCAGCACGTCCTCGTCGTCGGCCGGCCGCTTGCGCCGCTCGGCCACCAGGGTCTCGAGATAGGCCGCGAACTCGCGCACCGCGTCGTGGCCGGCGCGCAGCCTGTCGGGCGGCACCGTCGGCTCGAGCGCGCCCAGGATCGCCAGCGAATAGCGGCGGAACGGTCCGCGATCGGACGCCGGCACGCCCAGCATGACGCAGACGACCTCGACCGGCAGGGCGAAGGCGAAATCCTCGATCAGGTCGAACGCGCGCGCCTCGGCGGCGCGGTCAAGCAGGCCGTCGACCAGGGCCTCGATACGCGACTCCATCGCCTTGAGCGCGCGCGGCGTGAAGGCCGCGGCCAGCAGGCGCCGCACGCGGGTGTGCAGCGGCGCGTCGTTGAACACCAGGCTGGTGGTGTGGTGGCGGTAGAGCGGCGTGCCCGCGCCGTACTTGGCGGCGAACTCCGGCCGCTTGTCCGAGCTCATCGCCGCATCGCGATAGCACTGCGCCGCGTCGGCATAGCGCGAGATGAACACGCTGCCGTCGGGCAGGCGCTTCACCGGCGCGAAGCGGCGCAGCGCGTGGTAGACGGGAAACGGATTGTCGAGGAACGCCGGCTCGAGCCGCGCCAGGTCGAAGCGCGCCGCGGCCGCGCGCGCTTCGTCCTCGGGCAGCTCGATCAGGCCGGCGCTCATCTCCCTCCTTCTTCCCTTCTCTCCGCGCAGGCGGGGAGAAGGTGCCCGAAGGGCGGATGTGTGGCGTCCATGCCTCTCGACACAACCGTCACCGTTCGTTGCACGAAGAAGCCCCTCATCCGCCTCGCTATCGCTCGGCACCTTCTCCCCGCCTGCGCGGGGAGAAGGACTCAAAACTGCTCTTCGCTGAGCGCAAACACCGTGCGGCCGGAGGCCTTCATCGGTGCCACCAGCGCCGTGCCCTGGGGCAGCAGGGTGTCGGTGAAGAAGCGCGCGGTGACGATCTTCGATTCGAGGAAGGCGGGATCGCCGTCGCGGCTCATCAGCTTCTGCGACGCGGTCAGCGCGCCCTTGGCCAGCACGTAGGCGCCCAGCGCGAGGCCGCACAGCCGCAGATAGTGCGCCGAGCCGGCCAGCGTGGCGCCGATCTCCTTCGCCACGTTGCCGGCGACCCAGCCCGTCGCTTCGTCGAGCGCCGTGACGGCCGACAGCAGGCCCTCGCGGATCGCCTGCAGATCGTCGCCTGGTGCCTTGGCCAACGCCTCGGCCAGCGACCGCATGTCGGCGACCAGCGCGCGCAGGGTCTCGCCGCCGTCTCGGGCGATCTTGCGGGCGACGAGGTCGCGTGCCTGGATGCCGTTGGTGCCTTCGTAGATCGGCAGGATGCGCGCGTCGCGCTGGTGCTGCGCCGCGCCGGTCTCCTCGATGAAGCCCATGCCGCCATGGATCTGCACGCCCAGCGAGGCGATCTCGTTGCCGGAATCGGTGAACCACGCCTTGATGATCGGGATCAGCAGATCGAGCCGGAACTGCGCGCGCTTGCGCTGCTCGGCGTCGGGATGGCGCAGCGCCAGGTCGGTGGCGGCGGCGCCGTAATAGCCCAGCCCGCGCATCGCCTCGATGGTCGCCTTCATGGTCATCAGCATGCGGCGCACGTCGGCGTGGCGGATGATCGGCACGCCGTCG
>JBFXAZ010000145.1:0-12169 GCA_050183765.1 Reyranellaceae bacterium | reverse complement strand
TCGTCGCCGCACTTCTTCAGGGTCTCGGCCATCAGCGAGGAGACCGCGTAGGCGAAGATGTAGCCGCCGTCGGCGATGTTGGCGCCCGGCATGTACTTGGCCATGAAGGCCTTCCAGGTCTTCATGTCCTCGTTGTTGTCCCACTGATGGTCGGTGGCATCCATGAGATACAGGCCGGTGATGATGCCCTGGCTGTTCTCGATGCCGGCCGGCTTCAGCGTCGCGGCGACCGAGGACGACACGTTGTTGAGGTAGTGCGCCGGCTTCCAGCCGAGATCGGCGACCTTGCGGATGGCCTGGGCTGCGAACTTCGGGATCGCGATGTTGAAGAAGACGTTAGCGCCCGAATCCTTGAGCTGGATGATCTGCGAGTCGACCGTCGGATCGGTGGTCTCGTAGGTCACGTGCTTGACCACGCGGCCGGCTTCCTTGCCGAGGCCCTCCTTGAAGCCCTCCCAGTAGTCCTTGCCGTAGTCGTCGTTCTGCATCAGCACGGCGATCTTGGCGTCCTTGACGTTGGCCAGGATGTGCTTGGCGTAGATGACGCCCTCGGTGTGGTAGTCGGGCTGGAAGCCCATCGTCCACGGATACTCCTTGGGCTTGCCCCACTTCGAGGCGCCGGTCGCCACGAAGAGCTGCGGCACCTTCTTCTGGTTCATGTACTTGTGGATCGCCGTGTTGGTCGGCGTGCCCAGCGTGTTGAAGGTGCACAGCACCTTCTCCTGCTCGACCAGGCGGCGGATCATCTCCACCGTCTTGGGCGGACTGTAGCCGTCATCGAGCGTGATGAAGTTGATCTTGCGGCCGTTGATGCCGCCCTTGTCGTTCACCATCTTCCAGTAGGCCTCGATGCACTTGCCGATGATGCCGTACGAGGAGGCCGGGCCCGAGTAGGGATTGGTGTGACCGATCTTGATCTCGGTATCGCTGGCTCCAAAGTCGTACTTGCCCTTCGCCAGGGCCGAACCAAACACGTGAAAAACCGGCAGCGCGGCGGCGCCGGCGACAAGCACTCTACGCGTCGTTTTCATGATCAACTCCCTGTAATGCCGGGGCTTGTTGCCCGGTCGACGCAGGGTTTGCCCGATTTGTGACGATTGAAGGGCGCGGCCGATTGTGCGGCGCCTCGTCGCGTGCCAAGAGTGGTTTCGACTGCGCGTGGGAGAGTACCGGGATGGCTGGCGAGACTGTCGATTCAACCGAGATGCTGCGACGTTTGGTGGGCTTCGACACCACGTCGCGCGACTCGAATCTGGCGCTGATCCACTACGTGCAGGGCTATCTCGCCGACCACGGCGTCGACTCGACCATCGTGCCCAACGAGGAGGGCACCAAGGCCAATCTCTACGCCACCATCGGCCCGATGGCCGAAGGCGGGGTCGTGCTGTCGGGCCACACCGATGTCGTGCCGGTCGACGGCCAGCCGTGGGACGCCGACCCCTTCGTCCTGCGCGACGGCGGCGACAAATGGTACGGCCGCGGCACTTGCGACATGAAGGCGTTTCCCGCCGTGGCGCTCGCGCTGCTGCCGGAGTTCAAGAAGTCCGGCATGAAGGTGCCGGTGCACCTCGCGCTGTCCTACGACGAGGAGATCGGCTGCCTCGGCGCGCATTCGCTGGTCGAGCGGCTGATGGGCGACGTGCCGCGGCCGCGCGCGGTGATTGTCGGCGAGCCGACCATGATGGGCGTGGTCAACGCGCAGAACTGGGGAGGCGGGCTGATCACCACGTTCACCGGCTACGAGGCGCACTCTTCCATGACGCATCTCGGCGTCAGCGCCATCCACTTCGCCGGCGAGTTCATCAGCTTCCTCAATCGCCTGCAGGAGGAGCTGGCGGAGCGCAAGCATCCGCACCTCGAGACGATGCCCAACCACACCACGATCAATGTCGGCATCATCAACGGCGGCACCGCCGGCAACATCCTGGCGCGCCAGTGCATCGTGAACTGGGGCTATCGCACCCTGCCGGGCGACGACGAGTGGGAGGTGCAGCGCCGCGCCGTGGCCTATCTCACCGACACGCTGCTGCCGGCGATGCGCAAGCGCCACCCGGCGGCCAACATCGAGACCAAGCGGCGCTCGATGGTGCCAGGGCTGAAGCCCGACGAGAACCGCGAAGCCGAGCAGCTCGCGCTGCGCTGGACCAACAGCAACCGCACCTTTGCCGTGCCCTACGGCACCGAGGCCGGCATCTTCCGCGCCGTCGGCATCCCGACCGTGATCTGCGGCCCGGGCGACATCGCCCAGGCGCACCAGCCCAACGAGTTCATCCTCAAGTCGCAGATCACCGCCTGCGAGAGCTTCATGCGCCGGCTGATGGACTGGGGCGCCAGGCCGGCGGCGCAGGCTTAAAGCGGCTCGAAGTATTCGACGGCGGCCCGCTCGTTCACCGGCCAGACGTCGGCCACGGTGCGCGAGCCGTCGCTGCGCGCATTGCCCAGGCCGCCGCAGGTGACGTTGGGATAGAACCCGCCATCCGGTCCCGTCACGCCCGGTCCGGGTGTCACGACAGCGGTCTGGGCCTGCGCGGGCCCGCCGGAGCCGGCGACCACCAGACCGCCGGCATTGGCGCGCGCCTGCGCCTCGCGCGCGTCGATCGTGCCCCAGTTCTCGCGCATATAGGCCAGCTGCTCGTAGGCCATCTTGCCGCCGAGATCAGTGAAGCCCATCCGCTCGGCGACATGCGCCACGGACTGGTTGCCGTAGTGCGGATGAAGGTCAAAGCCCTCGCGCGCCAGGGCCACGAGCTGCGCCGCCTCGGCGCCGCCGGCCGGCGCGTCGTCCGGCGCGTCGTCCGGCTGACCGAAGAGGCGGCGGAAGAAGCGACGCAGCGCCCAGAACGGCCCTTGATGCGCCGTCGGCCGGTTGCGCTCGTACGGATCGGCGATATCGCTGTCGCTGGTGTAGAGCGTGCGCGAGGAGCTGTCGTCGTGCCAGATACCGGTGCGCGGGCCGTCGTCGGCCTGGCCGGACGGAGCGGCCGACTCGGCGACCCGTTCCGGGCCGCTGTCCGAGGTGTCCGGGCTGCCCGATGTCTCGCTGCCGGTGGCGGATGTCGACTCGGCCGAACTGAAATCCGATTCATAGCCGGCTTCCGAATACGCCATGCTGCTGCCCCCAAGTTTGCCGAACGCTACGCCGGACCGGCTGCGAGGCCAAGGAGGCGCATGTAACGGTCGGCCATCCGGGCGAGGCTGAACTCGGTCTGCGCCCGCTCGCGGCCGGCGCGGCCCATCTCGGCGCACAGCTGCGGCGCCGCCATCAGGGCCTCCAGCGCGCCGGCCAGGCCATGCGAGTCGCCGCGCGGGACCAGGCGGCCGGTCAAGCCGTCGACCACCTGATCGTTCATCCCGCCGGCATCGGTCGCGACCACTGCGAGGCCGTGGGCCATGGCTTCCAGCGACGCGTTGGGGCAGCCGGCGGGCTCGGCGACGAGAGCGAAGGCGTCGAGCCCAGGCAGGAATTCGTCGGCGGCGACCTGGCCGAGCCACCGTACGGGGAGATCCTCGGCGCCGCGGCGCAGATCCTGCGCGTAGCCTTCCTGCCCGATATCGGGCGCGCCGCCGATCAGCAGCTCGAAGGTTCCGTGGCGTGGCCGCAGATGGCGCACGGCATCGAGAAGCTGCTCGAGCTTCTTGTCGGGGGAGATGCGGCAGAGCGTGCCGACCCGCAGGCGCCTGCCGGGCGTCGGCGTCGCCGCCGGACGCAGCGGTACGCCATTGGGAACGAGATGCACCGGGCGGCCCAGGGCCTGCTCGGCGACCGGCACTTCGCGCGCGTACTTCACCACCACGCCGTCGAGGAGTCTGCCGTACTCGGTGGGCGTGAAGAACGGCAGCGCGCTGGCCGGCGCGGCGAAATAGCGGTGCAGGGACCGGAAGTACATCTCGCCGGGGCTGACATCGAAGATCCGGCAGCCGATGGCGAGATCGCTGATGCGCACCTTCATCTCGGTGATGGCGTTCCAGTAGACGATGCTGCCGTAGGGTCCGCGATCGGCGAAGGCGCAGGCGTGCTCGGCCAGCGCGCGCAGGTCGCGCTGGATGCCCCCAGGCATCGCCGAGATCATGTGACCCGCCTGCCGCAGACGCTCGCTGCCGGGGCTGGGCCGTTCCGCCGTCTCGCCGACGAGGAAGGCCGCGCAGCGCACGCCGCGCTGCCGCAACATGTCCATCAGCCGGGTCAGGCTCGACTGGGCGCCGCCAACGGCGAAATCGTTGCAGACGAAGAGCACGCCGTCGCCGCCGGCTGGATCGCGCGCCAGCACGCGGCGCACGAGCGTGGCGTAACGTCGGGACATCGCGGCGGCGGAAAACCCGTCGTGAGCGCGCGCCGTCGGCGTCCCGCGAGCCCGGCTGAGCGTCCGGATCGCATCGGCGAAGTCCTGTGGCTGGGCATCGACCGCGACGAAGCGGCAATGGGCGAACGTCCGGTCAAGTTCGTCGGCGCCGTTCGTGCGCGTCGCGACGATGGGCAGGCCGGCGCGTGCCGCCTCGATCTGCGCCAGGCTCAGCCCTTCGTAGGCGCTGGTCGCGAGGTAGACGTTGGCGAGCCGCATCCAGGCGGCGACATCCTCGACGGGCCCGATCCAATGCACGTAGTCCGGCGCCTGCGCCGCCGCGCCATCCGCACGGTGGTGGCCGGCGATGACGGCGTGGGCGTCGATGCCCTGCGCGCGCAGGCAGGCGATGATCGGCGCGATCCGGTCGAGCCGCTTCTGCGGCCGTTCGTTGGCGACGCAGAGAACCAGCAGCGCATCGTCCGCCAGGCCGAGGTCCCGGCGCGTGGGCGGCGTGCGATCGTCCGACGCGCCATTCGGCGCGTCGACGCCGTTCCATGCCGTCCGCACCGGATGCAGTCCCGCCGCATGCGCCTGCCGCGACACGCCGCCGGAACAGCCGATGACGAGCGCTGCTCGGCGCGCCGCCGTCTCGTAGGACGGCGGCCAGCCCTCGCGGTCGTTGTGCAGGGTGAGCAGGCCAGGCCGATCCAGGTCGGCGAGCGCTTCGAGGGATCGTGCGGACAGCAGGTGCAGGCTGAGCGCATCCGCCCCCCAGGCGCGCAGCGCGTTCTGCAGGCGCGTCAGCCGCTCGCGGCCATGCGCCGCGCCGCGATAGGCGAGGTACGCGTCCGCGCCGGCATCCAGCGACTCGCGCTGCGGCCGGTCGAGAATGAAGAGGCGTGTCGTGACATGGTCCTGCGGCAGCAGGCGGGCGAGATCGACCGCGACCTTCTCGGCGCCGCCGACATGCAGCGAGGTGATGCAGATCGCCAGTCTCGGTTGCGGATCGCGCGCGATGCCGAGGCCAGATGCGGCGACCAGGGTGTGCGTGTCGCGGCAGGCGAGGATCGCCTCCATCAGCGTCGTGGCGCCGCGCAGCTGCGTGGCCAGCATATGCGGCTGGCCGACGCCGACGATCGCCGGCTCCGCCAAGTCTCCGGCGGCGATGCCGTCGAGGTTGCCGGCGCGCTGTTCGAAGACGTCGCGCCACCCGTCGTCTGGCATGCCGGCGGGGTTGAGGGCAGGGCCGATCAGGATGGTGGCCGAGCCGCGGCCGACGCGCAGCATGCCCGGACCGGGCGGTATCGCGCCGGCACGCAGCAGCCAGGCGATGCCTTCGCCGGCGATCAGGTCGGCGAGCGCATGCAGCGGCGCGGATGTCGCCGCCAGCCCGTGCTCCTGCAGGCGCCGCAGCGTGCGCTGCACCATCCAGCGCGGTTCGTCCGTATGCCATACGACGATGTTCGGCGGCGAGGCGGGTGCGAGGGCCACGGTCTTTCGCCTGAAGCCTGGGATCCCCACGTCGCCTCCGTCTCGCCTGCCGCCGATCGAAGCGCCGCCGTCAGACCGCGACGTGCGAGCGCTGGTGCGCCACGTCGCTGATCGTCTTCACCAGGTCGGGTCGCTTGCCCGCGAGATCGCGGAAATCGGCGACGTCGAGCACGAGCAGCTCCGCGGTGTCGAGCACGGTGACGGTGGCGCTGCGCGTGCCGCCGGAGAGCAGCGCCATCTCGCCGAAGAAATCGCCGGGCCCCAGCTCGACGCCCACCGCCCAGCCCTCGACGCGCACGCGACCGGAGACGATGAAGTACATGCAGTCGCCGCTCTGCCCGCGGCGCATCAGCACCTCGCCCGGCCGCGCGTCGTCGATGCGCAGCAGGTGCACGACGGTCGATATCAGCTCGATGCCGCCGTCGCGGAACAGCGGCACGCGCGAGCACAGGTCCCAGGTGCGCAGGAAGTCGCGCCGGCGCAGCTCGACCGAGAAGCCGTTGGCCAGGATACCGGCCCACATGGCGAAGACCGCGATGCCGCTGACCATCACCACGCCGGCGATGGCGCGGCCGGCCACCGTCTGGGGCGTGACGTCGCCATAGCCCGTCGTGGTCAACGTGACGATCGCCCACCACATCGCGGCGGGGATGCTGTGGAACACCTCGGGCTGCAGGCGCCGTTCGAGCACGTAGACCACGGTCGCCGACATCAGCAGCACGATGGCGAAGACGGTCAGCACGCTCGTCAGCGAGGTCTGCTGGTTGACGATCACCCGCCCGAGCATCGCCAGCCCCTCGGAGTAGCGGATATATTTCAGGGACCAGACGATGCAGAACAACGACTTGTCGTCGCCCGTCAGGTCGACGTTGAGGCCGATGGGCAGCGCCAGCATGGCGGCGAAGTCGGACAGGCCGGCGGGCGACACGATGTAGCGCAACCGGGCACGCCAGGCGGCCGAGGACGAGGCGTCCGGCGCCACCCAGATGCGCACCAGCCACTCCACGACATAGAGCGCGGCGACGACGAAGGT
Source organism: Reyranellaceae bacterium (assembly GCA_050183765.1). GTDB lineage: Bacteria > Pseudomonadota > Alphaproteobacteria > Reyranellales > Reyranellaceae > JAFAZJ01. Next base: position 5,362 of record JBFXAZ010000145.1, on the reverse strand, counting down.
CGTGCGCGACGTCAGCCAGTGTGCCCAGCGCGGCAGGCTGGGCAGCGTATAGAGCACGACGGCGCAGAGGCCGATCGTGACCGTGACGAAATAGGCGATGCGGAACTGCCGCGCCACCTCGGTTCGGCCATGGCGGCTGATGATCTGGCGGATGGTCGATCGCACCGGGTCAGTCTACCGACAAAGGCTGGGGCCACGCCACCTCGGCGGCTAGACTTGCGGTTCGGCATGCCTCGGGGAGGCGACATGACTTGGGAACTCTGCGCATTGTTGTCGGCGATCCTGCTCGGCCTGGTGCATCTGACGGCGGCGTCATTCTCGTTCAAGGCACAGGTCGGCAACCGCTACACCGTGGGGCCGCGCGACGAGAACCTCGTGCCGCACGGCGTCGCGGCGCGACTGCACCGGGCCAACGCCAATTTCCTCGAGACCTTTCCCTACTTCGCCGCCTGCGTTCTGATCGTACGCGTGCTCGACGCCGCGGGCACGCTGAGCCAGCTGGGTTGCGCGCTCTATCTCGGCGGAAGGGTGGTTTTTCTGCCGCTGTACGCCGCGGGCATCCCGTGGCTGCGAAGCTTGAGCTGGAATATCGCCACCTTGGGACTGGTCCTGGTCGGCGTGCAATGCCTGATGGCAACCTGAGCCGGCAAGCGGCGTGATGCGACGGTCTTGTGCCGCAGCGACACCGCGAGCCCTTGACGGGATACCGAAGGACCGTCCATTTGAGCGGCGGTTCGTCGGTCCCAAGGGAAGACGGCGGACACCCATCGATTGCGCTTCACAAGACGGACCCTGCCATGCGCCGCGCGCTCGTGCTCCTCGCGTCACTGCTTTCGCTCACCATCCTGCCGGCGCTGGCCGCCGACCCGCCGCCGCAGGTCAAGGGACTGTGGTTGCTGACCGAGTATCCCTCGACCGTCGCCAAGCCGGGCGAGACGACCTCGGTGAAGCTGAAGCTGCAGAACGCGGGTCTGGCGCCGGAGACGCTGGATCTCAAGGTCACCGAGAAGCCGGCGGACTGGAAGGTCGACATCCTCGGCGGCGGCCAGATGGTGGCCGCGGCGATGCCGGCGATCAACGAGTCGGTGACGCTGACGCTGCGCCTCGAGGTGCCGGCCAACACGCCGGCCGGCACCTATCCGGTCACCGTCACCGCCAAGGGCGCCACCAACAACGCCGAGCTGAAGCTCGCCATCACGGTGAGCGGCGACGTGGCGGCCAAGCTGTCGATGAAGACGCGGCTGCCGGCGCTGCGCGGCACGCCGAAATCGAGCTTCGAGTACACCTTCACGGTGTCCAACGACTCGGGCAAGGACCTGGTCGTGCGCTTCGCCGCCGACGGGCCGCGCGGCTTCCAGCCGACCTTCACCGAGGCCTACGGCAGCAACGAGATCAACCAGATTCCGATCGAGGCCGGCCAGACCAAGGACATCAAGATGCGCGTCGGCCTGCCGCGCGACGTCGCCGCCGGCGACTACACCGTGCGCATGCGCGCGACGGCCGAGAACGTCACCGCCGAGGTGCCGGTGACCATGCAGATCATCGGCACGCCGACCCTGCGGGTCTCCGGCCGCGACGGGCGGCTGAGCGGCGCGGCCGAGGCAGGCAACGCCTCGCCGGTGGTGATGGTCGTCAGCAACGACGGCAGCGCGGTCGCCGACGACGTCGAGCTCAGCGGCTCGATGCCGTCGGGCTGGAAGGTCGAGTTCGAGCCCAAGCGCATCGACAAGCTGCCGCCGGGCGAGAAGAAGGAAGTCACCGCGCACATCACGCCGACCGCCAAGGCGCTGGCCGGCGACTACATCGCCACCCTGCGCGCGGCCGCCAAGGCCGGCGACTCCGCGACTGCGGATTTCCGCATTGCCGTCACCACCTCGACATTGTGGGGCGTCATCGGCGTCGCCGTGATCGCGGTGGCGCTGTTCGTGCTGTTCATCGCCGTAGCGCGCTTCGGCCGTCGATGAGCGACGACACCGTCATCGAGGCACACGGGCTGACGCGGCGCTATGGCCGCGGCCCGGCGCTCGCCGTCGATCACATCGACCTCGACATCAAGCGCGGCGAGATCTTCGGCCTGCTCGGGCCCAACGGCGCCGGCAAGACCACCACTATCCTGATGATCCTCGGCCTCACCGAGTCGACCGAGGGTTCGGTCTCCGTGCTCGGCCACGACCCCCTGCGCGAGCCGCTGGAGGTCAAGCGCCGCGTCGGCTACCTGCCCGACGCGGTCGGCTTCTACGACAACATGAGCGCGCGGGCGAACCTCGCCTACACGGCGCGGCTGGCCGGCATTGCCAAGGCCGAGGTCGATGGCCGCATAGAGGAGGCGATGGCCAAGGTGCGCCTGAGCGACGTCCTCGACCAGCGCGTCGCGACCTTCTCGCGCGGCATGCGCCAGCGCCTGGGCCTGGCCGAGATCCTGATGAAGCGCGCCGAGATCGCCATCCTCGACGAGCCGACCTCGGGCCTCGACCCGCACGCCACGGTCGAGCTGCTCGATATGATCCGCGACCTGAAGGCCAGCGGCGTGGCGGTGCTGATCTCCTCGCATCTGCTCGACCGCGTGCAAAGCGTGTGCGACCGCGTCGCGCTGTTCAACAAGGGCAAGATCGCGATGCAAGGCACGGTGAGCGAACTCGGCCGCATCGTCCTCGGCGCCAGCCACGACCTCCTGATCGAGGCCGAGGTCGCCAACCTGCACGAGCTGCTGCGCGGCATCGACGGCGTCTCCAAGGTCGAGGCCGCTGAGGGCCGCGCGCTGCGCGTCACCGCCGAGCGTGACGTCACCGCCGACATCGCCAGCGCGGTGGTGCGCAAGGGCGGGCGGCTGCGTCGCCTCGCGGCGATCGAGCCGAGCCTCGATACGATCTATACGCGGTATTTCGAGGGAGAGCAGGATGCGGCGTGAAGGCTCGCCGTTCACCGGCACCGGCGCGGTATTCGCCAAGGAGTTCGCCGAGCACGTCGGCAGCATCCGGATGTTCATCATAGAGGCGTTGGTCGTGGTGGCCGGCACTTTCGTGGTCTATCTGTCGGTGTCCGATCTGAAATCGAAGATCACGCAGGACCAGTTCATCTTCCTGCGCCTGTTCACCTATGCGCCGGAAGGTTCGCTGACCTTCGCCGACCTGCTGACCTTCCTGGTGCCGCTGATTGCCATCGGCTTGGGTTTCGACAGCGTCAACGGCGAGTTCAACCGGCGCACAATGAGCCGGATCTTGTCTCAGCCGATCTATCGCGACGCCTTGCTGATCGGCAAGTTCCTGGCCGGACTCGTGACTCTCGGTACCGGGCTTACCGCGCTGTGGCTGCTGGTCATCGGCGGTGGCCTGCTGGTCCTGGGCGTGCCGCCCAGCGGCGAGGAACTGCTGCGCGGCATCGCCTTCCTGTTCATCGCCACGGCCTATGGCGGCATATGGCTGGCGATCGCGATGCTGTGCTCGATCCTGTTCCGCTCGGCGGCGACCTCCGCTCTGGCCGCGCTCGGCCTGTGGCTGTTCCTGACCTTCCTGTGGCCGCCGATCGGCGGTGCGATCTTCGACATCCTCGTGCCTTACATCACGCCGCGTCACGTCCTGGCCGGTGGTGGGACCGCTGACGACATCGCCTCCCTGTACGAAACGCGGCAAGTGCTGATGCGCGTGTCGCCGACGGTATTGTTCCAGGAAGCCTGGCTGGGTGTCTTCAGTCCCGACCAGTTCACCGAGCAGCAGATCATGCGGATCCGCCTCGACCCGCGCCTCGCCCACCGCGTGATCCCCGGCTCGCCGCTGAGCTTCGGCCAGAGCCTGCTGATGGTCTGGCCGCAATTCACCTTCATGGTGGCGGGCGCGATCGTGATCTTCACCCTGGGCTACATCTCGTTCCAGCGGCAGGAGGTGAGGGCTTAAGCGTGGAGAAGCGCGGCGTGCCGTGCGATAGTTGAAGCGGGGCCGCGATGTTCGCGGGATCGGGGGAGACTATCCATGCGCTTCGCCTTGCTTGTGCTCGGAATTCTCGGCCTTGCCGCGCCAGCTTGGGCCGACGCCTGCCAGGAGGCGCTGACCAAGGCTATTGCCGCCAAGGATGCGCGCACGATCGAGGCCTTCTTCGAAAGAAGGCCGGAAGAGGCGCGTACCTTCATCCTCGCGTGGCGCGAACGTCTCGAGACGGACTTTGCCGTTGTTGTTGTCCTCAAGCGGCAACTGAAGTCGATCGAGGAAGTCGAGCAAGGCTCCGCTGCGATCGGCCCGAATGCAAAGTTGCTGGCGGCGCTCAAGGCACGCCTGAAGCACCGGATCGACGTGTTCGAGAAGGAAGCCAGGTTCGATGCCGAGGCGCTCGAGAGAGTCGTCGGAGAGACCTGCGTCGAGTTCTCGAAGCGCGAGGCGGCGGCCCGGGAGCTCAAGGGGCGGCAAGGCGGCCAGCCGGGAACATCGCAGACGGATCGCCGTCCGCCCAAGCTGCGCTACGGCACCAGCGCCGTGCTGGAGATGGACGGCGAGCCAAAGCCGCAACCGAAGATCGGCGCCTTCAAGGTCGTCGAAGCCGGCAAGATCCAATTGGAAGACCCGAACTACAAGCTGACCGCGACCTGGGATGAGCTCCCGCTATCGCTCGGACCGGAAGGCAAGACCATCAAGCTCAAGATCACCGCCTGGGCCAAGTCGGCTATCAATACAGGCGTTCAAATCCGCGTCGGCGGCTTGAGGATCGAGCGAAAGGACGGGAAGAAGGAGGACTGGGGGCCGCAGCCGCTGGACCTGCCGCTCACCGTGGAGAAGGGGCGGTCGGACACCAAGGAGATGACCGTCCATCTCATGCCGTCCCAGCTGTACAGCAAGGGCGACAAGCCATGGGTCTCCGTCGGCGTCTTCTATGGCGTCAAGGTCGACTACCTCTACAAGGTGGCGAACACCGGCGAGAACTAGGCCTGGTCGCCGATCAGCTCCCGCGATACGTCGAATAGCTCCACGGCGTCGCCAGCAGCGGCACGTGGTAGTGGCCCTCGGGCTCGGCGATGCCGAAGCGCAGCGGCACGATGTCGAGGAACGGCGTGTCGGCTGAGGGCACGCCGCGGCGCGCGAAGTGGGCGCCGATGTGGAAGCGCAGCTCGTAGACGCCGATGCGCAGCGGCTGGCCGGCGATCAGTGGCTTGTCGGTGCGGCCATCGGCGTTGGTGGTCGTGCTGCCCAGGCTGGTCTCCGGCCCGTCGTCCTGCATCTCCACCAGATCGATGCGCACGCCTTCGGCCGGCTTGCCCATGTGGGTGTCGAGCACATGGGTGGAAAGGCGGCCGTTGACGGTTGGCTTGCCCGGGCCGTCGACGGCGCCGTCGAGACGCAGGCGGGTGATCAGGCCGATCTCGTGCAACGCGGCGGCA
>JBFXAZ010000144.1:0-12246 GCA_050183765.1 Reyranellaceae bacterium | reverse complement strand
ACGCGGTGCTTGCGGGCGAATTTCTTGAACTGCTTGATGGCGAAGCCGGTGTACTCGGTGAGGCTCATGTCGGGCGGGCGCACGTGGTCCATCTCGTTCCACGGGTCGATCACCAGGATGTCGGCCTCGAAGCGGCGCACCGCGGCGGCGGCGCGTTCGAGCACCCAGGCGAGATCGACGTCCTCGTCCTCGCCCGCCACCATGAAGCTGAAGCGGCGCTCGATCCACGCATCGGCCGCGGCGATCTGCTCCTCGGTCATGTCGCGTTCCGCTATTCCTGCGTGGAACGAGCGCAGCGCGCGGCGGTGGTCGAGCTGCGGCATCTGCTCGAAGCTGGCGAAGCAGGTGTTCCAGCCGTGCCGCCAGGCCAGCCGGCAGCACACCTCGTTGACGAAGCTCGACTTGCCGTGGCCGGGGATGCCGGTCACCACCACCAGATCGCCGCGGCGCGCGCGGTAGTGCTCGTCGAGCCCCTCGACGCCGATCGGCAGCGCCGGCGAGACGTCGGGCGGCGGCAGCTGCGAGAGGCGATGGATGCCGGGCACCGGATACCAGGGCGCATCGCGCAAGAGCTCGCGCACGCCGCGCTCGCCGTGGCGCAGCAGCACGTCGTTGAGGTCCTTGCAGCCCGGCGGATAGCGCAGCCAGCGGCAGCGCGCCTTGCCCAGGCGCAGCGCCAGGTCGGCCAGCAGGTTGGCGCCCGGCGGATCGCCGTCGGCGGCGAGGATGATCTGGCGCACGCCGTCGAGCGCGGGCCCGGCGGCGTCGAGGCAGGCGTATTTGCGCGACCCGCCGCCGGCGGCGGCGTCCTCGCCCAGCGCCTCCATCGGCGCGCCGCCGGGCACGCTCACCGTGCGCGGGAAGCCGCATTGCAGCGCCACCATCGCGTCGAGCTCGCCCTCGGTGATCACCAGCGGCTCGTCGGCCAGGCTGGCATCGGCGAGGCAGTCGACATTCCACAGGATCTGCCGGCCGCCCTTGTCCTGGCTGAAGCGCTTGGTCGCGCCCAGGGTGCGGTACTTGGTGTTCACCACCGCGCCGGCCTCGACACTGGGGATGGCGATCCACTCAGCGCCCAGCCGCGCGCAGGCGCCCACGCCAAGCCTCGCCAGCAGCTCGACGTCGAGACCCCGCGCCTCGAGCAAGGCCTGCAAACGCTCGGTCAAAGGCTCGTACGCCGCCGCTGAAGCCGCAATGGTGGCAGAGCCAGACGGCGCCGTCGCCGTCGAGGGTGACGCTGAGGCAGCGCTCGTTGCGCTGTCGCCTGGTGTGGCTGCAGCGCGGGCAGGTGGTGCGCTGCGTGCCGTCGAGGATGGTGCGGACATGGATGCCTTCGCGGAGCAGGAGGTCGATGCGGCCGGTCACAGGTTGAAGCCCTGGCTTGCGGTCGGCCCGCGCGGCGGCGGTTTGCGCAAGGCGGCCTCGATCCACGACAGCGCATCGATCGGCCCGGCGCGCTGTGCGGCACCCAGCGCGGCAATCAGCGCGGCATCGCCATGGTCGCGCCGCCACTTGCCGAGCATCGTGCGGCAGGCGGATTCGGGGCGCCCGGTGACACGCTGCAGCCAGTCGCGCCCCTGGTTGAAAACGATCGTCGCGGCGTCAGCCGCCGACGCGCCGGGCGCGTCCGTCTCAGACGGAAATCCGTTCCCTTCCCCTTCCCCTTCCACTTGAGCGTTTCGCTGACGCGTGCCGCACGCGTCGTCGACAGGTGCGGGCAGCGTCGACGGCTTCTCGCGGTTGTTGATCAGCTGATGCTTGCCGAAGCTCGGGATGACGCCGTAGGTCGCGCCGTCGACCTCGTACTTGCGCACGAAGCCGTGGGCGAGCAGCGCGTCGAGCACGACGGCGAAGTCGAGCTCGTCGAAGGGCAGCACGTCGAGCTTCAGCACCAGCGGCTGCCAGCGGAAGCGGCCCTCGCGGTCGGCGACGCACCACAGGCCGGCGAAGGCGACGCGCAGCGGCAGGCCGCTGTCGCGCTCGGCCGACCACAGTTCGGGATGACGGAAGAAATCGGGCTTGATCGTTCGGATGCGGGCCATGTCTGCTCCTTGTTGCCGAAGCAGTTTTGACCCGACTCGCCGCAACGACCTATTTCCGCCCCTATCTTTGTCGACTCGCGCGCGGCGAGCCTACGGCCATCGGCATCGGTGCCGGCGAAGTCGACGTCGCGGCAGGGAATTGCGCTCTACACGAGCGGCGGCCGGCTGCCACGCCCGGCCGTGGCCAGGCCGACCGAAGCGGCAGCGACGAGCATGAGGCCGGCCACGAGCATCATCGCCATCGACAGCGACACGACGCTCAGCATCGCGCTGGCGAAGATGACGCCGCATGCGTTGGCGGTGCGCAGCAGGGCGAAGACCTCGGCGCGGCGCTGCGGTGGCGCCAGCGTGTCGAGGATCAGCGAGTAGTAGGTCGCCAGCGGCGCCAGGACCGAGCCGATCAGGATGGTCGCGGCGATGGTCGCGACGACGGACAGGTTGAGCGCCGCGAGGCCGACGCCCGCCGCCATGACCGCAAGCTGGAGCACCACCGTCCGGCGCGCCGCCATGCGGTTGCGCACGCTGACCCAGATGCCGCCGGCGACGGAGGACAGGCACAGCGGCACGGTGAACAGGATCGCGAGCGCCGGCTCGTAGCCGAAGTTCAGGGCCAGCGCGACGGCGCCGATCTCGATCGAGGCGACGGTGGCGCCGCCGGCCATGGCGCACAGCAGCCACAGCAGCATCGGCCGGCTGAGTGCCGATCCCCCGGCGCGGTGCGCATCCTCGCCCGGGGTCGCGTCGACATGCGGCACCAGCAGCGCCGGCAGGGCGCCGAGCGCGGCGAGCGCCAGCACGGCGAAGACCGGCGAGACGGTGCCCAGGCCGGAGGCCGCCACCGGCGCCAGCACGAAGGTCGCCTCGTTGACCGTGGCCGCGATGCCCAGCGCGCGCGGCAGGCGCCCGGCCGGCACCAGCTGGGTGAGCAGGGCGCGCAGCTGGCCGAAGGCCGCGCCGTTCACCGATCCGGCGATCGCCGCCAGCGCCACGAGCCAGACGAAGGATGCCTGGTGCATCGCCAGCACGGCGATGCCCGCCAGCGCCACCGTGCGCAGCGCCACCAGCAGCCGCAGCGCCGTCGCCAGCTTCAGGCCGCGGGTGAGCCGGACGATGGGGATGGCGCCGGCCACCTGCGCCAAGGTCATGGCGAGCATCATCGCGGCGCCGCCTTTGGCATCGCCGGTCAGCCCGAGCGCGACCAGCGCGAAGGCGATCGGTCCCGCCGCCTGCGGCACGCCGAATGTGCCGGAGGAGACGAACCAGCGAAGCAGCGTCCAGCTTCTGGCGGGTGATGGGTCTGGCAAGCGGGCCGCATGATGGTGACGGCGGCAGTGCGTCACAAGCGCCGTGTGACGGGCGGCAAGCGCCCTCAACAGATTCGGTGTTCGTCTTCGACATCCCCCTTCCGCCCTTCGGGCACCTTCCCCCTCCGGGGGAAGGAAAGGGAGGTCCCGATGCTCACACGCCTTCGACGATGCGGATGCGGTTGCCCCTCAAAACGCCGTGTCGAACTGGCAGCCGAATTCGAACAGGGCGCCGATCCGCCCCGCCGCGACCGCGTCGGGCGACGCCAACGCGAAGCCGAACTGCCGGTGTCCGTCAAAGCCAAGCGGGCTTATGGTCAGCCAGTATCGATCCTTGAAGTGATAGAAATAGTACGAGTTGCCGAACACCATGGCCTTGTACCGCGGCACAACGCGCGTGGCGTCGAGCAGCGGCAGCTTGAACTTCGCCCCCAGACGATCGTCGTCCAGGACACAAGCGTTCCGGTCGGCCGTCCGGCATTCGGTCAATGACCGGTAGGTGCGCGCCGCGCCCGATATGCCGCCTGGGTGGGCGGTGAACCTGAAGGTCAGAACCTCGCTGCGCAATACTGGCGCCTCCCTCGGCGATTTGACGACGAGCAGCGCCACCGCGGAGGCCGTCGACGGTATGACGAGCGATCCATAGCCTTCGAACAGATGACGGCCGAACTGGGCGGCGGGACGCCAGTTGTGCTGATAGCGTCCGATGACGGGATGCGTCATCAGCTCGGCGTAGGTCGAGCACCGTTCGGGATCGCCCTCGACCAGCTTGAGGGATCGCGCGCAGGTGGCCCCGGCGCACAGGGTGCAGAGCAGCACCGCCAGGGCCGCGCCGCGCGATCCTCCGATCATGGCGTCCCGCCGCTCAGACGCCTTCGACGATGCGGATGTCGCGTTCGGCGCCGTCGCCCAGCGCGGCCAGGGCCTTCTGGTAGGCCGGGCTGTCGTGCGCGTCCCTGGCATGCTGCACACTGTCGAACTCGATCACCACCGTGCGCTGCTGCAGGCCGGCCTCGTAGAGATGCGCGGGCATGCCGCGCACGATGATGCGTCCGCCGGCGGCGAGGATCGCCGGACCGGCGAGCTCGGCATAGGCGGCCAGCGCCTGCGGCTTGCTGACCGAACGGTAGGTGGCGACCCAATAGGCCTTGACCATGATGACTGACTCCTCGTGTCGGATTCGTTTCGCGCGCGACAGGCTGCGCAAGCGCCGGTGCTGCTGCAAGCGCAATCGCATCTTCTCCTTCTCCCCGCGCAGGCGGGGAGAAGGTGCCGAGCGTACGCGAGGCGGATGAGGGGCTTCTCGTGCAACGACAAACATCGTTCCTGTCGAGTCACCGCGAAGCCCCTCATCCGCCCTTCGGGCACCTTCTCCCCGCCTTCGCGGGGAGAAGGAGGGGAGTCCGGCGCTACCCTGCCCGTTTCGGCGTGCGGCCGCGGATGCGGTCGAAGCCCTGCTTGATGAAGGCGAAGCGCATCTCGACGTACTGCTCGTGCTCGGTGTCGGTGAAGATGTAGAACCAGTCGTTCTCGATCGCCTCGCGCACCAGCTCGCCGACATAGCGCGGATCGACGCCCTTCTCGACCTGGTCGCGGATCCGCTGGATGTGCTCGGCCACCGGACCGCTGGTCGGCGGCGCCTTGAGCTTGCCGGTGAGGCGCTGCGGCACGTTGCGGCCGGAATTGGTGATCTCAGTGCGCACGAAGCCCGGGCACAGCACCGACACGCCGATGCCGCGCGGCGCCAGCTCCATGCGCAGTCCCTCGCTCAGCGCCACGACGCCGTACTTCGAGACGTTGTAGGCGATGCTGGCGCCCGAGATCAGGCCGGCGATCGAGGCGGTCGAGACGATGTGGCCGCCCTCGCCATGGCTCTCGATCAATGGGCCGAAGATCTCGATGCCCCAGATCACGCCGTGCAGGTTGACGCCCAGCGTCCAGTCCCACGCCGCGTCGCTCCAGGTGCCGTAGGGCCCGCCGCCGCCGACGCCGGCGTTGTTGACCAGGATGTGCACCTTGCCGTAGCGCGCGATGGTCGCGTCCGCCGCCGCCTTGAGCTCGGCCTTCAGCGAGACGTCGGCCTGCACGCACTCGACGTCGGCGTTGGTCTGCCTGAGCGCGTCGCGCGCCTTGAGCAGCGCCGCCTCCTCGATGTCGCACAGCATCACCTTGGCGCCGGCCTGCGACAGCGCCGTGGCGATGCCCAGGCCGATGCCCGAGGCCGCGCCGGTGACGAAAGCGACCTTGCCGGCAATGTCCTTCATGTGCATCTCCCCCTGCGGTCCCGCGTTGATACAAGAAGACTCTTACAGGAAAGGCGGTGGCGATGGCCGACGTGACCATCTGGACGCTCGACTGGGTGCCCGAAGGCCCGCGCGGCTTCGTGCGCGATTTGCGGCTGCGCTGGGCGTGCGAGGAGGCCGGCCTGCCCTACGCCGTGCGCACGATCGCCTTCGACGATCGCGCCACCAACCATCTCGAGCGCCAGCCCTTCGGCCAGGTGCCCTACCTCGACGACGGCCCGGTGAAGATCTTCGAAAGCGGCGCGGCGCTCTTGCACCTCGCGCGCAAGAGCGAGGCGCTGATGCCGCGCGACCCGGTGGGCGAGGCCGAGACCCTGCAATGGACCATCGCGGCGCTGAACTCGATCGAGATGGTCAGCGTGCCGTGGTGGTTCCTGAAGATCACCGGCGGCGAGAACAAGGACGTCACCGGCTGGCTGACGCAGCGCCTCGATCACGTCGAACGCATCCTCGGCGAGCGCCAGTGGCTGGTGGCCGACCGCTTCAGCGTCGCCGACCTGCTGATGGCCGACGTGCTGCGCGTGCCCGACATCCGCGCCTTCGGCGATCGGCCGGCGAGCGAGGCCTATGTCGCACGCGCCACTGGGCGACCCGCCTTCCGCAAGGCGCTGGCCGACCAGATGGCGCTGTACCAGGCGGCCGACGCGCGCCGCGGCGCGAGCGGCCCGTAGCGCGTCGGCGACGACGGCGACATTCACGCTTTATTGCGGTTCGCGGACTGCCTGCCGGCTTTGCCGCAACCTGGCCGGGTGATAGCGTCCGCGCCGGGACGTCGGGGGTAAAGTCGGTTGGAGTACGATTTCCATGAACAACCAGGACTACCGCAGCATGGTCGACGACGTCGCCGAGAACCTGCCGGGCCAGTGGCAGCGCATCGGCAACAGGCAGGTGAAGCAGCTGCCCGCCGCCGGCGCGAATGTCGAGCAGCTCCTGCAGTTCCCGCCGGGTGATCCGCGCCAGGGCCTGCGCATCATCTACCGCCGCCACGACATCTACATTCGCGGTTACCGCACCGCCGCCGGCGTCGCCTACGCCTGCAACAACCAGATGGCGAATGTCGCGGGCGCCACGAACCTCGGCTTCGACGACGCCTACGGCACGCTGGGCTGGAACCGGCAGGTCTACACCATCAATCGCGGCGCCGGGCCGCAGGTCACCGTGCCGCTTCTCGACATCGCGCTCAACGCGGCGGCCAACGGCGCGGCGTCGCGCGGCGACATGCTGCGCATCGTCGTCGCCCTGGCCGAAGGCGTGCGCTTCATGAGCGTCGAGCGCGCGATCCGCGGCGCCCTGCCGATCACCACCGACATGGTCGACTGGGCCCAGCAGCTCGCGGCGAACGACGCCGTGCTCCGGCAGGGCTAGAGCAGTTTCAGATCCGGTGTGATCATCAAAGGCTGCCTTCCCCGCCGGCGGGGGAAGGCAGTCGGCTCTCCTTGTCGGGAGCCGCCCCGGCGTCACATCCTCGCGCCCGCGAGGCGCGAGGCACGGCCATTGTAATTGTCGCCGCCAGGGCCTATTTCAACACTTGGGTGAGGGACATTCCGTCACCCGACGCCCCACACGAACACCCCTAAGGTCCCGTGATCGCGTTGGCGCCAGCCAGGGTTTCCCTGGGCAGCCGTGCCTGACCGCGTTGGCGTTCATGCCGATCCTCGTCGGATCGGCGCCATGTTTTGCTGAACGACGATCGCCTGGCGTCGCGTGCCCGGGTTGCCGATGCGGTTGGCTCCGCGTCGGGACGGGACGCGTCCGCCCGCTGCCGGACGCTTCGCATAGGTGAGCGCCCATGCATGCCCACAAATTCAAGGTCGGCGACTATGTCCGCGTCGCGCCGCGCACGGTCGGCGCGGTGCCTGCGGGCCGCTACCAGGTCGTGCGCCAGATGCCGCCGGAAGGCGCCCAGAACCAGTATCGCGTGCGCTACGTCGACGACGGCCACGAGCGCATGGTCAAGGAGAGCGACCTTACGTGAGTGACCCCGACCGCGACCCGCCGCCGACGGACCTCGCCGCGATCCGCCGCACGCTCGGCGCGCACCAGGATCCGCATCACGGCCGCAGCACATGGCAGGTGGCCGTCGCGTTCGCCTGCTTCATCGGCCTGTGCGCCGTGATGTACGCGACGCTGCACGTCTCGGTCTGGCTGACATTGGCGCTGGCGGTGCCGGCCGCCGGCTTCGTGGTGCGCATCTTCATCCTGCAGCACGATTGCGGCCACGGCTCGCTGTTCCGCTCGAAGGCTCTCAACGACTGGACCGGCCGGCTGTGCGGGCTGGTGACCTTGACGCCCTACGCCAACTGGCGGCGCCAGCACGCGCTGCACCACGCCAACTGGAACAACCTCGATCGCCGCGAGAGCGGTGCCGACATCTACTCGACCTGCCTGACGACCGCCGAGTACCGCGCCCTGCCCCCGGGCAAGCGCCTGGTCTACCGGCTGGTGCGTCATCCGCTGATCGCGCTGGTGCTGCTGCCGCCGCTGGTCTTCCTCGCGGTCTACCGCGTGCCGTTCGACACGCCCCCGTCGTGGCGCCGCGAGCGCCTGTCGGTGCACTTCACCAACCTCGCGCTGGTCGCGCTGTTCACGACCATGGGCCTGACCCTGGGCTTCGGCGCCGTCGCCCTGGTGCAGCTGCCGATCATGGTGGTCGCCGCGATCATCGGCGTCTGGCTGTTCTCGGTGCAGCATCGCTTCGATGGCACCGCCTGGTTCCGCCGCGCCACGTGGAGCGCTCCGGCGGCGTCGCTGCGGGGCACCTCGTATCTGCGGCTGCCCGGCCTGCTGCGCTGGTTCACCGGCAATATCGGCTATCACCACATCCACCATCTCAACGCGCGCATCCCCAACTACCGGCTCGCCGCCTGCCACGACGCCAACGCCGCGCTGCGCGACGTGCCGACGCTCGGCCTGGGCGCGGCGCTGCGCTCCAGCGCCTGCTGGCTGTGGGACGAGGAGCGGCACCGCATGGTGTCCTTCGCCGAAGCCGGCAAGCGGCGGTGAAGTACCTCGGCGCATTGCGCGGCAGCGGCACCCTGGTCTCGCCCGAGGAGACGCTGGGCGCCGCCACCTACGAGATCGACGGCTACCAGTTGAAGCCCGGCGAGATCGCCGCCTCGGGCGAGCTGCGCATGGCGCCGAAGGACCTGGCGCGCGCCTTCGGGCTGCGCCATCTGCGGCTGCGCATCGCGGACGGGCGCGAGCTGACGGTGCGCTTCACCGCGCGCAAGCTGGCCGCGGCGAGCGGCGAGGCCCACGCCGATTTCGGCGGCGACCTGCCCCAAGCCGACGCCTGGGGCCACACGCCGTCGTCCTGAGCACGAGCGAAGGACCTTGCGGTGGTGAGAACGGGAGCAGCGTTGGGGTGTGGCCGCGATACCGCACGGTACCGTGACCTCCGCCTCACTCGATCAGGTCGTCGGCGCGCACCAGCACCGACATCGGGATCTCGATGCCGATGGCGCGCGCCGCCCTGACGTTGACGACCAGCGCGTATTCGGTCGGCAGCTCGACCGGCAGGTCCGCCGGCTTGGCGCCCTTGAGGACGCGGTCGATGTACTGCACCAACCGGCGCTCGACCGCGCGCCGGTTCGCGGCATAGGCCAGCAGGCCGCCTTCCGCGGCGAAGGCCTCCCACGGCGAGGCGGACGGCAGGCGCCGCGCCGTGGCCAGGGCGATCGCGTGGCCGCGGCGCAGGCTGGGCTGCACGATCACTGCGCGCGCGCCCTGGCGCTCGAAGGCGGCGAAGGCGCCGGCGTAGTCGTCGGCCGCCGACACGCGCTCGACGATGAGCGTCACGCCGGTCGGCCGCTGTGCGTGCTCGAGCAGCTCGAGGAACGGCGCCGTGAAGGGGTCGTCGGCATTGGCCAGCACGCCCACGCGATCGGCGCCGGGAAACGCCTCGCGCACCAGCGAGAGCAGCTTGGCGCCGAGCTCGTCGGAGGTGCCCGACATGCCGGTGATGTTGCCGCCGGGACGCGCCAACGAGGCGACGAGGCCGGTGCGCACCGGGGCGCCGGAGGACATGACGATGGGGATCGACGTCGTGGCCGCGCGCGCGGCGTAGACGGCCGGCGTCTGCGTCGCCACGATCACGTCGACCGGCAGGCCGACCAGCTCGGCCGCCAGCGCCGGCAGGCGCTGCGACTGGCCCGCCGCGGCGCGCACCTCGAAGGCGATGGTGCGGCCCTCGACATAGCCCAGCCGGCGCAGCTCGCCGCGCATGCGCCCGAAGATCGGCTCGGCGCTGCCGGGGAACAGGAAGCCGACGCGCGGCAGGCCGGAACGCGCCTGCGCCCGGACGGTCGCGGGCAGCGCGGCGAGGGAGGCGAGGAGAAGGCCGCGACGCTTCATCGTGCCGGCGATCGTGAAAGGTCCGGAACGCTGGGCGGCACCTGCCGCTTTGTCAATCGCGCCGTGGCGGGCGATGATGGCGCAACGACAACCAGAGCGACCGGGCCCACCGATGCTGAAGGCGATCAAGTATATCGTCGACCGGACGATCGTTCCCTTCGCGCGCTACGTCTTCCTCGCCGTCGCGGCGGTGGTCGCGCCCGACGAAGGCGCCTTCGCGGTCGTCAACAAGCGCGCCACGGCGAGCTCGGCCGACTACATCGAGTCGCATCTCGAGGGCGCGCTGCTGTTTCCCACGCGCGAGCAGATCTGGGACTTCGCGTTGTCGAAGGTCGGCATCGACGGGCTCTACGCCGAGTTCGGCGTCTTCGAGGGCCATTCGATCAACCACATGGCGCGCCGGCTGCAGGCCAGACGGATCACGATCCACGGCTTCGACAGCTTCGAGGGGCTGAAGGAGGACTGGCGCGGCACCTGGTACGCCAAGGGCGCCTTCGACGTCGGCGGCAGGCTTCCCAGGGTCCTGGCCAACGTCACGCTGATCAAGGGCTGGTTCGACGAGACGGTGCCGAAATTCCTCGCCGATCATCCCGACAGGCCGTTCGCCTTCGTCCATGTCGACTGCGACACCTTCGAGACGGCCAGCCTGGTGCTGACGCTGCTCAAGGACCGCATCGTGCCCGGCACGGTGCTGGTGTTCGACGAGTATCTCGGCTTCCCCAACTGGCGCAACGGCGAGTACCGCGCCTGGCACGACTTCGTCGCCGCGCGCGGCATCCAGTACCGCTACCTCGCCTTCGCCAACACGCCGGCCGCGGTGCAGGTGCTGTGATGGCCATTGCGTCATCCCGAGCGCAGCGAGGGATCTTTGGTCGGCGGAAAGATCCCTCGCTACGCTCGGGATGACAGTGAGGATTCATGGTCGCCAGCGATGGCTTCGCCGAATTCCTGAAGGAGCAGCTCGAGCCGCTGGGCCGCGTCTCGATGCGCCGCATGTTCGGCAAGACCGGCGTGTTCTGCGACGGCGCGATGCTGGGTATCGTGTCCGACGACACGTTCTACGTCCGCGTCGATGCGCACAACCGCGCCACATTCGCCGAGGCCGCCGCCCATCCGCCGCTGAACTACGCCAAGGGCGGCAAGCTGATCGATCTCGCCTTCTGGCGCGTGCCGGAGCGGCTGATCGACGAGCCCGACGAGCTGCTCGACTGGGCCCGCGCCGCGCTGGCCGCCGCGCGCCGGGTGGCGGCGAAGCGGCCGCGCAAATCTGAACCGAGAGGAGGCAGGCGATGAGGAAAGCGTTGGCGATCGCATTGGGTGCAGGTCTCGCGGTCCTGGGCGGCGCCGCCCGGGCCGATGTCGGCATCACGCTGCAGACGACGAAAAGCAGCGCCTACAAGGGCACGGCGGCGCTGACGCCGGCGATCGTCGGCAAGCTCAACGACGGCGCGGCGAACAGCGACGACATCGCCACGATCGCCGCGACGCTGCGCAAGCTGAAGAACGGCGACATCCTGGTGCTGGCGATGCACTCCAATCCCAAGGTCTTCGCCGTCGGCGACAAGGTCTTCGAGTGGAGCCGCTTCTGGAGCACGTTCGGCATCGGCAATCCGCCGCGGCTGGCGGCCGCCATCCTCGGCGGCTGCATGTTCGAGGAAGGCAACGACGACAGGATCTTGCCGATCACCGGCGACCAGGTGCGCGCGCTGCGCGCGACCTTCAATTCGGAGATCATCTACACGCCGCGCGGCGCGATCCAGTTCTACGTCGCGCTCAACGACACGCACGGCATCCTGAGCTCGCTGCTGGCCGACAAGAAGCTCAAGGATTTCGACCTCGGCGGCCGCTGGAACCAGAACGTGTCGAGCCGCTGGCTGATCCAGGGTCGCTGGAGCTCGGCCAGCCTGCGCAACCTGCGCAACGTCAACGCCTCGAGCCGCGCCTACGAGGCGGGCGTCGATGCCGGGCTGGGCCGGGCCAATCCCGACGGCACCAGCCTCAGCGGCGCGCCGGGCTACGCTCTGGGCGTCAACCACGCCGAGGCCCAGACGCCCGACCAGTCGAAGGAATACGACAAGGTGCGCAAGATGATCATGGAGTCGCAGTAGCGGCGGCGAAGCGCAGGAAGCCTTCAATCCCCTCTCCCCGCGCGCGGGGAGAGGGTTAGGGTGAGGGGCTGAGGCAGGTGACGCACAACCGTTGTGCCCAACCCGATCCAGCCCCCCCCCCCCGCCCCCACCCCCC
>JBFXAZ010000143.1:0-12318 GCA_050183765.1 Reyranellaceae bacterium | reverse complement strand
TCTGGCCCTGCTCTGGCGCGGCGCCGCCTCCGTTGCTGCAGGCTAGCTCGAGCGCGCGATCGAGGACTACGGCACGGTAATCGCCATCGACGCGTGTTTCTCGCCGGCGTGGAACGGCCGCTGCAACGCGCGGGCGCGGCTGGGCCGCCTCGAGGCGGCGATGGTCGACTGCAACGAGATGGTGGCGCGCGCGCCGCACATCGCCTTCGGTTACGACAGCCGCGGCCGCGTGCATCTGCTGGCCGGCCGCCTCGACGCGGCGCTGGCCGATTTCGACACCGCCCTGCGGATGTTCCCTCGCCTCGCCGCCGCGCTGTACGGACGCGGCCTCGTCAAACAGCGCAAGGGCGACGCGCAGGGCGCGCGCGCCGACATGGAGGCCGCGCGCGCCATCAAGGCGGATGTCGCCGAGGAGCTGGCGCTCTACGGGCTGCGCTGATCCCCGTCATCCCGAGCGCAGCGAAGGATCCGGCGGTATCGCGACCATTCACAGGCGCAAGCCACGTATCCACCACCGCAAGGTCCTTCGCGCCGCTCAGGACGACGGCGGTGGTTGGATACGTCAAACCCGGTCACCCTGAGCGCAGCGAAGGGTCCAGTCAGGACGACAGGGACCGCTCCGAATGGTCATCCTGAGCGCAGCGAAGGATCTGGCGGTATTGCGGTCACCTACTGGCGCGGTGGTCGATCGCACCACCGCAAGGTCCTTCGCTGCGCTCAGGACGACGGCGGCGGCGAAGGATCTCGCGTTGTCGCGACCATTCATAAACGCAAACCACGTACCCACCGCCGCATGGTCCTTCGCCGCGCTGCGCACGGCGGTGTAGGTTGGCACGGAAATTGAACGAATCGACACGCGTAGCGCAGTGAGGGGACCATGCATCGCGGCAACGGCAAGACAACACGTCGCCACCTTCTGTCGACGGCCGGCGCCGCGGCGCTGGCGGCGCCTTTCGTGAAATCGGCGCGGGCGCAGCCGACCAAGACCATCGTCTTCGGCGGCTCGGTGCCGCTGAGCGGCGCGGCGGCCGAGACCGGGCTGAACGTGAACAACGGCTACATCACCGCCGTCACCTACATGAACGAGGTGCTGGGCGGCGTCGAGATCGCCGGCGAGAAGTACAAGCTCGAGCTCAAGCTGTTCGACGACGCCTCCGATCCGGCGCGCGCCACGACCTTGATCCAGCGCCAGATCGACGAGGGCACCAACTTCTTCCTCGGCTCCTTCGGCAGCAACATCGTGCTGCCCACCGCCGCGATCACCGAGCGCGCCAAGAAGCCGATGGTGCAGACCGGCGGCGGCTCGGACGCGATCTTCACCCGCGGCTACAAGTACGTCTTCGGCATGTACCCGCGCGCGACGCGGCAGTTCGCGGCCGCCGCGGCGATGTTCAAGTCGCTGACGCCGCTGCCGCAGACCTACTCGGTGATCTACACCAACGACGCCTTCTCGAAGACCGCGGCCGAGGGCGTGCGCAACAGCTGCGATGCCGCCGGCTTCAAGCGTCTCGACAGCTTCGAGCTGCCGGCCAAGCCGACCGACGTGTCGAGCGTGCTGGGCTCGGTGCGCGCCAAGACGCCGGACATCCTGGTCTGCACCATGCACGACCAGAACTCGCTGCTGGTGGCGCGCCAGATGATCGCCAGCAGCACCAACGTGAAGCTCCTCTACCAGGGTCTGGGGCCGCAGCTCGCCTCGTTCCGCGAGGCGCTGGGCAAGTATGCCGAGGGCCTGGTGTGTTCCACGTACTGGGACGAGTCGGTGCCGTTCAAGGATCCGTTCTTCAAGGACTCCAAGACCTTCGCTGCCTATTACCGCAGCAAGTTCACGCGGCCGATCGCCTATCACACGGCCGGCGCCGCGGCCTGCATCGAGACCTATGTGCGCGCCATGCAGGCGGCCAAGAGCACCAACCCGCAGGCCGTGCGCGACGCGCTGGCGGCCGCCGACTACGAGACCTTCTACAGCCGCATCAAGTTCACGCCCGACGGCGACGGCGACCAGCTGCTGCTCGGCGGCATGGTCGGCCAGGTGCAGCAGGGCAAGCTGGCGCTGGTCTTCCCCGAAGCCGCCCGCACCGCCCCGGTGATCTACCCCGGCCCGCCCTGGGACAAGAAGGCGTGATCCTTCTCCCTTACCTTCCCCCGCCGGCGGGGGAAGGTGCCCGAAGGGCGGATGGGGGTGGCCGGCATGGCGGTCACACACCAAGGTCGAAGTCGTCGCACCAACCACCCCCATCCTGCGCTTCGCGCCACCTTCCCCCGCCAGCGGGGGAAGGTACATGACCCTCATCATCCAGACTCTGGCCGACGGTCTCGTCCTCGGCGGCATCTATGCGCTCGCCGCCGTCGGCTTCTCGCTGATCTTCGGCGTGCTGCACGTCATCAACCTCAGCCACGGCGTGCTGGTGCTGCTCGGCGCCTATTTCGCGCTCGTCCTCGCCGAGTTCCTGCACATCGACCCGCTGCTCACCATGCCGCTGGTGATGGTGGCGCTGTTCGCCATCGGCTACGCCTACCAGCGCCTGCTGATCCAGCACGCGGTCGACCGCTCGCAATTCGGTTCGCTGCTGCTGACCTTCGGCGTCGGGCTGATGCTGCACAACGTGATGATCTGGGTGTTCTCGCCCGACATGAAGAATATCACGCCGACCTACGCCTTCACCTCCTTCAAGCTCGGCCCGATCGCCTTCGACGCGGTGCGCGTGAGCTGCCTGGTCGCCAGCCTGGTGCTGCTGAGCTGCCTGGCGGCGCTGCTGAACTTCTCGCCGCTGGGCCGCGTCATCCGCGCCACGGCGCAGCAGACCATGGCGGCGCGGCTGTGCGGCGTGAACGTGCCGCACGTCTACGCGCTGACCTTCGCCGTCTCGGCCGCCTTCGCCGGCGCCTCGGGCATCGTCATCGGCATCATCCTGCCCTTCTCGCCGGCCGACGAGGCGACGTGGACGCTCAACGCCTTCGTCGTCGTCGTGCTGGGCGGCGTCGGCAGCCCGGCCGGCGCGCTGATCGGCGGCCTGCTGCTGGGCGTGGTGAGCACCTTGACGGCGCAATACATCGGCCCCTCCTTCCCCAACGTCACCATGTTCCTGCTGCTCGTGGTGCTGCTGCTGGTGCGCCCGCAGGGCCTGCTCGGCAACGCCTTCGCCGCCTCGCGATGAAGCTCAAGCCCGTCACCGCCGCGCTGCTGTTCGCCGCCGCCATCGTCCTGCTGGCGCTGGCGCCGCTGGTGCTGCCGCCGTTCTACGTGCGCGTCGGCCAGCTCATGCTGTACTCGGCCGGGCTGGGCGTGGCCTGGACCATCCTCGGCGGCTTCGCCGGCTACGGCAGCTTCGGCCACGCCGCCTTCATCGGCGTCGGCGCCTTCGCCGCCGGCCTGGTCGAGCAGCAGCTGACCGGCCTGCCCCCGCCCCTGCTGCTGCTCGTCGGCCTGGTCGTCGGCGGGCTGGCCTGCGCGACGATCTCGATCGTCGTCGCCTATCCGATCCTGCGGCTGCGCGGCACCTTCTTCGCCATCGCCATGCTGGGCGTCTGCCAGGTCTGCGCCGAGCTCAACAACAACGTCGATTTCTTCCAGGGCTCGCTGGGCCTGAACTTCCCGCCGATCACGCCCAGCGACTGGGATCCGGCCACGCTGTACTACGAGCTCTATCTCTTCGCCTCGACGGCCGTGCTGCTGATCGCCTGGCAGATCCGCCGCAGCCGCTTCGGCGCCGGCCTGCTGGCGATCCGCGAGGACGAGGACACCGCGCGCATGCTGGGCGTGCCGACCGAGCACTACAAGCGCGTCGCCTTCGTCGTCAGCGCCGTGCTCACCGGCCTGCTCGGCGTGATCTACGCCCATTCGCTGGGCTACGTGACGACCGACTCGGTCTACCGCAACGACACCAACCTCAGCCTGATCGTCTACTCGCTGCTGGGCGGCATGGGTACCCTGGCCGGACCGGTGATCGGCGCCTTCATGCTGGTGTTCATCACCCAGGTCGTGCTCGCCCGCCTGCTCGACTTCCATCTGTTCGCCACCGGCCTGCTGCTGGCCGTACTGGTGCTGGTGGCGCCGGGCGGCGTGCTGGGCGTGATCCGCGGCCTGCGCCAGCGCTGGCGCGCCAAGAGCGAGCCGGCCGAATGAGCGACGCACCGATCCTCGCCGTCGAGGGGCTGAGCAAGAGCTTCCGCGGCCTGCAGGCGATCGCCGAGGTGAGCTTCGCGATCGAGCCGGGCTCGATCACCTCGATCATCGGGCCCAACGGCGCCGGCAAGTCGACGCTGTTCAACCTGATCACCGGCTACCTGCCGCCGACCGCCGGGCGCGTGCTCTACAAGGGCCGCACGATCACCGGCATGCCGACCAACCGCATCGCCGAGCTGGGCATCGCGCGCGCCTTCCAGATCGCGCGGCCGTTTCGCGAGCTGAGCGTGTTCGAGAACGTCCGCGTCGGCGCGCTGTTCGGCAAGGCGGGCGCGCGCGACGTCGCCGCCACCACGGCGCTTGGCCTCGACCTCGCCGGCCTCGCCGATCTCGCCGAGCGACCGGCCAGCGCCCTGACGGTGGGCCAGCTGCGCCATCTCGAGGTCGCCCGCGCCATCGCCACCCGCGCCGACCTGCTGCTGGCCGACGAGCCCTGCGCCGGCCTCAATCCCACCGAGACCGCGGCGATGATCGAGGTGCTGCGCCGAATCCGATCGAGCGGCGTGACGGTCGTGCTGGTCGAGCACGACATGCCCTCGGTGATGGAAGTCTCCGACCGCATCCTGGTGCTCGACGCCGGCCGCCTCATCGCCGCCGGCTCCCCCGCGTCGGTCGCCGCCGACCCCAAGGTCATCGCCGCCTATCTCGGCACGCCCGACGCCCCCTCCTAGCGTCGCTATCGAGGGCATGCCACTCTCGCTCGCGAGAAGTCTCGGGAGGGAACCATGCGAACGATCATCGCCGCGGTGCTTTGCGTCATGGCGTTTGTCGCGGGTGCGAACGCGGCGATCAAGGAAGACCCGGTGACCTATACGGACGGGCAGACCGCCATGAAGGGCTTCGTCGTCTACGACGACGCCATGACCGCCAAGCGGCCGGGGATCATCCTCGTGCATGAATGGTGGGGCATCACCAAGCACGTCCATACCGAAGCGCACAAATACGCCCAGGCCGGCTACACGGTCTTGATCGCCGACATGTACGGCGACGCCAGGACCGCCGACAATCCGAAGGACGCCGGCGGGCTTTCGGGTTCGGTGATGAAGGACCCCAAGGTGATGATGTCGCGCTTCAACGCGGCGCGGGGCACGCTCGCCAAGCACGCCACGGTCAATCCCCAGAAGATCGGCGCCGTCGGCTACTGCTTCGGCGGCGCGGTCGTGCTGAACATGGCGCGCGCCGGCGCCGATCTCGTCGCCGTCGCGGGCTTCCACGCCTCGCTTGGCCTCAATACCCCAGCCCCGGCGCCGGGAACCGTCAAGGCGAAGATCCTCATCCTGAACGGCGCCGACGATCCCTTCGTGAAGCGCGCGCAGTACGACACGCTGAAGAAGGATCTGGATGCCGCGAAGGCCGACTACCGGATCATCGAGTATCCCGGCGCGGTGCACGCCTTCACGAATCCCGAGGCCACCGCGCTCGGCCAGAAGTTCAACCTGCCGCTCAAGTACGACGCCAAGGTCGACGCGGAAGCGAAGGCGGAGGCGGCCAAGCTGTTTTCGACCACACTCAAGAAGTAGCGGAGGGGCCGCCTCGCTTCCCCGTCGTCCTGAGCGCAGCGAAGGACCTTGCGGTGGATCGAACGGACACGACGCCTTCATCTGACCGCGATACCGCCGGATCCTTCGCTGCGCTCAGGATGACGGGGGTGACTCCCGAGCGAACGGCGCTTCCATGGGACCACGCTCAAGAAGTAGCCAAGGGGCCGCCTCGCGGCGGCCCTATCGACTCCCCGTCGTCCTGAGCGCAGCGAAGGACCTTGCGGTGGATCGAACGGACACGACGCCTTCATCTGACCGCAATACCGCCGGATCCTTCGCTGCGCTCAGGATGACGCGGGTGACTCGTGGGCGAACGGCGTTTCCATGTCTACTTCATGTCCAATCGTTCGCGCAGCGTGCTGTACATCGGCGTGACCGGCAATGTGGAACGCCGAGTGTGGGAACACCGCAGCGGGATCGGCTCAGAGTTCGTCAGGAAGTATCGCGCGCACAACCTTGTCTACGTCGAGGTGTACGCCCGCGCAGACGAGGCCATCGCCCGCGAGAAGCAGCTCAAGGGTTGGAAACGCATTCGCAAGGACGCGCTCGTCGCCGAGGCAAATCCGACGTGGGAAGACCTTATGCCGATGGATGACTCCATACCCTCGTCATCCTGAGCGCAGCGAAGGATCCGGCGGTATTGCGGTCACCTACTGGCGCAGTGGTTGATCGCACCACCGCGGGGTCCTTCGCTGCGCTCAGGACGACGGGGAGTCAGCGGCCCAAGAACGCGCGTTGCACGAAGCTGTCGCCCAGCAGGTCCTGGCCGCTGCCGGCGAGCACGACCTTGCCCTTCTCCAGCACGTAGCCGCGGTGGGCGATGCGCAGGGACTGGTGCAGGTTCTGCTCGACCAGCAGCACGCTGATGCCGCTCTTGTTCACCGCCTCGATCAGCTTGAAGACCTCCTGCGTCACGATCGGCATCAGGCCGAGCGACGGCTCGTCGAGGATGATCAGGCGCGGCTCGGCCATCAGGCCGCGGGCGATCGCCAGCATCTGCTGCTCGCCGCCGCTCATCGAGCCGGCGAGCTGGCCGCGGCGTTCCTTCAATCTCGGAAAGAGCGTGAAGGCCTTGTCGATCAGCGCCTGCGCCGTGCCGCGCGGCTTGGTGTGCGCGCCCATCTGCAGGTTCTCGAGTACCGTCATCTGCGGGAAGACCAGGCGGCCCTCGGGCACCAGGGTGATGCCGCGGCGCACGACGACGTGGCTGGGCTGGCCGGTCAGCGTCTCGCCAGCAATGCGGATGCTGCCCTTCTGCGGCTGCAGCACGCCCGCGATCATGCGCACCGTGGTCGACTTGCCGGCGCCATTGGCGCCCAAGAGCGCCACGATCTCGCCCGGCTGCACCGTCAGCGACACGTCGCGCACGGCGGCGGCGCCGTCATAGGCGAAGGCGAGCCCCGCGACCTCCAGCACGTCGGCCATCAGGCCACCGGCTCGGGCTGCTGGCGATAGGCGTAGTTCTTGTCGAGGCGCTCGATCAGGTAGTCGCCGTAACGCACCGGCGCCGGCGGCGTCTGTCGCGCGGCGCAGGTCGGCAGCACCTCGACGATGCTGTCCATCGCCATGTCGAAGAAGTACGGACACGAATAGCGGTCGCCGCCCGACAGGTTGGTGACGCGGTGCGGCGTCGAGACCCAGCGTCCGTTGGTCCAGCGCGCCAGCATGTCGGCGACGTTGACCACCCAGGTGCCGAGGATCGGCGGCGCGGCCAGCCAGGTACCGTCGCGACGGCGCACCTCCAGCCCGCCCTGCATGTCCTGCCACAGGATGGTGATGAAGCCGTAGTCGGTGTGCGGCGCGGAGCCGAAGCTGGCCTGCGGGTCGTCCATGTCGTGCGGCGGATAGTGCAGCAGGCGCAGGAAGGTCGTGGGCTGGCGGAAATACGGTTCAAACCAGTCGGCCGGCAGGCCCAGCGCCAGCGCCAGCGGCCGCAGCAGGCGCAGGCAGAAGCCATGCATGGCGCGTTCGTAGGCCTCGACCGGTTCGCGGAAGCCCGGCAGGTCGGGCCACAGATTCGGCCCGTCCAGCGGCCGGCCATAGCGCGGATCGTCCGCCGCCACCTCGTGCATCAGCATGAACGATTCGGAGTTGTTCGGCCGCGTCACCTTGGCCACGGTCGAGGTCTGGATCACCGAGGTCTTGGGCGCCATGTAGCCGCGATGGAAGCTGTTCATCGCGACCGCATCCTTGGCCGCGCGCGGCAGGGCGTGGAAGCGCCTCGACGCCTCGAACACGCCCTCGACCAGCGCCGGATCGACGCCGATGTCGCTGAAATAGCAGAAGCCGATGTTCGAGAAGGCCGAGTCGAGCTGGCGTGCCAGGCTCTCGTCGTCGGCGCCGGCGAAGCGGATGATCGGCAATGTGGTGACGTCGCTCATGCGGCTTTCCCTAGCGGATATCGTGCCAAACCATTGGCATCCTGAGCGCGGCGAAGGACCTCGCGGTGGTGCGAATGGACGCAGCGTTCGGGCGTGAGCGCGACACCGCAAGATCCTTCGCTGCGCTCAGGATGACGGTGTAATCTCGGCGGCTGGGCCAGGCGTGGACAACGGGCCAAACCACTGTCGTCCTGAGCGCAGCGAAGGACCTTGCGGTGGTGCATGTGGTCACGATGTCGCTGTCTGGCCGCGATACCGCGAGATCCTTCGCTGCGCTCAGGATGACGGTGTGCCCCCCGGCGGCTGGGCCGGGCGTGGGTATCGTGCCAAGCCCTTGTCGTCCTGAGCGCAGCGAATGACCTCGCGGTGGTGCGAACAGACGCAGCGCCGTTGCGTAGTCGCGACACCGCAAGATCCTTCGCTGCGCTCGGGACGACGGTCATCACTGGATCCCCAGCAGCTTCGCCGCCGTGCCGCCGAGGATGGCGATGCGCTGGGCGTCGTCGAGGCCGGGAGTCGACAGCACCAGGTCGATCTCGGTGCTGGTCCACGGGAAGGGATAGTCGGTGCCGATCATGATCTGGCCGGGACCGGTCTCGGCGATCAGGTGGCGCAGCGCTTCCGGCGTGAAGACGATGGTGTCGAAGAAGAGCTGGCCGTCCCTGAGATAGGCGGTGGGCTGCTTCCTGGGCAGCGGGCCGACGCGGTTGGGGAAGGTGCGGATCACCGCGTCGGAGCGGTTGGCGTAGGACGGCAGGAAGCCGCCGCCATGCGCGGCGCAGATCTTCAGGCCGGGGAAGCGGTCGAGCGTCCCCTCGAAGATCAGATGCGACAGCGCGATCGTGGTCTCCAGCGGATTGCCGATGGTGTTGGTCAGCAGGCCGCTGCCGGCCAGGCGCCCGCTGGGCTCCAGCTCGCGCACGCCCAGCGGGTGCATGAAGACCAGCACGCCGAGCTCCTCGCACGTCTTCCAGAAAGGATGGAAGCGCGGGTTGGCCAGCTCCTCGCCGGCGACGCTGCCGCCCACGCCGACGCCGCGGAAGCCCAGCTTCTTCACCGCGTGCTCGACCTGCTCGGCGGCCAGCTCGGGATGCTGCAGGGCGGCGGTGGCGAAGGCGTGGAAGCGCTCGGGATTGGCGGCGCAGAACTCGACCAGGGTCTCGTTCTGGATGCGGATCAGCTCGGCCGCCTCGTCCTTGCCGGCGCGGTACCAGTAGGGATTGATGCTCAGCACCTCGACGTCGATGCCCTGCGCGTCCATCGCCGCGATGCGCGTGCCGGTGTCGTCCATCAGCAGGCCGGGCGCCTCGAGCGGATGGTCGATCACCGCCATCGCCTTGGGCACGCAGCAATGGGCGTGCACGTCGATGGTCTTGATCCGCTGGCCGTTGATCGCGACCTCGCGACGCTGGGGCTTGGTGGACGCGCCGGAAAGGCTGCCAGTCTCCGCCATCATCGCGCAGGTGCAGAAGTTGATCAGGGCCATGGCGTTCTCTCCCGAAGCTCTCCGGAAGCATAGACAGTTTTTGAAGACGAACCACAGAGACACAGAGGCACAGAGGAAGACAAAGACGCGAGCAAGACCTCTCTTCCTCATTCTCTGTGTCTCTGTGCCTCTGTGGTGGGCGTCCTGGAGAGTGCTATACCTGCCCCGAATGGGAGGAGTGTGTGATGTCGCAAGCGGCCTTTCTCGCGGCGCGTGACTTTCTGCTCGAGCGCCGGACGGACTACGACGCGGCCTGCCGCGATTTCCGCTGGCCGCGGATGGAGCGCTTCAACTGGGCGCTCGACCATTTCGACGCCCTGGCGCGCGGCAACGACCGGCCGGCGCTGTGGATCGTCGACGAAGCCGGCGGCGAGACCAGGCTCAGCTTCGCCGAGCTGTCGCAGCGCTCCAACCGCGTCGCCAATTTCCTGCGCGCCAGGGGCGTGAAGCGCGGCGACCGCGTCCTGCTGATGCTGGGCAACATCGCGCCGCTGTGGGAGTGCATGCTGGCGGCGATGAAGCTGGGCGCCGTGATCATCCCGGCGACCACCCTGCTGACGCACAACGACCTCGCCGACCGCTTCACGCGCGGCCGCGTGCGCCACGTCATCACCAGCGCCGAGAACGCGGCGAAGTTCGCCGCCCTGCCCGGCGACTATTCGCGCATCGTCGTGGGCGGCACCGCCGACCACTGGGAGTCCTACGACGCGGCGAGCGGCGCCTCGGCCGACTTCACGCCCGATGGCGAGACGAAGGCCACCGACCCGCTGCTGCTCTATTTCACCTCAGGCACGACCAGCAAGCCGAAGCTGGTGCTGCACAGCCACCAGAGCTATCCCGTCGGCCATCTGTCGACCATGTACTGGCTGGGCCTGCGGCCGGGCGACATCCACCTCAACATCTCCTCGCCGGGCTGGGCCAAGCACGCCTGGAGCTGCTTCTTCGCGCCGTGGAACGCCGGCGCCACGGTGTTCCTGTTCAACCAGCCGCGTTTCGCCGCAAAGCCGCTGCTCGACGTGATGGTGCGCTGCAAGATCACCACCTTCTGCGCGCCGCCCACGGTGTGGCGCGTGCTGGTGCAGGAGGATCTGGCGACGTGGAAGACCAGCCTCACCGAGGTGATCGGCGCCGGCGAGCCGCTGAACCCCGAGGTGATCGAGCGCGTGCAGCAGGCCTGGGGGCTGACCATCCGCGACGGCTACGGCCAGACCGAGACCACGGCGCAGATCGGCAACAGCCCGGGCCAGCGCGTGAAGGCCGGATCGATGGGCCGTCCCCTGCCCGGCTATACCGTCAAGCTGTGCGACCCCGACGGTGTCGAGCAGCAGGAGGCGGAGATCTGCCTGCCGCTGGCCGACCGGCCGCTGGGCCTGATGCAGGGCTACCAGACCGACGACGGCACGATCGCCGGGCTCGAGGGCGAGGTCTACCGCACCGGCGACGTGGCGGTGCGCGACGAAGACGGCTACCTCACCTATGTCGGCCGCGCCGACGACGTCTTCAAATCGTCGGACTACCGCATCAGCCCCTTCGAGCTCGAAAGCGTGATGATCGAGCATCCCGCCGTGGTCGAGGCGGCGATCGTGCCCTCGCCCGATCCGCGGCGCCTGACGGTGCCCAAGGCCGTGATCGTGCTGGCTGCCGGCCATCAGCCGGACCGCGAGACGGCGCTGGCGCTGTTCCGCCACGCGCGCGCGCACCTGTCGCCGTTCAAGCGCATCCGGCGCATCGAGTTCGCCGACCTGCCCAAGACCATCTCCGGCAAGATCCGCCGCGTCGAGCTGCGCACCACCGAAGCGGACCGCATCGCGAACAAGCAACGCGGCGCGCACGAATTCTGGGAGGAAGATTTCCCCGATCTCGCGTAACTGCTTCCCTTACCTTCCCCCGGAGGGGGAAGGTGCCCGCAGGGCGGATGGGGGATGTCGAAGCCGATCACCGGACGCGTTGAAACATCCCCCATCCGTCGCGCCAAGCGCGCCACCTTCCCCCTCCGGGGGAAGGTAATACAGAAGAAAGAGGAACCGTCCCTCCCCCATGTCGCCCACGCTTCGGCGCCAAGGCCTGCTGATTGTCGGCACGCTTGCCACGGCCTACGTCGCCAGCCATTTCTTCCGCGCGGCAAACGTCACCATCGGGCTCGACCTGATGCGCGACCTGCACATCGGGCCCGAGGCGCTGGGCGCGCTCACCGGCGCGTTCTTCTTCGGCTTCTCGGCGATGCAGATCCCGGCCGGCTTCCTGTTCGACCGCTACGGCCCGCGTCGCACGATCTGCGCGCTGCTGCTGCTGGCGGTCGCCGGTGCGGCGATCTTCACCCTGGCGCCGAGCTGGCCGGTGCTGCTGACCGGCCGCACGCTGATGGGCGCCGGCTTCGGCTGCATGCTGATCGGCAGCATGATCGTCATCACCCGCTGGTTTCCGCCGGACTGGTTCTCGACGCTGGCCGGCATGGTCCTGTCGATCGGCCTGGTCGGCAACCTCGTGGCCACCACGCCGCTGGCCTGGGGCACCGAGCTGATCGGCTGGCGCGGCGTGTTCGGCATCATGGTGGCGTTCACGGCCGTGGCGCTGGTCGCGGTCTGGCTGGTCGTGCGCGACGCGCCGCCGGGCCATCCGTTCCTCGACCGCAAGACCGAGACCGGCGCACAGATGCTGCGCGGCCTGCTCGAGGTGGTCCGCAGCCCCAACCTGCCGTTCATCCGCGTGCGCAACTTCTGCTAC
>JBFXAZ010000142.1:0-12319 GCA_050183765.1 Reyranellaceae bacterium | reverse complement strand
GGTGACGCGCGAGATCGAGCGCGGCACCATGGAGAGCCTGCTGTCGATGCCGATCCGGCCGGTCGAGGTCATGCTGGGCAAGATCGCGCCCTACGTCGTGGTCGGCTTTCTGCAGGCGCTGCTGATCCTGGTCGCGGGCGTCTTCATCTTCGACGTGCCGGTGGTCGGCAATGTCTGGCTGCTGGCGCTGCTGACGACCTTGTTCATCACCGTGAACCTGTCGATCGGCTACACCTTCTCGACCATCGCCGGCAACCAGCTGCAGGCGATCCAGATGTCGTTCATGTTCTTCCTGCCCAACATCCTGCTGTCGGGGTTCATGTTCCCCTTCGCCGGGATGCCGCGATGGGCGCAGGTGATCGGCGAGGCCTTGCCGGTGACGCACTATCTCCGCATCGTGCGCGGCATCCTGCTCAAGGGCGCGACGCTGGCCGATCTCGGCGTCGAGGCGCTGGCGCTCTTCGGCCTGATGCTGGTGGCCATGACCATCGCGGTGACGCGCTTCCGCCAGACGCTGGACTGACGGCCCGGGAATTGAGTCGGCAAAACGGCGATTCACGCCGCAATTCCGACGCCGCAACGCTGCAGGATTCGGCACGTTGCATGTACCGATACCGCTGTGCCTGAAGGGGGCACCGATGCCACTGGATTGCGCCAATCTCTCCCGGGTCACCCACATGCGCGTGGGCGACCGCCTCTACCCGATCAACAGCTACGAGCAGGCCTCGACGATGTTTCTTGCCGCGCTCGGTGCCTGGGATGGGCCACAGGACGCGGTGCCCGACCCGGCGCTCTGCGACGAGGACGGTCACGAGCTCGGGTACGTCAGCCACAGCGGACGCTGCTGGATCGGTCGTCGCGCGGACTCCCACGCCACCTGCGTGTTCACGCCCTGAGCGAAGGGGCTCGTTTCGGATTCGCGCCGATGCGATAGTGCGTTCCTGAGCCACTGGGGGAGGCGATGCCCAAAGCCCTGCGCTATGCGCTTCTTGTCATCGCCGTCATCGCCGCCGTCGGGATCGCATTCTACGTCTTCTATCTGCCTGTTTGCTGCGCGCCGCCGCCCGTGCCGCTGCCGCCGGGACGCTAGCCGCATTTGGCGCTTGCCATGAAATGTTCGCCGCTCGACTCGCTCGACGGGTTGTGAAACGCTGAAGGCGTCTTCCCGCCAAGCGTGCCCGTCGTCGGAGTCAGCCGTGAAATTCGTTCTCGGCCTCGCTCTTGTGTTGATGGCTTTTTGCGCCGCCGCGCCGGCGCGGGCGGGGCCGTTCGAGGACGCCGATGCCGCGGCGCATCGCAGGGACTACGCCACCGCCCTGCGCCTGTGGCGCGCGCTGGCTGAGCAGGGCGACGCCTACGCCCAGTTCAACCTCGGCCTGATGCACTTCAACGGCCATGGCGTGCCACAGGACTACGCCGAGGCGATGCGACTGTGGCGGCCGATCGCGGCGCGCGGCGATGCGCTGGCGCAGTACAGCGTCGGCTTCCTCTACGACAACGGCTACGGCTTGCCCGAGGATGTCGACGAAGCGCTGAGCTGGTATCGCATGGCGGCGGAGCAGGAGCACGCTGCCGCACAGCGTGCGCTGGGCGATTTCCATGCCGAGGGCCGCGGCGTGAAGCAGGACCAGGCCGAAGCGCTGCGCTGGTATCGGCTGGCGGCGGCGCAGGACGAGGCCGGCGCGCAATTCGCCATCGGCTATGCCTATGCCACCGGCAGCGGCGTGCCGCGCAACGATGCCGAGGCGGCGCGGTGGTATCGCCTCGCCGCCGACCAGGACGACATCGGCGCGCAGGTCAATCTCGGCCTCATGTACTTCAATGGCCGCGGCGTGCAGCAAAGCTACACGCTGGCCTATCGCTGGTTCGCGCTGGCCGCGGCGCAGGGCGACGACGTCGCCGACGGCCTGCGCGAGATGGCCGCCGCGAAGATGACGCCCGAGCAGGTCGCCGAGGCCGAGCAGTCGCACCAGCGCAATCTGGTTGCGCGCCGCAAGCCGTAGGATCCACCATGGGATCGGTTCCACGGCGGAGGCCACCATGCGCTTCGACAAGGACGGATTCATCGAGACCTGCCGCAAGGCGGTCGAGGGCGACGACAGCCACATGGCGGTGCGCGAGATCGTCGCCCGCGCGGTGTCGGAGCCGGGCGAGGTGATCGCCGGACTCGGCGAGCCGACAAAGAGCGGCATCACCACGCTCTACCGCTCCGACACATTGACCATCCTCAACATCAACTGGCCGCCGTTCATGACGGTCACGCCGCACAATCACAACATGTGGGCGGTGATCGGCGTCTACTCGGGCTGCGAGGACAACATCTTCTGGCGCCGGCAGGGCGAGGTGATCGAGGCGGCGGGCGCCAGGGCGCTGCGGGTGCGCGACGCCCATCCGCTGGGCCGCGACATCATCCACACCGTCACCAACCCGCTGGGCCGCATGTCCTGCGCGCTGCAGCTCTACGGCGGCGATTTCTTCGGCGCGCCACGCAGCCAGTGGGATCCCGAGACGCTGCGCGAGGAGCCCTACGACGCCGCCGTCAGGGCCAGGGCGTTCCGCGAAGCCGGGGAGCGTTTCGGCCTCGCCGGTCCATAGGGAAGGGTCCCTATTTCGCGACCACCCGGTCGTGGCGATGCTTTGCCCGAAGCCGATTCGGGGAGGCATCCGCGATGGGCGCGAAGGCCGAGGCGTTCTGCCTCGTATCGAACTGGGCGATCGACGCCACTCGCAGGGAAGTGCTGGCGATCATGCGCGAGCCCTTGTCGCTGGCGTCGTGGTGGTCGTCCGTCTTCCTGCGTGCGGAGCTGATCGAGCCGGGCGGCCCGGACCTCCTGGGCCTGACGGTCCGCCTCCACACCAAGGGCCTTCTGCCGCATACCTTCCAGTTCACCGCCCGCATCGCGCACGTTGATCGGCATGGCGCGCTGAGCATCGACACCTGGGGGGATTTCGAGGGCGTCGGCACCGTCGAGCTGTCTCGCGCGGCATCGGGGATGGCCATCGGCATCGTCTGGCAGGTCCGCGTCCGGCAACCCTACCTCCGGCCGTTCCTGCGCCTGCTCAAGCCCGTCTTCGCCGCCAATCACCGCTGGGCGATGCGGCGCGGGCGCGAGGGGCTGGAAGCCGAGATCCGGCGCCGACGGCAGGGCATCGCGGTGCGGCCGGGCATGACCTGGCAGACGCCGACCTTTCCGCACAATCTCGACGTGATGCGACGGATGTTCCGCTGGACCCGGGACGCCGTGCGATGGAGCTGCTGATCGGCGTCATCGAGCGGGCGCCGCGGCGTCTCGCGGCGCTGCTCGTGCTGATCGCGCTGGCCCTGGCGGGCGGCCTGGGCCGGCTGACCTTCGACGACGGCTTCCGCACGGCCTTCGAATCCGACACCGATGCCTACCATGCCTTCGCCGCGGAGCGCCGCATCTTCGCAGCGGCCGAGACGGAGATCGCCATCCACCTGTCGGCGCCCGATCTCGGCGAGGCGAAGGCGCTCGACGCGGTGGAGCGCTTCGTGCTCGAGCTCGGATTGCTGCCCGAGGCGCGCGACGTGGTGTCGGTCTTCGCGCTTCGCCACCGCCCGGGTGCCGACGGCGACGCCGCGCCGCTGTTCGATCCCGAAGTCGCCGACGGGGCGGCGCGGCGAGCCGCGTTGGTCCAGGCCGCCGCGCACCCGCTGAACGAGGGCCGGTTGCTCTCGCCCGACCTGCGTCACATGCTGGTGCTCGTCCGGCTCGACGACGAGCGCCTCGACGCGGTGTCGTCGGCGATCGCCGCGATCCGCCGGCTGGCGCGGCAATCGTTCGACGCGACGGCTGTCCGTCACGGCGTCACCGGCATCCCCGTGCTGCGCGGCGACGTGCTCACGACGATCGTCGCCGACCAGTTCGTCGTCAACGTCGTGGGCGCGGCGATCGGCTTCCTCGTCTGCTGGGCGATGTTCCGCAGCGCCATCCTCGCGCTGATCGCCGGCACGCCGGCCGTCATCGCCCTGGTCTGGGTGCTGGGCTTCCTCGGCTATTCCGGCATCGGCGTGACGACGCTGACGAATGCATTGCCGGTGCTGATCCTGGCGCTGGCCTTCGCCGACAGCATGCACCTGACCTACGAGATCCGCTGCCGCATGACGGCCGGCGACGGCACGATGACGGCGATCGCCGGGTCGCTGCGCGTCACCGCGCCGGCCTGCGCCATGGCTTCGCTGACCACCGCGCTCGGCTTCGCCGGGTTGCTGCTTTCGCATTCGCCGCTCGTGCGCGGGCTGGGCGTGGCCGGCCTCTACGCCCTGCCGATGACGCTGCTCGCCGTGCTGGCGATGAACCCGGTGATGGTCCGGCTGCTGGCCGGGCTGGCGCCGGTGCGGCGTGCCCTGCGATCGCCGGCGGCGCCGCTGCTCTTTCCATCCACGGCCTGGTCGCGCGTCATCGCCGTGATCGTGGCGCGGCCCGTCGCGATCTCGTGTATCTCCCTGGCGGCGATCGTCGCAAGCACGACCCTCTATCTCCAGGCCGAGCCGCGTCACGCCTTCGTCGAAAGCGTCGACGCGGCGAGCGCCGGCTATCGCGAGCTTGTCGAGGTCGAACGGTTGCTGTCGCCCCTGTCGTCGATCGACGTCATCGTGCCCGCGCCGGCCGCGACGCCCGGCGCCATCAGCGAATCGGCGCTGGCGCGCGTCGGTCGCGTTCACGCCGCGCTCGAAGCGCGCTTCGGTGCACGGCGCGTGGTCTCGCCCTGGACCGTGGCGCGATGGCTCGAGCCCGATCGGCCGGCCGGCGCCGCGGCGACGATGTCGGCTTTCCTGACGCGGGCTGAGCGCGCGGTCGACGGCGCCTTCGTCGCCTCGGACGGCAGCGCGCTGAAGGTCCGCGTGCTCACAGCCGACATCGACTCGCCCGCGGTCCGCGCCCTCGCCGCCGAGAGCCGGCGGATCGCGCGCGATGCGATCGACGACGGCCTGCCGCCACCGCGGACGGCCGGCGCGCTGGCGATGGTGGCCGAGGTGTCGACCATCATGCTCGACGACCTCAACAACAGCTTCCTGTTCGCCGTCGCCGCTTCGGGACTGGTGATCGCGCTGTGGTGCCGCAGCCTCTCGATCGGCCTGCTGGCGCTGCTGCCCAATATCCTGCCGGATGCGCTGGTTGGCGCCTGGCTGCGGCTCTCGGGCAACGGGCTGCAATTCGCCAGCGGGCTGGCCCTGATCATCGCCTTCGGCATCGCGGTCGACGACACGCTGCATGTTCTCAACCGCCTGCGGCCGCGACTGAGGGCGGGCGGGCGGATCACCTTCGCCGACATCCGCCGCGCCTATCGCGACGTCAGCCCGGCGATCGTCGCCACGACGGTGATCATCTGCGCCGGCCTCGTCTCGACGCAGACCAGCGCCTTGCCCAGCATCGCCTATTTCGGCGCGCTCTCGATCGCGGTGTTCGGCCTCGCCGTGCTCGCCGATCTGGTGATGCTTCCGGCGCTGCTGGCGCTGCTCGTTCGACTTCAGCTGAAGGTCGCGCGGCGATGACGCGCCTGTGCATCGCCGTCCTCGCGGCGCTTGTGGGCCTTGCCGCACCGGCGGCGGCGCGCACGCTCGAGGAGCTGATCGAGGGCCGCTTCGTCGCCAGCGGCTTCAACCGCGTGACGCCGGGCCAGGCGGCCCATCGCATGCTCTGCCGCCTGACGGGCAAGCGCCTCGACGCGCGACGGCTGTCGCTCGCCGGTCGCTGCGCGGCGGCCGAGCAGACCGCGGAAGTCGCCATGGTGTTCACGATCGAGGAGCCGGGCAGACGCTACGCCATGCACATCGGGATGAAGATGAGCGCCACGCAGGGCTACGAGCGGGCCTACGACTACCGGGGCGTCGCCACCGATTCGGCGCTGGTCTTCGAATCGCCGTTCATGCTGGCGGGCCGGCAATACCAGTCGACATTCACCGTCTCGCTGCGCGACGAGGCGGTCATGCGCATCGTCGAGACAGTGGAGGCGATCGAGACCGGCGTGAAATCGGTGCTCATCGACCTGCGGATGACGCGCGACCAGCCGCGGTAGCCTGATGTCAGTCGCAGCGCTCGACGACCCTGCGCGCCATCGCGACGTTCGTCGCCTTCTCGATGGAAACAGCCACCCGGCCGTTGTCGATACCCAGCACGTGGAACACCGCGACCGGCGTCACCGACGCCCGATCCCGATTGTAGACGTTGACGATCGCGTCGCGGCTCGGCGGCGGCGAGACCGAGGGCCAGCCCTTCAACCCGGCCGGCAGGTGCAGCATCAGGCAGTTGGCGACGGCGTCGTAACGGCCCGGCACGGTGCCGACCGCGGTCGTTGTCGGGCTCATGCCGAGCGACGGCGCGGCGAGCACGCCCATGACGGTGGCGACGACGGTGGCGGACAGAATCCCGATCGCGATCCTTCTCATGATCCGATCTCCGAGGCGGTTGATCTGTCGGTCAACGCCGGGCGGCGGGATATGTTGCGGGATGCCGAACTTGCCGCACCGCCGATCGCAATGCGCTTGCCTGATGGGCGTCTCAGGCGCGGTTTGGGGTTCCTCGGTGGGTGCCGATGAGCCGGCCGGCCGAGTGGGACGCCTGTGGGCGTGCGGTAGCGACGGTCGAGGCCAGCGGCGAGAATCTCGTGCTGGCGATGGTCCGAGCGGCGCCATGGGACGGCTCCCAGTTGCCGGCCGATGCGCGCGGGTGCGCGAGCCAGGATGGGAGAGGATCAGTCCCTCGGAGCGACTTGACGAAGGGCCCGTCGCGGCAGGCCGCTTGCCCAGTGCCCACTCGAAAAGGCAAAGGGCCCGGCGTCGCCGCCAGGCCCTGTTTAAATTGGTGGAGCCAAGCGGGATCGAACCGCTGACCTCTACAATGCCATTGTAGCGCTCTCCCAGCTGAGCTATGGCCCCGAAACCTGCTGCACCGCGCTGGGGCGCGGGCGTGCGCGACTAGATATTGAGCGTCCGCGCGGCGCGCAAGCGGATTCAGTGACCGCTGCGCGCGACCTCAGGTCTCCTCGTCGCCGGTCTTTTCCTCGATGTCGACGTCGAGCGCGGCATCCTCCTCCGCCAGGTCGTCGGTATCCTCCAGCGCGGCGTCGTCCGCCGCCTCGTCGCCTTCGACCTCGGGCAGGTCGCCGCCGTCGAGCGCGACGCCGTCCACGACCTCCTTGGTCTTGCCCTTGGCGGCGGCGGCCTTGGCGGCTGCCGCGGCTGCGGCGTTCGCGGCGGCGCGGCTGCGGCGCGTCTTGACGAAATCCTCCGGATCGTGCGCGTGATGGCACTTCGGGCAGGTGATCGGCGAATTGTTCAGGTCGTAGAACCGCGCACCGCAACTCTGGCAGGTGCGCTTGGTTCCCCACGCGGCTTTGACCATCTCGGCCCCTTGCTCAATTCTGAGAATTAAGTGACGCGCCCGGAGCGGCGGCAGGGCTCCCGGCGGCAGGTCCGCGCGTTTGCCATGCGTGCCGGTCCCTGTCAAAAGCAAATTGCCGCCCCCATCCGGCGCCGGGGGGAGGCCTCAGCGAGGGGAGCCGTCGACATGATGCGTGCCGCCACCGCGCACCTGTTGAAATCCTCGCCCGTAACCCGCCTCGAGGGTCGCGCGCGCCTGCCCGGCGACAAGGCGATCTCGCATCGCGCCCTGATGCTGGGCGCGCTGGCGGTCGGCGAGACCACCATCCAGGGCGCCCGTGAGGCGCCCGACACGGTGGCGACGGCGGCGGCGCTGCGGCAGCTCGGCGCCACCCTGGAGCACCCCGGTGGCGGCGAATGGCGGATCCACGGCGTGGGCGTGGGCGGCCTGCGCGAGCCCGACGACATCGTCCACCTGGGCGATTCCGGCACTTCCGCGCGCATCCTGATCGGGCTGCTCGCCAGCCACGATTTCACCAGCTTCGTCACCGGCGGCCCCTACCTGCACCGGCGCCCGATGGGCCGGGTGATCGAGCCGCTGTCGCGCATGGGGGCTCGCTTCGTCGCCCGCAGCGGCGGACGCTTGCCGATGGCGATCACCGGGCCGCGGACGGTGCTGCCCATCGAGCACCGCATGTCGGCGCGCTCCGCGCAGGTGAAGTCGGCGATCCTGATGGCCGCGCTCAACGCGCCGGGGGAGAGCACGGTGATCGAGCCCGAGGCGACGCGTGATCACACCGAGCTGTTGATGGAGGACTTCGGCGCCACCCTGCGGCGGGAGCAGCTCGAGGGCGGGGCGCTGTCGGTCACCGTGGTCGGCCAGCCCGAGCTCAGGGGCCGCGCCCTGGTGGTGCCGGGCGACCCATCAGTGGGCGCCTTCGCCGCGGTCGCGGCGGCGCTGGTCAGGGGCAGCGACGTCACGGTCATGAACGTCGGCGTCAATCCGCTGCGCGTCGGCCTGTTCGAGACGCTGCGCGAGATGGGCGCCGACCTGACCTTCGCCAACCGACGCAGCATGGGCGGCGAGCCGGTCGCCGATATCCGCGTCAGGGGCGGGGAACTGCGCGGCGTCGACGTGCCGGCCAGCCGCGCGCCGACCATGATCGACGAATACCCGGTGCTGGCCGCCGCCGCCGCCGGCGCCGTCGGCACCACGCGCATGGCCGGTCTCGCCGATCTGCGCGGCGAGGACGGCGACAAGCTGGCCGCCATCGCCGCGGGACTTGCGGCCAACGGCGTGAAGTCCGATCTGGGGCCCGATTTCCTGCATGTCCACGGCATGGATGGCGGCGTGCCCGGCGGCGGCATGGTCGACACCGGCTCCGATTACTCCGTGGCCATGGCCTTCCTGGTGCTCGGCATGGCCGCCAAGGCGCCGGTGACGATCGACGACGCCAAGCCGATCGACACGAGCTTCCCTGGCTTCGTCACCATGATGAACGTCCTGGGCGCGCGCATCGGCGACGTTTGATCGACATCCGGGTCCTGGAGCGCCGGCGCCCTCGGAGAAATCGACAATCGTAGGGGCGGAAATAGGCGCGTTGCGGCCTCGCGCGTACCCTTCTCGCCGTGAGCCACCAGATCACTCCCTGTCACCCCGCCCCCCTCTCGCTCCGGCAAGAGCGCTTCGTCGCCGAGCTTCTCAGGGACGGCAACGCCACCCAGGCCTGCGCTCAGGGTCGAAGACCACAGCAAACAACAGCAAAAGGCGACCCCGGGACCCGGCCAGCCCGCGGCCGCGCCGGATGAGGCCCGGCGGCTTCCCGGGACGATGGCCGACGACGCGAACCGCCGGGCACAGGCTGCCGCGAACCTCCCGTCGGCGGGCACGGCATGATGGTGCGATAGCGCTTGGTCGCCCTCGCGCGCGGTGCCAACATCCCCGCCGATGTCGCCGCTGACCGCCGCCGATCGCCGACGCTTCGTCGCCGGCACCGACCTGTTCCGCGCCTGCGCGCCCGCCGAGCTGGATCGTGTCGCCGCGCTCCTGCGCGAGAAGCGCTACGCCGCCGGCCAGACCATCTTCCAGCGCGGCGACGACGGCTCGGGCATGTTGTTCGTCGTCTCCGGCCAGGTGCACATCGTGGTGTCCTCGGCCGAGGGCCGCGAGATCATCCTCAACATCATCGAGCCGGGGCAGGAGTTCGGCGAGCTGGCGCTGCTCGACGGCGAGCC
Organism: Reyranellaceae bacterium; assembly: GCA_050183765.1. Classification (GTDB taxonomy): domain Bacteria; phylum Pseudomonadota; class Alphaproteobacteria; order Reyranellales; family Reyranellaceae; genus JAFAZJ01. The sequence continues at coordinate 2,742 of JBFXAZ010000142.1, read as the reverse complement.
GCGCAGCGCCGACGCCGTGGCCCATACCGACAGCGTCATCCTGTCGATCTCGCACGCCGAGTTCATGCCGCTGCTGGCGCGCAACCCCGACCTGTCGGCGGCGATCATGCGCGTGCTGTGCGGCCGGCTGCGACGCACCAGCACGCAGCTCGAATCGGTGGCGCTGCTCGAGCTGGGCGCGCGGCTCGCCCGCCTGCTGCTGTCGCTGGCCGATACGATGGGCGAGGCCACCAAGTCGGGGACCAGGCTGCGCCTGCGCCTGTCGCAGAGCGAGCTTGGCCAGCTGGTCGCCGGCAGCCGCTCCAAGGTCAACCGGCACCTGATGGACTGGCAGGCCAGCGGCGTGCTGGCGCGCGACGGCGGCTACATCGTGGTGCGCGACCGCGACGCGCTCGAGGACATCGCCGCGGCGCTGAAGGACTGAGGCGTGGACTGGCGCACCCGGCTGCTCCGGCTGCCGCCGCTGGCGCTGGGAATCGTCGCGGTGCTCGCCGTGGCCGCCGCCCGCCTGCTCGATCCGGCGCCGGTGCGCGACCTGCGCCTGGCGCAGTTCGACGCCCTGCAGCGGCTGATGCCGCGGCCGGTGCCCGACCTGCCGGTGCGCATCGTCGACATCGACGAGCAGTCGCTGGCGCGCATCGGCCAGTGGCCGTGGCCGCGTGATCGCCTGGCGACCCTCGTGCGCCGGCTGCACGAAGCGGGCGCCGCCGCCATCGCCCTCGACGTCATCTTCGCCGAGCCCGATCGCCTGTCGCCGGCGCGCATCGTCGGCGAGGTCGCGCGCCGCGGCGGCGATCCGTCCCTGGTCGAGGCCGTGGGCAAGCTGCCCGACAACGACGCGCTGTTCGCGGCCGCGATCCGCGAGGCGCCGGTTGTCCTGGGCATGCTGCTGACCGCCGGACACGGCGCGCCGGTGCGGCCCAAGGCGTCGCTGGCGGTGATCGGTCCGCCGGTCGCGGCTCACCTCGAGCGCTTCTCTGGCGCGCTGACGCCGCTGCCGGCACTGGCCGAGGCCGCGCGCGGCCTGGGCAGCATCAGCATCGGCGAAACCGACACCGCGATCGTCCGCCAGGTACCGCTGCTGCAGGCCGTGGACGGCACGCCGGTGCCGGGCTTCGCCATCGAGGCGCTGCGCGTGGCGCTGGGCGAGACCACCATCGGCGTACGCGTCGGCCCGGTCGGCGGCGGCCGCGACGGCGTACGCGCGCTGCGTATCGGCCAGCTCGTGGTGCCGACGACGCCGGACGGGCAGATCTGGCTGCACGGCGTCGATCCCGCCGCCGATCGCGCGCGCTGGCTGTCGGCGTCGCGCGTGCTGGCCGGCGATTCACTGGACGACCGCGCGCGCGCCGAGCTCGCCGCGCTGGTGAAAGGCCGCATCGTGCTGGTCGGTGCCAGCGCCGCCGGCCTGGGCGACCTGCGCTCGACGGCGATGGCGCCCTACGTGCCGGGCGTGTCGATCCATGCCCAGGCGATCGAGCAGATGCTGTCGGGCTGGCATCTGCAGCGCCCGTTCTGGGCCGAGGGCGCGGAATTCGCGGCGCTGCTGCTGCTCGGCCTGCTCGCGACCTGGGCGGCGGCGCGGCTGCGCGCCGTGCGCGCATTGCTGGGCGCCGTCGCGATCGACGCGGCGCTGATCGGCGCGGCGTGGTGGGCCTTCGCCGGCCCGCATCTGCTGCTCGACGCGACCGCGCCGCTGCTGGCGGCTGTGGCCGGCTTCTCGGTGGCGGCGCTGGGCCGCTATGTCGGCGTCGAGATCGTCCAGCGACGGCTGCGCGCGCGCTTCAGCCAGTATCTGTCGCCCGACGTGGTGCGCCGGTTGGTGGCGCAGCCTGGCCTGCTGCGGCTCGACGGCGAGCAGCGCGACATGTCGTTCGTCTTCACCGACATCGCCGGATTCACCTCGCTCACCGAGCGCGTCGGCCCGCGCCGGCTGATCGCGCTGCTCGACCGCTATCTCGACATGCTGTGCGAGATCGGCGTGCGCCACGGCGGCACGATCGACAAGATCGTCGGCGACGCGGTGCACGTGATGTTCAACGCGCCGCTCGACCAGCCCGACCACGCCGCCCGTGCGCTCGCCTGCGCGCGCGAGATGGACAGCGTGGCACGGGCCTTCGCGCGCGACATGGAACAGCAGGGCGAGAATTTCGGCGCCACGCGCATCGGTGTGAGCAGCGGGCCGGCGGTGGTCGGCGATGTCGGCGGCCGGCGGCGGCTCGACTACACCGCGCACGGCACGGCTGTGAACCTGGCGTCGCGGCTGGAAGCGGCCAACAAGGCGCTGGGTACCACGATCTGCGTCTCGGGCGCGACGTGCGAACGCGTCGAGGGCGCGGCGCTGCGGCCAGCGGCGCGGCTGCTGGTGCGCGGCAATGCCGAGCCGGTCGATGTCTTCACCACCGTCCCGGCCGGCACGGCCGACGCCGCGCTCGATGCGTGGAACGCCACCTACGTCGCGCTGGCGAGCGGCGCGCCGCAGGCGCGCGCGATGCTGATGGAACTGCGCGCGACATGGCCCGACGACCCGCTGGTTGCCCTGCACCTCAGGCGCACCGAAGCCGGCGCGCGCGACGCCGTCATCGATCTGCGCGGTTAGCGCTCAAATCCCCCTCTTCCCTTGCGGGAGAGGGGTAAGGGGTGTGGGGGCGTCGCCTGTGCAACCGGAAACATGCCTGACACTACAGACCGGATACATGCCTGACAGTCTCGATGATTTGTTCTTGCGACGCAGCCGAGCGG
>JBFXAZ010000141.1:0-12541 GCA_050183765.1 Reyranellaceae bacterium | reverse complement strand
GTGATAGCCTGTTCCATGGACGGTCCCCTTTGACTGGCTGTTCCAACGACACCAGTGTGGCACGCTCGATGCCGTTCGGGGGCCGTCCACCCCATCATCCCGAGCGCAGCGAGGGATCCAGGGAAGCTGCCTCGATCCCTCGCTGCGCTCGGGATGACAAAGCCTCACACCGGCAGCGCGCTCAGGCCGATGAACCAGCGGTGGCCGAACAGCAGCGCGACATAGACCACGATCGCGATCGTCAGCCGCCGCAACCCGACCTTGGCGAAGTTGAAGCGCGTGCGGCCGTCGAGCATGGCGGCGAAGGGGATGTTGGAGGTGTGGGCGCGGAAGGCGCCGTAGACCTCGGGGAAGTCGCGGCTCTTGCGCGCGTCGATGCCCAGCATGCCGCCGAAGGCCAGCAGGGCGATGCCGCCGGTGAGGATCACGGTCGCGGCGTCGCCGTTGGCCATCATGTGGCCCAGCGCCCACAGGCCGAAGCCCCACAGGCCGGGATGGCGCACGATGGCGTGGATGCCCAGGCCCTCGCCGTAGTCGAACGGCTTCTTCTCGGCGCCGGCCGTGCCCGGCCCGGGCGTGCCGTTGCCGATCACCACCAGCATGGTGGCGGGGATCATGATCAGCAGCAGCAGGTGGCGCGCCCAGATCGGATCGCCCCACAGCGCGACATAGGGCGCGCGGCTGTGGGCGAAGACCATCCACGCCAGGCCGAGGCCGACGGTGAGCGCATAGACGTCGGGAAAGGCCCTGGCGCCGACCAGGCGCAGCAGCGGCCCGCGCAGGGGATGCGACATCAGGAAATGCGCCCCGACGAAGAAGCCCGTCGACAGGGCCATGGCCAGGATCGAGCCCGCCAGCACGGTCATCGCCAAAGTCTCCTGCGTTTGTCAGTCACTGAACGACGTTAATGTAGCATGATCGGCTCTCAACAGGCGAAACGTCGTAGGCTCGGACCAACAACCGCAGGGGAGGGCACGATGGACATGCGCACCTTGGGCCGCACCGGCCTGAAGACATCGGTGCTGGGCTTCGGTTGCGGCGCCGTGGGCGGCCTGATGACCAAGGGCGACCCGGCCGACCAGGAGCGCGCGGTGGCGCGCGCGCTCGAGGCGGGCATCAACTATTTCGACACCGCGGCGCTGTACGGCAACGGCGAGTCCGAGCGCAACCTCGGCCGCGTGCTGGCCAAGCTGAAGCCGGATGTCGTCGTCGGCACCAAGGTGCGGCTGGCGCCGCAGGACATGGGCCGCATCGGCGCGGCGATCGGCGAGGCGCTCGATGCCAGCCTCCAGCGCATGGGCCGCGACTCGGTCGACCTCTATCAGCTGCACAATCCGATCGAGACCGGCGGCCGGGCGGGCTCGATCCGGGTCGAGGCGGTGCTCGACGAGGTCGTGCCGGCCTTCGATCGATTGAAGCGCGCCGGCAAGATCCGCTTCTTCGGCATCACCGCGACCGGCGAGTCGGGCGCGCTGCGCCGCGTGGTCGACGCCCAGGCCTTCGACACCGCGCAGGTGATGTACAACATGCTCAACCCCAGCGCCGGCGGGCCGATGCCGCCCAACGCGCCGGGCCAGGACTACGCCCGGCTGCTGGAGCACACGAAGAGGGCGCGCATGGGCGTGATCGGCATCCGTGCGCTGGCCGGCGGCGCGCTCAGCGGCAGCGAGGCGCGCCATGCGCTGGCCATGCAGGTGGTCGAGCCGATCGGCTCGGGCCGCGATTTCCGCAGCGACGTCGAGCGCGCGCACCGCTTCGAGATGCTGATCCGCGAGGGCTTCGCCGCGAGCCTCACCGAGGCGGCGATGCGCTTCGCCATCGCGCATGAGGGCATGACGACGATGATCATCGGCTACTCGACGCTCGATCACCTCGAGCAGGCGATCGCCGCGGCCGAGAAGGGGCCGCTGCCGCGCGCCGCGCTCGATCGCGTGGCGCAGCTCGCCGCGCAGCGATGAGCTTCAAGATCCCCGAATCGGTGCTGGTGGTGATCCATACGCCCGAGCTGAAGGTGCTGATGATGGAGCGGCTCGACTGGCCGGGCTGGTGGCAATCGGTCACCGGCTCGCGCGAGACGCACGACGCCTCGCTGGCCGACACCGCGCGCCGCGAGGTGCGGGAGGAGACCGGCCTCGATGTCGGCGAGGCGCTGAGCGACTGGGCGCTGGTCAACCGCTACGCCATCTATGGCCGCTGGCGGCCGCGCTACGCGCCCGAGGTGACGCACAATGTCGAGCACACTTTCGGCGTCGAGGTCGCAGCCCCCTTCGCCGCGCGGCTGCATCCCGAGGAGCACGGCCGCTACGTCTGGCTCAACTGGCGCGACGCGCTTTGCCGCTGCTACACCGCCACCACCCGCGCCGCACACATCGCGAGGGCGGAACGAAAGTCCCTGTCATCCCGCGCGCAGCGAGGGATCCAGGGTGAGCGCCTGGATCCCTCGCTGCGCTCGGGATGACAGAGTTGATCTACGCCGGCCGGCGCACGCGGCGCGACCACAGCAGGCTGACGATGATCAGCACCGCGCCGCCGCCGACCATGCCCAGGGCGATCTGCCCGCCATAGTCGGCGAAGAAATCCTCCTCGTCCGGATCGCGCGGCCTGAACATCGGCGGCGGCTTGCGGATCTTGGGATTGGGCTCGGTCAGGATCGGCGGCCGCGCGCCGTCGAAGCGGCGCGCGCGTTCGCCGTTGGCCGACAGCAGCCGGTCGACGTGGTCGCGCTGGTCGGTCTGCATCCAGTCGAGCGCCGCGCCGTCCTTCTCGTAGGGCGCCAGGACCTCGATCAGGATCGCCTTGCCCGCGGTGACGGTCCAGGCACGCAGCGAGGCCATCTCCTGCGCCGCGCCGTCGACGCGGATGATCACCGCGTCGGCCGACATCACCGCGCGGTCGGAGCGTTCCATCAGCCCGATCGGACCGTAGCGATACTCGGCCGTGCCGTCGGGCAGGCCGTCGGCGGCCGTCTTCAGCACCGAGTCGCGGCCGACGACGACGCGGCCGGCGACCAGGCTGTTGAGGAACGTGATGCGGCCGCGCTCGGTCGGGCCGGCGTCGGGATCGTGCAGCGTCTGCACGACCTCGATCGGCGTCGACTCCCGTCCGTTGCGCCAGCGCTTCAGGTCCTCGCAAGGCGCCATGCGCCGCAGCACCTGGCGATCCGCGGCCAGCCTGTCGAGTGGCTCGATCAGCAGCTTGTCGCGCTCGTCCGACGGGTCGAGGTCGCAGTACTGGAACGGCGCCGGGATCGCGACCTCGCGGTCGCCGACGCGCACGCGCTCGGTCTTGGGCGAGGCCTGCTGCGCCAGCGCGGGCGCACCGCACAGCGCGCCCAGCACGAGCAGCGCCCCGACGCGGTGAAGGACCCTGACAACCATGCCGTCACTATAGGCGCGCGCTCGATGCCGCGCGACGGCTTCGACGGGTTTTGTGCCGCGCGTCCGCTAGTTCTTCGCCATGCCGGCGACCAGCGCGGCGACGTTGTGGCGGAACATCTTCTCGTAGGTGTCGGCCGGCCCGCCGGGCGGCGAGAGCGCATCGACGAAGAGCTCGGGGCCGACCACGCCGCCGGCCTCGCGCGCGATCTGCTCGATCAGCTTCGGGTTCGACACGTTCTCGACGAACAGCGCGCGGATGCCCTCCTGGCGGATCTGCCGGATCAGCGCGGCGACGTCGCGCGCCGAGGCCTGCTGCGCCGTGCTCAGCCCCTGCGGCGCGTGGAAGGCCACGCCGTAGGCGCGGCCGAAATAGTGGAAGGCGTCGTGGCTGGTGATCACCTTGCGCTTGGCCGCCGGCACCGTGCCGATCTGCTGGCGCACCCAGGCATCGAGCTCGGCGAGCCGCTTGTCGTAGGCCTCGGCCCGCCCGCGGTAGTCCGGCGCGCCGGCCGGGTCGGCCTCGGCGAGTCCCTTGGCGATGGCGGCGACGTAGCGGCGTGCCAGCGCCACGTCCTGGAACATGTGCGGATCGGTGGCGGCGTGCTGCCCGTGGTGATGCTCGGCGGTGAGATAGCGCTCGCGCGACACCTCGGCGGTGGCGACGATCAGGCGGCCGCGGAAGGGCGCGGCGCGGGCCAGCCGGTCGGCCCACGGCTCGAATCCCAGCCCGTTGGTCACCAGCACCCGGGCCGCCGCAAGGGTGCGGCTGTCGCTCGGGGTCGGCTCGTAGGTATGCGCGTCCCTGTCGGCGCCGACCAGCGTCGCCAGCTCGATGCGATCGCCGCCGACATTGGCCACGAGGTCGGCCAGGATGGTGAAGCTGGCCACGACCTTCGTCTTCTGCTGGGCGAGGACCGGCAACGCGATCCATGCGCCGCCGATCGCGAGGCCGGCGCCGAAACGCCGCCGTGTCGTTCGTCTCATGGGTTGACGATAGTGTTATACTATAACATCAGTCAAGCGTCAGGACCGTGGGCGCGTGGCCGGTATGGGCGAAGAAGCGGCCGAGATCGGCGCCGCTCAGGCCCACGGTCATGGTGTTGACCAGCGGATGCGCCCAGGCGCGCGGCGCCTCGAGGATCACGCGATCGACCGCCAGCCGCACGGCATGGGCGCTGTCGTTGACCAGCGAGAACGGCGTCACCGAGCCCGGCCGCACGCCGAGATATCTCATCAGCCGCTCGGCGCTGCCGAACGAGGCGCGGCCCAGCCCGATGCGCTCGCCCAACTGCTTGAGGTCGATCGGCCGGTGCGCCTCGGCGACCACCAGCCACATCTCCTCCTTCTTGTTGCGCAGGAAGAGGTTCTTGATGTGCACGCCGCTGCGCAGGGCTTCGTGCTGCGCATTGACGCGGCTCGACTGCTCGACGGTGAAGACCGCCTCGTGGCGCACGGTCTCGTGCGCGATGCCCAGGGTGGTCAGGAGCGCCAGCAGCGCCCCGGGCGTGGTCGGCAGGTCGTGGCCGTCGGGAATTTCGCTGTCCATGGGCGGCTGCTTACCCCGCTTGCCAAGCCGGAGGAAAGCCGCTATCTCCCGCCCCCGTCGCGCGATTTCGGTCGGGCGGCACCGCGAGGAGCGCGGGCGTAGCTCAGGGGTAGAGCACGACCTTGCCAAGGTCGGGGTCGAGGGTTCGAATCCCTTCGCCCGCTCCAATTTTCCGCCAGTCGTTGCAACGGCGTGAGCCGCTTGTGTGAACCCAGCCGACAGGCGGGCGCAGGCGGCGCGGCGCGTCCTGCCCGGACTGCGCGGTCCATTTCAATGGTTCATGATGGAAAGTGCGCGTTAAGATGGGCCGTTGCAACGCGCGAGCCCTTGGCCCCGCGGGCTGTGCATCCCGGCATTGCATTGTTCTTCGAACAATCCGTGGAGGCAGAACGGATGGCGAAATCGCTCTACGACAAATACGGTGGCTTCGCCGCGATCAACAAGGTCGTCCTGAGCTTCTATGACCGCGTGCTCGACAGCGACGATACCGCGCCGTACTTCGAGACGATCGAGATGAGCCGGCTGGTCGATCATCAGACGAAGTTTCTTGCCGCGCTCCTCGGCGGCCCGGCGAGCTTCAGCGATGAGCATTTGCGGCATGTTCACGCCGCCCTTGGCATCACCGACACGGCATTCGACGACATCAAGACCATGCTGCACGCGGCGCTGACGGAGCACGGCTTCGTCGCGGCCGACGCAGGCGCGGTCATCGACGAAATCGAGCGGCGCCGACGCCTCATCGTTTCGCAGTAGTCGGCGGCGCATGTCGATCGAAGCCATCAACGAACGGCTGCTGCGCTCCATCGGGGTCGGTATCGCCATCGTCGATCCGGACGCGCTGCAGGTGCTGTTCTGCAATGAGAAGTTCGGCGAATGGTTCGGCACAGCGGAGAGCGGGGCGACGCTGGAGGCGCTGCTTCCGGGCATTGACGGGTCGGCCCTGCGCAACGGCGTGGCCGACGGCGGCCGCTATGCGGCCGAACTGACCGTCAAGCCCAAGCGCCGCGCGTACTCCATCGCGCTTGTCGCCCACACCGTATCCGGCGGTGCCCGATCGCTGCTCCTCATCGAATGCCAGAACGTCACGCGGATGCGCGAGCTCGAGGCGATGATCGAGTCCTATTCGCGCATGGTCGAGAAGAACACGCGCGAGCTCAAGCGCGAGAAGGAACGGGCCGAGAAGCTCCTGCTCAACATCATGCCGCGCCAGGTCTACGACGAATTCAGGACGTTCGGCGTCACGACGCCGCAACGCTACGACGCGGTCTCGGTGATCCTGCTCGACTTCGTCGGCTTCACGGAGATGTCGGTGTCGCGCGACCCGGCGATGCTGATCGCCGAACTGAACGACATCTTCACGTCATTCGATCGCATCGCCGAGCAATACGGTTGCGAGCGGATCAAGACCATGGGCGACGCCTACTTGGCGGTGTGCGGCCTGCCGGAGCCCAACCCCGAGCACGCCAGGACCGCGGCCAAGGTGGCCTTGCTGTTCGTGCGCTACCTGGAGCGCCGCAACGAATCCAGCCCGCAGAAATGGCTGTGCCGTATCGGGTTGGCCTGCGGCCCTGTGGTCGGATCCGTCGTCGGTATCCAGAAGTACGTCTACGACATCTTTGGACCGGGCGTGAATCTCGCCGCGCGCATGGAGCCCTTCGCCGGGCCGATGGAGATCTGCCTGCCGGATTCGATGGCGGCCATTCTCGGCGGCGAGTTCGTGCTCGAGGACATCGGCAGCCACGACGTGCGTGGGTTCGAGACCATGCGCATCCATCGACTCGTGCGCGAGGGCGGTCCGGACCGGTCCTGACAGCGCGTCTTTGGTCCTTGCCAAAGGTCGCGATCGAGGGAATAAGACCCCGCATGTCGCGCGTGTTCACCACGACCACCCCGAAACCGACCACCACAGGTGGGTCGGCGAGGGCGCGCGCGCGGTAAGCGGTTCAGAGCGAGCAATCCCTGCAAGGCCCCGCCGATCGACGGGGCCTTTGTCGTTCAACGACGCCCGTCTCCGGCTCACTCAAGGAGAAAGCGTCCCATGTCTCAGGCAGCGTCCTATTCAGTCGGAATCGTCGGCGCCACCGGGTTGGTCGGCGGGCTGATGCGCGCGATCCTCGCCGAGCGCGGCTTCCCGGTGTCGTCGCTGCGCCTCTTCGCCTCGGCGCGCTCGGCCGGCACGCGCATCGCGTGGAAGGGCGCCGACATCGTCGTCGAGGATGCCGCGACGGCCGACTACAGCGGCCTCGACATCGTCTTCTTCTCCGCCGGCGGTGCCACGTCGAAGCAGCTGGCACCGAAGGTCGCCGCGGCGGGCGCGATCGTCATCGACAATTCCTCGGCGTGGCGTGGCGATCCCGACGTGCCGCTGGTGGTGTCGGAGGTCAATCCGCACGCGCTCGCCCGAATCCCCAAGGGCATCGTCGCCAATCCCAACTGCACGACCATGGCGGCGATGCCGGTGCTCAAGCCGCTGCACGAGGTCGCGGGCCTGCGCCGCCTGGTCGCCAGCACCTACCAGGCGGTGTCGGGTGCCGGCATCGCCGGCGTGCGCGAGCTGGAGGAGCAGGTGTCGCAAACGGCCGACGGCTCGGGCGCGCTGTCGTTCGATGGCGGCGCGCGCGAATTCCCGGCGCCGCGGAAGTGGGCGGTGCCGATCGCCCACAACGTGGTGCCGCTCAACTACCGCATCGTCGAGGACGGCTACACCGAGGAAGAGGTCAAGCTGCGCGACGAGAGCCGCAGGATCCTCGAGATCCCCGACCTGCTGGTGTCGGGCACCTGCGTGCGCGTGCCGGTCTACACCGGCCACTCGCTGTCGATGAACCTGGAGTTCGAGCGGCCGATCTCGGTGCGGCAGGCGAGCGAGCTGCTCGCCCGCGCGCCGGGCGTCGTGCTGAGCGACGTGCCCAATCCGCTGGAGGCGACGGGCCGCGACCCGGTCTATGTCGGCCGCATCCGGCGCGATCCCACGGTGGCGCACGGCCTGGCGCTGTTCTGCACCGGCGACAACCTGCGCAAGGGCGCGGCGCTCAACGCGGTGCAGATCGCCGAGGCGCTCACGCCGGCTGCGGCCGCCCGGCCGGCGCGGCGCGCAGCGGGCGGAAGGTAAGCGCGATCGCCACGGCGCCCAGGCCGACGCCGAAGGAGCCGATGTAGAGCCAGTTGTAGCTCTGGAAGGTATCGAAGGCCCAGCCGCCGGCGACCGGGCCCAGCGCCATGCCGAGGCTGGCCATGGCCGAGACGCCGCCGAACAGGGTGCCCATGGTGCGCGGCCCGAAATAGTCGCGCACCAGCACGGCGTAGAGCGGCATGACGCCGCCATAGGCGATGCCGAAGACGACGCTGAGCGCATAGAACTCGCCCAGCTGGCCGACGAAGAGATAGGTGCCGGCGGCCGCGGCCTGCACCAGCAGGCCGGCGACCAGGGTCGGCTTGGCGCCGATGCGGTCTGCGGTCAGCCCCAGCAGGAGGCGGCCGCCCAGGCCCGACAGGCCGGCGAGGCTGTAGACCGAGACCGCGGTCATGGCGCCGATGCCGCAGGCGGCGGCGTAGCTCACCATGTGGAAGATCGGTCCCGAATGCGCCGCGCAGCAGCAGAAATGCGTGAGCGCGATGGCGATGAACTGCGGCGTGCGCAGCGCCTGGCCGGCGCTCAGCGTGTAGCCGTCGGACTGCAGCCTGACGCCCGGTGCCGCGGCCGGCGCGGCCGAGGGCGGCCGGCGGATGACCATCGCGGCGGGGATCATCAGCGCCCACAGCGCGACGCCGACGACGAGCATCGCGGTGCGCCAGTCGTAGGCATCGATCAGATAGCGCACCGACGGCGCCACGATCAGCGGCGCGGCGCCCATGCCAGCGGAGATCAGCGCCACCGCGAGGCTGCGGTTGTTCTCGAACCAGCCCGAAGCGGTGGCCATCAGCGGCGCGTAGAAGGCGCCGGCGGCGGTGCCGACGATGACGCCGAACATGATCTGGAACTCGAGCAGCGAGGTTGCGCGGCTGGCCAGCGCCAGGCCGATGCCCTGCAGCACGCTGCCCGCCAGCACCACGGCGCGGGTGCCGAAGCGGTCCGACAGCGCCCCCCAGAGGAAGGACGACAGGCCCATGCAGATGAAGTCGATGGTCATCGCGCCCGAGATGCCGGTGCGCGACCAGCCGGTGTCGGCCGACAGCGGATCCTGGAAGACCGCGAGCGAGAACATCGAGCCGATGCTGAGGCAGGTCATCAGCATGCCGGCGCCGACGACCGCCCAGCCATAGGACAAACGCATGGCCCGCACTCCGTTCCCTCGAGTCTTTCCTTGTCGCGAGACTACGGAGTCAAATGCCGGCGGCGTCAAGCAAAGCGCGCGCCGGCCCGTTTAGTATTCCTCATGCCGCCACGCGATGGCATGATCGGGCGGTATCACCCAAACGACGGAGGCAAGGATGGGCGGCTCGTGGTGGCTCTGGCTGATCATCGCCGTGCCGCCGGTTGTCACCGGCGCCTACTATACGTGGCGGCGCTATCGTCACTGGTTCCGCTGACGCCTAGGACCGCAGGAACGCCGCCAGCTCGGCGTTGAAGCGCTCGGGGTCCTGCAGCATCGCGAAATGGCTGACATCGGGCATGTCGGCGAGCCGGGCGCCGGGGATCGCCGCCGCCAGCGCGGTCGTGTGCGCGCGGCGGATGATCTCGTCGTGCCCGGCCGCGGCCACGGTGGTCGGGACGCGGATGCGGGCGAGCTGCCGGGAGGTCCAGGTCGGGCTCGAGCTCCACATCCGGCGCAATTCGCCCAGCAGCTTCGGCCAGCTCGCCGGCGCCGGCGACAGGGCGGCGTATTCGTGGCGGCAGCGTTCGGCGTATTGCACGAAGAGCGGCGTCTGCGGCCCCTGCGGCCGCAACCCGCCGAGGTTGAAGTTGGCGCCGAAGGCGAACAGGCGGCTGAGCCGCTCGGGCCGGCGCATCGCGATGTCGAGGCCGACGATGGCGCCGTCGCTCCAGCCGACGATCGCCGCGCGCGCGACCTTCAGCGCGTCGAGGACGCCCAGGACGTCGTCGGCCATCTGACGATAGCCGATCGGCCTCGTGCCGAGCGTGCTGCGGCCGTGCCCGCGGCTGTCGAGGACCAGCACGCGGTGGTGCCGCGCCAGCGCGAGGACCTGATGGCCCCAGTAGTTCGCGTTCGCCATGCCGCCGTGCAGGAACAGCACCGGCTCGCCGTCGCCGAAGGCGGCGTGAAAGAGCTCGGCATCGGCGATCTTCAGCCGTCCGCTGCTCTTTGCCGTGGGCAGGACGGGCGTGGGCGGCAGCGTCGCCCAGGCCGGTTGCGCCACCGCCGGCTGCGCCATCGCCGGCGCCGCGCGCGCGAGCAGCAGGCCCGATGCGGCGCGCGCGAGGTCTCGCCGTCCGATCAGCCCGGGCATCGCGTGATGAAGAAGGCGGCCTTACCGCCCTTCTCGACCGTCACCCGGCCGTCCGACTGGATGCGATAGCGCCAGGTCGTGCCGATCGGCGTGCCGCCGCCGTGAGGATGGTTCGAGCGCACGGTCACGGTGAGCGCCTCGAACGGCGTGTCCTGACGCACTTCCTCGACGTCGGTGCCGTTCAGCCAGTCGGTCCACACGACCGTGCCGCCGCGATGCTCCAGGCGGTAGACCTGCGCCGGCGCGGCGCAGGCGCCGTTCACCGCCCAGCTTCCCTGGGCGACCAGCTCCAGCAGTCCCGAGGCCGGCGCGATCTGCGCGCGGGCGATGCCCGCCAGCGCGAGCGCGCCGGCGACCATCGCGACCGCCCGGCCGCGTGTCACGGCGCCGGCACGAAGCTGTCGGCGCGGGCAATGCGCCAGGGCTCGACATAGCGCGGGTCGTTGGTGCCGCGCAGGATCTCGCCCGGCTCGAGGAAGCGGTACAGCCGGTCGAAGCTCTTGACCTTGTTGGGCGCCAGCCGCTGCGAGAAGTGGCGCGGCTGCAGCTGGCTGGGATGGTCGAGGCCGGCCGAGGCGACGACCTCGGCCAGCGCCTTGATCGTCGAGTTGTGGAAGCGATAGACGCGCTCGGCCTTGTCGGGCACGTCGAGCGCGCGCTGGCGCAGCGGATCCTGCGTCGCCACGCCGGTCGGGCAGCGGTCGGTGTGGCAGCTCTGCGACTGGATGCAGCCCACCGCCATCATGAAGCCGCGCGCGGCGTTGCACCAATCGGCGCCCAGCGCCATGGCGCGCGCGATGTCGAAGGCCGAGGTGATCTTGCCCGCGACGCCGATGCGGATGCGGTCGCGGATGTTCAGCCCGACCAGCGCGTTGTGCACGAACAGCAGGCCCTCGCGCAGGGGCATGCCGATATGGTCGAGGAACTCCAGCGGCGCCGCCCCGGTGCCGCCCTCGGCGCCATCGACGACGATGAAGTCGGGATAGATGTTGGTCTCCAGCATCGCCTTGCAGATGCCGAGGAACTCCCAGGGATGGCCGATGCACAGCTTGAAGCCGACCGGGCGGCCGTCGCTCAGCACGCGCAGCTTCTCGACAAACCGCATCATCTCGATCGGCGTCGAGAAGGCGGAATGGCAGGGCGGCGAGATGCAGTCCTGGCCCTGCGGTACGCCGCGCGTGACGGCGATCTCCGGCGAGACCTTGGCGCCCGGCAGCACGCCGCCGTGGCCCGGCTTGGCGCCCTGCGAGACCTTGATCTCGATCATCTTGATCTGCGGCGAGGCGACGGTTTCGCGGAAGCGTTCCTCGCTGAAGGTGCCGTCGGGGTTGCGGCAGCCGAAATAGCCGCTGCCGATCTCCCAGACGATGTCGCCGCCGTTCTCCTTGTGATAGGGGCTGAAGCCGCCCTCGCCGGTGTCGTGGTAGAAGCCGCCCTTCTTCGCGCCCTTGTTCAGCGCACGCACCGCGTTGGCGCTCAGCGAGCCGAAGCTCATCGCCGAGATGTTGAGGATCGAGGCCGAATAGGGCTGCTTGCAGTCCGGCCCGCCGATCGAGACGCGGAACGGCTCGGTCGAAGGATGGCGCGCGGCGATCGAATGGTGCAGCCATTCGAAGGCCTGGTCGTAGACGTTGAGCTGCGTGCCGAACGGGCGCTTGTCGAGCTGGCCCTTGGCACGCTGGTAGACCACCGAGCGCTGCTCGCGGTTGAACGGCGTGCCGTCGGTGTCGCTCTCCAGGAAGTACTGGCGGATCTCCGGCCGAACCTCCTCGAGCAGGAAGCGGATGTGCGCGGCGATCGGGTAGTTGCGCAGGATGCTGCTCTTCTTTTGCGTCACGTCGTGCACGCCGACGACGACCAGCGCCGCGGCGATCAGGAACAGCACCAGGAAGCCGGTGTAGACGAAGGACAGGATCAGGAACGCGACCGCTGCCACGACCGACAGCGTGAACACCACGTAGCGCGGCGTGAAGGCGAGCGCGAACGTGCCCATGATGACCTCTCCCCGATTGCCGTAGGGCAATCGCACATGGCGTTTTCTCCTTCTCCCCGCGCAGGCGGGGAGAAGGTGCCCGAAGGGCGGATGAGGGGCTTGCAGCGCCTCGACGGCACCGGCGGTTGTCGTTGCGCGAGAAGCCCCTCATCCGCCTCGCTGGCGCTCGGCTCCTTATCCCCGCCAGCGCGGGGAGTAGCAGTAAACGCCCGATGCGAA
>JBFXAZ010000140.1:0-12712 GCA_050183765.1 Reyranellaceae bacterium | reverse complement strand
ACTTCTATCGGCCGATGGCGGCACGACGACTTACACGATCTCGGCCCGCAACGGCTACAGCTGGACGGGCAACGAGTTCGTCTGATCGCCGGCACGGGCGCGGGGCTGGCGCGCTATCGAGGTTGCGCCTGCCTGGCAAGCCGTGCCCCGATGTGGCGACGGCTTTGCTCGAGGATGGCCGATGGCGCCACGCCCGAAGCCGCGCAAGGGCGTGCGCGTTCGGGTCGTGTCGCGCCGGCGACGCCTCATGAGCGCCGCTGGAGCGGCGCCGCCCGAAGACTGCCACCAAATCCGCATGCGATCGCCCTATACTCCCCCGATGGCGGACGATCCGACCTTCGACGCGCTGGCCAGGCGCTATCTCGATCTCTGGCAGGGCCAGCTCTCGGCGCTGTCGGGCGACCGGCAGCTGACCGAGACCCTGGCGCGTCTGCTGGCCTCGGCCAATGCCGGCGTGGCGACCGCCTTCGATTCCGCGCGGAGGGCGCATGAGCAAGCCCGAACAGGCTCCCGCCCCGCGGGCGGGCCCGCGGCCGCTGCCGCTGCATCTGCTGACGGCGCTGCAGAGCTGGAGCGGCTCAGAGCTCGGGTTGACGCTCTGGAGCAGCGCATCGCCGAGCTCGAACGGCGCCCCGTCTACAAGCCCCGCAAGCGCAAGCCCAGGCCCGCCGCCGACTGAAGGGCCGCCGCCCGACGCGCCGCCGACCGACGCGCAGGCGCGCGCCGAGGCCTTCCGCGCCGTCTTCGCGCCGCTGCTGGCGGAGATCGACGCCGCCCGCGCGCGGGCCGGCGCGAGCGATGCCGGGCCGCTCGACGATCCCTTCCGCCAGGCGTTGCGCCGCGAGGTGGCGCGCCGGCTGGACCGGCTGGCGGCGGGCGTGCAGGCCTATCGCGCGCATCCCTGGTTCCGCACGCTGGACGACCCGCCGGTGGTGTGGCGCGAGGGCGCCACGGTGCTGCGCGATGTCGGCTCGGCCATCGGCATCCACTGCGCCGCCGACGCCACGCCGGTGCTGGTGGTGCCCTCGCTGGTCAATCGCTGGCAGGTGCTCGATCTCGCGCCGGGCCGCAGCTTCGTGCGCGCGCTGGCGGGCGAGGGGCTGCGGCCCTACATCGTCGACTGGGGCACGCCTGATGAGGCCGAGCGCGATCTCGACACCGCGGGCTGCGTCATGCGCCTGGGCCGCGCGCTGGCCTGGCTGAGGGCGCGCGCCGGCAAGCCGCTGCCGGTGATCGGCTATTGCATGGGCGGCACGCTGGTCGTGGGCCTGGCGGCGCACCGGCCGCGCGACGTCTCGGCCCTGGTGGCGCTTGCCGCGCCGTGGGACTTCCACGCCGATCGCGCCGGGCAGGGGCTGCTGGTGACCACCGGTCCGTGGCTCGCCGAGCTGGCGATGCGCATGGGCGAGCTGCCCACCGATGCGATCCAGGCGCTGTTCTGGTCGCTCGATCCCTGGCTGGTGGTGAACAAGTTCCAGCGCTTCGCCGGCATGGACATGAACTCCGACGCCGCGCGCGATTTCGTGCTGCTCGAGGACTGGCTCAACGACGGCGCGCCGCTGCCGGCGCTGGTGGCGCGCGACTGCCTGGTCGGCTGGTACGGCGAGAACACGACCGGCCGCGAGCAGTGGCGCATCGCGCGCCGGCGCGTGCGGCCGCGCGACATCGCCGTGCCGTCGCTGGTGGTGATCCCGGCCAACGACCGCATCGTGCCGCCCGCCTCGGCCGCAGCCCTGACCGGTCCCGGCGGCCTGGCCAACGCCACGCGGCTCGACCTGCCGCTGGGCCATATCGGCATGATGGTCGGCTCGCGCGCCATCGAACGGTGCTGGCGGCCTGTGATCGACTGGCTCAAGGCCAACGCATGAGGCGGGACCGCGACCCTCGCTTCCTACCTTCCCCCGCCAGCGGGGGAAGGTATGAATCCATGATCCCCAGACGGCCGGACTGGCGGCTGGTCGCGCTGTGGGCCGGGGCGCTGGGGCTGTCGTTCGTCACCCGCACGTGGACGCTGATCGACGACGCGGCGCGCGCGCAGCTGCCGATGGGCTGGGGCGAGGCGCTGACGCTCGAGGGCACCAGCCACGCGGTGATCTTCGCGCTGCTGCCGGCGATCTACTGGGCGCATCGCCGCTGGCCGCTGATGGCGGGCTGGCGCAACGCCGCGATCCACGCGCTGGGCAGCATCGTGTTCTGCGTCGCGCATGTCGCGGCGATGGTGGCGCTCAGGCTGGCGCTCTATCCGCTGATCGTCGGCCGCGCCTACCAGTACGGCGCGGCGCTCGACCGGCTGCTCTACGAGTACGGCAAGGACGTCGTGACCTACGCCATCCTCAGCGCCGCGACCATGGCCTTCGCCCAGTTCCTGGCACGCCGCGAGGAGGCCCAGCCGGCGCCGGCGCCGCCACGGCCGCCGGCCCAACCGCTGGAACGCTTCGCCGTGCGCAAGCGCGGCAAGGAGATCCTGCTGGCGGTGGGCGACATCGCCTGGATCGAGGCCGCCGGCAACTACGCCGTGCTGCATGTCGGCGCGCAGACCTACGAGGTGCGGTCTTCCCTGACCAAGCTGGAAAGCGAGCTCGACCCGCGCCGCTTCGTGCGCGTGCACAAGAGCTTCATGGTCAACATCGCGCGCGTGCGCGAGGTCGAGCCGTGGATGAGCGGCGACTGGCGCATCCGCATGGACGACGGCGCCGAGGTCAGCCTCAGCCGAAGGTATCGCGATCGGTTCGAGGCGGTGGCGCCGGTGAAGGTGTAGTGGGTGTCGGGCCGTCAGTATCCGACCAGTTCGACGCGGCGGTTCTCCGGCTCGCGCACGCCGTCCTGGGTCTTGACGAGCGGCTCAAGCTCACCACGGTACATGATCGCAAGCCGCTCGGCAGGGATGCCTTCGCGGACAAGCGCGTCCCTGACGGCTTTCGCTCGTCGCTGCGACAGCACCACGTTGTAGTCGGCCGAGCCGGCGCGATCGGTGTGTCCGATGATGCGCAGACGCCATGGCTGCTCGCTGAGGTGTCGCGCGACAAGGCGGACCAGCTGTTCGGTCTTTTGATTGATGGCCGAACTGTCGAAGTCGAAGAGCGCCACGTACATCGGACAAATGGGGTGCGCGGGCGGCGGCGGCGGCGCTTCCGAGCAAGCCGCCAGCGACAACAGGGCGAGCGCCGTGAATCTGATTGTTGGCCTGGACATGGATTGCATCATTGGGAGGACATACTACCCGAAATGCATTACCGCCGATGCTGTCGATCGGCACCCGCGGAGGATCGAGGCGCGAAGCGGCGGCGCAGCGTTTCGATCGATAGCCCTCCCTACCCCCCCCTCAAGGGGGTGGGGAGGGCTAGGGGGATCGGAAGGCATCGGAAGGGCATCGGAAGACATCGGAAGGGGGGATCGGAAGGGTTGGCGGACAAGTGCCCTCCCCCACCCCCTTAAGGGGGTGGGGGAGGGCTGGGGGGATGGAAGGGGGGTGACAGGGGGATCGCAGGGGATGACAGGTCGGGATGGCAGGGGCTGAAAGGGGGTGACAGGGGGATGGAAGGGGATGGCATCGGCGCTCACGCTCCGGCATTTCCGATGGTGGAGTTCTCCCTTTTGAATTTATTTATCGAATTGTAGAATTTATCAAGGGGAAGTTCTCGATTCGTTCTTGAACACGTCCGCAGGATACGCGCTGTCAGGGTCGGCCGCGGACGTGCTTGGGGCTGACGCCGAATTCGCGCCGGAACGCCGTGGCGAAATTGGCCGGGCTCTGGTAGCCGGCGGCATAGGCGGCCTGGGCCACGCTGATCCCGTCGCGTTCCAGCGCCTCGCGCGCGCGGCGCAGTCGCCGGGCGCGGACATAGCCGAACACCGACATGCCGAAATGCGCGCGGAACAGGCGGTGCAGGACGCTGACGCTGACGCCGGCCTCGCGCGCGATGCCGTCGAGCGTCAGCTTGTCGGCGCCGGCCTCGCGCACGAAGTCGCAGACGCGCGTCAGCCGCGCCTGCTCGGATGCCGCGATGCTCGCCATCGGCGTCTCGCCCGACAGGCACAGCATCGCCTCGGTGGCGATCTCGACGGCGCGGCTTTCCAGGTACAGACGCTGCAGCGGCGCCTCGTAGGCTGGCGGATGCAGGACCTGCTCGGCCAGCGCCACCAGCCGCGCCGACGGCACCCAGCGCACGCTGGCAAGGTGGGCGGCGCGGAATCGCCGGATCGCCGAGGGGTCGTCCGCCCCGATCGGCTCGCCGTCTTCGAACCAGGCCGGCTCGATGGTCACGTTGACCTTGCGGATATGGGTGCCGCGACGGGCGCGCCGGCTGAAGATGTCGGCCTCGGCCTTGGCGATCATGAAGCCTTCGGCCCGCGCGCCGCCCTGGGCAACCGAGGGGCCGAACATGAAATCGCGGTCGCCGATCGAGAAGTCGACATGGCCGCCGAGCACGATCGAGCAGGTGATCGCCGGGCGCGATTCGATGTGCGTCGTCAGGTCGTGCAGGTCGCGCGCGTCGGAGGCATGCAGGATGAGGCCGGAGCGCAGGCGCACGACCGAGTAGTGCCCCTCCAGGATCGCCTCGCCCGCGGCGCGCGGTATGTCCATCCGGTAGTTCGAGCCGAACACCCGCGCCCCGGCGAGCAGGTCTGCCCGCCGGACATGCGTATGGGCCTGGGCCTGGCCGGCCGCCGTCCGATCTTCCGCCATCGGCAATGCTTTCGATCCTGCCAGAGCGATAGTATTGCGAGTAATTCGCAATAGCAATAATGATCGCTTTGGAGGCGATGGGATGGAATCGCAAAGCAATCAGCCCGGCGCGCAAAGGCGGCGGCTGTGGCCCGGCTGGCACCCGTGCAGCTAACTAAGAGTCGTTCGCAAGCAGCGCAAGCTGCTGCGCTCGACTCTGTTGGGGGGTGGTCCATGGGTGGTTTTCAGCGGTCCCGCTATGCGCTGGTCGCCGGGTTGATGGTCGCGGCGGCAGGTGCGCAGGCACAGCAGACGCCGGCGGCGGATCAAGCCGCGCCGTCGGTCCTGCCGACGATCCCCGTCGAGGGATCGCGCGAGCGCACCGAAGGGACCGGCAGCTACGCCACGCCGACCACGACGGTTGGCGGCAAGACGCCCACGCCGCTGCGCCAGGTCCCGCAATCGGTGACGGTCGTGACCCGCTCGCGCATCGAGGACCAGGGCATGACCCAGCTCGAGGACGCGCTGCGGAAATCGCCCGGCACGCTGGTCCTCAACAACGATCCGGGCCGCTCGAGCGTGTTCTCGCGTGGCTTCGAGATCGACAACGTGCTGATCGACGGGTTGCCGGCGCCGCTGTCGAGCATCTACGGCACGCAGCCCGATCTCGCGATGTTCGACCGCGTCGAGATCCTGCGCGGCCCGGGCGGTCTGTTCGCCGGCACGGGCGAGCCCGGCGGCACGGTGAACCTGGCGCGCAAGCGGCCGCTGAAGAGCTTCGGCATGTCCGGCATGGCGGGCTTCGGCTCGTTCCTGAACGGCCGCGCCGAGCTCGACGTCACCGGTCCGCTGGTCGAAGGCGGCCGGGTGCGCGGCCGGGCCGTCGGCGCGTTCCAGACGCGCGACGGCTTCGTCGACTACACGCACAACCGCGTCGGGCTGGGCTACGCCACGGTCGAGGCCGATATCACCGACGCGACGACGGTCTCGGTCGCCCTGTGGCACCAGCGGCGCGACATCGCGCCGTTCAACGGCCTGCCGGCCTATGCCACCGGGCGCCTGGCCGACGTGGCGCGCACCACGTTCATCGGCGCGAACTGGAACCGCTTCGACAACCAGTCGACCGAAGCCATCGCCGAGGTGACGCACCGCTTCGACAATGGCGGCCATGCGAAGGCGGCGGTGCGCTTCGCCGACCGCAAGGTCGACTTCAAGTACGCCTATGGCGGATCGGCGATCAATCCGGCCAACGGCAACGTCACGCTGACGGCGCTGGCACGCGAGTACTGGGAGACCTCGCTGTCGGCCGACGCGCATGTCACCACGCCCGTCACGCTGTTCGGCCAGACGCACAACCTCGTCGTCGGCATGGACTACCGGCGCTACTGGCAGACCATGTACCAGGGGCAGGCCGCCAATATCGGCACCACCAACATCTTCGCGCCCAACGCCAACATCGCGGAACCCAGCATCGCCTACACCACGCGCACCCGGAACGTGCCGGAACAGTTCGCCTTCTACGGCCAGGCGCGGATCAAGCCGTGGGAACCGCTGACGCTGGTGCTGGGCGGCCGGATGAACTGGTACGACGTCGACAGCACCAATCTGGTCAGCAACGCGACGACGAATTTCAGCGTCAACGGCAAGTTCACGCCGTATGCCGGCATCGTCTTCGACATCACCCGGAACATCTCGGCCTACGCCAGCTACACCAACGTGTTCCAGCCGCAGACCCAGACCACGGCGAGCGGCGAGGTGATCCGGCCGCGCGAGGGCAATCAGTACGAGATCGGCATCAAGGGCGATTTCTTCGGCGGCGGCCTGCAGGCGAGCGCCGCGCTGTTCCGCATCCGCGACCGCAACCGCGCCGTCTCCGATCCGCTGGTCGCCGGCGCGTCGGTCGCCTCCGGCGAGGTCGAGGTGCAGGGCTTCGAGCTCGAGCTGAGCGGCAGCCCGCTCAAGGGTTGGCAGGTGTTCGGCGGCTACACCTTCACCGACACCACCTACATCAGCGGCGCGGCCGGCCAGCAGGGCACGGTCTTCAGCACCTACACGCCCAAGCACATGGTCAATCTGTGGACGACCTACACGTTCCAGGAGGGCTGGCTCAGGAACTTCCGGGTCGGCGTCGGCGGCCGGATCTTCAGCCACTTCTACACGCAGTCCGGCACGGTGCGCTTCGAGCAGGACGGCTACTTCGTGGTCGACGCGATGCTGGGCTACAAGATCACCGACAACGTCGAGTTCACGCTGAACGCGACCAACCTGTTCGACCGCAAATACTACGCGCGCACCGGCGCGGCGACGGTGTTCAACTTCTACGGCGAACCGTTCAGCGTGATCGGCACCGTGCGCGCGCGCTTCTGATGCGCCTGCCGACGCGCGCGCCGCCGTCCATGACCCGCCGCCGCGCGGCCGCCCTCGGCGTCGCGGTGGCGGCCGCGGCATCGATGCCGATCCGCGCGCAGGAAACAGCACCGGTGGTGGCCTTGGCGCGCTCGCGCGACCTCGCGCTCACGCTGCCGGATGGTCGGGCGTATCGGCTGATGATGTGGGTGCCGCCGGGGGATCCGCCGGCTTCCGGCTGGCCGGTGATCTATTTCACCGACGCCAATGCGGTCTTCGGCCTCTTCGCCGGCACGCTCGGCCTGCGGGCGCGCCGTCGCGACGACGGCGGGCTGGCGCCCGCGGTCCTCGTCGGCATCGGCTATCCGGGCGACGCGCCGTTCGACGTCGTGCGCCGGACGTTGGACCTGACGCCCGAGGTCGCGCGCGAACGGCTGGGTCGGCGCCCCGACGGATCGCCCTGGCCGCCGAGCGGCGGCGCCGCGGCGTTCCTGCAGGCGATCGAGGACAGCATCAAGCCGCGCATCGAGCGCGCGGTGCCGATCGATCGCGCGCGCCAGACCCTGTTCGGCCACTCGTTCGGCGGATTGTTCGCGCTCAATGTCCTGTTTACGCGCCCGGGCGCGTTCCAGACCTATATCGCCGGCAGCCCGTCGATCTGGTTCGGCGATGGCCGCATCCTTGAGCTGGAGCGTGCCTTCGCGAAGGTCCCCGCCGCGAGCGCGCCCGCCGCGCGCCTGATGATCGGCGTCGGCGCCTGGGAGCAGGAGCTCAGCCCGGCCGAGCGCGCCGGCCCCGATCCGCAGAAACGCCAGGCGTGGAAGCGGCGCAACCGCATGGTCGACAACGCGCGCGAAATGGCGAGCCGGCTGGCCGCGCTGCAAAGCCCGCGCCTGCGCGTGCGCTTCCGCGAGTTCGCCGACGAGGACCACATCTCCGTCCTGCCGGTGCTGATCAGCCACGCGCTCGACTTCGCCCTGAGGCCATCGACATGAAGAAGTTCATTCCCTTCTCCCCGCGCAGGCGGGGAGAAGGTGCCCGAAGGGCGGATGAGGGGCTTTTCGGTGCGTCATCAGCGGCGGCGTTGATCGTTGCACGAGGAAGCCCCTCATCCGCCTCGCTGGCGCTCGGCACCTTCTCCCCGCCTGCGCGGGGAGAAGGAAAGGCGTGGGGTGTGCGGGTTCTCGCCGCGATCGTCGCGATGCTCGTGTCGTTTGCCGCGCCCGCCATGGCCCGGGACAGGATCGAGATCGTCGATCTCGCGGGGCGCACGGTGAGGGTGCCGGCGAAGGTCGAGCGCGTCGTTCTCGGCGAGGGACGCCTCGTGCCGGTGCTGGGCATCTTCGACCGCGACGATCCGGTGCGCCGCGTCGTCGGCATGATGGGCGAGTTCGAATTGCTCGATCCGGCAGGCTATGCGCAATACCTCCAGCGCTTTCCCGCGATCGCGCGCGTGCCGCGCATCGGTCGTTCGAGCAGCGACAGCTTCAGCGTCGAGAAGGCGATCGCGCTGCAGGCCGACGTGGCGATCTTCGGCGTCGAGGGCCATGGCCCCTCGTCGCGCGCGAAGGAGCTGATCGCGCAGCTCGAGGCGGCGGGCACCGTGATCGTCTTCGTCGATTTCCGCCAGAAGCCGCTGACGAACACGCGGCGCAGCATCGAGATTCTCGGCCAGGTGCTCGGGCGGCAGAAGGAGGCGGCCGACTTCCTGGCCTTCTACGACAGCCAGCTCGCGATCGTGACGACGCGCCTCGCCGGCGTGAGCCGCAAGCCCTCGGTGTTCCTCGAAAGCCGCGTCGGGCTCAACGAGCAATGCTGCGAGACGATGGTCGCCGGCATGATGGGCGATTTCGTCGCCGCCGCGGGCGGCGCCAACATCGCCCGGGGCATCGTTCCCGGTGCGCACGGCACGGTCAGCAACGAGTACCTGCTGCAGCACCAGCCCGCGGTCTATATCGGCACGGCGATCGGCGCGGCGAGCACCGCCGGCAAGATGCCGACGCGCATCGTGCTGGGCGCGGGCGTCTCCGCCGACGTGGCGCGCGCCTCGCTCGAACGGGCGACCAAGCGCACCGGCATCGCCGAGCTCGACGCCGTGCGGCAGGGCAGGGCGTTCGCCATCTGGCACCATTTCTACAACACGCCCCTGCATGTCGCGGCGATCCAGGCGATCGCCAGGTGGCTGCACCCCGCGCTTTTCGCCGACGTCGATCCGCGCGCGACCCTGCGCGTCCTTTTCGAGCGTCACCAGGCCGTGCCGCTCGACGGGGCCTATTGGATCGAGGCGCGATGACCACGCCTTCCATGGCCGATGATCTCTCCCTGGCGCGCCGCTACGCGGGCGTCGTCGCGCGGCGCATGGCGCTGCTCGCGATGCTCGGTGCGGCGGTGCTCGTGGCGTTGCTGTTCGACGTCGGCACCGGCGCGATGTCCTTTCCCCTGGCGGATGTCGTCGCCGGCCTGATCGACCGTCAGGCCGTGTCGCGTGCGCAAGGCGTCGTCCTCTGGGACGTGCGTCTGCCGCAGGCCGCGATGGCGGTGCTGGTCGGCGCGGCGCTGGGCCTCGCCGGGGCCGAGATGCAGACCATGCTCAACAACCCGCTGGCCAGCGACACCACCCTGGGCGTCTCGGCCGCGGCGACGCTGGGCGCCTCGATCGCCCTGGTCTTCCATCTGGTGCCCGGCGGCTGGGCGCCGACCCTTGTCGTGCCGGTCTTCGCCTTCGCCTTCGCCGCGGCCTCGATCCTGGTCATCAGCCTGCTGGCGCGGACCTATGGCGCCAGCGTCGACACGGTGATCCTGTTCGGCATCGCGATGTACTTCGCGCTGCATGCGCTGGTCTGGCTGGTGCAGTTCCTCGCCGACGCCGACACGCTGCAGCAGATCGTGTTCTGGACCATGGGCAGTCTCGGCCGGGCCACCTGGGAGAAGGACGCGATCGTCGGCGGCGTGCTGCTGGCCTGCCTGCCGTTCAGCCTGCGCCGCGCCTGGGCGATGACGGCGATGCGCGCGGGCGACGATCACGCGCGCAGCGTCGGCATCGCGGTCGAGCGGCTGCGGCTGATCGTGCTCTTGCGCGCCAGCCTGCTGGCCGCGACGGCGGTCGCCTTCGTCGGCACCATCGGCTTCGTCGGCCTGATCGGCCCGCACGTCGCGCGCATGGCGCTGGGTGAGGATCACCGCTTCTTCCTGCCCGGTGCCGCGCTGGCCGGGGCGCTGATGCTCTCGCTGGCGTCGATCGCCAGCAAGGCGATCGTGCCCGGCCTGATCCTGCCCGTGGGCATCGTCACGGCACTGGTCGGCATTCCCCTGTTCATGGCGCTGGTGCTGCGCCGGCGGCGACGGCCATGAGCGGGGGCCTGCGGATCGAGAGCCTCCGTGCCGGCTATCGCGGCCGGCCGGTCTTCGACGGGCTCGACCTGCCTGAGGTGCCGCGCGGCTCGCTGGTCGCGATCATCGGTCCCAACGCCGCCGGCAAGTCGACATTGCTGCGCGCGATCGCCGGCCTGGTTCCGGCCACGGGTCGGATCCTGCTCGATGGCGATGACCTGGCGCGGCTGCCGCAGGCGCGGCGCGTGCGCCGGGTCGGCTACCTGCCGCAGGCGCTGCCGAACGAGAGCGTGCTGGTCGCCTATGAGGCGGTCCTGGGGGCCCTGCGCGCGACGCGTGGCGACCTTTCGGCGCGGCAGGTCGAAGGGGAGGTGGAAGAGGTCTTTGCCGCCCTCGAGCTTGGCACGTTGTCGCTGCGGCCGTTGAACCAGATGTCCGGCGGCCAGCGCCAGATGGTCGCGCTGGCCCAGGTGCTGGTGCGCCGCCCCGATGTGATGCTGCTCGACGAGCCGACCAGCGCGCTCGACCTGCGCTGGCAGCTCGGGGTGATCGAGGCCGTGCGCCTGATGGTCGGGCGCGAGGGCTCGATCTGCCTGATGGCGATGCATGACGTGAACCTGGCGCTGCGCTTTTGCGATGGCGTGGTGGTGCTGGGTCCCGGCCGGCTGATCGCCACGGGGGCGCCCGCGGCGGTGATGTCGGCCGACGTCCTGCGGCAGGCCTATGGCGTCGACGGGCGCATCGAACGCTGTTCGCTCGGCCATCCCATCGCGCTGGCCGATCGGGCCGTCGACCAACTCGCCACGTAGGGAGAGCCTTCCATGTTCGTCGCCGAGACCACGATTCGCACGAAGCTGGGCAGTCGCTACCTCCAGCAGCTGTGCAAGCACTTCGCCCACAAGATCACGGTGCAGTTCGACAAGACGGACGGCCGGGCCGATTTCGGCTTCGGCACCTGCGTGATGGCGGCGGGCGAGGACAGCCTGGCGCTGCGCTGCGAAGCCGGCACGCGTGACGCGCTGGGCCGCGTTCACTTCATCGTCGACGACCATGTGCGCCGCTTCACCTGGCGGGAGAAGCCGGCCATCGAGTGGTCCCTGCCGGCGGGGGCGGATCAGCCCGCGCCCTGAGCCGGCGCTGGGCGGCCACAGCGCCGCCACGCAGCGCCGCTCGTCCCGCGCCGCCCGCCGGTCGTCCCACCGGGCGCGCCGGTCGTCACAAAATCGCGCTGGATCAGCACCTTGGCTGGCATCAGGGCGGCATGACCACGAGCGCTCCCACCGACCGCCGCGCCGACCTCGACTGGCTGCGCGTGACAGCCTTCGGCCTGCTGATCCTCTACCACTCGGGCATGGCGTGGTCGGGCTGGAGCTGGCACATCACCGATCAGGAGAGCGCCGCCTGGCTGCGCGAGGGCATGCGCTTCACCAACCGCTGGCGCATGCCGCTGATCTTCGTGGTCTCGGGCGCCGCGGTGATGCTGGCGCTGGGCAAGCGCCCGGGCGGCGCCTTCGTGCGCGACCGGCTCAAGCGCCTGGCCCTGCCGCTGGCCTTCGGCATGCTGGTGATCGTGCCGCCGCAAGTCTATGCCGAGCGCGTCCATCGCGGGCAGTTCGCCGGCTCGTATCTCGACTGGCTGCCGCATGCCTTCGACGGCGGCGCCTATCCCCAGGGCAACATCTCCTGGCACCACCTCTGGTTCGTCGCCTATGTGCTGATCCTGACCCTGGCGCTGCTGCCTGTGTTCCTCTGGCTGCGCGGCGCGCGGCTCGAGCCGGCGTACCGGCTCGTCGCGCGCTGGCACCTGTACTGGCTGGCGGCGCTGCCGCTGATCGCCGCGCACCTGTTTCTGGCGCCGCTGTCGCGCAATCCCAATGGGCTGGTCGGCGACTGGTTCGGCCTCGTCTACTACGGCGTGCTGCTGCTCTACGGCGCGCTGGCGTTCCGCGGCACCGCGTTGCTCGATGCGCTGCAGCGCGCGCGTTGGGCATCGCTGGCGATCGGCGTCGCCGCCTTCGCGCTGCTCGACGTCGTGTTCTTCACCGGCGTGCGTCCGACGATCACGCCCGACGATCGGCCGCTCTACGCGCTGCTCTCGGGCCTCAACACGCTGGCCTGGCTGCTGGCGATCATCGGCTTCGCGCGGCGCCACCTGACGCGGCGTCCGGCCGTCCTCGCCTACGCGACCGAGGCGGTCTATCCCTTCTACATCCTGCACCAGACGATCGCGGTGATCGCCGTCTTCTGGCTGGTGCGCAGCGGCCTGCCTGTCGGCGCGAAGTTCGCGCTCGCCGCGCTGATCACCTTCGCCGGCACCTGGCTGCTCTACGAGTTCGTCGTGCGCCGCATCGCCGTGCTGCGGCCGCTGTT
>JBFXAZ010000139.1:0-13005 GCA_050183765.1 Reyranellaceae bacterium | reverse complement strand
ACATGCTCGACGTCGTGTTCCGCGAATTCTGTATCGGGAAGTGAGCTCGTCGGCGCCGCCGAAGGCGGCGGCCGAGCCCTACTCCGCGGCGATCGCCGCGGCTTCGCTCACCGGCGCGGCGGCGGAGGGCAGCACGAAGCGGAAGCGCGCACCGCCGCTCTCGAGGTTCTCGGCGGAAATGGTGCCGCCCATCTGGCGCACGATCTCGTAGCTGATCGACAGGCCGAGGCCGGTGCCCTTGCCGCCGGGCTTGGTGGTGAAGAACGGCTCGAACAGACGCGGCAGGACGTGCGCGGGGATGCCCGGGCCGTTGTCCTCGACGTCGACGATCACGCTGTCGGCCTTCGGATAGGCATGCACGCGGATGGCCGGCGGCTGCTCGCCGGGCTTCTCCAGCATCGCGTCGCGCGCATTGAGCATCAGGTTGATCACGACCTGCTGCAGGCGGTTGGCGTGGCCCAGCACGTGGCCGCAATTCTCGTCGAGCTGCAGCTCCGTGGCGACGCTGGCGAGACGCAGCTGCTCGTGCACCAGATCGGCCGCGCCGCGCAGCGCATCGGCGACCGAGAACGGCGTCGGCTGGTCGTCGGGCTTGCGGGCGAAGATGCGCAGGTCGCGGATGATGGTCGAAGCGCGCTCGGTCTGGTTGGCGATGCGCTCCAGCTTGCGCTCGGCGAAGTCGCGCAGATCGGCCGGCACCTGCTCGGGCTCGGCGAGCTGGAACTCCTCGCTCAGCGTCTCGGCGGCAAGCCGGATCACCGCCAGGGGCTGATTGATCTCGTGCGCGATGTTCGAGGCCATCTCGCCCAGGGTGGCCAGGCGCGAGGCGTCGAACAGGCGCACCTCGGCGGCGCGGCGTGCCGTCTCGTCGACGCCCAGCAGCACCAGATGGCGCATGCGGCCGTCCTCGGCGTAGTCGGCCTGCGCGGTGACGCGGATGATGCGCTTCTCGTGACGCGTGTCGATCAGGGCGACGTCGAACTCGACCGGCGCCGGCGCGTGCGCGCCGTCGGCCAGGGTGAAGGTCTCGACCAGCCGCACGTCGGGCGGGCAGGGGATGACGACGTCGAGCGGCTGGCCGACGACGTCCTCGTGGCTGCGCCCGGTGAGCGCCAGGAAGCCGCTGTTGGCCATGGTGACGCGGCCGTCGCGGTCGACCAGCAGGATCAGCGCGCCGCTGGAATGCACGATCGAGTTCAGGCGGCTCATCTCGTTGCGCAGCTGCAGGACGAGATGGTGCTGCTTGTGGATGTCGCGGATGACGCCGCTGATGGCGCGGTGGCCGCTCTCGTCGGACTCGCCGGCGCCCAGCCGCATCTCGACGAAGCGCGCGGCGCCGTCGGGCCGCACGGCGCGGCAGACCACGGTGAGCGGCGCGCCGCGCGGGTGCACGCTGCGCATGGCGCGGCGCACCTTGTCGTGGTCCTCCTCGTGGATCAGCGAGAGGATGTCGCGTCCGTTGAGGCTGTCGGCGGCGTAGCCCAGGAAGCGGGTCACGCGGGCGCTGATATAGGTGATGCTGCCGGTGCGGTCGCAGGAGAAGACGACGTCGGCCAGCGAGTTCACCAGGCTCTCGTAGCGCCGGCGGCTGGACTGCAGCTCGTTCTCGCGACGCTTCAGCGGCGTGATGTCGAGCTGCATGCGCACGCGGCCGCCGTCGTCCAGGCTGACGCCGAAATTGCGCTGCCATGAGCCGTCGCCGCCGGGCGAGTCGAAGGGCTCGCCGGCATGGAAGCCGTCGAGGTGCATCTGGCGCAGGGCGTTCCAGTCGCGTGTCGGCTCGCCGGGGCGCCGCTCGTCGATGAACCTGTCGAGCAGCTCGGCGAAGGTCTTGCCCAGCGCATGCGGGCCGACGACGGAGCCGTTGAGCTGGGCGGAGCGCCGGTTGTAGAGGACCAGCCGCTCGTCCTTGTCGTAGAGGCCGAACGACACCGGCAGCGCGTCGATCGCCTCGAGCAGCAGGCGCGTCGTGCCGGAGGCGCGCGCCCGCTCGGCGTTGATCGCGAGCGTGCGGTGAGCCAGCAACACCAGGATGAAGATCAGCAGCGCGGTGAGCGCCAGGGCGCCGGCGATGAAGCGCGACTGACGCGCGTCGACCCAGCCATCGACGGCACCGAGATCGTAGCCGACGGTCACGATCAGCGGGGCGCCAGGCAGACGGCGATAGAAGGACAGGCTGCGGCCACCGACGCGATCGCGCAGGAGGCGGCCCTGCGGGGCGCTTTGCGCGGCGGCGGCGATGTCGGGCAGCCTGAGGCCCGAGGCCAGCGCGGCCTGCAGCGCATAGGAGCGGGCGCGCAGCACGCCGTCGGTGCCGATCATTTCGATATGGCCGCCGGCCTCGAGCTTCAGGCCACGCCAGGAACCGGCGAAATACGCGGGATCGATCGCGGCGACGACGATTCCCATCAGGGTGCCATCGGCCCGGCGCACCGCGCGCGATACCTGGATCGACCATTTGCCGCTGACCTGGCCGATGACCGGCACGCTGATCAGCGGACCTGTCGTGGGGGTTTGCAAATGAGTGGCGATGTGGGCCCGCGAGGAGAAGTCCGGGCCATCGACGACGGGCCCTTCATTGGTCTGCACAAGACGGCCCTGGGCATCGAGCATGCTCAGCAGGATGACCTGGTCGAGCGAGACCGCGCCGTCCTGGACCAGCTGGCGGAGCGAGACATTGCCGTCGCTGCGGCGAACTTCGTGGGCGACGAAGCGCAGGCGCTCGTCGACATTGGCGAGCGTGCGCAGCACCTGCTCGCCGACGATGCCGGTCAGGCTTTCGGCGTCGCGATAGGCTGCTTCGTGCGCGTCGCGGCGGGCGATATCGATGATCTGCCAGGTGCCGATGGCGATGATGCTGGTCATCAGCACGCCGATCAGCAGCACCAGGCGCAACTCCCGGAGCAGGGTCCAGAGCCCGGGCGAGGCCTTGTCGCCCAGCGCCGGCGCCAGCACCTGCTGGGCGTGCTCGACCGAAAGCGCCGTGGCCGCGCTGTCGGGCGCGGGCGATCGGCTGTCGGACATGGCCACCATGGTTGTCTTTCGTCGAATGGGGGCGCTAGCGCTCGTCGCCCGAACCGTTGCGGGGACGCAGGCCCGCCTGGATGGCGCGATTGAGCTCGGACAGGCTGAAGGGCTTGAGCAGCACATGCTCGGCGCCAGATGCTTCGGCCTGGTCGATGCCTTCCTGGTCGAGATGGCCGGTCATCGCCACGCGACGCGGCGTCTTCTCGGTGTCGAGACCGGCCGAACGCAGGAGGTCCAGGCCGCTGCCGCCGGGCAACCGCACGTCGGTCAGCAACAGATCGAGCCGGTCGGAACATGCCTTGAGCTGCTCCAGCGCCTCATCGAAGTTCGACGCGGTGCGCACCTCGTGGCCGCGCCGGCGCAGGAAGGTGGAGATCTCCGCCAGCAGCTCGATCTCGTCTTCGACGAGCAGGACGAGCCGGCGCAGCGTGGGATCGGTCGTCGGCGTCTCAGGCTGGATTGGCATCGAGCGCACCGATGAAACGGGCCAGCACCGCCAGCGGCACCGGCTTGTCGACGACCTGCACGGAGGGCAGGCGTGCGAGCGTCCCGTAGCGCACCAACTCGCGGTTGCCGGACATCAGCACCCACTTGGTGCTGGGGAGGCTGTCGGCCATGCGCACGCAGAAGCTGACACCGTCGCCGTCGGGCAGGTGGATGT
The DNA here is from genome assembly GCA_050183765.1 of Reyranellaceae bacterium. GTDB lineage: Bacteria > Pseudomonadota > Alphaproteobacteria > Reyranellales > Reyranellaceae > JAFAZJ01. The sequence goes on along the minus strand of JBFXAZ010000139.1, from coordinate 9,317 downwards.
CCGACAGGATCAGCCGAGGCTTGAGACCCTGCTGACATACTTCGTCGGCCTGCGCGATGGATTCGCAGCAGACGACGTTGCGACCGCGACGCGCGAGGAAGTCGACGATCTCGTCCCGTAGGAATGCGTCGTCCTCGATGACCAAGATTTCATTCGACATGCTTAAATCCCGTTAGAACAATGTCTTAAGTATGAATGTTTTATAATCGCTTTAGCTCTAGGTGAGCAAGCGACGATTGCTCGGTTGAGGTGCAAGTTGATTGCGTTCAGCATGCAAGAAAGCCGCCTGCAGGGCGCGGCTCCGGGCGCGGCGGATTTGGATGCACAGGTCGGCAATACCGGCGGTAGTAGCGGCGGCTTTCGCCCGCACCGAGTAATAGGGTGTGGCGATGCCGCCAGGGTCAGGGAGATACGGCGCCTGCAGGATCATGGTTTCACCCCGTGAGCAATCATCGGGGAGAGAATACAGCAGGCATGCTGCATCACCTTGGCGGGAATGGTCCAAATCCGACCGAGTTCGGCGCGCTATACTGGTCTCAGGGATATCTGCCCACCCGGGAGCGGCGATGAACCTGCGCCAGATCGAAGCCTTTCTGTCGGTCTTTGAGGAGGGCACCTTCAGTGCCGGCGCCGCCCGGCTGAAGGTTTCGCAGCCGACCGTCAGCAAGCTGGTCGATTCGCTCGAGCGCGGGCTGGGCTACAAGCTCTTCCGCCGCGCCGGGGCGCGCGTCACGCCGACCGACCAGGGCTTCGCGCTCTATCGCGACATGACGCGGGTCAAGCGCGGCTTCGACTTCCTGTTGCACCAGGCGCAGGGGCTGAAGGGGCAAAGCGAGGGCGGCGGCCGACTGGTGGTGGGCGCCGGCTCGGCGCTGTGCGGCACGCTGGCGCCACGGTTGATCGCGCGGTTCCGGGCCCGCCATCCCGCCGTGCACGTCACGCTCGAGGCGGACGGCGCGCGCTACCTGATCGAGCAGCACGTCAGCGGCACGATCGACATCTTCCTCGAAACCAGCACGACGCACGCCAAGGAGTTCAATACCGGGGTGGGCAGCGTGACCACGCACCGCTTCGCCGAGGGCGAGGTGGTCTGTGTCGTGCCTTCGGGCCACCGCTTGGCAAAGAAGCGCGTGATCGAGTTCGCCGATCTGGCCGGCGAATCCTATGTGGGGATCACGGCGAATGTCGGCAGCCGGCGCGAGATCGACGACGGGCTCGCGGCATCGGCTCGGACGCCGGCGCGATTGGTGGCGGAGGCCTCGACCCCCGCGGCGGCCTGTTCGCTGGTCGGCCAGGGCGTGGGCGTCACCATGGTTTCGGATCTCAGCGCGCTGACCGCCGGTGCGGGAGACCGGCGGTGCGGCTTCGTCTGTCGGACGCTGCGACCCGCGATCGGCTACGGCGTCGGCATCGCCGTGTCGCCGGCGAGCCACAACGCCCCCTTGGCCGAACTGTTTCGTCAGCTGACCGTGGAGGAAGGGCCCGCACTGCATCGCGAGCTTGTCGCGATGGCGGGCTTGTCGGGATGAACCTGCGGCAGATCGAGACGTTCCTGGCGGTGATCGAGGAAGGCACGTTCAGCGCCGGCGCGGCGCGTCTGAAGGTCTCGCAACCCACGGTGAGCAAGCTGATCGACGCGTTGGAGCGCGGCCTGGGCTACAAGCTGTTTCGCCGCATGGGGCTGCGCGTCGTGCCGACCGACCAGGGCATGGCGCTGTATCGCGAGATGACCCGGGTGAAGCGCGGCTTCGATCTGCTGCTCGAGCAGGCGCGTGACCTGAAGAAGGGCTGCGGCGGTCGGCTGGTGATCGGCGTGGGTTCGGCCTTGGCGCCGGCTTTCATGCCAGCGCTGATCGCGCGATTCATGGCTCTGCATCCCGAGGCGCATGTCACGTTCGAGGCTGACGGCGCGCGCTATCTGATCGAGCAGTTCCTGGCCGGGTCGATCGACATCGGCTTTGCCACGCGGACCTTGCGTAGCCGTGCGCTGACGGGTGTCGGTACAATTCCGGCAGAGCAGATCCTGGTCGGACGGGAGATGTGTGCGCTGCCCGCCGGTCATCGGCTGGCAAGCAAGGCGATGATCGATATGGCGGATCTGGACGGCGAGCCGTTCATCGGGGTGACGGCCGACATCGGCAGCCGGCGCCACATCGACGCGGTCATGATGGATTCCGAGGTCAAGGTCCGGCTGGTCGCGGACGCGTCGACGCCGGTCGCCGCCTGTGCCCTGGTGGGACGGGGCGTCGGGATCACCATCGTCTCGGATCTCAGTGTGCAGGCCGCCGCGGCGGTCAATGGCGGCATCGTCGCGCGCCCGATCCAGCCCTCGGTGGGCTACAGCATCGACATGGCGATCTCGCCGGCGATCGCCGAGAATCCGCTCGCCGTCGCGCTGCGCAAGCTTGCGCTCGCCGAGGGTCCAGCACTGCATCGCGAGCTGGTGGCGTCGATCGGGGCCTGAGCGGACGCCGCCGACGCTCTTGACTCGTCGGGGCGCGCTCGCAATGTGCGCGCCGTGGATCGATCCTCGACATATGCATTCGATGTCATCGTCATCGGCGGCGGCCATGCCGGGACCGAGGCGGCGGCTGCCGCCGCGCGGATGGGCGCGCGCACGCTGCTGCTGACGCACGACGTCGCCACGATCGGCGAGATGTCGTGCAATCCGGCGATCGGCGGGCTGGGCAAAGGCCATCTGGTGCGCGAGATCGATGCGCTGGATGGCGTGATGGGTCGCGCGATCGACCGCGCCGGCATCCAGTTCCGCACGCTGAACGCGAGCAAGGGGCCGGCAGTACGCGGCCCGCGGGCGCAGGCCGACCGCGCGCTATACCGTCAGGCGGTGCAGGCGATCCTAGCGGATACCGCAGGTCTGGAGGTGCGGGCCGGGGCTGTCGAGGATGTTTGGCTCGATGGGGCCGGCCGCGTCGCCGGCGTCGAGCTGGTGGACGGTACCCGGGTCGCCGCTCGTTCGGTGGTCGTGACGACCGGCACCTTCCTACGCGGGCTGATCCATTGCGGCGAGCTGACCATTCCGGCTGGCCGCGCCCGCGGGCAGCGGGCGGCGGGCGGGCCGGCGGACTTGCCGCTCGCGGCCGGTGCAGCTGGCGCCGAGGCGGCGTTGGAGTCCCCGTCGAGCGGCTTGGCCCGGACCCTGGCGCGGTTCGGCTTGCGGCTCGGCCGGCTCAAAACCGGGACGCCGCCGCGTCTCGATGGCCGCGGAATCGACTGGAAATCCCTTGTGGAACAACGCGGTGACGATCCGCCTCCGCCGTTCTCCTATCTTACCGAGCGAATTGTCGTTCCACAGATTTCCTGCTTCCTTACTTCCACGACTCCCGAAACCCACGCGCTCATACGGGACAATCTCCACCGCGCGCCGATGTATTCCGGCCAGATCGAATCGTCCGGCCCGCGCTATTGCCCGTCGATCGAGGACAAGGTGGTGCGCTTTGATCAGCGCGAGCGGCACCAGATCTTTCTCGAACCCGAGGGGCTCGACGATATCACGGTCTATCCCAACGGTATCTCGACGTCGCTGCCGCGCGAGGTGCAGGCCGCGATGTTGCGCACCATTCCCGGGCTGGAGCGCGCGACGATGCTGCGGCCGGGCTACGCCATTGAGTACGACCACGTCGATCCGCGTGAGCTGCGCCATACGCTCGAGACACGGCGGATTCCCGGACTGTATCTCGCCGGGCAGATCAACGGCACCACGGGCTACGAGGAGGCGGCCGCCCAAGGGCTGATCGCCGGGATCAACGCCGCGTCGGATCGCGATTTCTTCGTCGACCGCGCCGATGCCTATATCGGCGTGATGATCGACGACCTGGTGACGCGCGGCGCGCCGGAGCCGTATCGCATGTTCACCTCGCGCGCCGAGTACCGGCTGCTCCTGCGGGCGGACAATGCCGATCAGCGCCTGACCCGGCGGGGAATCGAAATCGGCTGCGTGGGCGCTACCCGTGCCGCTGTGTTCGAGGCGAAAGCTGCGGCATTGGCCGCCGGTCGCGCCCGACTGACCGGTCACACACTTTCGCCGTCGGCAGCGGCGCGGCACGGTATCGCCGTGAACCAGGACGGCGTTTTGCGCAGCGCCCAGGACCTGTTGGCCCTGCCCGGGGTGACGATCAGCCGTCTGGCGAGCATCTGGCCGGATCTGGCTGAGCTTGCCCCGGCGGTCGTCGAGCAGCTCCAGATTGACGCGCTCTACGCGGGCTACCTGCGGCGGCAGCAGGCCGATATCGAGGCCTATCGCCGCGACGAGGCCCTCGCTCTGCCGGATGACCTCGACTACACGGCGTTGGGCAGCCTGTCGGCCGAGGTCCGCCAGATCTTCACCGCTCATCGTCCGGCCACCCTGGGCCAGGCGGGACGCTTGGCTGGGGTCACGCCGGCGGCCCTGGTCGCCCTGTTGCGTCACGTCAGACGTTTCACGTGAAACATCGGGCCAAGTGGCGGCGACGGTGTTTCACGTGAAACACTCCGCGAAGCTCCAGACCTACGCCGACCTGCTGCGCAAGTGGCAGCGGTCGATCAATCTCGTCGGCCGCTCGACCCTCGACGACCTCGAGCGTCGTCACTTCGACGATTCCCTTCAGATCATCCCTCTCCTGCCGCCCGATACGCGCACCCTCGTCGACCTCGGTTCCGGCGCCGGCTTCCCGGGCCTGGTGATCGCCGCCGAGCGCCCGGACATCGCCGTGACCCTGGTCGAATCCGACCAGCGCAAGGCGGCCTTCCTCATGGAGGTGGCGCGCGCCATCGCCCCGAACGCGACGGTGAAGCCGGTGCGGGTCGAGGCGCTGCCGCCTTTCCCGGTCGATGTCGTGACCGCCCGCGCTCTGGCGCCGCTGCCCAAACTGCTCGCCTGGGCGGCGCCGTTCGCAACTGACCCCGCTATTTGCCTTTTCCACAAGGGTGCGAACGTCGACAGCGAATTGACCGAGGCGGCGCGCGACTGGATGATGGATATCCAGCGCGTGCCCAGCAAGACGGAGCAGAACGGCTCCATCCTCAGGATCTCGCGGCTGCGCCCCCGAGCCTGAGAGACCGCTTGTCCGACGCCCCCTCCGCCCCGCCGACGCCCCCTCGCATCTACGCGCTGGCCAATCAAAAGGGCGGTGTCGGCAAGACGACAACCGCGATCAATCTCGCGACCGCCCTTGCCGCGGTCGGCCAGAAGGTCCTGCTGGTCGACCTCGATCCCCAGGGTAACGCCTCGACCGGACTGGGCGTCGGCCCCGACCAGCGCAAGACCGGCTCCTACGAGGTGCTGCTCGGCTTGGCGCCGCTCACCGACGCTCTGGTCGAGACCCGAATCCCGAACCTGCAGGTCGTGCCGGCCAACGTGAACCTCGCCGGCGCCGAGCTTGAGCTGATCGATATCGAGCGACGCGAGTTCCGCCTCAAGGACGCGCTCGGCGTCAGCGCTGCCCACAGTCGCTGGGACGTGATCCTGATCGACTGCCCGCCATCGCTCGGGCTGCTCACATTGAACGCATTGGTTGCAGCCGACGCCGTGCTTTCGCCGCTTCAATGCGAGTTTTTCGCGCTCGAAGGCATAGGCCACCTGGTTCGCACCGTCGAGCGCGTGCGTCGCGCGCTCAACCCCAAGTTGCAGATCGCGGGGATCATCCTCACCATGATGGACCGCCGCAACAACCTCGCCGTCCAGGTCGAGAGGGACGTGCGCGCGCATTTCGGCGACATCGCCTTCGGCACCACGATCCCGCGCAACGTGCGCGTCTCCGAGGCGCCCTCGCACGGCCTGCCGGTGCTGATCTACGACAAGGATTGCAGCGGCTCGCAGGCCTACATCCTGCTGGCCGGTGAGCTGCTGCGCCGGCGGCGGCTGGGCATTCCCGCCATGGAGGGAGCCGCGCGATGAGCAAGGAACCGATCAAGCCGCGCGGCCTGGGCCGCGGGCTGGCGGCGCTGCTGGGCGACGACGCACCGGCGGAAACGCCCGATGTCGCGAAGAGCCCGTCTTCCGCACCCGCCGCCCCGCCGGCGGCACCTGCGGCACCGCCGGTCGCGCCGACCGCGACCCTGCCGATCGAATGGCTGCAGCGCGGCAAGTACCAGCCGCGGCTGGAGTTCAACGAGGAGGGCATCGCGCAGCTCGGCGAGTCGATCGCGGCGCACGGCCTGGTGCAGCCGATCCTGGTGCGCCCGTTGCGCGGGACCGATGGTGCGCCGATCGCGCAGCGCTACGAGATCGTCGCCGGCGAGCGGCGCTGGCGCGCGGCGCAGCGCGCGCAATTGCACGAGGTGCCGGTGGTCATCAAGCCGCTGGCCGATCGCGACGCGCTGGAGATCGCGCTGATCGAGAACGTGCAGCGTGCCGATCTCAGCCCGATCGAGGAGGCGATCGCCTATCGCCGCCTGCAGAGCGAGTTCGGCCACACGCAGGAGCGCATCGGCACCACCGTGGGCAAGAGCCGCGCCCACGTCGCCAACACGCTGCGCCTGCTCGAGCTGCCGGCCGACGTGGTGGCGATGATCACCGACCACCGCCTCGACGCCGGCCAGGCGCGCGCGCTCTTGGGCACCAAGGATCCGACATCGCTGGCGCGCTTTGGTCTCGAGCAGGGCCTGAGCACGCGCGAATTCGAGCGCCTGGGCAATGTCGCGAAGGAGGCGGCGAAGTCCGGCTGGGACGGCAGGGGCGTGCCACCGGGCTGGAGCAAATCGGGCAACAAAGCGCCGGGACGCGGCAAAGCCGCATCCGCCTCGGCATTGCCGGCCGAGGCCGCCGACAAGGATGCCGACACGCTTTCATTGGAGCGCACCCTGACTGAATCGCTAGGCCTGCGGGTCGAGATCGATCCGGTGGGCCGCGGCGAGGCAAGTCGCATGACCATCCATTTCGACAATTTCGACCAGGTCGATCTGGTGGTGCAGCGGCTGACGCGGAGATAGTGCGTCGTCCCGACTGCCCCCTGTGGCAACTACACGATCGGAGTTCCCATGCCGCTCACCCTCGCCCAGGCCAATGCCATCATCGCCGCCGCCTTCGCCAAGGCGCGCGAGATGAGGATCAAGCCGCTGGCCGTCGTCGTGCTCGACGACTCCGGCCACGTGAAGTCGGCGCAGCGCGAGGATGGCGCCAGCATGTTCCGCGTCGACATCGCTACCGGCAAGGCGTGGGCGGCGGTCGGCATGGGCGCATCGAGCCGCACGCTGCTCGGCCGTGCCAAGGAGAACCCGCAATTCTTCGGCGCGCTGGCCGCCACGGCACAGGGCAAGTTCCTGCCGCAGACCGGCGCGGTGCTGATCAAGGACGGCGCGGGCAATATCCTCGGCGCGGCCGGCGCCTCCGGCGGCACCGGCGACGAGGACGAGGCCGCCTGCATCGCCGGCGTCGAGGCGGCGGGCCTGACGCACGGCTGATCGGCCGTCACGCGGCGGCAGGTGTCTGGTGGGCCCCGCCCGCCAGACGATCCCGGCGAGGCGCGACGGCTGGCGAGTCAGTCGTAGAAGACCGAGCGGTGATCCGCCCAGCCGAGTTCGGGCCAGCTCGCGACCGCCCGCTCGAAAACGCCGTGCACGCGCTGTCTGAACGCCGCGTCCGTACCCGACAGGGTCAGGCCCGAATTGTTGCCGGGAACGAATACCGGGCCGACGCGCACATGCAGCGTCGCGGCCGCGGCATCGCGCTCGGCCGAGAACTCGACCTGGTCGACGAGGCCGGGCATCTGGCAAATGAAGTCGGCGCGCTCACCGTCGCGACCGATCATCAGCACCGTCGTGCCGTCGGCATCCACCGCGCGCGGCGTACCGGGCAGGACCCAATTGAAGTGCAGACGCGCATCTCCCGGATGCAGGTCGTAGGTGAACATCAACAGCCCTCCAAACCTGCGACGATTGTGAAACGACTGCCGGCGCCGCGGTAGTGCGATCGCGAATGGCCACGCGCCGATTGACACGGACGCCCGGCGCGGCGATGGTGCAGTCATGCGCACGCGCGTCCTGCAAGCCAAAGCCAAACCGAACCCAATCATGGGGACCGGAGGTCTTTGCCTGCGCTGAACGCATGTCGCATCGATGACCACGAGGCCCCGCCGGACCGGACGGGGCCTTCGCTTTTGGTGGTTTCCGCTCCTGCCCCGGCCGCACCAGGAGACGAGACCATGGCTACCACCCGGACAATCCCCATGACGACGCGCACGCGCTTCGGCGGCATCTGGCTGCCGCTGATCACGCCGTTCCGTAACGGCGCGCTCGACGAAGCGTCGCTGCGCAAGCTGCTGCACCACTATGTCGGCCAGCCGATCGACGGCTTCATCCTCGCCGGCACCACGGGCGAGTCGATGACGCTCGACGACGAGGAGCTCCATCGCCTGGTCGAGATCTCGGCCGATGCGCTCGCGGGTACCAGGCCGCTGCTGCTCGGCCTTTCGGGCAGCGATACGCGCAAGATGTTGAAGACGCTGGACAAGGTCGCGTCGTGGCCGGTCGACGGCTACCTGATCACCTGCCCCTACTACACGCGCCCGTCGCAGGACGGCATGCGCCAGCACTTCGAGGCGCTGTCGGATCGGAGCACGCGGCCGATCCTGATCTACAACATCCCGTATCGCACCGGCGTCAATCTTTCGAACGAGGTACTGCTGCGGCTGGCCGAGCGTCCCAACATCGTCGGCGTCAAGGATTGCTGCGCCGACGCGATGCAGAGCTTCGAGCTGATCCGCAACCGGCCGGAGGGCTTCGCCGTGCTCACCGGCGAGGACGCGCTCTTCCGCACCATGGTGGCGCAGGGCGCCGATGGCGGCATCCTCGCCGCCGCGCATGTGCAGACCGCGGGCTTCGCGCGGGTGCGCGAACAGCTGCTGGCCGGCGACGCGGCGGGCGCGCTCGACCAGTGGCGCGGCATGGTCGACCTCGTGCGCCTGCTCTTCGCCGAGCCCAACCCGGCGGCGATCAAGCACTGGCTGTGGCTCGACGGCCTGATCAGCAGCCCAGAGGTGCGCCTGCCGATGGTCGCCGCCAGCCCGGCGCTGGCCGCGCGCCTCGTCACCGAGCACGGCCGCCGCCAGCAGCAGGCGGCGTAGCAGCCATACCTTCCCCCGGAAGGGGGAAGGTGCCCGAAGGGCGGATCGGGGATGTTGAAGACGGACATCGAGTGCGTCGAGACATCCCCCGCGGGGCCGTCCGCGGCCCCTGACCGTCGCGCTACGCGCGCCACCTTCCCCCTCCGGGGTGTACGGACCGGAGACATGGGTAACAGGTGTACGGGGACATGGTTGACAGTTCCGCATGGTAACCGGGGAGGTTGTCATGCCGTTCAAGGAGCAGTCGATCGTGGAAGG
>JBFXAZ010000138.1:0-13071 GCA_050183765.1 Reyranellaceae bacterium | reverse complement strand
ATCCACGTCCTGTCCAAGGAGATCTGGGACGGCCATCCCTGCTGCGCCTTCGCCGCCAGCAAGGCCTTCGTCACCGAGACGCCCAACACCTACGCCGCCCTGCTCAAGGCCATCATCGAGGCGACCGCCTTCGCCTCGAAGGCCGAGAACCGCAAGCAGATCGCCACGGCCATCGCGCCGCAGAACTACCTGAACCAACCCGTGACGGTGGTCGAGCAGGTGCTGACCGGCACCTATGCCGACGGCCTGGGCGGCGTGAAGCGCGATCCCAACCGCATCGATTTCGATCCCTTCCCGTGGGAGCAGTTCGCGGTGTGGATCCTCACGCAGATGAAGCGCTGGGGCCAGGTCAAGGGCGAGATCGACTACGCCCGGGTTGCCAGGGAGGTGTTCCTCGCCACCGACGCGGCGCGGCTGATGAAGGAGGCCGGCCTGACGCCGCCCAATCCCTCGACCAAGACCATCGTCGTCATGGGCAAGAGCTTCGACGCGTCCAAGCCCGACGACTACGTCAAGAGCTTCGCCATCAAGCGGACCTGAGCCGGTGGGCGCGCTCTACCGATCGCTGGGTCTGCGCTCCGCGCTGCTGTCGATCGTCCTGCTGGTCGCGCTCGTCGCGGTCTGGCAGGCGGCGACCGGCGGCAGCGCCGGCGGTCCCGTGGTCGATCCCGAGTATGCCAAGCTGGTCGGCCAGGCCGCGGCCGGCGGCAAGAAGCAGGGCATGCCCGGCCCGGGCGAGGTCGGCGCCGCGATCTGGAAGCACCTCACCGATCCGTTCTACGTGCGCGGCACCAACGACCAGGGCATCGGCATCCAGATCGGCTACTCGATCGGCCGCGTGATGCTGGGCTACCTGCTGGCCGCCGCCTTCGCCATCCCGCTCGGCTTCCTGATCGGCATGTCGCCATTGGTCTATCGCGCGCTCGATCCCTACATCCAGGTGCTCAAGCCGATCTCGCCGCTGGCCTGGATGCCGCTGGCGCTCTACACCATCAAGGACAGCGAGATCTCCTCGATCTTCGTGATCTTCATCTGCTCGGTGTGGCCGATGCTGATCAACACCGCCTTCGGCGTCATGTCGGTGCGCAAGGAATGGCTCAACGTGGCGCGCACGCTGGAGGTGTCGCCGTTGCGCAAGGCCTTCACCGTGATCCTGCCGGCGGCCGCGCCGACCATCATGACCGGCATGCGCATTTCCATCGGCATCGCCTGGCTGGTGATCGTGGCGGCCGAGATGCTGGTCGGCGGCACGGGTATCGGCTACTTCGTGTGGAACGAGTGGAACAACCTCTCGATCAGCAACATCCTCACCGCCATCCTGCTGATCGGCCTGGTCGGCCTGGTGCTCGACCAGCTTCTCGCCTGGCTCGCCCGCCTCGTGACCTATCCGGAGTGAGGCGATGAGCGGCCCGCACCTGATCAGCGTCGAAGGCCTGGCGCGGCGCTTTCCCGCGCCGGCCAACGGCACGCCGACCACGGTGTTCGAGGATCTGTGGTTCACCATGGATCGCGGCGAGTTCGTCTGCATCATCGGCCATTCCGGCTGCGGCAAGACGACGATCCTCAACGCGCTCGCCGGGCTGGAACGCCCCAGCGACGGCGTGATCGTCGCCGACGGCGTCGAGGTCGTGGGCCCCAGCCTCGACCGCGCCGTGATCTTCCAGAGCCATGCGCTGATGCCGTGGATGACGGTGATGGGCAACGTCGCCTTCGCGGTGCGCTCGCGCTGGCCCGGCTGGGACAAGGCGAAGATCCAGGCGCACACGCTGCGCTACATCGAGCTGGTCGGCCTGGGCGGCGCCGAGGCCAAGCGGCCGGCGCAGCTTTCCGGCGGCATGAAGCAGCGCGTCGGCATCGCCCGCGCGCTGTCGATCGAGCCCAAGATGCTGCTGATGGACGAGCCGTTCAGCGCGCTGGACGCCCTGACCCGGGGCACGCTGCAGGACGAGGTCGTGCGCATCTGCGAGGAGACGCACCAGACCGTCTTCATGATCACGCACGACATCGACGAGGCGATCCTGCTCGCCGATCGCATCGTCCTGATGACCAACGGACCGGGCGCGAAGATCGCCGAGATCGTGGTCAACACCCTGCCCAAGCCGCGCGCGCGTCACGACCTGCACAAGCACCCGCACTACTATCGCATCCGCAACCATCTGCTGGATTTCCTGGTCGAACGGTCGAAGAGCTTCGACCGCGAGATCGCCGCCGGCGGCTTCGATCCGCGCCGGCCCAGGCATGTCCGTCCGGGCGATCCCGACCCGACGCCGGTCGGCCCCACCCGTTCCATCGCCGCAGCCTAGGGAGGCCCCATGAAGCGCGAAGACGTCACCGAAACCATCCTCAGCGCCAAGCGGCTCAAGGGACTCACCTGGAAGGAGATCAGCGAGAAGGTCGGCGGCATGTCGCCCGTCCTGATCACCGCGGCCTGCCTCGGCCAGATGCGCATGACCAAGGAGCAGGCCGAGAAGGCCGGCGCGCTTCTCGGCCTCGACAAGGAGGCCGTGCTGCTGCTGCAGGAGGTGCCCTATCGCGGCTCGCTGCCGCCGGGCCCGCCGACCGATCCGCTGATCTACCGCTTCTACGAGCTGGTGCAGGTCTACGGCACCACCTGGAAGGAGCTGATCCAGGAGGAGTTCGGCGACGGCATCATGAGCGCCATCGATTTCGACCTGACGTTGGAGCGCCAGCCCGACCAGAAGGGCGATCGCGTGAAGATCTCGATGAGCGGCAAGTTCCTGGGCTACAAGACGTTCTGAAGCGCTGCCGGCCGCGAACCAGGGCGCAAACGATCAATCCTGCAGCCAGCGCAGGCAACCGGTCTCGTCGAGGATGGCGTCGAGGCCGGGCGCGCCCTTCGCCGCCTCGTACTTGCGCTTGATCTCGGCCAGCGAACGCGCGTGGTACTTCTGCGTCTGCTGGGTGAAGGGCCGGCCCTCGAGCATGACGGTGAACCGCTCCTGGCCGTCCGTCAGCGCCACGGCATTGGCCGTCGTCCACGGCAGGAACAGCCCGCCGACCTCGGTGTCGAGCAGACGGCCGATGCCCCACTTGAGCGCCGACCAGGGATCCCATCCGCCTTCGACCTTCGGCTGGAGCATGCGCTCGATCCAGCGCCAGGAATTGGGATAGAGCTCGTCGATCAGCGCCTTGGGCGTGGGATCGGTCCAGCACTCGTAGAGCTGGCCCCACAGGCCGAAATCGGCCAGCGCCGGCCGATTGCCGAACAGGTACTTGCGGCCCACGAGATGCATCTCGAGGGTGTCGAGGATGCGGCGCAGCGAACCCTCGATCGTGTCCTTGGTGCCGGCGTGCGAGCCGACGAAGCTCAGACGCGGCACCATGCGGCCGCGCACGCCCTCGGCCGTCTTGGCCACCGCCGCGTCGTCGGACCCGTCCGGCGCGATCTGGCTGGCGATGCGCTGCGAGGCCGATTCGGCGTCGGCGGCGTAGCTCCAGCGATAGTGGAACATCGACTTGTTGCCCCACTCGTCGGCGTATTCCTCGATCAGCTCGGACAGGAAGCGCAGCGCCGGATCGTCGGGATGGATCGACGGCTCGGGAATCTGCGCCTCGAGCTTCTCGATGATCGGCGTCGAGTCCTGCAGCCCTTCGCCCTCGGGCGTCACCAGCAGGGGGATCAGCGGCAGCTTGGCGTATTTCTGGAACTCCGCCGCGCTCTTGGGCCCGCGCGGGATCCACTCGTGCCCGATGCCCTTGAAGCGCAGGTAGGAGCGCACCTTCACCGAGTAAGGCGACAGCTCCGAGCCGAACAGGCGATAACCGTTCACAGCCATTTGCGATGCCTCATCCACCAGAACAGGCCGATGGTGATCACCACAGCCATCGCCCAGAAGTAGAAGTAACCGTAGCGCCAGCCCAGCTCGGGCATGTTGCCGGCGTCGCGCTCGAAGTTCATGCCGTACACGCCGGCGAGGAAGGAAAGCGGCATGAAGAACACGGTGACGATCGCCAGCGCCTTCATCACCTCGTTCATGCGGTTCGACGTCTCCATCAGGTGGAGCTCCATCAGGCCGCCGGCCATGTCGCGGTAGCTTTCGACCAGTTCCATCACCGTCACGGTGTGATCCAGGCAATCGCGCAGATAGGTGCGCGTGTCGGGCTTGATGAACGGCGTGTCGGGTCGCATCAGCGCCAGCACCGTCTCGCGCTCCGCCCACTGGATGCGATGGAAGCCGACCAGCGAACGCCGCGCGGTGTGGATGCATTGCGCGGTTTCGCGCGACGCGGTCTCCATCGACTGGTCTTCCAGCTCTTCCAGCCGCTCGCTGATGCGTGCCAGCACGGGGAACTTGCGGTCGACCACGAGGTCGACGAGGGCGTAGACGAGGTAGTCGGTCGCGAACTGGCGCAGCCGCGAGCCGTCCTGCTGGATGCGCTCGCGCACCGGCTTGAAGATGTCCTCCTTGTGATCGTGGAAGCTGATCACGTAGTTGTCGCCGAAGAAGATGCTGACCTGACGGCTCTTCAGCGTGTCGTCGACCATCGCCGGGTCGTTGAGCACAATGAAGCCCTGCTTGTCGTAGATGTCGAACTTCGGCCGCTGGGTGCCGTGGAAGACGTCTTCCAGCGCCAACGCATGCAGGTGGAAGGCCTGGCCCAGCGAACGCAGCATCTCGGCGCTGGCGTGCCCCGCGACGTCGATCCAGGTCCGGCTGGGCGTGGTCAGGTGGAAGCTGCACTCCGCGACCTCGACCTCGTTGTAGACCTCCCAGCCTTCCTGCGTGTACTCGGTCAGCGTGAAGGTCAGTGCCTCGTCCGGCACGGGCTCGCGACCCTCCAGCATGCCCGGCGCGGTGCCGGGCTTGGCGCGGCGGATGAGCCCATCGAACATGGCAGCTCCTGTTTTCGCTGGTCTGTCATCCCGAGCAAAGCGAGGGATCCAGGGCGTTCCTGGATTCCTCGCTGCGCTCGGAATGACGGCGGGCCTAGAAGTCGACCTCGGGCATGCGCTTCACCTCGGGCGGCTTGGCCATGTATTCGCCGAGCTTGCGGCCGAGCTCCTTGAAATGCGGTGCGGCGCGGTGCGCGGCCAGCGCCGCCTCGTCGTCATAGCGCTCGAGGAAGACGTAGACGTTGGGATCGTCCGTGCGGTGCAGCGCATAGAGCTTGTTGCCGGGCTCGTTGGCCCGCACCGCCCTGGCGAGCTGGCCCACCACCGCCTCGAAATCGGCGTTGGTGCCCGGCTTGATGGTGAGCGTCGCGATCACGCCGATCATGGGTTCCTCCTTCTGGTCCTGTTCTGCTTCAACACGATGACGCGGGCCTGATCAAGTCCGCGCCGCGGGCGTCGTCGTCTCCAGCCCACCGACATAGAAGCGGTTCCAGGTCGGCGAGACGACCATCTCGTTGATGCACACGCGCGGCGGCAGGCTGGCGAGGAAGAGGATAGTCTTGCCGAGATCCTCCTCCTGCAGCATGCGGTCGAGCTCGACCTGCGGCGGCTTCACCGGCCTGCGCTCCATGATCGGCGTCGCCGCTTCGCCCGGGCACAGGCTGCAGGCGCGGATGCCGTACTTGCCCTGCTCGGCGTTGATCGATTCGCTGAGGAACCGCGCGCCGGCCTTGCTCGCGGTGTAGCTCGGCCCGCCCAGCGGCGAGACGTGCCGGCCGAGCCAGCTCGCGACGTTGACGATCAGCCCGCCGCCCTGCGCGCGCATGGTCGGGATCACCGCGTGACAGCAATAGAACGTGCCGTCGAGGTTGATCGAACGCACCTGCTCCCAGCCCTCGGTATCGACCGTGCCCCAGGCGCGCGTCGGGATGTTGATGCCGGCGCTGTTGACCAGGATGTCGATCCGGCCGTGCGCCTTGACGATGCGCCCGGCGACTTCGGCCACGGCCTTCTTGTCGGCGACGTCCAGCGGCTCGATCGCGCAGACGCCATCCGCCTGCTTCACCAGCGCGGCCGTTTCCTCCAGCGTCTTGAGCGTGCGGCCCGAGAGCGTGACATGCGCGCCCTCGCGCGCCAGCTCGATCGCACCCGACCGGCCGATGCCGGTGCCCGCGCCGGTGATCCACGCCACCTTGCCGTCGAGAATACCCATTGTCTTGTCCCCTGTTCCCGACCCTCATCCTTCGCTTCGCTCAGGATGACGGGGATTTCCTGCGCACGAGATACTTGTGCTCGCCGTCCATCACGAGGTCGCCCTTTTCGTTGTGCACGGTGATCTTGCACACCACCACGCCCGTCGTGCGATTGGGCTTCAACTCCGTGATCTCCATCATCGGAAACAGCGTGTCGCCGACATAGACGGGCTTCAGGAATCGCGAGGACTGCTCGATGAAGCCGATCAGCGAATCGCCCAGCACGTGCGGGAAGATGCCGCCGCCGGCCGCGGCCTGGATCACCACCTGCAGACCGTGCGCGAGCATGTCGCGATGGCCGCGTGCCTGGCAATAGACGCGGTCGTAGTGGATCGGATGGTTGTCGCCGCTGGCGAGCTGAAAGGCCGAGAACAGCGCCTCGGTCTGGGTGCGCGAATTGATGTAGAAGCGCTGCCCCAGCGTGAGGTCCTCGAAATAGTGGGCCGGCCCGAAGCTGTGCTTCGCCGGGTCGAACCGCTCAGCGGTTCCGTCCGCTTGCGCCACGTGGTCCCCCGTCTAGGATGCGCCGCAAAATCGCCGCGGATGCTACGGGAGGGAAGCCCATGCGCGCCATGCAAATCGTCGAGTTCGGCAAGCCGCTGAAGCTGAACACCTACGACGATCCCAAGCCCGCGGGCTCCGAGGTGATCGTGAAGATCCTGTCGAGCGGCGTTTGCCATTCCGACCTGCACATCTGGGAGGGCTTCTTCGATCTCGGCGGCGGCCAGAAGCTGGAGATGACGAGCCGCGGCATGAAGCTGCCGTTCACGCTCGGCCACGAGATCGCCGGCGAGGTCGTCGCCGTGGGTCCCGACGTGAAGGACGTGAAGCCCGGCAGCCGCTACGTCGTCTTCCCGTGGATCGGCTGCGGCACCTGCGCCGCCTGCCAGGCCGGCGAGGAGCTGCTCTGCCCGACGCCGCGCACCCTGGGCACGCGCCGCGACGGCGGCTACGCCACGCACGTGATCGTGCCGCACAGCAAGTACCTGGTCGATCCCGGCAACTCGCCGATCGATCTGGCCTGCACCTATGCCTGCTCCGGCCTCACCGCCTACAGCGCGATCCGCAAGACCGAAACGGTGAAGAACCGCAAGCGCCTGCTGCTGGTCGGCGCCGGCGGCGTGGGCCTGGCAGGACTGGAAGTCGCCAAGGCGATCTTCGACGGCGAGATCGTCGTCGCCGACATCGACGACAGCAAGCTCAAGGTCGCCAGGGAGCACGGCGCGCACCACACGGTGAATCCCAAGGCCGAGGGCGCGGTGCAGAAGCTGGTGCAGGAGACCGGCGGCGGCGTCGACGCGGCGATCGATTTCGTCGGCGCCGCGGCCTCGTTCCGCTTCGCCTTCGATTCAATCCGCAGGGGCGGCAAGGTGGTGATCGTCGGCCTGTTCGGCGGCGACGCGCCGTTCTCGCCCATCGCCATGCCGTTCAAGATGGCGGCGATCGAAGGCTCGTATGTCGGCAACCTGCAGGAGCTGCAGGAGCTGATGAAGCTGGTGCGCGAAGGTCGCGTGCAGGCCCTGCCCTACTCCACGCGTCCGCTCGAGGCGGCCTACGACGTCCTGGAGGAGCTGAAGGCCGGCAAGGTGGTCGGCCGGGTGGTGCTCACGCCGACTTGACGACGGCAGCGGGAAACGGCAAAAGCGCGCTCATGGGGAATGCGATCTCCCCATGAGGCGCCATGCTGAAGAATCGCGTCCAGCTCTCCAGCGAAAGGACGCGCCGTCATGCCCGCACCCAATGCCATTTCCATCGCCCAGCTTGCCCGACTGATCGGACGACCCGACTGTCCCGCGCTCGTCGATGTCTGCACCGACGAGGATTTTGCCGCCAATCCGAAGCTGATTCCGGGTGCGGTGCGCCGCCCCTGGGCCAATGTGCCCTCCTGGGCCGAGGAGTTCGCCGCGCTTGGCAAGCCGACCATCGTCATCTGCCAGCGCGGCCTCAAGCTCAGCGAAGGTGCCGCCGCCTGGCTGCGCCACGCCGGCGTCGCCGCGGACAATCTCGAAGGCGGCGTCATGGCCTGGCAGCAGGCGGGACAGCCGATGCTCGACACGTCGAAGCTGCCGCCGCGCGACGGCAGGGGCCGCACTGTGTGGGTCACGCGGGCGCGACCGAAGATCGATCGGATCGCATGCCCGTGGCTGATCCGTCGCTTCGTCGACCCCAACGCGGTGATCCTCTACGTGGCGGCATCCGAGGTGCCCGACGTGGCTGAGCGCTTTGGAGCGGCGCCCTTCGACATCGAAGGCAAGGACGTGATGTGGACGCATCGCGGCGAGCGCTGCACCTTCGACGTGATGGTCGAGGAATTCGGGCTGCAGACCGAGCCGCTGCTGAAGCTCGCCACCATCGTGCGCGGCGCCGACACCGGACGCCCCGATCTCGCGCCGGAGTCCGCCGGGCTGCTTGCGGCGTCGCTCGGCCAGTCGCGCATGTACGCGAACGATCTCGAGCAGCTCGAAGCCGGCATGGCGCTGTACGACGCGTTCTATCGCTGGTGCCGCGACGCTTCGGACGAAGCGCACAGCTGGCCGGCAGCGCCGCCGGCGCGCGCCGCCCGGCAATCCGGGCCGCGCGCATGAGCGACGGACATCGCGACCACGGCGTCTCCTTCGGGGACGCCGTCAAGGTCTGGCTGCGTGTCGCGGCGCTGAGCTTCGGCGGCCCGGCGGGCCAGATCGCGGTGATGCATCGCATCATCGTCGAGGAGAAGCGCTGGATCGGCGAGACGCGCTTTCTGCAGGCGCTGAACTACTGCACCCTGCTGCCCGGACCGGAGGCGCAGCAGCTCGCCACCTATATCGGCTGGCTGATGCACAAGACCCGCGGCGGACTGGTCGCCGGCCTGCTCTTCGTGCTGCCCGGCGTGCTGGCGATCATGGCGCTGAGCTGGATCTACGTGATCTTCGGCAATGTCGGCGTCGTGCAGGGCCTGTTCTTCGGCCTCAAGGCGGCCGTGCTGGCCATCGTCATCGAAGCCGTGGTGCGCGTCGGCAAGCGCGCGCTGAGGAATCGGGTGATGGTCGGCATCGCCGCCGCGGCGTTCATCGCGATCTTCTTCTACGACGTGCCATTCCCGTTGATCATCGGCGCCGCCGGCCTGCTCGGCTATGTCGGCGGACGCGCCGGATCGCCAGCGTTCCTCAGCGGCGGCGGTCACGGCAAGGTCGGCGACAGGCAGGTCGCCGACCGCGACTCGCTCCTGGGCGAGCAGACGCCGCCGCATGCGCGACCCAACCTGGGCTGGTCGATCCGCGTCAGTGCGGTCTTTCTCGTATTGTGGCTGGCGCCCGTGGCGATTCTGCTGGCGACGCTGGGGCCCGACAACGTGTTCAGCAACATCGCCGTCTTCTTCAGCAAGATGGCGGTGGTGACCTTCGGCGGCGCCTATGCCGTGCTCGCCTATGTCGCGCAGCAGGCGGTCGATCACTATCACTGGGTGAGCGCCGGCCAGATGCTCGACGGGCTGGGCATGGCCGAGACCACGCCCGGCCCGCTGATCATGGTGACGCAGTTCGTGGGCTTCCTCGCCGCCTACGGCGCGCCCGGCGGGCTGCATCCCCTGCTCGCCGCGACTCTTGGCGGCCTGCTCACCACCTGGGTGACCTTCGCGCCCTGCTTCCTGTGGATCTTCTTCGGCGCGCCCTTCGTCGAGGCGCTGCGCGGCAACAAGGCGCTGTCGGCGGCACTGGGCGCGATCACCGCCGCCGTGGTCGGCGTGATCCTCAATCTCGCGGTCTGGTTCGCGCTGCAGGTGTTGTTCAAGAATCACGTGCCGGTGGCGTGGCTCGGCATGTCGCTGCAGGCGCCGGTGCCGTCATCGGTCGACTGGCCGTCGCTGGTGCTGGCGGCGGGCGCGGCGATCGCCGTGTTCCGCTTCAAGGCGGGCATGATCCCGGTGCTGCTGACCGCCAGCCTCGCCGGGATCGCCTGGCATTTCCTGCAGGGCGTGGTCTAGCGGCGCTCAGGCGGCTCGCTTGTGGGCGCGGCCCATGCCGTCGAACAGATCGAGCATGCGATCGATCCAGGCGTTGAGCGGGTCGTCGTCGGCCAGCAACGGCAGGGCGCTGACCGTGCGCGCCCACATGAAGGCGCCCATCACCGTGTAGTCGGGATAGGCCGGCGCGGCCCCCGAAACGAAGGGCTGCGCGCGCAATTGCTGGCGCAGCGGCTCCAGGGTCGCGCGAAACGCAGGCAGCCGCGAGTCGCGCGCCGCCGCCTGGGCCGCCTCCACGGTCGTGCCCAGGCGCTTCTCCCGGCTCTCGCGGAAATAGGCCTGGTCGCTGGGATGGGCCGCGGCATGGATGTCGGCGACCACCAGCGGAAACAGCGCGCCGTGCAGGGTGACGTTGGTCCACGCGGCGACGAAGCGCGCGAAGGCCTTGCCGCGTTCGCCGCCGAGCAAGGCCGGGCCGTCGGTGTACGCCTCGTCGAGATGCTCGGCGATGTCCCAACTGTCCTTCACGACCTTGTCGCCATGGCCGTGGTCGACCAGCACCGGAACGGTGCGCGCGCCGGCGAAGGCGATCTTGTCCTTCTCGGTGAAGCCCACCGGCACCTCGTCCCAGCTCAGCCGCTTGTGCGCCAGCGCGAACTTGGCGCGCCAGCAGAAAGGACTCGGCCGGCGGCCGCCGGTGACGTCGAGGTCGTAAAGCGTGATAGAGGCCATGTCGGCTCCGTCCTTGTCGTGTCGTGCATCCTAGTCGATGGCCTGTTCCCGGTCGAACCGCAGCGCCGTATCAGGGATCGCATGGTGACGCGGCTTGACGAAGACAGAAGCCGGCGGGCTGACCGACAACGGGCGGCCGCAGCTTCTGCCGCCCGACCATCACCGTGATTTCCGCGGACGGGTCTAGGCGCTCTTGCCGTCGATCATCCTGATGATGCCGGAGAAGTCGACGGCGCCCGAGCCCGCGCCGACGAACAGATTGAAGAGCTGTGCCGCCGTCGCTCCCATCGGCGTCGATGCGCCGGCCGAGCGTGCGGCGTCCTGCGCCAGCATCAGGTCCTTCAGCATCATCGCCGCGGTGAAGCCCGCCGCGTAGTCGCGATTGGCCGGCGAGGCCGGCACCGGGCCGGGCACCGGGCAGTAGCTGGTCAGCGCCCAGCTCTGGCCCGAGGCGGTCGAGGCGATGTCGAACAGCTTCTGCGCGCCCAGCCCCAGGCGCTTGGCCATCATGAAGGCCTCGCAGGTGCCGATCATGGTGATGCCCAGCATCATGTTGTTGCAGATCTTGGCCGCCTGGCCGTTGCCGCTGGCGCCGGCGTGCACGATGTTCTTGCCCATCCTCTCGAGGATCGGCCTGGCGCGCGCGAAGGCGGCGTCGGGACCGCCCACCATGAAGGTGAGCGTGCCGGCCGCCGCGCCGCCCACGCCGCCCGACACCGGCGCGTCGATCATGTCGAGCCCGGCCTTCGCCGCGGCCGCCGCGACGTGACGCGCGCTGTCGACGTCGATGGTCGAGCAGTCGATCAGCAGCGTGCCCTTGGCCGCAGCGGCGAGCACCGAGCCCTCGTAGACCTCGCGCACGTGCTTGCCCGCGGGCAGCATGGTGATCACCACCTCGGCGCCCTTCACCGCCTCGGCGATGCTGGCGGCGCGCGACGCGCCCGAAGCGACCGCGCCGTCCAGCGCCTTGGCCGAGAGGTCGAAGGCGGCGACCTGGTGCTGCGCCTTGAGCAGGTTGGCGGCCATCGGTCCGCCCATGTTGCCCAGGCCGATGAAGGCGATCTTCGCCATATCAGTTTCTCCCTCAGTCGAACGTCAGGTCGTTGGCCACCGGCTCGAAATGCGCCGCGACCATCGCGCGCGTGACGCCCTCGAGCGTCGGCGGGTTCCAGGTCGGCT
Source organism: Reyranellaceae bacterium (assembly GCA_050183765.1). GTDB lineage: Bacteria > Pseudomonadota > Alphaproteobacteria > Reyranellales > Reyranellaceae > JAFAZJ01. The sequence continues at coordinate 1,112 of JBFXAZ010000138.1, read as the reverse complement.
TCTGGTCCTTGTCGATCAGCACGGCGCGCACTCCTTCGAAGAAGTCATGGCCGGGCTTCATGCAGGCCTGCGACATGCGGTACTCGATGGTCATCACGTCCTCGAACGAACGGTTGGCGCAACGCGCCAGCTGCTCCAGCGTGATCTTCAGCGACAGCGGCGACATCTTCTGCAACACCGCGAGCTGCTTGCCCGCCCACTCACTGCCATGCGCCTTGAGGTTGGCGAAGATCTCCTCGACGGTCTCCGCCGAGAAGCAGCGATCGATATCCTGCATCATCGCCGGCAGGGTCGGCGCGCCCGGATCCTCCGCCAGCGGCGCGACGATCGCCTCGATGCGCCGCTGCAGCGGCAACCCCGACAGATCCGCCTTGGCCAATGCCTCGACCACCTGCGGCAGCTTCGCGCTGGGCACATAGGCCTGCACGATGCCGGCCCACAGCGCGTCCGCCGCGCGCAGGCGATAGCCGGTCAGCGCCAGGAACACGCCCAGCGCGCCCGGCAGGCGGTTGAGGAAGTAGCCGCCGCCGACATCGGGGAACAGCGCGATCGCCGTCTCCGGCATGGCGAACAGGAACTTCTCGGTGGCGATCGAATAGGTGCCGTGCACCGACAACCCGACGCCGCCGCCCATGTCGATGCCGTCGATCAGCGAGATCCACGGCTTGGCGAAGCGATAGATGCGGCGGTTGACGATATACTCCTCGCGGAAGAAGTCGCGACGGCCGGTGCCCGCGGGATTGTCCTTCGCCTCGCGCGCCAGGAAGGCGACGTCGCCGCCGGCGCAGAAGGCCTTGTCGCCGGCGCCGCGCACGATCACCGCCTTGACCTGGGGATCCTTCTCCCATTGCGGCAGCATGCGCTCCATCTCGCGGATCATGCCCACCGACAGCGCATTCAGCGCCCGCGGCCGATTGAGCGTCATCACGCCCAGGCCGTCCTTTACCTCGAACAGGATTTCCGCTTCGGACACGCTCGCACTCTCCATCAACCCGTCATCAGCCGGCGCGCGATGACCACGCGCATGATCTCGTTGGTGCCCTCGAGGATCTGGTGGACGCGCAGGTCGCGCAGGTAGCGCTCCAGCGGGAAATCCTTGAGGTAACCGTAGC
>JBFXAZ010000137.1:0-13107 GCA_050183765.1 Reyranellaceae bacterium | reverse complement strand
TCTCGTCTTCTCCCCGCGCAGGCGGGGAGAAGGTGCCGAGCGTCAGCGAGGCGGATGTGGGGCTTCTTCATGCAACGACTGCCGTCATCGTTGTTGAATCGCCGCGAAGCCCCTCTTCCGCCCTTCGGGCACCTTCTCCCCGCCTGCGCGGGGAGAAGGAAGACCCACAAAAAAGGGGGCGGTGACCGCCCCCTTTTCGTTGCCTCGCCGCGATCAGCCCGGGTTGTACGGATAGATGATGTCGCCCGTCTTGTACTTCTTGGGCCACAGGATCACTTCGCTCTTGGGGTTGGTGAACTGCTGCTCGTCGTTGCCCTTGATGCCCTGGAACTGCACCGCCATGACCTGCGACTCGCTCCACTCGCCCTGGTCGTTGAACTTGATGTCGCCGACCACGGTCTTGAACGTGCTCTTGCGGCAGAACTCGGCGAGCTTGTCGTCGTTGGTGCCGCCGGTGCCCTTGATCGCCTGCTCGATGACCTGCATGCGCGCGTAGGCGAAGGGCGGCAGGTAGTAGCCCAGCGTGTCGACGCCGGCGCCGGCCGCCTTGGCCTGGTACTTCTTGACGAAGGCGCGGCCCTCGTCGGAGGCGAAGCCCGCCCAGGGCAGCCAAAAATCGTAGACCACGATGCCGTTGAGCAGCGGCCCGAGCTGCGTCTTGATCGACGTGGCCTGCAGGCCGACCATGCCGCCGCCGAAGATCTTCGGCTTGAAGCCGACCTCGTGGCTCGCGCGGATCAGGCCGACCGAGTCGGCGGGATAGGAGCAGGCGAGGAAGATGTCGGGCTTGGTCGCGGCGATGGCGCGGATGATCGGCGTGTAGTCGGTCGTGCTGGGCGGATAGGTCTTGTCGTAGACCGACTTGAAGCCCAGCCGCTTCATCACGTTGCGCGCGCCGTCCATGGCGTTGCGCGGGAACTCGGCGTCGGCGCCGGCCAGCGCCACCGTCATCGGCTTGGGCTTCTGCTCGGCGGCGACCTCGAAGAAGCCCTCGGCGAACGACTCCTTGGGCCGCGGGCCGCCGGTCGGCACCATCGAGAAGTAGCGCTTGTAGTTGAACTCGGTGTTCACCGCGAGGCCGAACAGGCCGAAGAACGTCCGGTCGTGCTGCATGACGATCGGCATCGCCGGCGCCACGATGTTGGTGGCGTAGCTCGAGGCGACGATGTCGACCTTGTCGACGTCGAGCAGCTTGGTGTAGAGGCCCGGCACCGTCGAGGGATTGGACTGGTCGTCGTAGTAGACCAGCTTCACCGGCCGGCCGAGCAGGCCGCCCTTGGCGTTGGTTTCCTCTTCCCAAATCTGCATCGACAGCAGCGCGCCCTTGCCGTTGGCCGCGAGCGGCCCGGTCAGGTTCATGCTGAAGCCGATGGTGATCGGCGTCTTCTGGGCGATGGCCGGAGCCGCGAGACCTGAGGCGGCACCGGCGACAGCGAGCTTGCCGAGCGTGCGGCGGCGAATGAGCATGTTGCTTCCTCCCGATTTCTTATGGGCTCATCCTAACGCGCCTTTCGACCGGCTGCCCAGCCGAAACGCGGCGCGCTTCGCAGGTGCAGCGAGATCCCTCTTGCCCCGCCGTCGTCCCGAGCGAGAGCGAAGGACCTGGCGGTGGTGCAAATGACTGCTACGCAATCATGTGACCGCGATACCGCAAGGTTCTTCGCTGCGCTCAGAACGACAGTCAGGCGGGCAATCCCACGCGCTTGCGGAACGGCTCGTCGCGGGTCGAGGCATCCTGGCCGATCAGATCGTCGGCGGCGGGATCGCACAGATACAGCAGCGCGCGCACCGCGTGCTCGACGGGCGCGAGATTGCCGCGCGGGATCTGGCTGATCATGTTCATGCCGGAGGCACGGATCTTCACCTGCATCTCGGTGTCGATGGTGCCGGGCGAGAAGCCGAAGACGCGGATGCCCTTGCCCTGGGTCTCCAGCGCGATGGCGCGCGTCATCATCGCCAGCCCCGCCTTGCCCGAGCAGTAGGCGCTCCAGCCCTCGAGCGGCCGGTACGCCGCGCCCGACGACACATTGACGATCGTGCCGCCGCCGCTCTTCAGCATGCCCTCGAGCACCGCGCGCACGACGTGGTAGGCGCCGATCAGGTTGATCTCGATGTTCCGCGCCCACAGCTTCGGATCCGAGCTCGCCAGCTCGGCGATCGGCTCGATGACGCCGGCGTTGTTGACCAGGATGTCGAGGCCGCCGAGCTTCTGCCGCGTCGCCGCCACCACGCGCTCGACGGCGGCGTAGTCCGACACGTCGCACGCCATCGCCTCGGCCTTGCCGCCCGCCGCGACGATCTCGCGCGCCACGCCTTGCACGGCGGCCGCGTCGCGCGCGATCAGCATCACCGCGGCGCCCTGTGCCGCCATCGTCCGCGCCACGCCTTCGCCCAGGCCGCGGCCCGCGCCGGTGATCAGGGCTGTCTTGCCGTCGAGTCGGATCATCAGCTTGTCCTCTGAATTGAGCGCACGATGCCCTTATACTCGACGGCGACGCGTGAGAGGTCTGGTCAGTGATGCAGAATGACAACTGGGGCATCCGCGCCCGCATCGGGCTATTCATCGTGGGCACCGAGGCGGTGCCCGAGGCGGAATGGTGGGCGATGGTGCCGCCGGGCGTCTCGGTCCACGTCGCGCGAGTCACCGCCAACACGCCCTGGGCTCGCTGGCGCGCGGACAGGAGCGGCGTCGATCTCGCGGACGACATGGCGCGCGGCTGCCGGCAGTTCGCCGGCATGCGGCTCACTTCGGTGGTGCTGGCGCATACCTCGAGCAGCGTCGTCGGCGGCGAGGGCTGGGACGAGGCCGCCGTCGCGGCGATGAGCCAGGCGATGGGCACCGGCGCGAAGGCGACGACCAACGGGCTCGACACCGTCGCCGCGCTGCGCGCGTCCGGCATCAAGCGACCCTTCATGGTCGTGCCGCCGTGGTTTCCCGACGGCACGCTCAACGCCGGTATCGCCTACTACAAGGCGAGAGGCTTCGAGCCGGCGGGCCATCTGCGCATGGATCCCGGGCCGACCTGGCGCGAGGTGCCGCCGGGCGAGCTGTATCCGCGCGGCTTCGGCTTCGAGCAGGACGTCGAATCGCTCTACGCGCAGATCAAGGCGGCGTGCGTGCCCAACGCCGACGGCGTCTTCATCGGCGGCACGGGCTTCCGCTGCGTGGCGCTCATCGAGGCGCTGGAGAAAGAGCTCGGCCGGCCGGTGGTGACCGCCAACCAGGCCAGCCTGTGGCACTGCCTGCGGCACGCCGGCATCAAGGACGCCATCCACGGCTACGGCGCGCTGCTCAGATCGTCTCAATGATCTCCGCCTTGAACCGCCGCATCTCGGCGATCACCTCGGCGGCGCTGGGGCGGCCGAAATCGATGTCGATCGCCGTGACACCCAGATCCCTGAGCGCACGCAGATCGGCGGTGACGTCGGCGTCTGTGCCGGAGAACAGGCGGCGCTCGCCGTCGGAGGCCAGCGGCGGCACCGAAGCGCCGTAGCGCTTCACGCGGTAGACCACGCCGACGGCGTTGGGATCGCGGCCGCGTTCGCCGGCGAGCCGGCGCAGGCGCGCGATGCCCGCGCGCAGGCGCGGCAGGGTGTCGAGCAGATGCTGGTTGTTCGAGCCGATGGGATACCAGGCGTCGCCCACGCGCGCGGCGCGGCGCATCGAGGGGCCGCTCTCGCCGCCGACCCAGATCGGCGGATGCGGGCGCTGCAGCGGCTTGGGCTCGAGCACGATGCCGTCGACCTTGACGTAACGGCCGGCGAAGCGCGGCGAGGGCTCGGTCCACAGCACCTTGAAGGCGTCGATGTATTCGTCGGTGACCGCGCCGCGCTCGGCGAAGGGCGTGGTGACGACGGCGTCGAACTCGCTCTTCAGCCAGCCGGCGCCGATGCCGACGACGATGCGCCCGCCACTGAGCACGTCGAGCGTCGCCAGCATCTTGGCCGCCAGCACCGCCGGGCGATGCGGCACGACCATGACGGCGGCGACCAGCCGGATGCGCGATGTGCGCGCGGCGATGTAGGCCATCGCGATCAGCTGCTCGTGCCGCTCGGTGGGCGCGCTTTCGTAGAACTCGCCGGACTCGGAATAGGGGTAGCCGGGCACCTTGGTGTCCGGCAGCACGACATGGTCGGTCAAGGTCAGGTAGTCGAAGCCCAGCGACTCGCCCGCGGTCGCGATGTCGAGCATCGAGCCGACAGCCGACAGCGGGCCGGAGTTCGGCAGGTTGAAGCCGATCTGCATGGGTCTGTTCCTTTACCTTCCCCCGGAGGGGGAAGGTGGCGGCGCGAAGCGCTGACGGATGGGGGATGCTTCAACGACGACGCTGTCGGATTTCGACATCCTCCTTCCGCCCTTCGGGCACCTTCCCCCTCGGGGGAAGGGATTACTTCGCCGGCGCGGTTTCTGCCGCCTTGATGTTGGAGCGCTTGATGTTGTCGAGGTTCTCGCCCTCGATGCGCACCAGCCGGGTGAGCCCGTCGCGCTTGGGCGAGTGGACGACGCCGACGTCGTAGAAATGCGCGTCGCCCGGCCGCATCACATAGGTCGTCGACGGCTCGACCAGGGTCGGCGAATCGCCGTCGCCCTTCTTCACGATGCGCCAGTCGGTCATCTCGGTGTCGCCCTCGGCCAGGCCATAGATCGCCCAGCTCGGGCCATGGTCGTGCGGCGCGCCATGCGCCGGCTTCTCGTAGACATGGCCGCAGATGCAGAAGCCCAGCTCCGGGTCCTCGTAGAGCACCTTGCGCGGCTTGCACTGCTCGGCGGTCAGATGCTGGTCCACGAATTCCTTGTCGCGCAGCACCTTGGCGACGATGGCGCAGACCGCCTTCTTGCCGGCGGGCGAGCCGTCGGATTTCAGGGCCGCGCGGATCTCGGCACCGATCTGTTCGAGCGTATGGGTCATGGGCGTCTCCTTGCCATCCAACGTTAGTTCAGCGCCCGGGATCGCGCTAGCATGAAGCTTGCAGGGGACGCAGACGCTCCCGAGGGATCGGAGCCGGTGCCGATGGAAGCCAATACCGCCGTGACGCCCGACAAGGACAACCCGCTTCGTTACGACATCCGACTGCTGGGCCGCATCCTGGGCGACACGGTGCGCGCGCAGGAAGGCGAGGCGGTGTTCGAGCTGGTCGAGCGTATCCGCCGCACCGGCGTGCAGTTCCATCGCGATGCCGACGAGACGGCGCGCCACGAGCTGCAGGCGATCATGAGCGGCCTGCCCACCGCCCAGGCGACCCGCATCATCCGCGCCTTCGGCTATTTCTCGCACCTCGCCAACATCGCCGAGGACCAGCACCACATCCGCCGCACCCGCGCCTATGCGCTGGCCAAGGCGCCGCCGCGGCCGGGCTCGATGGCCTATGCGCTGGACAGCGCGCGCGAATCAGGCGTGCCGCGCGAGCGGCTGCAGGCGTTCTTTTCCAGGGCGCTCGTCGGCCCGGTGCTGACCGCGCATCCCACCGAGATCCGCCGCAAGAGCTCGATCGACCGCGAGATGGAGATCGCCCACCTGCTGGACGAGCGCGACCGCGTCGAGTTCACGCCCGACGAGCTGGCCGCCAATCGTCGCGCGCTGCGCCGCGCGGTGCTCACCCTGTGGCAGACCAGCATCCTGCGCGGCACGCGCCTGCGGGTGCTCGACGAGGTCGCCAACGGCCTGGCGTATTACGACCACACCTTCTTCTACGCGCTGCCGGCGTTCTACGCCGACCTCGAGGATCGCCTCGCCGCCGTGCCGGACTGGCACGGCATCGAGGTGCCGTCCTTCCTGCGCATGGGCAGCTGGATGGGCGGCGACCGCGACGGCAATCCCTACGTGACCGCCGAGGTCACGCGCCAGGCGCTGTCGATGCAGAGCCAGCGCGTGCTGCGCCACTATCTCGACGAGCTGCATCGCCTGGGCGGCGAGCTGTCGCTCGATGGCCGTATCGTGAAAATCTCCGATGCGATGCGGGCACTGGCCGAGCAGTCGCCCGACCACGCGCCGGAGCGCCAGGACGAGCCCTATCGCCGCACCATCGTCGGCCTCTACGCGCGGCTGGCGGCGACGGCCAGGGCGCTCGACGGCATGGAGGCGCCGCTGCCGGTCGCCGAGGCGCCGGCCTACGACTCGGCGGCCGCCTTCAAGGCCGATCTCGACACGATCGACGAGTCGCTGAGCATCAACGGCTCGCTCGGCCTGGCGCGCGGCCGCCTGCGCGCGCTGCGCCGCGCGGTCGACGTGTTCGGCTTCCATCTCGCGGCGCTCGACATCCGCCAGAATTCAGACGTGCACGAGCGCGTCATGGCCGACCTGCTCGAGGTCGCCGGCACCGGCATCGACTATCGCACGCTGGCCGAACCCGAACGCGTGCAGCTGCTGCTCGGCGAGCTTGCCAACATGCGGCCGCTGGCCTCGGCCTATCAGGCCTATGGCGACGACACCGCCACCGAGCTGGACATGCTGCGCGTCGCCGCCGATGCGCATCGGCGCTATGGCGCGGCATCCATGCCGCACTACGTGATCTCCAAGGCCGACAGCGTGTCGGACATCCTCGAGGTCGCGGTGCTGCTGAAGGAGGTCGGCCTGCTGCGGCCGCGCGAGGGCGCGCTCGCGGTCGACATCGTGCCGCTGTTCGAGACCATCGGCGACCTGCAGCGCTGCGGCGGCATCATGGATGCGCTGCTCGGCCTGCCGGCCTATCGCCGCCTGCTCGCGTCGCGCGGCAACATCCAGGAAGTGATGCTCGGCTACTCCGACAGCAACAAGGACGGCGGCTACCTCACCTCGACCTGGGAGCTGTACAAGGCCGAGCTGGTGCTGATCGAGGTCTTCCGGCGCCACGGCGTCGGCCTGCGCCTGTTCCACGGCCGCGGCGGCTCGGTGGGTCGTGGCGGCGGGCCGAGCTACGAGGCGATCCTGGCGCAGCCGCCGGGCGCGGTGCAGGGCGCGATCCGCATCACCGAGCAGGGCGAGGTCATCGCCGGCAAGTACTCCAACGCCGAGGTCGGCCGGCGCAATCTCGAGACCCTGGCCGCCGCCACGCTCGAGGCCAGCCTGCTCGACGCCGACCAGCCGCCGCCCGAGGCGTATATCGCCATCATGGAGGCGCTGTCGGCGCATGCCTTCCGCGCCTATCGCGCGCTGGTCTACGAGACCGAGGGCTTCGACCGCTACTTCCGCGAGTCCACCGTGCTGGGCGAGATCGCCAATCTCAACATCGGCAGCCGCCCGGCCTCGCGCTCGACCCGCCAGCGCATCGAGGATCTGCGCGCGATTCCCTGGGTGTTCAGTTGGGCGCAGTGCCGGCTGATGCTGCCGGGCTGGTACGGCTTCGGCGCGGCGGTGAAGGCGTGGCTGGCCGAGCACGCCGACGGCATGACGACCTTGCGCCGGATGTACGAGGACTGGCCGTTCTTCCGCACCGCGCTGTCGAACATGGACATGGTGCTGTCCAAGAGCGACATCGCCATCGCTTCGCGCTATGCCGAGCTGGTCACCGACGCGGCGCTGCGCGCGCAGGTCTTCGGCCGCGTGCGCGCGGAGTGGCAGAGCTCGATCGACGCGGTCTGCGCGATCATGGGCCAGACGGCGCTGCTCGACGGCAATCCGCTGCTGGCGCGTTCGATCCGCAACCGCATCCCCTATATCGACCCGCTCAACCACGTGCAGATCGAGCTGCTGCGCCGCCACCGCGCCGGCGACAACGACCCCGCGACCGTGCAGGGCATCCACCTCAGCATCAACGGCATCGCCGCGGGGCTGCGCAACAGCGGATAGCCAACACCGTCGTCCTTAGCGCAGCGTATTTCCTCGCGGTATAGCGGTCACATCAATTGCGTTGTGTGTGTTGGGACCACCGCAAGGCCCTTCGCTGCGCTCAGGACGACAGGGTGGTCCAATCCAGCGTGATCGTACGCCGCTCGGCGATCGCGCGTTCGATCTCCAGGCAGATGACCTGGCTGGGCAGGGCGGCGCGGGCGCTGACCAGGGGCGCGCGGCGCGGCACGTCGGTGACCAGCCGGCGCATCTGTTCCTCGAGCTCGTAGACCTCGCCGGACTTCTCGATCGGCACGATCTCGGCATCGACCGAGCCGGCACGGCGCAGCTTGAGCTCGAAATTGGCGTTGGGCTCGCGGTCGGCGGCGCCGGTCCACGCGGTGCGGATCGCGCCCTCGGTGCCGGCGATCTCGGTCAGCAGCGAATGCTCGAAGCCGCCCAGGCATTGCGAGAACGAGGCGTAGGCGCCGTCGGCGAAGCGCATGGTGCAGGTGAAGGAATCGTGCATGCCGGCGCCGCGGAACGAGAGATGGCCGTCGGCCGACAGCTCCACGGGCAGGCCGCTGCCCTGGAAGTACAGCAGCAGCAGGTCGATATAGTGCACCGCCTCCTCGAGGATCCACGAGCCGACCTTCGCGCCGTCGAAGCGCCAGTCGGCGGCGCCGCCGCGGAAGGGGCGGCGGAACAGCAGGCTGTTGGCGTAGCGCGGCCTGCCGATCGCGCCCTCGTTGATCAGGTCGCGGATGCGGCCCCATTGGCGCGAGGTGTGCAGTTGCAGGCCGATGCCGACATAGCGGTCGGAGCGTTCCGCCGCTTCGACGACGCGGCGGGCGTCGGCCAGCGTGGTCGCCATCGGCTTTTCCAGCAGCACGTGCTTGCCGGCAGCGAGCGCCGCCAATGTCATGCCGGCGTGCAGGTGGTTGGGCGAGACGATGTCGATCAGGTCGATGGCCGGGTCGCGCAGCAGGGACTCGTAGTCGCGATGCACCGCGACGCCGGTCAATTGGGATGCGGCGCGGGCGGAGTCCTCGTCGCCGCACACGACCGCCCTGAGCGTCAGCGCTGGAATGCGCGCGATCACATCGCCATGCACACGGCCCCAGCCGCCATACCCGACCAGCCCGATGCGCATTCTCCCTCCCTCCCAACCGGTGCATGGTACGGCGCCGGCGGCACAGGGTCACGACAAAGCGCCGCGCGGGCGTCGCAGGCCGGGAGCAACCACGTCGCTCGGCGCGCGTTTTCCCGGTCTACGCTCGCACACCCGGCAATGCCCGACCCCATTCCACGCAGGCTTCCGTGACACTCGAACAAGGCATCGCCTTCGGCATCGTCGGCGGTATGATGGTTCTGTTCGTGTGGAACAGCATCCGCTACGACCTCGTGGCGCTGCTGGGTCTGCTCGTGGCGATCGCCTCGGGGATCGTTCCGGTCGACAAGGCGTTCAGCGGCTTCGCCGACCAGGTCGTCGTGATCGTCGCTTCGGCGCTGATCGTCAGTGCCGGCGTCGGCAAGTCCGGCGTGATCTCACGCCTGATCCGCCGCTCGGATGCGGTGGCGAAAACCCCGGGCTCACAGGTCCTGCTGCTGTCGTCGTCGGTGGCCGTGCTGTCCTCCTTCGTGAAGAACATCGGCGCTCTGGCGATCTTCCTGCCGGTGGCGCTGCAGATCGCGCGCCGCACCGGCACGTCGGCGTCGGTGCTGCTGATGCCCATGGCGTTCGGCTCGCTGATCGGCGGCATCGTCACGCTGGTCGGCACGTCGCCCAACATCCTGGTGTCGCGCGTGCGCACCGAGGTGCTGGGACAGCCCTTCGGGATGTTCGAGTTCGCGCCCGTCGGGCTGGGAATCCTGGTGGCCGGCCTTGCCTTCCTGGCCTTCGGCTGGCGCCTGCTGCCGGCGAAGCGCACGGCCCAGCTCGCACCGGAGGACACGTTCAAGGTCGACGCCTACATGGCCGAAGCGACCCTGCCCAAGGACTCGAAGTTCATCGACAAGCCCGTCTCGGCGCTCGAGGCCCTGGGCGAGGGAAACGTCTCCGTGGTCGGCATCATCCGCGAGGGGGGGCGCCGCTACAGACCCGCCGGATACTGGTGGGTGCTTGCCGACGATATCCTGGTGCTGCAGGGCGAGGCGCATGCCATCCGCGAGCTCGTCGAGGAGGCCGGCCTGGTCCTCGTCGGCACGGCGAAGCCCCCCACGTCCGAGCCGGCTTCGGAAGAGCTGGCCGTCGTCGAAGCCGTGATCATGAACGGCTCGGTGCTGGTCGGCCGCACGCCCGCCGACCTGCGGCTGCGCGACCGCTTCGGTGTCAACCTCATCGCCATCAGCCGGCGCGGCCTGCCGCGCAACGCGCGCCTGCGCAGCATCACCTTCCGGGTCGGCGACGTGTTGATCCTCCAGGGCAGTTCCGAGAGCACGCCAGAGATCCTGCAGGATCTCGGCTGCCTGCCCCTGGTTGACCGTGCCACCGGATTCGGCACCGCGCGGCGCGACTACCTGCCGCTCGGCATTCTCGCGGTCGCCATCGCCCTGATCGCGACAAACCTGCTGCCGGTGACGGTGGCGTTCTTCGCCGCCGCGGTGGGCATGGTCGCCGCGCGCGTGCTGTCGCTGCGGGAAGCCTACGAGGCGCTCGACCAGCCGATCCTCGTGCTCCTGGCCTGCCTTATGCCCATCAGCGACGCGATCAACAGCAGCGGCGGCGCGGCCATCGTGGCCGCCGGCCTGGCGGCGGTGGCCCAATCCGTGCCCGGCTACCTGACCGTCACCCTCGTGCTCGTCGCCTCGATGGCGGTGACGCCGTTCCTCAACAACGCCGCCACCGTGCTGATCATGGCGCCGATCGTCGCCGGCATCGCCAAGCCGCTCGGGCTGAATCCCGATCCGCTGCTGATGGCCGTGGCCATCGGCGCGGCCTGCGATTTCCTCACGCCGATCGGGCACCAGTGCAACACGCTGGTGATGGGGCCGGGCGGCTATCGGTTCGGCGACTACTGGCGGCTGGGCCTGCCGCTGTCGATCATCGTCGTCGTCGTGGGATCGATCCTGATCCCGATCTTCTGGCCGCTGACGGCGGGTTGAGCGAATCCCTCGCCCCGCCCTGTGATCGGCAGCCCCTCACCCCGACCCTCCCGCGGCCGGGGAGAGGGAATGGCCGAGTGCATTCATCACCAGGCGGTGGAAGTGGTGCACCGCGGCCTCGCCGTGGTGCGGGTTGGCGGCGTCGTGGACGATGCGGCCGAGATCGAATCCCAGCGAGGCCAGGCCGCGCTGCACGCTCTCGCAGATCGCCACGTCCTCCGGGCCGAGCACATGTTGTTCGTAGGCTTCACGCGCGGGATCGCGCCGGGCGCCCTCGGGCGCGAAAGGCTGGAAGCGGCGCAGGGTGTGGCCGACGCCGTCGGGCAGGATGGTGCCGACGACCACCTCGGGCGCGCCGGGCATGACGTTGATCACCGTCGACGGGAACAGCCACCAGAAGAGCGCGCGCCGCTCGCCGTCGTCGGCGACGGGGTAGGCGGCATTGTCGCCGTGGCGCAGCGTGCCTTTCTGGCTCGACCACAGGCCCTGCACCGTCATGCGGTAGCTGGCCATGTCCACCAGGTCGCAGAAGGCCGGATGCGCCGGCGCGCAGTGGTAGCATTCGAGGAAATTGTCGACGACGACCTTCCAGTTTGCGGCGATGCGGCGGGCCGGACCGAAGGGCTGCGCGCGGTATCCCGGCAATGCCGGCAGCATGGCGCGCAGATCGGCGTCGAGGTCGCCGGCAAGATCGCTGAGTGGCGTCGCGTCGGGATCGAGATTGAAGAAGACGAAGGCGTCGGCCAGCACGTCGATGCGCACCGGCTTGAGGCAGAAGCGCGCCGGCTCGAAGTCCGGCTGCTTCTCCAGCCCGCGCGCGCTCAGCAGCCTTCCGTCGTCGGTATAGGACCAGGCGTGATAGGGACAGACGATGGTGCGGGCATTGCCGCTGCCCTCGAGCAGCTCATGCGCGCGGTGCTGGCAGACATTGTGGAAGCCGCGCAGTGCGCCGTCGCGCCCTCGCATGACGATGATGTTCTGATCAAGCAGGCGGGCGGTGACGTAGTCGCCGGGCCGGCCGAGCTGGCTCAAGGCCCCGGCATAGTTCCAGGTGCGCAGGAAGATCGCGCCACGCTCGCGCGCGAGAACGTCCGGGTCGACATAGAGGCGTCCGGGCAGCGTGCTGGAGCGGGCCGGATCGTCGTGCGGCATGCCGTCAGTCTTTCACCTTCGTGCCGGCGAGCTGCTCGAAGATCTTCACGACGGCGGAGCCGTCCTGCTTGTTCAGGCCCTGGGCGCGGGCCATCTGGTAGACCTGTTGGGTGACGTTGGCCAGCAGCAGCGGCACGCCCAGGCGCTTGGCAAAGGCGGTCTCGAGCTCCTGGTCCTTGTAGGAGATGTCGATCGTGCCGCCCGGCGCGTAGTCGCCGGCGAGGATGCGCGGCACGCGCAGCTCCCACGCCGCGCTGGCGCCGGTCGAGACGCGCACGACGTCGTAGATCGTCTTGGGATCCAGCCCGGCCTTGACGCCCAGCACCAGCGCCTCGGCGACGGCCACCGTGTTGACCTGCACCAGCATGTTGTTGACCAGCTTCATCGCCAGGCCGCTGCCCAGGGGCCCGACATGGAAGGTGCGGTTGCCCATGGCCTGGAACAGATCCTGGCACCTGGCGACGATCTCCGCCGCGCCGCCGACGATCACCGACAGCTCGCCCGATTGCGCGCGGCCGGTGCCGCCGCTGACCGGCGCATCGAGCATGGCGATGTCCAGCGCCGCCAGCCGGTCGGCGAAGCCCTGCGCCGCGAAGGGATCGATGGTCGACATGCAGACCACGATGTGGCCGGCCTTGGCGGAGCGGGCGATGCCGTGTGCGCCGATAATGACCGACTCGGCCTGATCGGTGGTCTCGACGATGACGATGGTGCGCTCGACCACGGCGGCGACCGCCTCGGCCGAATCCGCGACCTCGGCGCCCTTGGCCTTCAGCGGCTGGGTCTTGGCGGCGTCGATGTCGTGCACGACCAGCGAGAAGCCGGCCTTCGCCAGGTTCAACGCCATCGGCCCGCCCATGGCGCCCAACCCGATGAATCCGACTTTTCCGGCCATGGTTGCCTCCCGATCCCTGTCGTCCTGAGCGCAGCGAAGGACCCTGCGGTGGAACGATCAGTTACGACGTCATTCTATGACCGCGATACCGCAAGGTCCATCGCTGCGCTCAGGACGACGATAGCCGACGAATCATCTCGCTGTCGTCCTGAGCGTAGCGAAGGACCGGCTACGACGTCATGCGGTGATCGCGATACCGCAGGGTCCGTC
>JBFXAZ010000136.1:0-13313 GCA_050183765.1 Reyranellaceae bacterium | reverse complement strand
GACTCCGTCATCACCCGCGATCCCGAGGACGACGACGACAACCCGGCGCGCCGGCTCACGACCGGCGAGCGCATCGCCGACAAGGTCGCCTCCTTCGGCGGCTCGTGGACCTTCATCCTGATGTTCCTGGGAATTCTCGTCCTGTGGTGCGGGGTCAATACGCTGCTGCTGACCAAGGCCACGGCCTTCGATCCCTACCCCTACATCTTCCTCAACCTGATGCTGTCGATGCTGGCGGCGCTGCAGGCGCCGGTCATCATGATGTCGCAGAACCGCCAGGCGAAGAAGGACCGCGCCGCGGCGCGCCACGATTACGAGGTCAACCTCAAGGCCGAGCTCGACCTGATGGCGCTGCACGACAAGCTCGACGATCTGCGCGACCAGCGGCTGGCGAAGCTGATGCGCCAGCAGGAGGAGCAGCTCGAGATGCTCAGGCGCATGGTGGCAGGCATGGCGCGGCCGGCCTGACGGGCATCCCGTGGTGACCTGCGACATGTCGTGACAACCCGGGCGCCGGTGCGATACGACTCGCGGCGATGATCGGTCAGTTCTTCACCCTCGACGCCCTGCTTGGGCTGGCCCTGGGATACCTGCTGGGCTCGATCCCCTTCGGCCTGCTGCTGACGCGCGCCGCCGGGCTGGGCGACATCCGCTCCATCGGTTCGGGCAATATCGGCGCCACCAACGTCCTGCGTACCGGCAACAAGAAGGTCGCCGCCGCCACCTTGCTGCTCGATGCGCTCAAGGGTGCCGCCGCGGTCATCATCGCCGGACGCATCCTGGGGCCCTTCGCTGCGCTGACGGCCGGGCTCGGCGCAGTGCTCGGTCATTGCTTCCCGATCTGGCTGAAGTTCAGGGGCGGCAAGGGCGTCGCCTCGACCTTGGGCGCGCTGCTGGCACTGTCGTGGCCGTTCGGTATCGCCGCCTGCCTGCTGTGGCTGCTCTTTGCCGTGCTGTTCCGTATCTCCTCGCTGTCGGCGCTGCTGGGCCTGGCGGCGACCGCGCTGCTGGCGTGGCTGGCAGCGGCCGCATGGCTGGGCGGCGGCGCCTTCGCCTTCTCGTCCGTCCCCTTCGCGGTCACCGTCACGGCGATCGTCGCGCTGGTGATGGCCATGCATCACGAGAACATCGGCCGTCTGCTGGCCGGCACCGAGCCCCGCATCGGCGCGAAGAAGTAGTTCCCGGAGTTCCCCATGTCCTCGATCGATACCGTGGCGCTGGAGAAGCGCGTCGACGCCCTGTTCGCGAAGTACGCCCGCGCCGGCTCGCCGGGCGCCGCGGTGGGCATCATGCGCGACGGCGCGATCCTCCTCGCCAAGGGCTACGGCGAGGCCAGCGTCGAGCACCGCGTGCCGATCACGCCGCGCACCGTCTTCCGCATCGCCTCGGTCACCAAGCAGTTCACCGTCGCCGCCATCCTGATGCTGGCGCGCGAGGGCAAGCTGAGCCTCGACGATCCGCCGCAGAAATACCTGCCCGATCTGCCCACCCTGCCGCACCCGGTGACCATCGACCAGCTGGCGCGCAACAACAGCGGCTGGCCCGACTTCCTCGAGTTGCTGCGGCTGGGCGGATCGAACCTCGATCGACCCAGCCGGCTCGAGGACCTGGTGGGCGCCATCAACCGCAACAAGCACCTGAACTTCGAGCCGGGCAGCCGCTTCCTCTACAGCAACACCAACTTCCTGCTGCTGGGCCTGATCGTCGAGAAGATCACCGGCAAGCCGCTCGGCGATTTCCTGAAGGAGCGCATCTTCACGCCGCTGGGCATGACCAGCACGGCGCTGACGCCCGACCTCGACACCATCGTGCCGGGACTGGCGACCTCCTATCTCGACAACAACGACGGCAGCTTCCGCCGTGCGCGGCACGGCTATCCGCTGACCGGCGAAGGCGGGCTGGTCTCCACCGTCGAGGACCTGCTGATCTGGGCCAATCACTATCGCCATCCCGTGCTGCGGCCGACCGACCTGTGGGCCGATCTCGCCGACCAGCAACCTTTGACGGGTGGCGTGCTCAACCCGTACTGCCGCGGCCTGGTGCGCGGCACCCTGCGCGGGCTGACGGCGATCAGCCATGGCGGCCTGTGGCCGGGCTATCGCACCGAGTTCCTGCGCCTGCCCGACGCCGGCCTCGACGTGGTGGTGATCGCCAACCTCGCCTCGCTCGATCCGCATCGGCTGGGCCGCGCCGCCGCGCTGGCCGCGCTCGCCGGCGATGCGCGCGTGCAGCCCGCGCATCCGATCGATCTCGCCGAGGTGACGCGCTACGCCGGCACCTACGTCAACGAGGCCGAGCTCACGCTGTTCGGCATCGACGTGAAGAACGGCGAGGTGATCCTCACCCAGGGCGGCGTGCCGATGGAGATGATCGCGCGAGGCGACGGCTGGCTCGAGGCCGACCGCGGCGCCTTCGAGTTCGCGCTGCGCCTGCCCAAGTCGCCCGGCGAGCCGATCGAGGGCGATCTCGGCGCCGGCCGCGTCTTCGCCTTCCGCAAGCTCGTGCCGCGCGACACGATCCCGCCCGACATCGCCGGCACCTATTTCTGCGCCGACGCCGGGGCGACCTGGCGCATCGACGGCAAGCAGATCGAGGTCAGCGGCCCCTACGTCGCCAGCACCGCGCCGTGGCCGTTGCGCGGCGTCGCGGGCGACGTGGTCGAGATCGAGATGTCCTACGGCTGGGTCACCATCACCCAGCTCGCGCGCCTCGAACGCGACGCCTCGGGCAAGCCGAAGGGCCTCACCGTCTCGACCAGCCGCATCAAGAACATCAGGTTCGAGAAAGTATCCTCGTCGTCCAGAGCGCGAGCGAAGGACCTTGCGGTGGTACGAATGGACACTGAGCAAGTGCGTGATCGCACGACCGCGAGGTCCTTCGCTCGCGCTCAGGACGACGGGCGCTCTTTCGAGAACACCATCGCCTCGTCGCGGACCGTGCCGTATTTCAGGCTGAAGAGGTCGCGCGCGTAGTTCTGGTAGAGCTTCCATGGCTTGCGCGAACCCTGCCGGGGAAACAGGTGCAGCGCGCGCTGGATGTAGCCCGATGAGAAATCGATCCACGGCTCGGTCGCCATCGCCGGATCGGTATTGCGCGGCGTGCACTGGCGGAAGCCGTGACGCCGCATGTGGTTCAGCAGGCGGCAGACATAGGCGGCGATGAGATCGGCCTTCAAGGTCCAGGAGGCGTTGGTGTAGCCCGACACGGCGGCGAGGTTGGGCACGTCGCTGAACATCATGCCCTTGTAGCCCAGCGTCTCGTTGAACTTCACATCCCGGCCGTCGACCGCGACCGTCATGCCGCCCATCGGCAGCAGGTCGAGGCCCGTGGCCATGACGACGATGTCGGCGTCGAGCGAGGCGCCGGAGGCCAGCGTCAGCCCGCCCGCGGTGAAGCGCTCGACGGTGTCGGTGACGATCGACGCCTGCTTGCGGCGCAAGGCGCGGAAGAGATCGGCGTCGGGCACCAGGCACAGCCGCTGGTCCCACGGATCGTAGCGTGGCGTGAAGTGGGCCTCGGTGGCGGCGTCATAGTCCTTGCCCATCATCTGGCGCACGCCATCGGCGATCATCTTTCTCACGCGCTGCGGCCTGCGCTTGCACAGGCGGTAGAAGTACATGCCCAGCAGCACGTTCTTCCACCGCGTCATGCCGTACGCCATCTTCGCCGGTAGACGCTTGCGCAGCCAGTCGGCGATGGCATCGCGCGACGGACGCGCCACGATGTAGGTCGGCGAACGCTGCAGCATGGTGACATGCGCCGCCGTGCGCGCCATCTCCGGCACGATGGTCACCGCCGTGGCGCCGCTGCCGATCACCACCACGCGCTTGCCGGCGTAGTCGAGATCCTGCGGCCAGAATTGCGGATAGACGATGCGGCCCTTGAAGTCGCCGACACCAGCGAAGTCCGGCACGTAGCCGCGCGCGTAGTTGTAGTAGCCGGTGCAGGCGAGCAGGAAGCCGCAGGTGATGGTCACGGGCTCGCGCGCCTCGCCGCGCTCGAGACGCACCGTCCAGCGCGCCTCGGCGCTCGACCACGACGCGCCCAGCACGCGGTGCCGATAGCGGATGTGCCGCTCGACGCCGTGCTCGATCGCCGTCTCGCGGATGTAGTTCAGGATCGAGGGCCCGTCGGCGATCGCCTTGGCCTCGCGCCACGGCTTGAAGACGTAGCCCAGCGTGTACATGTCGGAGTCGGAGCGGATGCCGGGATAGCGGAACAGATCCCAGGTCCCGCCGCTTGCCGCGCGACCTTCGAGGATCGCGTAGCTGCGATCCGGACAGTCGCGCTGCAGATGCACCGCCGCGCCGATGCCGGAGAGCCCGGCGCCGATGATCAGGACATCGACATGCTCGCTCATGCCGAGAGCCCATCCACGCCGATTTCGGCAGCCTCGAAGATCTCGATCGTCGTCGTCGCGCCCAGCTTGCGCACTGCGCCCACGAAACCGCGCGCCTCGGGATCGGCGAAGTGCTTCAGCACAGCGGCCCGGTCGCGCCAGTGCTCGACGAACACCAGACGCAACGGGTTCTCGGCGTCGATGTGCGCGGCGTGATGCAGGCAGCCGTCCTCGGTGCGTGAGCGTCGGCTGTGAGCCACGCACTGTGCGCGGATCTCTTCGAAGGTCGTCGGCGCGGCGACAATGCTGCCGGTGATCAGGATCATCAGGCTGCGATCCCGGCGGCACCAGGCTCATGCCCGTCATACCCTTCCCGTCGAACGCGAGCGTCGATGTCGTGCGCGGTCATGGAAGCCTCTGAGAATTCTCGCCGCAGTGTATCACGCCCGCCGTGGCGTCATGCCGGCGAGCGCGGCGACTTGAACGCGCGCCGCGCGCGCTCGGCGCGGGCGCGGATCACGCAGCCCTCGGCGTGGTCGTTGACCAGACCCATCGCCTGCATGAAGGCATAGACCGTCGTCGGTCCGACGAAGCTCCAGCCCTGCTTCTTCAGCGCCTTGGACAGCGCCACCGACTCGGCCGAGGTCGAGACGGTCTGCGGCGCCGACTGCGTCTGTGGCTCAAAGCCCCAGACGAAGGCGGCGAGCGAGCCTTCCTGGCGCATGAGCTCGCGCGCGCGGCGCGCGTTGTTGATCACCGATTCGATCTTGCCGCGGTGGCGCACGATGCCCGCGTCCTTCAGCAGGCGCTCGACGTCGCGCGCGCCGAAGCGCGCGATCCGCTCGACATCGAAATCGTGGAAGGCGGCGCGGAAATTCTCGCGCTTGGCCAGGATGGTGCGCCAGCTCAGGCCCGACTGGAACCCTTCCAGGCAGAGCTTCTCGAACAGGCGACGGTCATCGCCGACGGGAAAGCCCCACTCCGTGTCGTGGTAGGCGAGGAACTCCGGCGCGGCGGCGGACCAGCGGCAGCGCGGCTTGCCGTCGGGACCATCGATCGTCGCGCTCACGGCCGGGCCGTCCCGGCGAAGGATTTCGGCTTCACCATTCAATCCTCTCCGATCGAGCGCAGCCAGGCCAGCATCCGCTCGACCTCGCGGCGGATGAACTTCTCGTCGTGGAAGGTGTTGGCCAGCGTGGCGACGCCCTGGCTCATCGCCAGCACGTGCATCGCCAGCGCATCGGCGTCGTCGGCGCGGCCCATGAGCGCGAACTGCCGGCGCAGCCAGGTCCGGAACAACACGAACAGCGCCCGCGCCTCGCCCTCGGCGGCGTGGCCGAGCTTCGCCAGCTCGCCGCTCAGCGTGCCCACAGGGCAGCCCCAGCGCTTGATGTCGGCGCGGTTGGCCTCGAGGATGCGGATGAAGCTGGCGATGCGGTCCTCCGGCCGCGTGCCGGCTTCTTCCCATTGCTGCAGCATCTGTCGCGTGCCGGCCAAACGGCGCTCGATCACCGCGCCCAGGATCTCGTCCTTGGTGCGGAAGTGGTAGTAGAAGTTTCCCCGCGAAATACGCACCGCGCCGGCGATGTCGGCGAACGAGGTGTGCTCGAAGCCCTGCCGGTAGAACAGCCGGTCGGCCGTCTCGACGATGCGATCGCGCGTCATGCCGCCAGCCACCAGCGTCCACCTCCTGGGGCGTTTGTCCCAATCAACAGCCTAGGACACACGTCCTACATCGACAACGCGGTTTCACCGCCGCATTCGGGCTTGCGGCCGGCGGGTCGGATTGGGCAAGGATGGGCGATGGACGACGAATCACTGGCCGTACGCCTGCGCGACGCCGTCGCGCATCATCGCCAGGGCGAGCTTGCCCACGCCCTGGCGGGCTACGACGCGATCCTCGCCGTCGCGCCCGACTATTTCGACGCGCTGCACCTCAAGGGCGTGATCGCCGCGCAGCTGGGCCGTCATGACGAGGCGGTGGCGCTGATGCGCCGGGCGCTCTCGATCAAGCCCGACCACGCCGCCGTGCACGGCAATCTCGGCGGCCTGCTGCTGCGGCTCGGCCGCACCGGGGAGGCGCTGGGCAGCTTCGACGCGCTGGTCGCGCTGCAGCCCGAGAACGCCCCGGCGCACAACGCGCGCGCCAATGCGCTGCACATGCTGGGCCGGCTCGACCAGGCGGTGGCCGCCTACGATCGCGCGCTGGCGCTGAACGGGTCCGATGCCGAGGCCTGGTACAACCGGGGCAACGCGCTGCAGGCGCTGGGCCGCGCGCGCGAGGCGCTGGCGAGCCACGACAGGGCGGTGGCGCTGCAGCCCGGCCACGTCCACGCGATCTACGGCCAGGGCAACGCGCTGCAGGCGCAGGGCCTGGTCGCCGAGGCGCTGGCGCGCTACGACGCGGCGCTGGCGCTCGATGCCGCGCACGCCGAGGCGCACAGCAGCCGCGGCAACGCCCTGCAGCGGCTGGGCCGGCTCGACGAGGCGCTGGCCAGCCAGGAACGGGCCGTCGCGCTGAAGCCGGGCGGCGCCGATGCGCACAGCAACCTCGGCAATGTGCTCTTCGCGCTGGGCCGCCTCGACGAGGCGCTCGAGAGCTACGATCGCGCGTCGGCGCTCAATCCCGGCCATGCCTTGGCGCTGGCCGGTCGCGCCACGGTGTTGCGCGACCTCGGGCGCCTGGAGGAAGCGCTCGCCGGCTACGACGGCGCGCTGGCGTTGGCGCCGCACGAGGCCGACATCTGGAGCAACCGAGGCATCCTGCTGCAGGCCATGTTGCGGCTCGACGCGGCGATCGAGAGCTACGACCGGGCGATCGCGCTGAACCCCGGGCACATCGGCGCGCAGTGGAACCGCGCCAACGCGCTGCTGCTGTCGGGCGACTTCGCGCGTGGCTGGCCGGCCTACGAATGGCGCTGGCGCTCGGAGCCGGCCGGCGAGTCCGTGCCGGCGTTCGCGCGGCAATCGCTGAAGGGACGCCACATCATGCTGCGCGCCGAACAGGGCATGGGCGACACCATCCAGTTCGCGCGCTACGCGCCGCTGGTGCAGGCCCAGGGCGCGCGCGTGACCCTGTCGGTGCAGGCGCCGCTGCGCCGGCTGATGGCGACCCTGGCGCCCGGCATCGAGGTCGTGCCGACGCGCGATGCCGTCGATATCGGCTATCCGCTGATGAGCCTGCCGCTGGCCTTCGGCACGACGCTGGCGAGCATCCCCGCGCCGCCGCGCTATCTCACCGCCGACGAGGACCTCGTCGCCGCCTGGCGCACGCGCCTGCCCAACGACGGCAGGCGGCGCATCGGCGTGGTGTGGAGCGGCAATCCCAAGCATCGCAACGACCGCAACCGCTCGCTGCCGCTGCAGACGCTGGCGCCGCTGTTCGACACCGACGCGCACTGGATCGCGCTGCAGAAGGACGTTCCCGCGCGCGACGCCTGGCTGGTCAACGGCCTTCCGCGCCTGATGCGCGTCGACGACAAGCTCGGCGACTTCGCCGACACCGCCGCCCTGATCGAGGCGCTCGACGTGGTGATCAGCGTCGATACCAGCGTGGCCCACCTCGCCGGTGCGCTGGGCAAGCCGGTGTGGATCCTGCTGCCGTTCTGCCCCGACTGGCGCTGGCTCACCGGCCGCGACGACAGCCCGTGGTATCCCAGCGCGCGTCTCTTCCGGCAAAGCGCGCCGGGCGACTGGCAGGGCGTGATCGGCCGCGTCGCCGCAGCGCTCGCCAAGACGACCTAGGCTTTCGGGATCGCCGCCGGGTCCATCCAGAACGGCTCCCAGAGATGGCCGTCGGGATCGGCGATGGCGCGCTGGTACATGAAGCCGTGATCCTGCGCCGGATTGACGTCGGCCGTGCCGCCATGGCTGGCGCCGGCTTCGCAGATGGCATCGACGTCGGCGCGACCGTCGAGCGCGAGCGCCACCATGACCTCGCTCGACGTCGCCGGCGGGATCGGCCGGCTGGTGAACGACTTCCATTTGTCGTGGGTCAGCAGCATCACGTAGATCGCCTCGCTCCACACCATGCAGGCCGCCGTGTTGTCGGTGAACTGCGGGTTATTGGTGAAGCCCAGCGCCGTGTAGAAGGCCATCGCCTTCGGCAGGTCCTTCACCGGCAGGTTGACGAAGATCATCTTTGCCATGGGCGCTCTCCTTAATACTTAGGTATTGACCTAAGTATTGGGCAGCCCTATGTCAAGGCTCATGGATGACGTTTTCCGCGCGCTCGCCGATCCGACGCGTCGCCGCGTGGTCGAGGCGCTGAGCGAGCGGCCGGCCTCGGTCAGCGAGCTCGCCGCGCCGTTCAAGATGGCCCTGCCCTCCTTCGTCGAGCACCTGAAGGTGCTCGAGGGCTGCGGGCTGGTGACGTCGACCAAGACCGGCCGGGTGCGCACCTATCGCCTCGCGCCCGAGCGACTGACCCAGGCCGAGGACTGGCTGGGCAGACAGCGGCGCGTCTGGGAGCAGCGACTCGATCGCCTCGACGCCTACCTGACCAAGCTCAAGGGCGAGGCTGACACGAAGGCTTAACCGCGACCGGTTAGAATGCCCGACCATCATCCCCTTCGACCCTCACAAGTGGCTTCGCAGGCCATGTAAAATGGACTAAGCTGAGCGGACTAAGTCCGAAGCTAAATCCATGAAAACCGTCAATATCCACGCCGCCAAGACCCAGCTCTCCCGACTCGTCGACCAAGCCTCGCAAGGTGCCCCCTTCGTCATCGCCCGCGCCGGCAAGCCGGTGGCCAAGGTGGTGCCGTTGGGGCCGGACGAGGTGGGCGGGGCGCGCCGGCTGGGGTTCATGGCGGGCGAGATCGCCGTGCCCGACGAGTTCGACCGGATCGGTGGCGCGTGAGGCTGCTGGTCGACACCCACCTGCTGCTGCGCGCCGCGGGCGAGCCGCAGAAGCTGTCCCCCGCCGCCCGCCGCCTGCTCGACGACGTGGCCAACGAGCTGTGGTTCAGCGCCGCCAGCCTGTGGGAGGTGGCGGCCAAGCTGGCGCTCGGCCGTTCCGACCTGCGGGTCGACACCCGCCGCCTGAGGCGCGAGCTGCTCGCCCATGGCTGGCAGGAGCTGGCGGTCACCAGCGAGCACGCTGTGGCCAGCGCCGACCTGCCGGCGGCGCACCGCGATCCCTACGACCGCATGTTGGTGGCCCAGGCCGCGGCCGAGGGCCTCACCCTGGTGACCATCGACCCGGTCGTGGCGCGCCTGTCGGGCCGGGCGCGGCAGGTCTGACGCAGGCGCGCCGGCGGCCACTGGCGGGCTGCCGCATGGACACCGATATCCAGCCCCAGGATGGGCTTCGACGCGACGGAGGGCACGATGAGCGAGCAGGACAACAGTGCGCACGCCTTCAGGCAATGGGCGGAGGCGCGGCTCGAGGAGATCGAGGTCATGCTGGGCAAGCTGGAGGCGCATGCGGGCCAGCTGCAGGCCGAGCTCAGGGTCGAGGCCGATCGCGCCATCGACGAGCTGAAGCGCCAGCGCGAGGCGCTGCGCCCGATGCTGCACGAGCTGCAGGCGCAGGCCGCCGACGCCACCGCGCTGCGCCGCGCCCAGCTCGAGGAGGCGCTGCGGCAGCTGAAGGAGGTCGCCGAAGCCGCCGACGCGCGCATGGACCGGCTGCGCGACGCCGGCCGCGAATCGTGGACGGCGCTGGGCGACGCCTTCAGCGAATCGCGCAAGGCCTTCGACGAAGCGGCGCAGAAGGCCTGGGATGCGCTGAAGGCGGCGACGTCGACCAAGCGCTGACGGTTCGCCGCGCGCCGGCGCTCAGGGCGCGATCCGCGCGGCATCGCGTCGACTCAACCCCGACAGGTTCATCATCAGCATCCGCTTCACCGGCGGCAGCGCGCCGATGATGCGCAGGCGCAGATCGCGCACGAAGCGCGCGAGCCGCCCCGTGGTCATCGCCATCGTCGTCAGCCCGTCGGCCAGGCGCAGCACCTTGGCCGCCGCCGGCCGGCGCAGGCTTTCGTAGAGGTCGAGCGCCGCGTCCGGCCGCGTGCCCTTCGCCACGTCGGCCAGCAGGCGGCCGAGCACGACGGCGTCGACCAGGCCGGTGTTCATGCCCTGCCCGCCCGCCGGGCTGTGCACGTGCGCGGCGTCGCCCATGATCAGCAGCCGGCCGCGCCGGTACGACCGCGCCAGCCGATGATGGATGCGGAAGCGCGAGCTCCAAGCCACGCCGGTCACGCGCGCGCGGCCGCCGTTGCGCGGGCCGTTGGCGTCGAGCAGGCCCTGGATCTCGGCCACGCCGGGATGCTCCGGCGCGTTCTCCATCGCCGCGACGATGCGGAACTGGCCGTTGGGCAGCGGCGCCACCACGACCGGACCGGCCGGCGCGAAGAACAGCATCACCTCGTCGCGCCCGTGCGGCCAGTCGAGGCTCGCATCGGCCAGCACGAAGGAATGCGCGTAGCGGCCGCCGTCGAACTCGATGCCGGCGCTGCGCCGCACGATGCTGTCGATGCCGTCGGCGCCGACCACGTAGCGCGCCTCGATGCTGCGCGGCGTGCCGTTGTCGTCGAACCGCACCTGCACGGCGCCGCGGCTCTCGCTCACCGCCTCGGCGGTCACGCCGCGATGGACGCCGCCGCCCAGCGTCTCGAGCCGGTCGGCCAGCACGCGCTCGGTCGCGTCCTGCGGCACCATCAGCAGGTAGGCGAAGGGCGACGGCAGTGCGCCGAAGCCCAGCCGCACCAGCGCGCGGTCGCGCTCGCGGATCGAGAAGTGCCGCGCCTTGAGGCCTTCGGCCACCAGCGCGTCGGCGACGCCCAGCCCGCCCAGCGCCTCCAGCGTATGCGCGTGGATCACCGCCGCGCGCGAGGTGTTGAGACCCTGTGCCAGCCGGTCGACCAGCACGTGGTCGACGCCGGCCTGGGCCAGCGATATCGACAGCGCCAGGCCCGTCGGACCCGCGCCGATCACCAGCACGTCGGTGCGCGCCGGCAGGCTCTTGCTCTGCATGGAACCGTCCTCTCGATTAAAGAAACGATATCGTCTCTTTGATGCGCGCATAAAGAGACGATACAGTTCCTTTGTCAAGAGACAAAGGAACGATCTTGTATCTTTAATCCCCAGCCCCTATGGTGCGGCGATGAGCAAGGCTTCCATGTCCATGACGGCGCCCGCCGCGCGCCGCCGCCGGCCGCGCGGCCCCGGACGGCTGTCGGCCGAGGATTCCGCGCGCCTGCCCGAGCGTCTGCTCGATGCGGCGCAGGCCGTGTTCATCGAGCAGGGCTATACGCGCGCCACGATCGACGCGATCGCCAGGGCCGCCGGCGCCTCCCGCAAGACGATCTACGCGCGCTACGCCGGCAAGGACGAGATCCTGGCGGCGGTGTTCCAGCGCCTGCTCGACAGCGCCATGCCCGGGGAGCCGGCGGACGCGACACCGGCGGCCGAGGCCGGCGATGCGCGGGCGGCGCTGTTGCGCCAGGGTCGCGCGCTGGCGGCGGCGCAGACGGCGTGGGTGACGGCCGGGCTGAACCGCCTGATCTCCGCCGAGTCGCACCAGTTCCCGGAGGTCGCGCAGCTGGCCCAGCAGGTGCAGGGGCGGGCGGTCGATGGCGTACGCCGCACGCTCGAGCGGCTGCGGGACGAGGGCCGGCTGAAGCGACTGGACAATATACCGCGTGCCGCACAGATCTTCGTCGAGATGGCCATGGGCGTGCAGCGCCGCAACGCCCTGCTCGGCCTGCCCACGTCGCGACGCGAAAGCGATGCGCTGGTCGAGGCGGCGGTCGACATCTTCCTCGAGGGCTGCGCCTAGGCCGCGGCGCTCAACCATGCTGCAGGCTCAGCGCCGCGGCGGGCAGGCCGAAGGTGCGGCGGAAGGTGCGGCTGAGATGGGCCGAATCGGCGAAGCCCGCCTGGTGCGCGGCTTCGGTGAGCGGGCGGCCGGCGGCGTAGAGGCTCACGGCGCGCTGCAGGCGCAGCCACAGCACGTAGGTCTTGAACGGCAGGCCGGTGTGCTCGACGAAGAGGTGGCGCGCGCGGCCGCGTGACAGGCGCACGGCCTCCGCCGCCGCCGGCAGGCTCACCCGATCCTCGAGACGGCGGCGCGCGAAGTCGATCATCGCCAGCACGCGCGCATCGGCGCGCGGCGCTTCGTTCGCCGCCGGCAGCCGCTCCAGGATGCGTCGCCCCGCGTCGCGCGCCTCGTCCTCGCCGCCTCCGGCGTCGAAGCAGCGGCGCAGCTCGTCGAGCGACGCTTCGACCGCCGCGCCGCGCAGGCTGGCCCACGGCCGCTCGGCGAACAGCGCCGCGGCGATGGCGCGGCCCGCCGCGCTTTCCGGCGCGATGAACAGGAAGGCGACGGCGCCGCTGGCGCGGAAGGTGTGGCCGGCGTCGGAGGCGATGGCGGCGACGGGCCCGCCCAGGCGCGCGTCGCCGACGCCGATCTCGAAGCTGCCCGCGAGGCCGAAGGTGATCTGGATCGCGTGATGGGCGTGCGGGCGCAGCACGGCCGGCTGCTGCCCGCCAGCCAGCAGCCACAGGCTGGCGCCTTCCCAGACGACGATGCGGCCCCGGCCGACGATAGCCACGTGACGTCAGCCCCTGCGTTCAATCGCCCGTTCGCGGCGAAGCGTACACCACGCCCATCGCAACCCGAACCGAAGGCGTTCACCGATGACTACGACCTGCACCTGCAACCCCTGCACCTGCGCGCCCGTCTGCGCGTGCGCCCCCGAGCCCGAGATGGCGGCCAGCGCCGCGGCCGATTGCGGCTGCGCCAGCCAGCCCGAGACCTGCCAGTGCGGACCCTCGTGCACCTGCGGCCCGTCCTGCGGCTGCGCCGCAGGATAGACCTCGACCCGTCTCCCTCTCCCCGCAAGCGGGAGGTTTGCAGAAGTCTAGGGGTTGTGATTCGTATGGTCGATCGGCGGAGGCGGATCGATGAGCGAGCGTCAGAGTGGTCAGATGAGCCTGGCCGACGTGCTGGTACGGCAGCGCGAAGGGC
>JBFXAZ010000135.1:0-13363 GCA_050183765.1 Reyranellaceae bacterium | reverse complement strand
CGCGGGTGGGGGGGGGGGCCGGCGCAACGACTCCCATCATCGAGGGCGGCCGCGATGCCGCCACCCCCATCCGCCCTTCGGGCACCTTCCCCCGCCAGCGGGGGAAGGTAAGACGAGCCATCACTTCGGCATCTCGACCTTGGTGAAGAACGAGGTGTTGTACACGTCCTTGCAGTCGACCTTCTTGGGCAGGCCCATGTAGGTGTTCACCAGGTCGACCGAATCGCACATCTTCTTCTCGTCGATGAAGCCGATGCCGCCCTTCGCATAGCGCTCGGTCTTCATCAGCGCGATGCCCAGCAGCATGTTGGGTGCGATCACCTCGGCGTCGATCTCGGGCACGCGCTTCTTGAAGATCTCCATCGCCGCCTTGGGGTCGGCGATGACGTCGCGCCAGCCCTGGTACGATGCCTCCAGGAAGGCCTTGAGCACGGCGGGCCGCTCCTTCATGGTCTTGGCGCTGGCCATGATCGACATCGAATACATGTCGAAACCGAACTCGGCCCAGTTCATCATCACCACGTTGCCCTTGCCCGCGGCCTTCTCGTAGTACGGCAGGCCGGTGCTGTAGTCGCCGACGCCGTCCATGCGCTTCTCAGCCACGGCGGCGATCTTGGCCGCCGGCTCGATGTTGGCCCAGGTGACCTTGGACGCATCGATCTTGGTGAGCTTGGCGAAGGCCGGGAACATCTGGCGCTGGCTGTCGCCCGGCGGCGCGCCCAGGGTCTTGCCCTCGAGGTCCTTGGGCGTCTTCAGCGGCTTGCTGGCGAGGCTGAAGATGTTGAGCGGCGTCTTGTCGAAGACCATGCCCACCACCTGCACCGTGGTGCCGCGGGCGCGCGAGGCGATCACCACGGCGGCGTCGGCCAGCCCGGCATCGGCGCGGCCGGTGTCGACCTTGGCGATCGAGTCGCCCGAACCCTTGGAGTTCTCGAGCGTCACGTCGAGGCCCTTGGCCTTGTAGTAGCCCTTCTCCAGCGCCACCCAGTAGGCGGCGTGGTCGCCGACCGCGAACCAGTTCAGCGCGAACTTGAACTTCTCTTCCGCCGAGGCGGTGCCGGCCATCGCCAGCAGCGCCGCCAGCGCGATCGATCCGATCCTCATCATGCGCCCTCTCCGTCGTTGGGGTTCATTCCACGCCTTCGGCCCACGGCGCCCACAGGCGCGCCAGCACCACCACCAGGCCATAGAGCGCCAGGCCCACGGCCGAGATCCAGATCAGCGCGGCGAAGGCCACCGCGGTGTTCATGCTGCTCTGCGTGTTGGCGATGACGTAGCCCAGCCCGCTCTGCGAGGCCACGAACTCGCCGACAATGGCACCGACCACCGCCGCTGTCGCCGTGATCTTCAGCGCGCTCAGGATATAGGGCAGCGCGTTGGGGATGCGGATCTTCAGGAAGATCTTCCACTTCGGCGCCGAGAAGACGCGGCCCAGATCGAGCATGTCGGTCTCGACTTGCGACAGGCCGACGGCGGTGTTGATCACCACAGGGAAGAAGCCGATCAGCGCGCCCATCACCATGGTGGGCAGGATGCCGTAGCCGATCCAGATCAGCAGCAGCGGCGCCACCGCCACCTTGGGCAGGGTGTTGACGAACACCAGGAACGGCATCAGCGCGTTGGCGATCAGCGGCGACCAGGCGATCGCCGTGCCCAGCGCCACGCCGACGATCGCCGCCATCAGGAAGGCGCCGACGATCTCCAAGGTGGTGATCCACAGATGCGGACCCCACGAGAAATCGCTGTACCACAGCGCATCCCACACCATTCCGGGCGGCGGCAACAGATAGGCGCGGATCTCGAAGACGCTGACGGCCAGCTGCCACAGCGCCAGCAGCAGCGCGAACAGCGCCACCGTCGGCCAGTACTGGCGCACCAACGCGGCCAGCCTCGTCATCTCGATCTCTCTGCTATCATGCGCCCCCGTCTCGCGCTGGAGCGATGATATTCCGTGAAACTGTCGCTGTGCAATGAAGTGATCCGCGAGCTGCCCTTCGCGCGCCAATGCGCATTGGCGAAATCGCTGGGATACGAGGGTTTGGAGGTCGCGCCCTTCACCTTCGGCGAGGCGGCCTACGCCATGTCGGCGGCGCAGCGTTCCGAAATCCGTAACGCGTGCGGCGACGCCGGCATCGCCGTCAGCGGCCTGCACTGGCTGCTCGCTGCGCCGGCGGGATTGTCGATCACCAGCGCCGACCGCGCGGTCTGGCAGAAGAGCGTCGATGTCCTGCGCGCGCTGGTCGAAATGTGCGCCGAGCTGGGCGGCGACTACCTCGTGCACGGCTCGCCGGCGCAGCGGCGCGTCGAGGAGCCCGACGACGTCAAGCGCGCGCAGGAAGCATGGCGCATCGCCGCCGCGGAGGCGGGACAGGCGGGCGTGACCTATTGCATCGAGCCGCTGGCGCGGCCGGACTGCAACCTGGTCAACACGCTGGCCGAGGCGGCCGAGATCGTGCGGCGCGACGGCAATCCGGCGCTGCGCACGATGATCGACACCCTGGCGGCCGCGCACGAGGAGGCCGAGCCGGTGGCCGACGCGATCCGGCGCTGGATGCCCACCGGCCTGCTGGCGCATGTGCAGCTCAACGACCGCAATCGCCGCGGCCCGGGGCAGGGCGGGGACAAGTTCGCGCCGGTGCTTCGCGCGCTGCAGGACACCGGCTATACCGGCTGGATCGCCATGGAGCCCTTCGTCTACGAACCCGACGGACCAACCTGCGCCGCGCGCATGATCGGCTATGTGCAGGGGCTGATGGAGCACGGATCGTGAAGGCAGGGTTCTCAGGGTCTTCCTTCTCCCCGCGCAGGCGGGGAGAAGGTGCCCGAAGGGCGGATGAGGGGCTTCCTCGCGCAACGACTATTGCCGTTGCTCTTGAAGCACCGCGAAGCCCCTCATCCGCCTCGCTGACGCTCGGCACCTTCTCCCCGCCTGCGCGGGGAGAAGGGAGCAGCGTCCTATGCGATCGCTGCGTCGCCAGCGGAAGGTAGGAGTTGCGCATGAAGATAAGGCTCGAATCCGCCGACCGCTTCGAGCGCGATCACAGGCTGCGCCTGCCGTTCCGCTTCGGCGTGATCACCGTGACCGAGGGCACGCAGGCGATCCTGCGCGTGCGCATCGCGCTGGAGGACGGCCGCACCAGCGAGGGTGTCGCCGCCGAGGCGCTGGGCGCGAAATGGTTCGAGAAGAGCCCGGCCTTCACCGACGCGCAGAACCTCGACCAGCTGCGCCAGGCGCTGCAGATCGCCATCGAGCACTACCAGGCGCG
The DNA here is from genome assembly GCA_050183765.1 of Reyranellaceae bacterium. Taxonomy (GTDB): domain Bacteria; phylum Pseudomonadota; class Alphaproteobacteria; order Reyranellales; family Reyranellaceae; genus JAFAZJ01. The sequence goes on along the minus strand of JBFXAZ010000135.1, from coordinate 10,097 downwards.
CGGCTGGGACACGCCGTTCGGCCTCTACGCCGGCACCTACCGCCAGCAGATCGCGCGCGGCGAGGCGCTGGGTCTCAATCCGCTGGTCGCGTCCTACGGCCCGGCGCTGCTCGATCGCGCGATCATCGACGCAGTGGGCAAGGCCACCGGCCAGTCCTTCGCCGCCATGATCGCGGCCAACGTGCCGCGCATCGCCGCCACCGACCTGACACCGGATATCCAAGCCGGCCACCTCGCCTCGTTCCTCGCCGGCCTGAAGCCGCGCGACAGCATCGCGCTGCGCCACACGGTGGGCCTGGTCGATCCGCTGACTGCTGCCGATCGTCCGGCTTCCGAACGCGTCAACGATGGGTTGCCGGAGACGCTGGAGGAGGTCGTCGCCTACTATGGCGGGCGGTACTACAAGCTCAAGGTCGGCGGCAATGTCGCGGCCGATCTCGATCGGCTTACCCGCATCGCCGGCGTGCTCGACAGGGGCGCGGGCGACTACCGCGTCACCCTGGACGGCAACGAGCAGTATGACGACGTCGACGGCATCGTCGAGCTGTGGCGCAAGGTCGAGGAGACGCCCGCGCTGGCGAACATGGTCCGGCGCACCCTGTTCATCGAGCAGCCGATCAAGCGCCAGAACGCGCTTAGCCGATCGGTCGAGGCCCTGGCGAAGTACCGTCCGGTGATCATCGACGAGTCCGACGGCGAGCTCTCGGCCTTTCCGCGCGCGCTGGCGCTGGGCTATGCCGGCGTCTCGAGCAAGAACTGCAAGGGCTTCTACAAGTCGATCCTCAACGCCGCGCGCGTGGCGAAGCTCGGCCCGGGCCACTTCATGTCGGCCGAGGACCTGACGACGCAGCCCGGCATCAGCTTGCAGCAGGATCTGGCGCTGGTCTCGCTGCTGGGCATGACCCATGTCGAGCGCAACGCCCACCACTTCATCGACGGCATGTCGAGCGCGCCGGAGGCCGAGCAGGCGGCCTTCGTCGCCGCCCATCCGCTGCTCTACGAGAAGCTGCCCGGCAAGCCGGCGCGGCTGCGCGCCAAGGGCGGCACGATCATGCTGGGCTCGCTGGGCTGCCCGGGCTTCGCCGTCGGCGCCGAGATCGACTTCACCAAACTGCGGCCGATGGCGCCGGCGCCGCGCGAGAAACTGAAGGCTGCCGCATGAGCGATTTGCCCAAGCGCTTCGAGACGGTCGAAGCCATGGAAGACTTCATGACCACGCCGTCGCCGGCGGTGGTCGCCGACCTCGCGAAGGCGCCGGGCGACATCCTCGTCCTCGGCGTCGCCGGCAAGATGGGCCCGACCCTGGCGCGCCTGGCCAAGCGCGCGGCGCCGGACCGGCGCGTCGTGGGCGTGGCCCGCTTCAGCGAGGCGGGCGTGCGCGAGTCGCTGCACAAGGCCGGCGTCGAGACGCTGCAGGCCGATCTGCTCGACCGCGCCGCGCTCGAGGCGCTGCCCAAGCTGCCCAACCTCGTCTTCATGGCCGGGCGGAAGTTCGGTGCGACCGGCGATGTGCCGCTGACCTGGGCGATGAACGTGCAGGTGCCGGCGATGGTGGCCGAGGTGTTCAAGGCCTCGCGCATCGTCGCCTTCTCGACCGGCTGCGTGTATCCCTTCGTGCCGGTCGACGGCGGCGGCGCCACCGAGGACGTGCCGGCGGTGCCGCCGCCCGGCGATTACGCCTATTCCTGCGCCGGCCGCGAGCACATGTTCTCCTACTTCTCGGCGCGGCACGGCACGCCCGGCCGCCTGTTCCGGCTGAACTACGCCATCGACATGCGCTACGGCGTGCTGCACGACATCGGCCGCAAGGTGCGCGACGGCGAGACCATCGACCTGTCGATGGGCCACGCCAACGTGATCTGGCAGGGCGACGCGAATACGGTGGCGCTGCGCTGCCTGGCGCATGCCACGACACCGACCTCGCCGATCAACGTCACCGGGCCGGAGACCTTCGCCGTCGCCGATGTCGCGGCCGAGTTCGGCAAGCTGCTGGGCAAGACACCGAAATTCACCGGCACACCGGCACCGACCGGCTGGATCAACAACGCGGCGCGCATGGTCAAGGAGTTCGGAGCGCCGAGCGTGCCCTTGCGCACGATGATCGAGTGGAACGCCGACTGGCTTTCACGCGACATGGCCACGCACAACAAGCCGACGCACTACGAGGTGCGCGATGGCAAGTACTGAGCTTCTCGACGTGCGGCCGATCGAGGCCGGGCACGCCGAGGATGTGTGGCCGCTGTCGATCGAGGCCGGCTGGAACCAGAACGTCGCCGACTGGCGCTTCATGCTGGGCGCCGGCCGCGGCTTCGGCCTGACGGGGCCGGACGGCAAATGGCAGGCGAGCTCGCTGGTGCTGCCGCTGGGCCAGCGCCTGGCGTGGATCAGCATGGTGCTGGTGACCAGGGATCGAAGGCGCGGCGGCGTCGGCACGGGCCTGCTGAAGCGCTGCATCGCCGACGTGCGGGACATGGGTGCCGTCGCCGGGCTCGATGCCACGGAGCTCGGCCGGCCGATCTACCTGCCGCTGGGCTTCCACGACCTCTATTCGATCCGCCGCTGGCACCTCGATGCTGCAAGAGGCACGCCCGTTGCGCCGCCGCAGGGCATCGAGATCCGGCCGGCGACCATCGCCGACCTGTCGAAGCTCGCGACCTACGACCGGCCGCTGAGCGGCATGGAGCGCCCGACGATCCTGGCCCATCTGCTGCTGCGTCAGCCTGGCCTGGCCTGGATCGCCCAGACTCCGTCGGGCGCGATCACCGGCTACGCGCTGGGCCGCGAGGGCCGCACCGCCACGTCGATCGGTCCGGTGATCGCCGACAGCGAGCCGATCGCGCTGGCGCTGATCTCGAAGGTCGCTGCATCGGCCGTGGGGCCGTTCATCATCGATGTGCCGGAAGCGCATCGGGCTGTGCGAGCATGGATCGAAGAGCAGGGCGGGGTTACGCCTCGGGCCTATATGAGGATGACGCTGGGCACGGCGAAGGGACTGGACGATCCCAGTCACGTCTTCGCGCTGGCCGGTCCGGAATTGGGATAACCACAATGTCGTCCTGAGCGCAGCGAAGGACCCAGCGGTGGTCGCAACGGAGGCCGCGCCAGCGAGTGACCGCAGTACCGCGAGGTCCATCGCTGCGCTCAGGACGACGAAGGAGTTAGGATCGCCGCCCAGACAAATACCACACCACTCCACAGGCGCGAACTGCCGGCGCCCGTGCGGGCGATCCAGCGCCACGGGGCCGTGATTCCCGCGCATCCGCTGGCGCTCGACGCTGATCGCAAGTTCGACCGGCAATCGCAGCGCGCGATCAGCCGCTACTACGTCGATGCCGGTTCGGGCGGCCTCGCCGTCGGCGTGCATTCGACGCAGTTCGCGATCCGCGAGGTCGGGCTCTACAAGCCGGTGCTTGAGCTGGCGATCGAGACGGCGCGCGAATGGACCGACCGGCCGCTGGTGATGATCGCCGGCGCCGTCGGCAGGACCGCGCAGGCGGTCGAGGAAACGCGCACGGCGCGCGCCATGGGCTATCACGCAGTGCTGCTGTCTCTCGCGGCGCTGAAGGGCGCCAGCGAGGACGAGCTGATCGAGCACTGCAGTGCGGTGGCGAAAGAGATGCCGCTGGTCGGCTTCTACCTGCAGACCGCTGTCGGCGGCATCAAGCTGTCGCGCGGCTTCTGGAGCCGCTTCGCCGCCATCGACAACGTGGTGGCGATCAAGGTCGCCCCGTTCAACCGCTACCGCACGCTCGACGTCGCCTTCGGCATCGCCCAGGCGCAGGCCGAGGAGCGCATCACGCTGTACACCGGCAACGACGACCACATCGTCGCCGACCTGGTGACGCCGATGGTGGTCCGTACCGGCAACCGCGAGATCACGCTGCGCTTTCGCGGCGGTCTCTTGGGCCACTGGAGCGTGTGGACGCGCGGCGCGGTCGAGCTGCTGGAGAAGCTGAAGCTGGCGGTCTCGAGCGGCGCGGCGGTGACGCCCGAGACCCTGGCGCTCGACTCGTTCGTCACCGACTGCAACAGCGTCGTGTTCGACGTCGACCACGATTTCGCCGGCTGCATCCCGGGCTGCCATGAGATCCTGCGCCGCCAGGGTCTGATGAGCGCGACGCATTGCCTCGATCCGCACGAGAAGCTCAGCCCCGGCCAGAGCGAGGGCATCGACCGGCTCTACGCGACCTATCCCGAACTGCACGACGACGCCTTCGTCGCTGCCAACCTCGCGCGCTGGCGCGGCTAAGCCGTCATTCTGAGCGAAGCGAAGAATCTTGCGGTGTGCCTGAGTGCACCACCGCAAGGTCCTTCGCTCCGCTCAGGACGACGGGTCTAATTCAACCCATACAGCCGCGCCACGTTCTCGCTGGTGATCTTCTTGCGAACCGCGGGCGAGAAGTTCGCCAGGTTCTCGTCGAGCACCTTCTTCGAGTCGGGCCACAGGCAATCGGGGTGCGGGTAGTCGGCGCCCCAGATGATGTTGTCCTCGCCGATCATCGGCACGATCGGCTCGAGGTACTTGTCCTGCTGGTAGGTGACGTAGCCCTGGCGGCGGAAATAGTCGCTGGGCTTCATCTTGAAGCCGAGCGCGCGGGCGCGGTCGTGATATTCGGTGTCGAGGCGGTCGAACACGTACGGCAGCCAGGTGCAGCCCGACTCGCCGAGCACGAAGTTGAACTCCGGGTACTTCTCGCAGGCGCCCGAGGCGAGCATCGAGACCAGCACTTCCATGGTGTCGAGCTGGAACAATGCCGAGCGCACCAGGCGGTACTCGGTGAAGTACTCCTTCTCCATCGCCGGGCTGTCGGGCGCGCGCAGCGCCTTGAAGCCGGTCGAGTGGAAGGAGATCGGGAACTTGCACTCCGCCGCGGCTTCCCACAGCGGATACCAGTCGTGGTGCCACAGCGGCAGCGACATGCGCTTGAAGGCGAGGTCGCCGCCCTTGATGCCCATCTTGGCGCAGCGGCGCACCTCGGCGGCGGCGGCGATCGGGTCATGGTTGGGCACGATGGCCAGCGGGAAGACGCGCTTGGCGTCGGCGCGCTTGGCGAAGTCGGCGACCCAGTCGTTGTAGATGCCGTCGCACCAGCCCCGCATTTGCGGGTCGGCGATCATCTCGTTGATCATCAGGCAGCCATAGACGATCTCGGCGTCGAGACCGTCGCGGTCGAGATCGGCGATGCGCAGCTCCGGCGTCGTTGGCCGCGGCTTGGCGCCCGGCCGGTAATCCCAGCGGAAGCCGGCATTGTGCATCTCGTCGACGTGATGGAACGAGCCCTGCTGGTATTTCAGGAAGCCCGGCCCGACGCCGTTCCACATGCCCTTGTCCTGCGCCTCGACGAACCAGTGCAGGCCGTCGTCGAGCTCCTCGCAGCGCGGCGCCAAGAGCTTCCACTTCTTGGGCGCGGCATCCGACCACAGATTGGGCGGGCAGTAGGTGAGGTCGATGTGATTGTCGCCGGAGATCAGCCTGTCGGTCATGGCTCGCGTGCTCCTGCTGGCTGGACCGGCGAAGGGTAGTCCCGCGGCAGGGGCCGTCAATCCTCGATGGCGGCCGCCAGCCGCTGGGCGGCTTTGCGCGTGACTACCTTCCCCCGCATTGCGGGGGAAGGTGCCCGAAGGGCGGATGGGGGTGCCGATAGCACGACCGGTCTCGATGGCCGATGTTGTCGCACCAACCACCCCCATCCGGCGCTTCGCGCCACCTTCCCCCGCCAGCGGGGGAAGGTAGTAGTCTCGCTCCAACATCAGGAGGAAACGCACCATGGCCAGGGGCCTGCTCGTCGCCGCTTTCGATTTCTCGACCGCGCATGCGGACGAGTTCCACGACTGGTACGACCTCGAGCACATTCCCGAGCGCCAGCGCGTGCCGGGCTTCGGGTTGTGCGAGCGCTGGCTCAACGTCGACGGCTCGCCGGTGGCGGTCGCGTCCTACGACCTCGACTCGTTGTCCGTGATGCGCAGCGCACCGTACAAGGCGATCGCCTACGACAATCTCTCGGTGTGGTCCAAGCGCGTCACCGGCATGTGCAGGCGGTTGCTGCGCTTCGAGGGCGAGCAGGTCGCGCCCGGCGACATGAAGGCGCCGGAAGGCGCCGGCGGGTTCCTGCTCAACGCCATGAACGTGGCGCCCGAGCACGAGGCCGACTTCAACGCCTGGTACGACCAGGAGCATCTGAAGCTGCTGTCGAAGGTGCCCGGCACCCTGGCGGCGCGGCGCTACCGCAGCGGGCTCGACCCCGACGGCTCGCACCGCTACGTCGCCATCTATCACCTGAGCGCACCCGAAGTGACCGAAAGCGCGGCGTGGAAGGCGGCGGTCGACACCGAGTGGAGCGCGCGCGTGCGGCCGCACTTCCGCGACCGCCTGCGCATCCTGACGCGCCGCTACGTGCGCGGCGCTACTCCTCCGGCTCGGTCGTGAAGGTCAGCGGATGGCCGGCGCGGCGGCCCATGTCGGTGGCGGTGGTGGCCTTGGTCTCGGCGACGTCGCGGGTGAAGACCGCCACGACGCAGACGCCGCGGCGATGCGCCGTCATCATCACGCGGTAGGCCTGGTCGTCGGTCATGCGGAAGACCGCCTTCAGGACTTCGGTGACGAAGTCGCGCGGCGTGAAGTCGTCATTGACCAGGATCACGCGGTAGAGCTTCGGCCGCTCGACCTTCGGCTCGATCTTTGTAGTCGGCTTGGTGTCCGTATCGCTCATTCGGCCCTCCGACGCCCGAGGGTGCTGGTGCCGCCGATTTCATCGCGCAAACCGGTCCCCGCGGCAAGAGGGTGTAAGGTTCGACCATGTCCCGACGCATGCATCTGAACCTGTTCATCCAGAGCCGCGGCCATCACGAGGCCTCGTGGCGGCATCCGGAGGCGTCGCCGCTGGCGCTCACCGACATCCGCTACTACCAGGACATTGCGCGGCGCGCCGAGGCCGGGCTGTTCGACTCGATCTTCCTCGCCGACCAGCTGGCGATGGGCGAGGACGGCGCGGCGGCCGGGCGCACCTGGCTGGAGCCGATCACGGTGCTGGCGGCGCTGTCGGTCTCGACCTCGCGCATCGGGCTGATCGCCACCGCCTCGACCACCTACACCGAGCCCTTCAACCTCGCGCGCCAGTTCGCCTCGATCGACCACATGAGCGGCGGCCGGGTGGGCTGGAACATCGTGACCTCCTGGGCCGCGGCGGCGGCGCGCAATTTCGGCGGCGAGGGCCAGGTCAGCCACGCCGACCGCTACGCGCGCGGCGAGGAGTTCATGACCGTGGTCAAGGCGCTGTGGGACAGCTGGGCAGACGACGCCGTCGTCGACGACCGAGCGGGCGGTGCCTACGCCCGTGCCGAGCGTATCCGGCCGATCGACCATCGCGGCGCGCACTACACGGTGGCCGGGCCGCTCAATATCCCGCGCGGGCCGCAGGGCCGGCCGGTCTTCGTGCAGGCCGGCTCGTCCGACACCGGCCGCCGCTTCGCCGCGCGCCACGCCGAGGCGATCTTCACCGCGCAGATGGAGAAGGCGACGGCCCAGGCCTTCTATGCCGACCTCAAGGCGTTGGTGGCGGCGGAAGGCCGCCCGCTCGACCAGGCGCTGATCCTGCCGGGGCTGAGCCCGGTGATCGCCGCGACCGAGGCAGAGGCGCAGCGCATGTCGCGCGAGCTCAACGACCTCACCGATCCCGAGATCGGCCGCAAGCGGTTGTCGGGGCGTTTCGGCGGGCACGATTTCTCCCACCTGCCGCTCGACAAGGCGTTGTCGGTCGAGGACTTCCCCGACCCGGCCACGGTCGAGGCGGCGCGCAGCCGCACCGAGGTGATCGTCGGCCTGGTGCGGCGCGAGAAGCCGACCCTGCGGCAGCTGCTCGCCTATCTCGCCGGCGCGCGCGGCCACTACGTGACGGCGGGCACCCCGGAGCAGATCGCCGACCTGATGGTGGAGTGGTTCGACGACGGCGCGGCCGACGGCTTCAACGTCATGCCGCCGCTGCTGCCCTCGATGCTCGACGTCTTCGTTGCCGAGGTGATCCCGATCCTGCAGCGGCGCGGCCTGTTCCGCACCGCCTACGAGGGCGAAACCCTGCGCGCGCACTATGGCCTCGCGCGGCCGGCGGGCGCATTCTAGAATCTCATCTGTCATCCCGAGCGGAGCGAGGGATCCAGTTGCAGCCTAGATCCCTCGCTCCGCGCGGGATGACAGGCTGGAATGAGGAGGACCGCGATGGGCACGGCATTGAGCAAAGCGGAAGTCGACGCCTACCGCGAGCGCGGCTACCACCTGAAGATCAAGGCGTTCTCGCGCGACGAAGCGGACGAGCTCAACCGCCGCTTCGAGGAGTCGGAGAAGCGGGCCGATGCCTCGTTCAGCAGCGGCCTGATGAACGTGAAGCCCTATCTCGTCTTCCCCTGGCTCGACGCGCTGGTGCGCGACCCGCGCATTCTCGATCCGGTCGAGAGCATCCTCGGCCCCGATCTCCTGTGCTTCGGCGGCACCTTCTTCAACAAGGGGCCGGGCGACGGCAAGTTCGTCTCCTGGCACCAGGACGCGACGTATTGGGGGCTCGCCGCGCCCGAGGTGGTGACGGCGTGGATCGCCTTCACGCCCAGCAACGAGCTGTCGGGCTGCATGCAGGTCGTGCCCGGCAGCCACCTCACGCAGCTCGAGCATCGGGATACCTTCGCCGCGAACAATCTGCTGACGCGCGGCCAGGAGATCGAGGCCAAGGTCGATGAGAGCAAGGCCGTCGACTTCGTGCTCGAGCCTGGCGAGGTCTCGCTGCACCACGTGCTGATCGTGCACGGTTCCGGTCCCAACCGCGCCAGCTGGCCGCGCCGCGGCTTCGCCGTGCGCTACATGCCCACCAGCCTGAAGCCGGCCGAAGGCCGCGGCAGCAGCGCCTTGCTGGTGCGCGGCACCGATCGCTTCAAGTATCACCTCGAGGAAGTGCCGCCGGAGTCGGAGCTGCATCCCGACGCCGTCGCGCGCCACAAGGCGCTGGCCGAGTACAGCCTCAAGGGCCTGTATCAGACCGCGGAGAAGCCGATTCCAACCGCGCGTCTTGCTTAACCTGTCATTCCGAGCGCAGCGAGGAATCCAGGGCTGGCCTGGATTCCTCGCTGCGCTCGGAATGACGGTGTGGGGCTAGCCCACGGCCTTGCGGATCTTCGCCCAGTCGTCGATCGCGGCTTCCTGGCCGGGCACGAGCTGGATGGTGAACTGGCTGTAGCCGGCGTCGCGCAGCTTCAGGATGCGCTCGACGATCTCGCGCTCGCTGGCGGTGAACGACGTCGCCTTGATCAGCTCCGCCGTGATGAAGCGCTGCTCCTCGGGCTTCACGAACATCAGATGCCCGCGATGGTTCTGCAGGTAGGGCGCGTCCTTGGGTTCGAAGCGTCTCGCCAGCTCTACGTAGCCGTCGACCTCGGGCCGGCCTGACGTCGGCATGGCGATGCCGGGCTTCAGCCCGAGGATCGCCTCGTCGGCGGCGCGGTGCAGCATCACGGCGGCGCGCGGGCCGGCTTGCGCCATGGCGCGCGGCGAATCGGCGGGCTCGCCGTCGGCCAGCACGCAGCCCAGCGCGAAGGCGGTGGCTTCGAGATCGCCGACGGCGCGGCCGGCCTCGCTCCACGCCGCGCGCATCGCCTGCACCTCGCGGATACCGGCGTCGACATTGCCGACGAAGTCGATCCAGCCGGCGTTCAGCTTCGCCGTCAGCGCGCGCGTGCGCGGACCGAAGGCCGAGAGGTGCAGCTTGATCGGGTCCTTCGTGTTGAACAGCGGGAGTTCCGGGTTGAGGAAGCGGATCTTCCGCCGCTGCCCCTCCATCTCGAACTCGACGACCTCGCCGCGCAGCAGGCCGTAGACCTGCGCGATGTAGGTCTCCATGTCCTTGATCTTCATCGCGCAGAAGCCCATCGCGCGACGCGCGGTGAAGCCGGTGCCGACACCGAAATCGATGCGCCCGGGCGCGAGCTGGTTGAGCGTGGCGATGGCGTTGGCGGTGACCGGCGCGATGCGGTTGGACGGCACCAGCACCCCGGTGCCGAGCCGGATCCTGCGCGTGTGGACCGCCGCGGCGCCCATGGCGACGAAGCAGTCCGCGCTC
>JBFXAZ010000134.1:0-13574 GCA_050183765.1 Reyranellaceae bacterium | reverse complement strand
GGCAGGAGAAGGTGTTCTACCGGCGTGCCGGCGCCGCTCTCCTGCGCCTGGCCGCTGACGACGAGTAGCACTTGATCCTCCACCACTACGATTTCTCCCCCTACTCCGAGAAGGCCCGGCTGGCGCTGGGCTACAAGCGCCTGGCCTGGCGATCGGTGATCATCCCGCCGATCGCGCCCAAGCCGGATCTCACGCCGCTGACCGGCGGCTATCGCCGCACGCCGGTGCTGCAGGTCGGCGCCGACATCTACTGCGACACCGCGCTGATCGTGCGCGAGCTGGAGCGGCGCGTGCCCGAACCGACGCTGTTCCCGCCGCATCTGAGCGCGCTGGCCGACGCCGTCGCCTACTGGGCCGAGAACCGCCTGTTCCGGCCGATGTCGCTCTATGTCTCGGGCAACAACATGGACGTGCTGCCGCCGACCCTGCAGGCCGACCGCGCGCGCATGCGCGGCCTGCCCGAGCCGGACGAGGCCACGATGCGCCGCGCCGCCGCGCGCAGCGCAACGCTCGTGCGACCGCAGATCGCCGCCATCGAGTCGATGCTGGCAGACGGCCGCGCCTGGATTGCCGGCGATGCGCCTACCATCGCCGATCTCGCCGTCTATCATGCGCTGTGGTTCGTCACCGCGCGCACCGAGCGGCTGGCCCACGAGCTGGCGGCGTACGGTCGCATCCGCGCCTGGATGGCCAGGGTGCGCGCCTTCGGCCACGGCACGCCGACGCCGATCGGCGCCCAGGACGCGCTCGCCGCGGCGCGCGCGGCCACGCCCGAACCGTCGCGTCCCTCCTCACCGCAGCCCGAGGACCCCAGGCCCGGCGAGCGCGTGCGCATCCGCACGGACGACTACGGCCGCGATCCGGTCGACGGCGAGCTGGCGTTCATCGACGACCGCGAGGTCGCGATCCGCCGCGCCGATCCCTTGGTCGGCGACATCGTCGTGCACTTCCCGCGGCTGGGCTACGACCTGCGGCCGCTGTGAGCGAGGGCCACCATGGACTTTCAGCACCTGACCTATCGGCGCGGCGACCGCGTCGCCACCATCACGCTGAACCGGCCGGACCGCCTGAACGCGATCCACCGCGACATGCCCGACGAGATCCGCCAGGCCGTCGAATTGGCCAACCGCGACGACCTCGTTCACGTGATCGTGCTGCAGGGCGCCGGCCGGGCGTTCTGCGCCGGCTACGACCTGAAGGCTTATGCCGAAGCGCCGCGCGCGCGGACCGGCACGCAGGACGGCGCCTACGATCCCTTCCTCGACTACCAGTTCATGGATCGCTGCACGCAGAACTTCATGAGCCTGTGGCGCAGCTACAAGCCGACGATCTGCAAGGTGCACGGCTATGCCGTCGCCGGCGGCAGCGACATCGCGCTGAGCTGCGACCTGGTCGTGATGGCCGAGGACGCGAAGATCGGCTACCCGCCGGCACGGGTCTGGGGCTGCCCGACGACGATGATGTGGGTCTATCGCGTCGGCGCCGAGCGCGCCAAGCGCATGCTTTTCACCGGCGATCTGATCGACGGACGCGAGGCCGAGCGGATCGGCCTGATCACCAAGGCGGTGCCGGCGGACCAGCTCGACGCCGAGGTCGCGCGGCTTTGCGCGCGGATGACGGGCGTGCCGAAGAACCAGCTCTGGATGCAGAAAACGGCGATCAACGCGGCCTTCGACACCATGGGCCTGCGCACCACCCAGACCCTGGCGACGGTGTTCGACGGCCTCACCCACCACTCGCCTGAGGGCCAGTGGTTCAAGGGCCGCGCCGAGGAGGTCGGCTTCCAGCAGGCGGTCAAGGAGCGCGATTCGGGCGATCCGATTCCCGGCAGCAAGCCGCCACGGAACAACTAGACGATGAGCCGATACGACCAGGTCCTCGCCCAGGAGACGCCCGGCTTCGCGCGCGCGGTGACGGCGATCGTCGGCGGCGATGTTGCGGCATTGCGCCGGGAGCTGGCCGTCGAGCCCGGCCTCGTGCAGGCGCGCTCCGCTTCGGCGCATCACGCGACCCTGCTGCACTACGTGGCGGCCAACGGCATCGAGGACGAGCTGCAGCATCCGGTGCCCAATGCCGACGAGATCGCCGAAATCCTGCTCACGGCGGGCGCCGAGGTCGACGCGCTGTGCGACCTGTATGGCGGGCGATGGAACACGACGATGGACCTGCTTGTATCGTCCGACCATCCGTGCGAGGCCGGCGTGACCGGCAGGCTGGTGCGCCTGCTGTGCGCCCATGGCGCGGCGGTCGAGGGACCGCGGGACAATGGATCGCCACTGGCGACGGCACTGGCGTTCGGCATCCTCGATGGCGTGGAGGCGCTGCTTGCCTGTGGCGCGCGCACCGACAATCCCATCTTCGCCGCGGCCGCCGGCGACGGCGCCTGGCTGGGCGCGTGGCTCGACGGCTCCATTGCAACGACCACCCGGCCCGTGCCCGACCATCCGCCGCTCTCGACCGATCGCAGGATCGCGGCCGAGCAGGCGCTGGCCTATGCCTCGATGTGTGGCCGGGTCGATGCCATGCGGCTGCTTCTCGATCGAGGTGTCGACGTCAACGCCATGCCGCCTGGCAGTCATTGGATCGCAACCGCCCTGCACGCCGCGGCCATCCAGGGACAGGCAGCGGCCGTCACCCTTCTGCTGGATCGGGGGGCGGACCGTACCATCAGGGATCGCAATCACGATGGCACGGCGCTGGAATGGACCGACCATGCGCGCGGCCCGCGCAGGGCGCGTGCCCGGGAGGCGGGACGTATCCTGTCGGTATCGACCCTCGGTTGACCTCCAGCCGGGCGGCCGCGTTGCAAAAACGGCGGCTTGCAGCCCGCGAGTGCGAAGGCTAAGCAGCCGGGACGAGGAAGCGCAGGACAGGGACCGGATCGGGTGAATCCCAGCGGCACGACATCTTTCATCCCCGACGCCGGCTGCGGCGTCGAATTCGCCGCGCGCGCGTAGGGCTGCGGCGTGGCAACGTTCATCCTGATCCACGGCGCCTGCCAGGGCGGCTGGTGCTGGGAAAAGGTCGTCCCGCTGCTGGAGGCGCGCGGCCACAGGGCGCTGGCCCCCGACCTGCCGGGCAGCGGCGACGACCACCTGACCCCGGCAGCTGCGGTCAGCCTGCCGGCCTATGTCGATTTCGTTTCCAAGATGCTCGACAAGGAGCCCGACCCGGTGATCCTGGTCGGCCACAGCCTGGGCGGCCTCACCATCACGCACGCCGCCGAGGCGCGCCGGCGCAAGATCCGCGCCCTGGTCTACGTCACCGGCGTGGTGCCGCCGCCGGGCAAGACCAACCGCGACATCACCGCCAGCGATCCCGACTCGATGATCCGCCGCGCCTACGAGGCCGGGCCGGGCGGCATGACCTACACCTTCAAGCGCTCGATCGTGCCGACGCTGTTCTTCAACGACTGCGATCCCACCGACGTCTACCGCGCCATGTCGCGCATGCGCCCGCAGGCGACCTCGATCGTCACCACGCCGATGAGCTACACCGAGGAGCGCTTCGGCGGCGTCCCGCGCTGGTACATCGAATGCCTGCGCAACAACGCCATCACCCTGCAGATGCAGCGCATGGTCAACACCTCGATGAAGTTCAACATCCTGCAGCTCGATTCCGGCCACTCGCCGAACTACTCGATGCCCGAGGCGCTGGTCGAGCATCTCGAGACCGTCGTCCAGAAGACCGCCTGACATTGATTATCTGACTCTTTGGGGGGAGCAATCGACATGGCCAAGGTGATCGCCATCTGCGGCAGCCTGCGCAAGGCATCGCTCAATCGCGCACTGGTGCGCTCGCTGCCGGCGCTGGCGCCCGAGGGCATGGAGATCGCCGAGGCGCCGCCGATCGGCACGTTGCCGCTCTACGACGCCGACATCCAGGCCAAGGGCTTTCCCGACGCGGTCACGGCGCTCGGCGAGGCCATCCGCGCGGCTTCAGGCGTGATCATCGTGACGCCGGAATACAACTACTCGGTTCCGGCGCCGCTGAAGAACGCCATCGACTGGGTCTCGCGCCTGCCCAACCAGCCGTTCCAGAACAAGCCGGTCTGCATGATGTCGGTTTCGCCCGGCGCGCTGGGCGGCGCGCGCGCGCAATATCATCTGCGGCAGATCTTCGTCTTCCTCGAGTCCTTCGTCTTCAACCGGCCCGAGGTCATGGTCACCATGGCCGGCTCGAAATTCGAGATGGTCGACAACGCGCCCACGACGCTCAGCGACCAGCCGACCAAGGACGTCATCAAGCAGAACCTCGCCGGCTTCGCCAAGCTGATCGCCAAGGTGGCCTGAAGTTCAGGCCGCCTGCGACAGCGGCGCCGGATCGATGAATTGGTCTTCCTTCTCGCCGCCCGCGTCAGCGGCGCCGGGCGGCCCCGAGGAAGACGATGGTCGAAGGCCGGACGAGGCGCTTTGCCATGGTTTGCCATGGTCGGAGGCTGACGCCGCGGTGGGGAGCTCCTCATGTGCTTCCATCTGCGGCTCCTGCCCGTCGCGAGGCGACGGAAAGGCCGGATACCGCCGCCTGGCATGCTTGCCGACGCGCTGGATCTGTTCCCAGTCGACGATCGAGACATACTCCACGCCGTCGACCTCGTAGATGCGCACCAGCTTGCGCATCGCCAGCTCCTCGATCATCGCGCGCACCGCGTCATTGCCGATGTCGTCGCCGGGAAATACCTGCATGCGGATCGTGCGCGGTCGCAACGGCTGCACCCCGCCATCGTCGGCGAAGTTCCACAGGCCGATGAACAGGAAGCGGGTCATCGCCGCACAGTCGATGACGGCCTCCCAGGTCCAGAAGTCGGGCGAGATCGTGCGATTGCGGGCCATCGGGCGGACTCCAGTTCGAGTGACTGGCTCCGATGTACCGCGAGAGTCGGCGGCTCCCTAATTCTGCTCCTACGCCCGCGCTGGTGGCGTGGCCGGTGCAGATGTCGCCGGCCCGCCTTCCGCCCCTACGGCCGTCACCGGCCCTGGAACTTCACCGGCCGCTTGTCGATGAAGGCCTTCAGGCCCTCGAGGTGATCCGCGGTGGCGGCGCAGGCGGCGAGGTTTTCGGCTTCGCGGTGGGAGTGCTCGTCCCAGGAATTGTCGAGCGATCCCTTGATCAGCAGCTTGGCCTTGCCCAGCGCGAAGGTCGGGCCATCGGCCAGCTTGCGCGCCAGCTTGGCGGTTTCGGCCGCCAGCTCCGCACGCGGCACGATCCAGTTGAGGATACCGACATCCCTGGCTTCCGGCGCCTTGAAGCGCTCGCCCAGCAGCGCGATCTCCAGCGCCTTGCGCTCGCCGACGATGCGCGGCAGGAAATAGGTGGCGCCGCCGTCGGCCGACAGGCCGATGTGACGATACGCGAGCGTGAAGAATGAATCGTCGCTGGCGATGGCGAGATCGCAGGCGAGGATCAGGCTGAGCCCGAAGCCGGCCGCCGCGCCCTGCACCGAGGCGACCACCGGCTTCTCCATGCGCCTGAGGTGATAGATCAGCTGGTGCGCCTTGACGACGCGCATCTCGAAGTTGGCGAGGTGGCGCTCGCGGTCCTCGGTCAGCGATTTGTGGAAGCCCTTGATGTCGCCGCCGGCCATGAAGTGCTCGCCGGCGCCGCGGACCACGACGCAGCGCACCGCGGCGTCCTTCTCGAAGGCGCGGGTGATCTCGATCAGCCCTTCGGTCATTGGTGCCGACAGCGCATTGAGCACCGCGGGCCGGTTCAAGGTGATGGTGCCGATGCCGTCCTTCACTTCGGACAGCACGTGTTGTTCGCTCATGGGGACTCCTTCTGTGTTTCTGTACCTTCCCCCGCTGGCGGGGGAAGGTGGCAGCGCGTAGCGCTGACGGATGGGGGTGGCTCTCGCGACCAGACGCGACCTGATTTGCGAAACTGCCTTCGTCTTCGACAACCACCCCCATCCGGCGCTGCGCGCCACCTTCCCCCGCCCGCGGGGGAAGGTAGGAAGTGGGCCATAGGCGATCGCCCTGCCTCGCTGCGCTCGGATGACAAGCTAGGCGGCCGCGCGCGAGGGCGGCCGGAACGCCGGCATGACGCGTTCGGCGAAGAGCCGCAGGCTCTTCAGCGTCTTCTCGCGGCCGTAGTACGGCGGATAGTGCAGCAGCAGCGAGGTCAGGCCGGTGCGCGCCTGCAATTCGCGCAGCTTGGCCGTCACCGTATCAGGCGAGCCGTGCAGCAGCGTCGTCGCCAGAAGATCCTCGTAGCGCAGCTCGCCCTTCTTCTCCGACACCGAGCCGAGATAGCCGGCGGTGCCCGCGCCGCCGAAATGCGAGATGTGCTTGACGATGCCGGCCTCGGTATCGGCCTTTGCCTCGGCGTCGCTCTCCGCGACATAGACCCAGCGCGCGATGTCGACGCAGCCGGCGCCGGGATTCTTCTTCAGCGTCTCCGGCGCGTCCTTGAGCGCGGCCCGGTAGATCGCGATCTGGTTCGCCAGCGTGTCGTGGCTGCCCAGGGTCGACAGCATCAGGCCGAAGCCGTGGCGCCCGCAGTAGGCGATCGAGCGGTCGGTGCCGCCGGCCATGAACAGCGGCGGATGCGGCTCCTGGATCGGCACCGGCAGCATCTCGTACTCGCCCTCGACCGCGCCCTTGAAGTGCTTGCCCTGATGCGTCCAGCGCCGGCGATGGAAGGCTTCGAGGATCCAGTCGACGGCCTCCTCCTGCACGTCGCGGCGGGCGTCGAAATCCTTGCCGAAGCCGACGAACTCGTAGGGACGGTAGCCCGAGCCGATGCCCAGCATGACCCGCCCGCCGCTGAGGATATCGACGAAGGCGGTATTCTCGACGACGCGGATGGGCTCGTAGAGCGGCAGCGTGATCACCGCCGAGCCGATCTTGATGCGGCTGGTCTTGGCCGCGAGATAGGCCATGTAGGCGAAGCAGTCCGGCATGATGCCGTAGGTCGTCGAGAAATGATGCTCGGCGATCCAGGCGATGTCGTAGCCCAGGCGCTCCGCCTCGAGCACCTCCGCCGTGACGCGCGCATGGACGTCGCGATGCGGATACGGCTCGGTGGCGGCATTGGCATGCGAGGTGAACAGGACGCCGAATTCCATGGAACGCTCCCTCCCGCCGATCGTTGATGCAGGTTCCCATAGCCGCTGCTGGCGCAAAAGCCCCGACGTTCTCATAGTGAAACGATGAACGAGTTCGCCGACCTCATGCTGCGCTATGCCGGTGCGCTGGCCATCGGCCTGCTCGTGGGCGCCGAGCGCGAGCGGCGCAAGGGCGATGGCCCCGAACGCGCGGCCGCGGGCATCCGCACCTTCGCCATCGCCAGCCTGTCCGGCGCCGTCGCCTTCGAGCTCGGCGGGGTTGCGCTTCTGATCACCATCTGCGTCGCGATGTTCGGCTTCGCCGCCCTCGCCTACCTCCGGTCGAGCCACGAGGATCCCGGCCTGACGACGGAGATCGCTCTTGTCGCGATGCCGCCGCTGGGCGCGTTGATGCTGCGCGAGCCCGCGGTCGCCGGCGCCATCGCCGTGGTGATGACCGTGCTGCTGGCCTTCCGCCGCGGCATCCACCATTTCGTGCGCACGCTGCTGACGGCCGAGGAGCTGCGCGACGCGCTGGTGCTGGGCGCGGCGGCGCTGGTGATCCTGCCGCTGATGCCCGACCGTGCCATGGGGCCATGGGACGCCATCAACCCGCGCACGATCTGGATGATCGTCGTGCTCGTGATGGCGATCAGCGCACTGGGCCACATCGCGGTTCGTGTCCTCGGCCCGCGCTTCGGCCTGCCGATCGCCGGCTTCGCCGGGGGCTTCGTCTCGAGCACGGCGACCATCGCGAGCATGGGCGAGCGCGCGGCCAGGCAACCCGACTCGCTGCGGCCGATCGTGGCCGGCGCGGTGCTGTCGACCGTTGCCACAGTGGTGCAGCTCGCCATCCTGGTCGCCGCCTTTCATCGGCCGACCCTGATGGTCCTTGCCGTCCCGCTGGCGCTGGCCGGAGCCGCCGCGGTTGGATACGGCCTGTTCTTCGCCTGGCGCGCGGTGCGGTCGGACGCGCCGGCGGACGCGTCACAGGACGAGCGCGCCTTCAATCCGCTGACCGCGTTCCTGCTGGCGGCGATCGTCGCCCTCGTGCTGCTGGCCTCGGCGGGCCTGAGGCAGTGGCTGGGCGAGGCGGGCCTGGTGATCGCCGCGGCCGCCGCCGGCCTGGCCGATGCGCATGCCGGCGCCGCCTCCGTGGCCTCGATGGCCGGTGCCGGCCAGGTCACGCCGCAGGAGGCGTCGTGGCCGATCCTCGCGGCCTTCACCAGCAACTCGGTGGTGAAATGCGTCATCGCCGTGACCTATGGCGGCGCGGCCTTCGCCTCACGCGTGGTGCCGGGCGTCATTCTGGTCTCGATCGCCGCCTGGGCGGGCATGTTCATCGGTCTGCCGGCACTGGACTAGGCCGCACCAGACGTCCTAGGCTCCGACCCGCAGTCGAGGTCGTGCTGTCAGTGCTGCCCGGTACGGGCGCCGCGGGACGAATGCCGGGAAACCGGGCTGCCGACGACCTCCACGCCCCGATCTTCGCCATCGACAAACACGCCCGCATCTTGCGGCGGCTCCAAGCCGCGCGAGCGGCCGGGCTACTAGGAGGAACAACCATGCATCGTCGCAGCTTCCTCGCCGCATCCGCGGCGGCGACCGCGCTCCCGCTCACGCTGGCGCGCGCCAGCGCCGGCAAGTGGCGCAGCTTCGACATGACCTACACGGTCGAGATCCCGGCCACATCAGGGGCCACGCGCATCTGGCTGCCGGTGCCCTACGACAGGCCCTTTCAGCGCCTGGAGTCGCTGACCTGGAGCGGCAACACGCCGATCGGCATCTACACCGACACCTCGACCGGCACGCGCGCGATCCACGCGGCCTGGGCCGCCGGCGGCGAGGCGCGCAAGGTGACGGTCAACATGCGCGTGGGCACGCAGCCGCGGGCGGTCTCGCTCGCCGCAGGGTCAGGCAGCGGCGCGATGCCCGAGGAGATCGCCCATTTCCTCAAGCCCAGCGAGTTGATCCGCACCGACGGCATCGTCAAGGACACCGCCGACAAGATCGTCGCCGGCAAGAGCGATCCGCTGGTCAAGGCGCAGCTGATCTACGACTGGATCGTCGAGAACACCTTCCGCGATCCCAAGGTGCGGGGCTGCGGCATCGGCGACATCCGCGCCATGCTCACGACGGGCAACCTTGGCGGCAAGTGCGCCGACCTCAACGCGCTGTTCGTCGGCCTGTGCCGCGCCGCGGGCGTGCCGGCGCGCGACGTCTACGGCGTGCGCGTGGCACCCTCGGCGCACTACCCGGCGATGGGCACGGGCAGCGCCGACATCAGCAAGGCGCAGCACTGCCGGGCCGAGTTCTGGACTGCCGGCACCGGCTGGGCGCCGGCCGACCCTGCCGACATCCGCAAGGTCGTGCTCGACAACAAGCTGGCGCTCAACGATCCCAAGATGCCGGATCTGCGGCGCTTCCTGTTCGGCTCGTGGGAAGGCAACTGGATCGCCTTCAACCACAGCCACGACGTCAAGCTGGTGCCGGGTGGCCCCGTGGTGAATTTCTTCATGTATCCGGAGGGAGAGACTGCCAAGGGTCGACTCGACGGCGTCGATCCCGCTGCCTACGGCTTCAAGCTCACGGTGAAGGAAGTCACGGCAGCCTGACTACCTTCCCCCGGCGGCGGGGGAAGGTGGCGCGCAGCGCCGGATGGGGGTGGCTCGTGCGACCACTCCCCTGTCGGCAACTGACCGCTATGCCGGCACCCCCATCCGCCCTTCGGGCACCTTCCCCCGCAGAGCGGGGGAAGGTAGGTATGGCGGCATGATTACCGCCATCGAGATCACCGCCGTCGAGCCGCTGGCCGACGGCGCCCCCTTCGGCGATGCCGGCGCCTATGAACGCGTCGTCGGCATCGCACGCGGCGCGCTCGATCCCGCGCATCCCGGCAATCGCGGCATCGCGCTGATCGACAAGGCGCCGCTGAACGCCTCAGGCCTCGTCGAGTACGCCACCGACTTCTTCATCCTGCGCCCGGCCGACGCCGGGCGCGGCAACGGCCGCATCCTCTACGAGGTCAACAATCGCGGCCGCAAGATGCTGGTGGGCAACATCTGCGACGGCCCGCAGGGCGTGAACGATCCGCGCACAGTGGCCGATCTCGGCAACGGATTTCCGCTGAAGCGCGGCTACACGCTGGTGTGGTCGGGCTGGGACCCCGACGCGCCGCGGGCCAATTTCGGCCTTGGGCTCACCGCGCCGGTCGCGACCGACGACGGCCGGCCGATCGTGCGCCGCATCCGCGACGAGTTCGGCTCCGGCACGCGCCCCGGCCCGGCGAGCGAGACCTTCCGCCTGTCCTATCCCGCCGCCACGTCCGATCCATCGAAGGTGCGCGTGACGGTGCGCGAGCGCGAGGGCGAGCTCCGCCGCGACGTGGCCTGGGCCCTCGTCGACAACCGCACCGTCAAGCTGCTGCCCGAGGGCACCAAGCCGACACCGGGCTCGATCTACGACGTGTTCTACGACGCGACCGCGCCCAAGGTGCAGGGCATCGGCTTCGCCGCCACGCGCGACTTCATCAGCCACCTCAGGCATGATGCTGGAGCGCGCGCCGCGATCGGCGGGCCGATCGCGCACACCCTGGCGATCGGCTTCTCCCAGGCCGGCCGCTATCTGCGCGACCACGTCTCGCAGGGCTTCAATCGCGACGAGCAGGGACGACGCGTCTTCGACGGCATCCACTCGCATACCGCCGGCGTGGGCCGCATCTTCTTCAACGAGCCCTTCGCGCAGGCTTTCCGCACCAACACGCAGCACGAGGATCACGGCTTCCCCGAGAGCGTCTTCCCGTTCACCACGGCGATGCTGGAGGATCCGCTGACCGGCAAGCGCGGCGCGCTGCTGCAGGGCGACGACAGCGATCCCCGGATGATCGAGACCAATACCTCGACCGAGTATTGGCAGAAGGGCGCTTCGCTCCTGCACACCGACCCGCTGGGCGCGCGCGATGTCGCCCTGCCGGCGAACTCCCGCATCTACATGATCGCCGGCACGCAGCATGGCGGCCGCGCCGGCGCGACCACCGACGCCGGCCCCAACCGCAATCCGCGCAATCCGCACAGCCCGATGCCCGCGGTGCGCGCGCTGCTGGTGGCGCTCGACGAGTGGGTGTCTTCCGGCAAGGAGCCGCCGCCCAGCCGCCTGCCGACGCTCGCCGACGGCACGCTGGTGGCGGCCGATGCCACCGGCTTCCCGCCGATTCCCGGCGCCGCGGTGATCACGCGCACCAACAGCATCGCGCCAGCGGGCGACTGGGTCGATTTCGTCGAGCCGCCGCGCGCCTATCGCACGCTGGTGTGCAGGGTCGATTCCGACGGCAACGAAGTCGCCGGCGTCCGCCTGCCCGACATCGCGGTGCCGCTCGCGACCTACACCGGCTGGAACGAGTACAAGGCGCCCTACCCCACCGGCGAGCTCGCCGATCGCGACGGCAGCTATTTCGCGTTCGCGGCCACGAAGACGGAACGCGAGGCGAATGGCGATCCGCGTCCCTCCATCGCCGAGCGCTACGCGGATCGCGCGACCTACGTCGCGGCGGTAAAGACCGCCGTCGAGGCGCTGGTGAACGACCGGCTGCTGCTGGCGGAGGACGCGGAGGCCTATCTCGCGCGCGCGGCGAAAGATTCACACCTGCGCTAAAAAGAAAGGCCGGTCATTGGAAAATGACCGGCCGCTCGATCGAGCGAGACTGGGACCGCAGGGGTTGGGGGGGAGCGGCCCCGGATGAGGAGAGATGTACATTGGGGAAGCACATCTCAAGGACAACCATCGCACAGGCTCGCGGATCCTCGACGTGATAAAGCCGTCAATCACCGGGCCGGAGCGTGAGCAAAGCGGGAAACCGACACGCTCCAGCGGTTCACTGGAGTGCAACCGACCGTAGGCGCCGCCGCCCCCACCCGATCGCGGGCGGCGCGACGCGGATCAGAACGCGGCGGCGTCCAGCGCCATCAGCGTCGAGGCGCCGGCCTTGATCTGGTGCGACAGCGACGTGGTCTGCGGCAGCACGCGCTGCACGTAGAAGCGGCCGGTCGCCAGCTTGGCGTTGTAGAAATCGTTGTCGCTGCCCTTGGCCAGGCCGGCCTGCGCCGCCTTGGCGATGCGCGCCCACATATAGGCCATGGCGGTCAGCGCCATCAGGCGGAGGAAGTCGGTCGCGGCACCGCCGGCCTCGTCCGGGTTCTTCATGCCGTTCTGCATCAGCCACAGCGCCGAGTCCTGCACGCGGCCGATCGCCTTTTCCAGCGGCTCGACGAACTCCTTCATCGCCGCCTCGTCCTTGTGGGCGGCGATGAAGCCGTTGATCTCGCCCAGCAGGCGCTGCGCCGGGCGGCCGCCCTTCATCGGCAGCTTGCGGCCGACCAGGTCGAGCGCCTGCACGCCGTTGGCGCCCTCGTAGAGCATGGTGATGCGCGCATCGCGCGCCAGCTGCTCGACGCCGTGCTCGCGGATGAAGCCGTGGCCGCCATAGGTCTGGATCGCGAGGTTGGCCGCCTCGAAGCCCATGTCGGTGAAATGCGCCTTGGCGATCGGCGTGAGCAGCTGGATCAGGTCGTCGGCCTTCTCGCGCTCCTCCTGGCTCTCATGGCGATGGGCGATGTCGATCAGCGAGCCGATCCAGTAGGCCAGCGCCCGGGCGCCCTCGGCGAACGACTTCTGGATCAGCAGCATGCGGCGAACGTCGGGATGCACGATGATCGGGTCGGCCGGACCCTGGGCGTTCTTCGGGCCGGTCAGCGAGCGGCCCTGCAGGCGGTCCTTCGCATAGGCCGCCGCGCTTTGATACGCGGTCTCGGCGATGCCGAGGCCCTGCATCGCCACGCCCAGGCGCGCGGCGTTCATCATCACGAACATGGCGTTGAGGCCCTTGTTCTCCTCGCCCACCAGCCATCCGCGCGCGCCGTCGAGGTTCATCACGCAGGTCGACGAGGCCTTGATGCCCATCTTGTGCTCGATGGCGCCGCAGCGGATGCCGTTGCGCTCGCCCGCCTTGCCGTCGGCCGTCGGCAGGAACTTCGGCACGACGAACAGGCTGATGCCCTTGGTGCCGCCCGGAGCGTCCGGCAGGCGCGCCAGCACGAGGTGGATGATGTTGTCGGTCAGGTCGTGCTCGCCGGCGCTGATGAAGATCTTGGTGCCGGTGATGTCGTAGCTGCCGTCCGAACGCGGCTCGGCCTTGGTGCGCAGCATGCCCAGATCGGTGCCGCAATGGGGCTCGGTGAGGCACATCGTGCCCGACCACACGCCCTCGCCCAGCTTGGGCAGGTAGGTCTGCTTGATCGTCTCGTTGGCATGCGCGAGCAAAGCCTCGTAGGCGCCATGCGACAGGCCGGGATACATGACGAAGCTGAGGTTCGACGAGGTGATCATCTCCTGCATCACGAAGCCCACCGTCGCCGGCAGGACCTGGCCGCCGTATTGCGGATCGGTCGTGACGTTGGTCCAGCCGCCCTCGACGAACTGCTTGTAGGCCTCCTTGAAGCCCTTCGGCGTGCGCACCACGCCGTTCTCGTAGGTG
>JBFXAZ010000133.1:0-13694 GCA_050183765.1 Reyranellaceae bacterium | reverse complement strand
AACGGCTACGCTTCCGCCAAGCCGCCTGGACCCATCACCTTCCGCCATGGCCTCGACTACTTCCACGCTCTCGTCGCAGGATGGCAGCTCAGACATCTGTGCATCCCGTAGCGCCTGCGCGGGGAGAAGGGCTACTTCCGCTTGCGGTTGACGAAGGCGGCCATGCGTTCCGTGTGCTCGCCCGTCGTGGACGATTGCGCGAAGGCGTCGATGCCGGCGCGGATCGCCTCGTCGAGCGGCAGGCCCTCCCAGCGGCGCATCAGCGATTTCTGGGCGCGTACCGCCCTGGGCGCGGCGGCCACGATGGCAGCGACATCGCGCTCGATCGCCGCGTCGAGGTCCCCAGGCTTGACCACGGCTTCGACCAGGCCCCACTCCAGCGCCTTCTGCGCACCGATGTTCTGGCCGGTCATCAACAGCCAGGAGGTGCGACCCCAGCCGACCAGGCGCGGCAGCAGCGCCGCCTCGACCACCGAGGGAATGCCGACATTGACCTCGGGCATGCCGAAGGCGGCGCTGTCGGCGGCGATGCGGAAATCGCAGGCGGCCGCGACCTCGAGCCCGCCGCCCAGCGTATAGCCCTCCATGCGCGCGATCACCGGCACCGGGCACTCGCGGATCGCCTGGCACAGCAGGTGGATCCGGGTGATGAAGGCGCGGGCCTCGTCAGCCGTCTTCATGTCGGCCATGTGATAGATGTCGGCGCCGCCGATGAAAGCCTTGCCGCCGGCGCCGGAGAACACCACCACGCGCAGCTCGGGCTCCTTCGCCAATTCCCGGAAGGTCGCCGTCAGATCGTCCAGCGCGGCGGGCCCAACGATGTTGAGCCGCCGCGAATTGTCGTAAATCACATGCGCCACGATCCCGCCCTCGCGGGGCTCGCGCACGATCTCGATCTTGTGAGCGGATACCGACACGTTCCCTCCGGTTCGCCTGTCGAAAGCGGCAGCCGCACGCCTTTCAGCGTCCGGCCTTTTCCCGTAATACAGCGCCAGCCCGCGTCGACAAGAGGAATGACCGTGCCCGATTCGCTGACCGCCCAGGATCTGTCGGGCTACAGCATCTTCGATCCGTCCGATCCGTTCGAGGATCACATCGGTCCGATCTACTACCAGCGCCGCGACGAGGGCGTGCACTGCGCGCTGCCGACCACCGCCCTGCACACCAATGCCGGCGGCATCCTGCACGGCGGCGCGATCCTGACCTTCGCCGACTATGCGCTGTGCGCCACCTGTGGCCATGCGGCGTCGGGCGGCAAGATGCCAGGCAGCTTCGCCATGACGGTGAGCCTGACCGTGTCGTTCCTCGAGGCCGGCGCGATTGGCCCGGCCATCGAGTCGATGGGCGAGGCGACGCGGGTGACCGGCCGCATGGCCTTCGCGCGCGGCTCGGTGCTGCAGAACGGCAGGCGGCTGGCGACATACAGCGGCGTCACGCGCCACATCGCGCGCGACAAGGCGATGGGCCGTCGCGACGACGAGGGCCTCACCCGCGTCGCCGGCGGCACGCGCCCGCCCGGCCCGCCCGACGACGTGGCGGCGCCCGAGGGCTATCGCCGCGAGCTGCGCTCCAGCCCCTATTTGCTGCACACCGGCCCGACGTTCTTCCGCGACACGGCCGAGGGCGTGCACGTGGTCCAGCCGACCTTCCAGCACATGCTGAACTCCGGCGCGTCGGTACATGGCGGCATGCTGATGACCTTCGCCGACAACGCCTTCTGCACGGCGATCACCTCGCGTCTCAACAAGGCGCCGTCGACGGTGATGTTCACGGCGGAGTTCCTGTCGGCCGGCACGGTGGGCGCACCGCTGGAAACCACCGTCGACCTCGCGCGCACCAGCGAACGCTTCGCCTTCCCGACCGGCACGGTGCTGCAGGACGGCACGCCGCTCCTGAACTACAGCGCCGTCGTCGCCCTGCGCGACTGGAAGAAGCCCGCATGAGCGCCGAACCACTCGCCGCCGCGGAGATCCCCGAGCATTTCGAGCCGCTGCGCGGCAATGTCGGCTTCGGCGCGCTGATCGGCCCGCTCTATCTGCGCAAGCCCAGGGACGGCCGCGCCTACGCCTGGGGTTTCCGCGCCGGCGAGAAGCACCTCAATCCCGGCGGTGTCGTGCATGGCGGCATGCTGCTCAGCTTCGCCGATACCTGCCTCGGCGCGCTGGTGTTCTATGCCGCCGGCAAGACGCCGTGCTCGACCATCGACCTGGCCTCGTCCTTCGCGGCGCCGGGCCGCGCCGGCGATTGGATCGAATGCACCGGCGCGGTCAGCCGTGTCACGCGCGACCTGGTCTTCATGACCGGCCGCGTCCATGTCGGCGATCGCACCCTGGTCGACCTCAAGGGCATCTGGAAGATCCTGCCCAAGTGGCTGGGTACGCCGCCCGCTGCCTGAGGCCGGATCGACAAGGTCGCTGCCCTATTCATCTTGATCCCGCCACGCGCGGACCGTGGCTGCGCCGCAAACGCCTTCGAATCTCCCGCTCGCCTTATGTGAAAGGGAGAAGTCACGGATGAGGCAGCTCAGCGCGCGAATCAGGATCACGGCATGGGCGGCGCTGGCCGCCACCATCGCCCTCCCGGCGGCAGGCATTGGCGATCTTCAGGCCGCCGACCTCAGGGCCGCGGACTACAGGCTCTCGGGCCCCTACACCCACGGCAACCTCACCCTCTACATGATCCATGGCAGGCCCGGCGACCCCGGCAAGCCGCCGCTCACCCTGCAGGAGGCGCTGCAGAAAGGCGTCGTGCGCGTGCGCGAGACCGGCAATGTCAATCAGCTGGAGATCGAGAATCTCGGCGACCAGGACGTCTTCGTGCAGGCCGGCGACATCGTGAAGGGCGGGCAGCAGGATCGCGTCGTGCAGCTCGACCTCGTGCTGGCGCCGCGCTCCGGCCAGATCCCACTGGCGGCGTTCTGTGTCGAGCGCGGCCGCTGGTCGGCGCGCGGCACTGAGAACGTCAAGCAGTTCTCCAGCGCCACCACCTCGCTGCCGTCGAAGGATCTGAAGCTCGCCGCGCGCGGCGTGCCGACGACGCCGGATGCTCGGCCCAATCCCCAATCCGAGCCGCGCAACCCGAATGGCAGGATCCCGGTCCAACGCACCGCGCCCGCCAACAGCCAGGGCCGCGTCTGGGCCGGTGTCGCCGACATGCAGCGCAAGCTCAGCGACTCGGTGCGCGCGCCGGTCGCGGCGCCAACCTCCGCCAGCAGCCTGCAGCTATCGTTGGAGAACCAGAAGCTTCAGGCGACGATCCGCGAGACCGTCGCGGCGCTCAGGCCGGCGATCGACAAGGAGCCCGACGTCATCGGCTATGTCTTCGCCATCAACGGCAAGATCAACAGCGCCGAGGTCTACGGCTCGGGCTCGCTGTTCCGCAAGATGTGGCCCAAGCTGCTCGAGGCCAGCGCCGTCGAGGCGCTGTCGGAGCGCAAGGATGCCGGTGGCCAGGCGGCGCCGACAGCCGACGCGGTGCGCGCCTTCCTGATCGATGCCGAAGCCGGCCAGGCCAGCGAACGCCGCCTGCCGGCCGACATGACGCTCACGACACGCGACACGGCGAAGGCGGTCGTCTTCGAAAGCCGCAAGGCCGGCGCCCCGGCCGCGGCGCCGGTCCGCCGCAGCTACGTCTTCAAGTAGACCTCAGATCGCCTTGCCGAGATCGAGATCGGCGAACCGCGGCGCGCGCTTCTCGCGCGTCGCGGTGAAGGCTTCGGGCATGTCGGCGCCGTGGATGAAGGCGGCGTTCCATACGCTCATGTAGTTCAGCGCCTCGTCGACCGAATGGTCGCGCGCGTAGTTGATCATCTCCTTGCTGCCGTAGACCGCGAGCGGCGACTTGGCCGCGATGGTGCGCGCGATCGCCATCACGCTCTCGAGCATCTCGGCCTGCGTCGCATAGACCGTGTTGACCAGGCCGGCGCGCAACGCCTCCTGGGCGGTGAGCGCGCGGCCGGTATAGGCGAGCTCGCGTACGAGGCCCTGCGGAATCAGGTGCGGCAGGCGCTGCAGGGTGCCGACATCGGCGGTCATGCCGAGATCGATCTCCTTGATGGTGAAGAAGGCATCGGCCGTGCAGTAGCGCATGTCGCAGGCCGAGATCATGTCGACGCCGCCGCCGATGCACCCACCCTGCACGGCGGCCAGCACCGGCACCCGGACCTTCTCCATCACGCTGAACGAGTCCTGGTAGGCCAGCAGGCCGCGGCGGAAGCGCTCGCGGCGTCGCGCCGGATCGGCTTCGTCGGCGACGATCGAGCCGAACACCGACAGGTCCATGCCCGCCGTGAAATGCGGGCCGGTCGAGGAGATCACCGCGGCGCGCACATCGGCGCGCTCCTCGCCGATGGTGACGGCGAAGACGTGGCGGATCTCCTCCCAGAAAGCCCGCGTCATCGAGTTGCGCTTGTCGGGCCGGTTCAGGCGGATATGCGCGACGTTCTCGGCGACGTCGAAATCGAAGCTGGTGTAGGCCACGTTGTCCTCCCGCCCGGGACAGGGTTGAACCGTCAGGGGGTGTGTGGCATACCCCGGCCGCTTGTTCACGCGCGGATCGCTGCGGTAGCTCAGTGGTAGAGCACACCCTTGGTAAGGGTGAGGTCGAGAGTTCAATCCTCTCTCGCAGCACCAGCCCGCCGGCGCCACCAAGCTACTGATTCTATTCCCTTATTTCGTGCACACCACGGCCACGGGTCCAGCGCCGAAGAGCCGGTCGAGCGGCAGCTCGCCGGCTTCGCCGTCGACCTCGCGCGCGTCGAAAGCATCCATCAGGCGTGCCTCGAACGGCAGTCGCGCGACATGGCCGCCGAGCACTTCGCGCGAGAGCGAAATCGCCTGCCGGTCCATCATCGCGCATGGCAGGCGCGGGACCGCGACGACGAGCGCCCCGCCCTCGTGTCGCCGGGCGAAGGCGATGAACCGGTCGGCCTGCGGCCCTTGCAGGTCCAGCGGTTCGTACGAACCATTGGCGAAGACATCGGGCATCCGCGACCGCAGCGACAGCAGCGTCGCGGCGACCTGCTGCTTGATGGTGCCCGACTGCCAATCATGCGCGGCGGCGCCCAGGGACTCGATGGCCCGCGCGAAATCGACCGGGCGTCGGTTGTCCGGATCGACCATACTGAAATCCCAGAACTCGGTGCCCTGGTAGATGTCCGGCACGCCCGGCACCGTGAGCTTCAGCACCAGTTGCGCGAGACCGTTGACGACACCGGGGCGCGCGATGCGCTCGACGAAGAGCGCCATGTCCTCCAGAAGATCCGGGATGGCGCGCCCGGCGATCAGCCGGATCACGAAGGAACGTGCCGCCTCCTCGTACGCTGCGTCGGGATCGATCCAGTCGCTGCGCAGCTTCGCCTCGCGCAACGCCTTCTGCTGCCAGGCCGCGAGCCGCTCGGCGAAGGCGGTGCGCGCGGCATCGTCGTCCGCGGCGAGATCGAGCGGCCACGCCCCGACGATCATCTGGAAAAGCATGACCAGGTCGGCGTCCACGGGCGCGCCCGCGGGGCGCAGCGGCGCGCTCCACGCCAGCCAGCGGCGCAAATGCGCGATCCATTCCGGCGCGATCTCGCTCAGCACCGCCAGTCGCGCGCGCACATCCTCGCCACGCTTGTGATCGTGCGTCGCCGTGGCCAGCATGCTGTGCGGCGCCGTGGATTGCCGCCGCGCCATGCGCGTATGGAAAGTCGCCGGCGAGTCGGCGAAACGCGACGGATCGAAGCCGACGTCGTTGCGCGACAGCAGGCGGCCATAGCGATAGAACGCCGTGTCCTCGACGGATTTCGCCGCAATGGGCGCGCTCAGCTGGCGAAAGGACGTCAGCGCGCGACGGTGATCGTCACCGCCGTCCTCCCTGCCCAACCAGCCCAGCACGCGATCCAGCACCCAGCCATCGTTGCCCTGCGCCGTCGCGCGCGCGGCGGCGCCCGCGCGCCTGAGCACTGCGGCATCGGCATCGCCGGCACCGTAGGTACGATAGACGGGAAAGTGCGCCAGAAGCTCGACCAGCACCCGGCGCAACGCCAGCCGCGTCACGTCGGCGCTTGCCGGGTCGCCCCGTGCCACCGCGTGAAACGCCTCGGCGCAGGCTTCCAGCTGGCCGCCAAAGCTGCGGTCGATGATCTCGCGGCGCGCCGCCTCCTCCTCGATGGCGAAGTCGCCGGTACAGCCGGTCAGCTCGGCCCAGGCCTCGGTCAGCGGCGCTTCGCCGGCGGGGTCGTGCTGCGCGGCGCTGACTTCCTCCATGAAGTCGTAGCCCGACGTGCCATCGCACGCCCAGGTGGCGGGCAACATCTCACCGCCGAGCAGGATCTTCTCGACCACGATATAGGCGTCAGGCCCGAGACGTTCGCGCAGCGTGCGGCAGTAGCCGGCGGGATCGGCCAGACCATCGACGTGATCGATCCGCACGCCGTCGATGGCGCCCTCGCGATGCAGGCGCAGCACAAGCGCGTGCGTTTCCTCGAAGACCATGTCGTCTTCCTGGCGCAGGCTGACGAGATCGTTGATCTCGAAGAAGCGCCGCCAGTTGATGCGATCGCCGGCGCTGCGCCACCACGCCAGGCGATAGTGCTGCCGGCCGAGCTCGGCATGCTCGTTCAGCGGGAAACGGTGCTCGTGATAGCCCAGCGTGCCGTCGTCGTGTCGCACCAGCTCGCCGCCTTCGAGCACCTCCTTCAAGGGCTTGCCCAGGACAGGCAGCAGCACCTTGCCGTCCTCGCGCCGCCAGTCGATGTCGAAGAAGCGGGCGTAGCGGCTGGCCCGGCCATGGCGCAGCACGTCGACCCACCAGGCGTTCTCCCAGCTCGCCGCCATGTGGTTGGGCACGATATCGAGGATCAGGCCCATGCCGCGCGCCTTCAGTGCCGCGACCAGCGCGCGCAGGCCGACCTCGCCACCCAGCTCCGGGTTGACGCGCGTGGGATCGATGCCGTCGTAGCCGTGCATCGAGCCGGCGCGCGCCGCGGCGATCGGCGAGGCGTAGACATGGCTGACACCCAGCGCCGCGAGATAGGGCACGATGCTGGTCGCGTCTTCGAAGGTGAAGCCGCGATGGAACTGCAGGCGGTAGGTCGCGCGCGGCGTCATGGGGTGCGCCCGCGCCCGGCCAGCCTCTTGAGGCGGTTGCGGATCTGCATCGGCTTCAGCATCTGCTCGACCGGCGGCTGCAGGCGCCGGCGCCAATTGGGATGTTCGTCGATGGTGCCGGGCAGGTTCGGCTGTTCCGCCAGACCGAGCACATCCTCGATCGGCACGATGGCCAGCGGCGAGGGTGAGGCGGCGACCAAGCCCAGGGCGGCGTCGACGGCGGGCATCGGCTCGTTCGGCGGCGGCTCGGCGCCGTCGGCCACGCCGGCCTTCACACAGGCGCGCCACAACGCGGCCCGATCGCGGGGCCGTTCCGCATCCGAATCCGACACCAAGTCCAGCCCTGCGCGCAGCGCGATATCGGCGCCTTGCCACCAGCCGGCCACCGTCGGCAGGTCGTGCGTCGAGGTCAGGGCGATGGCGTCGTCGCGCCACTGACCCGGCGGCAGGAACGCGCCCGCCTCGTCGCGCTGGAACCACAGCACGTCCATGCCCGCCATGCCGATCGCGCGGCAGCGCTCGCGGAAGGCAGCGGGCACCGTGCCGAGATCCTCGCCGATCACGATGGCGCGGTGACGATGCGATTCAAGCGCCACCAGTCGCAGCAGGTCGTCCACGGGATAGGCGACATAGGCGCCCTCGGTGGGTGGACAGCCGTCGGGGATCAGCCACAGCCGCATCAAGCCCATGGCGTGATCGATGCGCACGCCGCCGGCGTGGCGCAGCGCCGCGCGCAGGGTGGCGAGGAAAGGCTCGAAGCCCTGCTCGATCAGGGTCCGCGGCGCGAAGGCGCCGAGGCCCCAGCCCTGCCCCTTCGAATTGAACGGATCCGGCGGCGCGCCGACGCTGACTCCGGCCAGCATGTCCTGCGGTCGCGAGCACGCCTGGCTACCGCCGCGATCGAGCCCCACCGCCAGATCGGCGATCAGCCCGATGCGCATGCCGGCCTCTTTCGCCTTGCGCTGCGCCTGGGCGAAGGCGCGATCGGCGATCCACTGCTCGAACATCACGTAGTCGACGTCGAACGCGTTGCCGCGCGCCTCGAAGCGCGCATGTTCCACCAGACGCGGCCCCGCTTCGCGCGTGAAGTCGAAGAAATCGCCGGCGATGGGATCGTGGTCCTGATCCAGCCCGGCGTAGAGCCGCCGCAGCAGGGCACGCTTGGCATGCGCCGCGGCCGGCCAGTCGATCAGCGTGCCGTCGTCGACCGCCAGCCCTTCGCTTGCCTTCTCGACGCGCTCCTTGCCGAACACGGCGGCCGGATCGGCCAGCAGCGGATTGAGGAACAGCCGGCTCGACGGCGAATAGGGCGAGGCGCGCGCCGGATCGTCGGGAAACAGGCTGTGCGCCGGGCTGATCGCCAGTGCATCGGCGCCCTGCAGCCCCGCCCAGCGCGCGAGCTCGGCCAGCGCCGAGGTATCGCCGATGCCGAGATCGCCCCCGCGGCGCAGCGAATAGGTCTGTACCGCCAGCCCGTACATCCGCTTGCCTTCGGCGATGTCGGCGATGGAGACGCAGCGCTGGGGCGCCACGGCCAGCACGATCTCGCGATCCGGCGTTCGCAACGTGTGGTAGCCAGGCTGCGCGATCGCCGGCAGCATGCCATCGACGATTTGCAGCACCTCGCCGCCTTCGAGGCGTAGCTCGCCACGGCCGGAGAACCCCGCGACACGAGACATCTCGCCCGCCGCCGCGGTGATCAGCGGCGGCAGCGGCCGCGGCGCACGCAGCAGATCACGGCTGAGCGCGACCTGCCTGGGCGACTCGGCAGGCAGGCCCAGCACCGCCAGCATTCGCCGCAGCACATCGAGCGAGGCCACCTGCGGCTGCTCGGCGGCGTCGGTCCACTCGACCGCGATGCCGGCCTCGCGCGCCAGCGCGCGCACCGCCTCGTCGTTCATCGTTCGAGAAAGGCAAGCGTGCAGCGCGCCGCCAGATGGCCGTGCTCGCTGTCGGAACGGGAAGCGAAGATCAGCTCGCCAGCGACGCTCGGCAGCACGCAGGGCTCGCTCCCCAGATTGGTGGCGATGCTGAGCACCGCGCCGGCTTGCGTCCGCCAACGCGCCAGGACGGCGGCGTCCGACAATGCGACCGCCCCGGCGCTGCTCATTGCCGGCAGGCGTGGGACGATCACCTCGTTCCGCAGCGTCAGCAGGCGACGATAGTATTCCACCCATTCGGCATTCGGTGGCTCGTTGGTCAGGCGACAGCGCTCGAAGGTCTGCTCGTCGTTGGGGTCGGGAATCTCGGACTCCGCGACGTGGGCGATCGCGGCGAACTCGCGGCGGCGCCCCTCGCGCACGGCTTTCGCCAGCGCGCCGTGATGGTCGGTGAAGAACTGGAACGGCACCGTGCTGCCCTGTTCCTCTCCCATGAAGATCAGCGGGATGTGCGGGCACAGCAGCTGCAGCGCGACGGCGGCGCGCAGGGCCTCGCCATCGATCCGCGCGATCAGCCGGTCGCCGAACGGCCGGTTGCCGACCTGGTCGTGGTTCTGGATGTAGAGGACGAACGCGGTGGTCGGCAGCTCGGCCGAATCCTCGCCGCGCGGCTGCCCGCCGCGGTGCGCCGAGGCCTCGCCCTGATAGTCGAAGCCCTCGGCAAGGCAGCGCGCCAGGCGCCCGGCCGGGTGCTGCGCGTAGTCGACGTAGTAGCCTTCGGTCTCGCCGGTGAGCAGAACGTGCAGCGCATGGTGCGCATCGTCGTTCCATTGCGCGTCGAAGAGCCCGGGCCGCAGCAGCGCGGCGCTGTTGGCATCGTTCTCCAGCACCAGATGAACGTGCCGGCCGGGCTCGACCGTGCGGCGTATTTCCTGCGCGATCTCGGCCAGCCAGTCCTGCTCGACGATGGCGTGCACCGCATCGAAGCGCAGGCCGTCGAAGCGGTACTCCATCAGCCACATCAGCGCGTTCTCGATGAAGAAGCGGCGGACCTCGGGGCGGCGGAAATCGATCGCCGCGCCCCACGGCGTGGCGACGTCGTCGCGGAAGAAGGCCGGCGCATAGGCACTGAGGTAGTTTCCGTCCGGGCCGAAGTGGTTGTAGACGACGTCGAGGAAGACCATGACGCCAAGGCCATGCGCCGCGTCGATCAGCGCCTTCAGCTCGTCGGGCGTGCCGTAGCAGCAGGCCGGCGCGAACTGCAGCACGCCGTCATAGCCCCAGTTCCGCTCGCCGGGGAAATCGGCGATCGGCATGAGCTCGATGGCGGTGATGCCCAGTCCGGCGATCCGCTCGAGTTCGGCCCGGATGCCGTCGAAGCCGCCGAACAGGCCGGGATGCAGTTCGTAGAGCGTGGTCTCGTGCCACGGCCTGCCGCGCCAGTCGGCATGGCGCCAGGCGTAGGAGACGGGGTCGACCACGACGCTCTCGCCGTGGACGCCGCCGAGCTGGGCGCGTGCGGCCGGGTCGGGAACCGTCTCGCCGCTGCCCAGCCGATAGCGATAGCGCGCGCCGGGGCCGCATCGCGCCTCGGCCTCGAACCAGCCCTCGCCATCGCGGCGCATCGGCACCGCGTCGCCACCCAAGACGAGATCGACGCGCTGCTGCTTCGGAGCCCACAGCCGGAAGCGCACGCGGTCGGAATCGAGCAACGTGGCGCCGAACGGCAGTTGCCGTGCGTAGTTCATGCGACATCGCTCTGCGTCAGCACGACGCTACGCGCGCGCACGACGAACGAATCGCCCTCGACCAGGCGGCGCGACCCCGCCGGCTCGGCGCTGTCGAGGATGATCGTGGCGGGCATCGCCGGCGGCGGCAGCCGGAACGTGCGATCGTCGGGCGCGGCGTTGAAGAAGGCCGTGAGCACGTCGATCGAGCCGCCGGCGTTCCTCGCCGCACGCCGCAACACCAGCAGATGGGCCGTCGGGTTCTTCCAGTCCTGTTCGCCGATCGAGTGCCCCCGCTCGTCGAACCAGGCGATGTCGAGAATGCCGGGCGCCCGCTCCTCGCGACCATGCAGGAACGTGGCGCACCGCAGGATCGGATGGACGTGGCGCAGCGCGATCAACCGCGCGACGAAGCCGCTCAGCGCGCGCCCGGCGTCGCTGGCCGCCAGCTTCCAGTCGAGCCACGAGGTCTCGTTGTCCTGGCAATACGCGTTGTTGTTGCCATGCTGGGTGCGGCCGAACTCATCGCCGGCCAGGAGCATGGGCGTGCCCTGCGCGAGGAAGACGGTCGCCAGCATGGCATGCAGCACGCGATCGCGGACGGCCTCGATGCCGGCGTCGTCGCTGGGTCCTTCGACGCCCCAGTTCGAGGAATAGTTCTCGGCGTGGCCATCCTGATTGGCCTCGCCGTTGGCCTCGTTGTGGCGTTCGGCGTAGCGCACGATATCGGCAGCGGGGAAGCCGTCATGGGCGGCCACGAAGTTGATCGAGGCCCAGGGGCGCCGACCGCGCCGGTCGAAGAAGTCGCTCGAGCCGGCCAGTCGCGCGGAGAACTCCGACCGCGCATTGTCGTCGCCGCGCCAGAACCGGCGCACGCCATCGCGGAAGCGGTCGTTCCATTCGGCGAAGCCGGGGGGATGCTGCCCGAGCTGATAGCCGCCCGGCCCGATGTCCCAGGGCTCGGAGATCAGCTTGACGTGGGCCAGCACCGGATCCTGACGCAGCACGTCGAAGAATCCCGCATTGGGATCGAAGCCATGCGCCTCGCGGCCCAGCGTGACGCCGAGATCGAAGCGGAAGCCGTCGACGTGGAAGTCGTTGAT
This sequence comes from Reyranellaceae bacterium, assembly GCA_050183765.1. Lineage (GTDB taxonomy): Bacteria > Pseudomonadota > Alphaproteobacteria > Reyranellales > Reyranellaceae > JAFAZJ01. The sequence continues at coordinate 1,896 of JBFXAZ010000133.1, read as the reverse complement.
CCAGTAGCGCAGCGAGTCGGTCACGAGCTGGAGCACGCGCGGATGCGACAGGTTCACCGTGTTGCCGGTGCCGGTGTCGTTGACGCAATGGCGCGGATTGTCGGCCACCAGCCGATAGTAGCTGGCGTTGTCGAGCCCGCGGAACGACAGGGTCGGTCCGAGCTCGCTGCCCTCGGCGGTGTGGTTGTAGACCACGTCGAGGATCACCTCGATGCCGGCGGCATGCAGGCGGCGCACCGCGGCGCGCATCTCGTTGGCACCGCCCTCGCCGAGATAGCGCGGCTCGATGCAGAAGAAGCCGATGGAGTTGTAGCCCCAGTAGTTGCGCAGCCCCTTCTGCAGCAGATGCCGGTCCTGGACGAAGGCGTGGATCGGCATCAGCTCGAGCGCGGTGATCCCGAGGCGACGCAGATGGTCGATCAGCTTGGGATCCGACAGCGCGGCGAAAGTGCCGCGATCCGGAAGGCGTAGATCGTCGCGCAGCATGGTCAGCCCGCGCAGGTGGGCTTCGTAGATCACGGTGTCAGACCAAGGGACGCGCGGCGGGCGGTCGTCGCCCCAGTTGAAGCCATCCGCCGCCACCACCGCCTTCAGCATGCCGGGCGCACTGTCGCGTCGATCGAACGAGAGATCGGCGCGCGCCGAGCTCAAGCGGTAGCCGTACAGGGCATCCGACTGGCGCAGCTCGCCGGCGAGACGGCGCGCATAGGGGTCGAGCAGCAGCTTGTTCGGATTGAAGCGATGGCCGCGGGCCGGCTCATAGGGCCCGTAGGCGCGATAGCCATAGACCAGGCCGGCGTGCTCTCCCGGCAGGTAGCCGTGCCACACTTCGTCGGTGTACTCGCGCAGCGCCAGCCGCTTGATCTCGCGTCGGCCGGAGGGATCGAAGATGCAAAGCTCGATCCGCGTGGCGTGCGCCGAGAAGACCGCGAAATTGATGCCGAGCCCGTCCCACGTCGCACCCCGCGGGTGGGGCGAACCAGGCTAGAGCCGGTCGATGTGCGCCGGCACGCTCAATCCTCGGGCCGTAGCGCTACCATCGATAGAGGTGGAAGGATGAGCCTCAGCGACTGAGTCTCGCCGTGTGCGGGAACGTCGTCCGCAGTGACGTCGCCGGCGTTGCCCATGTCGTTGCCCCCGTAGAATCGCGAATCGGTGTTGATGATCTCTCGCCAATGCGCGGCGCGCGGCACGCCGACGACGTAGTCGTGGCGCGGCGCGGGCGTCATGTTGCACACGACCAGCACCGGCTTGTCGCCGTCCTCGCCGCTGCGCAGGAAGGCGAAGACGGAGTTGGCACGATCGTCGCCGATCAGCCAGCGAAAGCCGCGTCCGTCGCTGTCGCGTCGATGCATGGCCGGTTCGCGGCGGTAGAACGCGTTGAGGTCGCGCACGAGTCGCTGGATGCCGGCGTGATCGGCGTCGTCGAGCAGGTCCCAGTCGAGACTGCCGTCGTGGTTCCATTCGCGCGGTTGCGCCAGCTCGCCGCCCATGAACAGCATCTTCTTGCCGGGATGCGTCCACATCAGTCCCAACGCGGCGCGCAGATTGGCAAAGCGCTGCCAGCGATCGCCCGGCATCTTGCCCAGCAGCGAGCCTTTGCCGTGCACGACCTCGTCGTGCGACAGCGGCAGGATGAAGCGCTCGGAGAAGGCGTAGAGCAGGCCGAAGGTGATGTTGTCGTGGTGCCACTGACGGTGCACCGGGTCGCGGGCCATGTATTGCAGCGTGTCGTGCATCCAGCCCATGTTCCACTTGTAGGTGAAGCCCAGGCCCTGCTCCGACGTCGGCCGCGTCACGCCGGGCCACGCGGTCGATTCCTCGGCCACCATGATCGCGCCCGGACAGCGTTCGGCGACGACCGCGTTGAGATGCTGCAGGAACGACACCGCTTCG
>JBFXAZ010000132.1:0-13899 GCA_050183765.1 Reyranellaceae bacterium | reverse complement strand
TGCGCCGCAACGACACGCGCCGCAACCTCGTGGGGCTGAGCCGCGCCGAGCTCAAGGCGGCGCTGGCCGAGCACGGGCTCGAGGCGTTCCGCGCCGGGCAGATTTGGCACTGGATCTACTGGCACGGCGCGCGGGACTTCACGGTCATGAGCACCATCGCGCGCAAGACGCGCGAGCGGCTCGAGGAGCTCTTCGTCATCGACCGGCCGCAGGTCTCGACCGAGCAGCGCTCGAGCGACGGCACGCGCAAATGGCTGCTGCGCCTGGCCGACGGCAACGAGGTCGAGTGCGTCAACATCCCGGAGGAGGATCGCGGCTCGGTCTGCGTATCGAGCCAGGTCGGCTGCACGCTGTCGTGCAGCTTCTGCCACACCGGCACGCAGGATCTCGTGCGCAACCTCTCGGCGGCCGAGATTCTGGGACAGTTCATGGTGGCGCGCGACAGCTACGGCGAGTGGCCGACGCCGACCGAGACCACGCGCATGCTCAGCAACATCGTCCTGATGGGCATGGGCGAGCCGCTGTACAATTTCGACAACGTCGCCAAGGCCCTGAAGATCGTCATGGACGAGCAGGGCATCGCCCTCAGCCGCCGGCGCATCACGCTGTCGACCTCGGGCGTCGTGCCGATGATCCCGAGGGTGGCGCAGGAGCTCGACGTCAATCTCGCGATCTCGCTGCATGCGGTGAACGACGAGGTGCGCGACGTGCTGGTGCCGTTGAACCGCAAGTGGCCGGTCGCCGAGTTGCTCAAGGCCTGCCGCGAGTTCCCCAGCGCGAAGAACAGCCGGCGCATCACCTTCGAGTACGTGATGCTCAAGGGCATCAACGACAGCGACGCCGATGCGCGCGAGCTGGTGCGGCTGCTCCAGCCGATCCACGCCAAGGTGAATTTGATCCCGTTCAACCCGTGGCCCGGCGCGCCCTACGAGTGCAGCTCCAACAACCGCATCCACCGCTTCGCCGAGATCGTCAATGCCGGCGGCCTGTCGGCGCCGGTGCGCACGCCGCGCGGCCGCGACATCCTCGCCGCCTGCGGCCAGCTCAAGAGCGCCAGCGAACGCGACCGCAAGACCAAGGTGCGCGACCTCGAGGCGCGCGTCGGGGCCTGAGGCACTCCCGTCGTCCTGAGCGCAGCGAAGGACCTCGCGGTGATGCGAACAGTCACTGCGCTGCCGTGATTGCGCGACCGCAGGATTCTTCGCTTCGCTCAGAATGACAAGACGGCGCGGTGGTAGCCCGCCGCGCCGTCTCGCTTTGCCTCGGATCGAGGATCAGACGCCGAGCTGGGTGATGAACTTGGTGTTGAGGTAGGCCTCGATCGCCTCGCTGCCGCCCTCGGAGCCGTAGCCCGAATCCTTCACGCCGCCGAACGGCACCTCGGGCAGCGCCAGGCCGTGGTGGTTGATCGACACCATGCCGCTTTCGACCGCCGCACCGATCGCCGCCGCGGTCTTGGCCGATTTGGTGTAGGCGTAGGCCGCCAGCCCCCAGGGCAGGCGGTTGGCCTCGGCGACCACCGCGTCGAAATCGCGGAACGAGGCGATCGGCGCGATCGGGCCGAACGGCTCCTCGTTCATGATGCGCGCGTTCATCGGCACGTCGGTCAGCACCGTGGGCTCGTAGAAATAGCCCTTGTTGCCCTGGCGCTTGCCGCCGGTGCGCACCTTGGCGCCCTTGGCCACGGCGTCGCCGACGAAGGCGTCCATCGCCTGCAGGCGGCGGTCGTTGGCCAGCGGGCCCATGCGCGTGGCCGGATCCATGCCGTCGCCGACCTTGGTCGCCCTGGCCGCCTCGGTGAAGCCGTCGACGAAGCGCGCGTAGTGGCTCTCGTGGACAAGGAACCGCGTCGGCGAGACGCAGACCTGGCCGGCGTTGCGGAACTTGTTGGCCGCCAAGAGCTTGATCGCGCCCTCGACATCGGCGTCCTCGAAGACGATGGCCGGCGCGTGGCCGCCCAGCTCCATGGTGACGCGCTTCATGTGCTGGCCGGCCAGCATCGCCAGGTGCTTGCCGACCGGCGTCGAGCCGGTGAAGGTCACCTTCTTGATGATCGGATGCGGGATCAGGTACTCGCTGATCTCCGCCGGCACGCCGTAGACTAGGTTGATCACGCCCGCGGGCACGCCGGCGTCGACGAAGGCCTGCAGCAGCGCGGCGCAGGCCGCCGGCGTCTCTTCCGGCCCCTTGACGATGATCGAGCAGCCCGCCGCCAGCGCGCCCGAGACCTTGCGCACCACCTGGTTGATCGGGAAGTTCCACGGCGTGAAGGCGGCGACCGGGCCGACCGGCTCCTTGACCACGAGCTGGTAGACGCCCTCGGCGCGCGCCGGCACGACGCGGCCATAGGCGCGCCGCGCTTCCTCGGCGAACCAGTCGATGACGTCGGCGCCGGCCATCGTCTCGCCCTTGGCCTCGATCAGCGGCTTGCCCTGCTCGGCGGTCATGATCGGGCCGATCTCATCGACGCGGCTGCGCAGGATGTCGGCGGCCTTGCGCATGATCTTGTAGCGGTCGAAGGGCGAGACCTTGCGCCACTGCTTGAAGCCCTTGTCGGCCGCCGCCAGCGCGCGGTCGAGATCGGCCTTCTCGGCATGCGCCACCTGGCCGATGACCTCCTCGGTCGCCGGGTTGAGCACGGGGATGGTCTTGCCGCCGGCGGCCTTCGACCAGGCGCCGTCGATCAGCAAATCGGTGTTGGGATACATGGAATCTCTCCCGGTCCTCGCGGATAAGGCGCGCACCCTAGCCGCTGGCGGACGGGAAAAGAACCGCGATGGCGACGCGGTTATGTCCTCAATGTCCCGACGCGCGCGCGTTGCCGGATTGCTGCCGGATTCGCGCGATAGCCTGGTCCGACGGAGCGAAGGAGGCGTTGATGGATATCCGATCGACCGTCATTCGGGATCGTCGCATCGCGGCGGGGGACGAGGCGATTTCCGTAGCCGGCGCGCGGGTATACGGCAGGGGAAGCCACGGCCGGGCCCACGGATCGGCCGGCGTCTCGGGCGATCGCGGCGCGCACCAGATCAGCACGATCGTGCTGCACCAGACGGCGGGCGCCATGATCCGCGACGATTCGATCACGTCGCTGGATTCCGCCGTCGCCAGCCACCACCGCGTCGACCGCATCGCCGCGCATTTCGTGATCACCGTCGATGGCCAGGCGATCTACGTGCACGACGTCGAGTTCGTCATGAACAACGCCGCCGGCCGGCGCGGAATCGACATCGAGTTCTGCGGTCGCTATGGCCATGGGCGCGAGCCCGGCGGCAATCGGTTGACGCGCGAGGCGATTCTCGCCGGCCGGCAGCTCGTCACTGATCTGGTCGCCGCGATACCGACCATCCGGCACATTCATCCCCACGGTCAGGTCCAGTCGACCCCGGCGAACCACGACACGGAGCCGGGCCCGAAGTATCACTCCTGCTGTGGCCCGGACATTTGGGTGAATGTCGGCATGTGGGCCGAAACGAACCTTGGCCTGATTACCAAGGCGACCGCGCCCGGTTATCCCGACCACGGCGTTTCTTCGCGCCAATCCAACGCGGCATGGCGCCAGGACGTCTGAGCGCGGCACCGATCAGGACCGCGCGAACACCATGACGCGCGACAGGAACGCGACTTCGGTCTCGAGGTGCCGCATGCCGTGCTCGGCGAACAGCGATTCCGGATCGCTGGCGACCCAGTCGGCGAAATAGGGTTCGTGGAAGTAGTAGGGGAAGAGGTCGAGCAGGCCCTTCCACTCCGGGCGGTCGGCTTCGGTGATCGAGTCGATGACGATGGCGCGGCCGCCCGGCTTCAGCACGCGCGCCATCTCGGCCACGACGTCTTCGCGCACCTTCTTCGGCAGCTCGTGGAACAGGAACACCGCCGACACGATGTCGAGCGAGGCGTCGGCGAAGGGCAGGTGCTCGGCCGCGCCTTCGATCCATTTCAGGCGCTTGGACGCGCCGATGTGGCGGCGGGCGTGGTCGAGATAGGCCTGGCTGAGATCCAGGCCGCCCAGCCGCATGCCCGGCCAGGCGTGCGAGACGAAGCCCAGCAGGCGGCCGGTGCCGCAGGCGATGTCGAGCGCGCGCACGGCGCGCTGGTCGCGGCCCTCGAGATAGGCGGCGATCGGCTTCAGCGCGCGCCGCCGCATCACGTCGGCGGCGCCGGTGAACAGCGTCTCGACCTGGGTGTCGTAGAGCCGGGCCGACTGGTCGGTCAGCCATCCGCCGGACTGGTAGTGGAAGTTCTGGCGGTAGTAGCGCGGCAGGCCCTCATGCGCCGGATCCTGGAACGGCTCGTCGTTGACCCCGGCATGGCGCCGCGCGTCGACCTCGGGGAGGTCGCGGAAATAGGCGACGCTGCGCTCGATCAGGTCGAAGGGATCGGCATCGAACCGCGGCGGCGCGGGATACAGCCCGGCCTCGATCTCCGCCCATTCGCGCTGGAACAGCGCGCGCATCGCGCGCAAGAGCGCCGCGCGGTCGGGGAAGGGCCCGACCGGGAAATCCGGCTTCGGCATCGGCTTGAGCCGCCGGCGCCCCGCGGCGTAGTGCGCCAGGTACCAGCCGACCCGCGCGGTCTGCCGTGTGGCGTAGGCGATGCGGTCAAGCGTGCTCGACATGGCGCCGATGATACGCCCGATATTGTGGCGGGCGCGCGGCCTCTCGACGCGGGGAAACGAAGCTTGCCGGGCGGGGGCCGCCGCCTATACTCCGCGCGCTTTGCCGGACCCCCGCCTTTTCGGTCCGGCCTCCTGCGAGGCTTTGATGGCTGTGACCGTGCAATACACCGGGCCGCACAAGCGCGGCGACATCAAGAAGGTGGTGCTCGCCTATTCCGGCGGCCTCGACACCTCGGTGATCCTGAAGTGGCTGCAGACGACCTATGGCTGCGAGGTCATCACCTTCACCGCCGATCTCGGCCAGGGCGAGGAGCTCGGGCCGGCGCGCCAGAAGGCGATCAATCTCGGCATCAAGCCCGAGAACATCCACATGGACGACGTGCGCGAGGAATTCGTGCGCGACTTCGTCTTCCCGATGTTCCGCGCCAATGCGCTGTACGAGGGCCAGTACCTGCTGGGCACCTCGATCGCCCGCCCGCTGATCGCCAAGCGCCAGATCGAGATCGCCCGCGAGTACGGCGCCGACGCCGTCTGTCACGGCTCGACCGGCAAGGGCAACGACCAGGTGCGCTTCGAGCTGAGCTATTACGCGCTGCAGCCCGACATCAAGGTGATCGCGCCGTGGCGCGAATGGGAGCTGACCTCGCGCACGAAGCTGCTGGAGTTCGCCGAGCAGCACCAGATCCCGATCGCCAAGGACAAGCGCGGCGAGGCGCCGTTCTCGGTCGACGCCAACCTCCTGCACTCCTCCAGCGAGGGCAAGATCCTCGAGGATCCCTGGGAGGAGGCCGACGAGATGGTCTACCAGCGCACCATCTCGCCGGAAGCCGCGCCGGACAAGGCGACCTACATCACCGTCGATTTCGAGCAGGGCGACGCCGTCGCCGTCGACGGCGTGAAGATGTCGCCGGCCACCCTGCTGACGAAGCTCAACGAGCTGGGCAAGGCCAACGGCATCGGCCGCCTCGACCTCGTGGAGAACCGCTTCGTCGGCATGAAGAGCCGCGGCATCTACGAGACACCCGGCGGCACCATCCTGCACGCCGCCCATCGCGGCATCGAATCGATCACCCTGGATCGCGGCGCGGGCCATCTCAAGGACGAGCTGATGCCGCGCTACGCCGAGCTGATCTATTTCGGCTTCTGGTACAGCCCGGAGCGCGAGATGCTGCAGGCCGCGATCGACCGCAGCCAGGAGAACGTGACCGGCACGGTGCGCCTGAAGCTCTACAAGGGCCACGCGCTGGTGGTCGGCCGCAAGTCGCCGAAGTCGCTGTACTCGATGCAGCACGTCACCTTCGAGGAGGATGCCGGCGCCTACAACCAGCGCGACGCCGAGGGCTTCATCAAGCTCAACGCGCTGCGCCTGCGCCTGCGCGGCCTGGGCCAGGGCGGCCCGAAGAAGGCCTGACGGGAACGCGGGCGGGAAGCGCGGCATGCCCTTCGACCATCGCGACTTCCCGGGCGCGCCCGAGCCGGCACGCGAGCCGGCGATCAACCTGCCGCCGATCACCTTGGGGCTGATCGTCTTCATGCTGGTGCTGCACGGGCTGCGCCAATTCCTGCCCGAGCAGACCGACGCCGAGCTGATCTTCACCTTCTCGATGATCCCGGCGCGCTTCACCGGCGCGGTGCCCAGCGACATCGAATCGCTGGTGCTGGCGCCCTTCACCCACATGCTGCTGCACGCCAGCTGGCTGCATGTCGGCGTCAACGCCGCGACGCTCGCGGCCTTCGGCTCGCCGGTCGAGCGGCTGCTGGGCGGCTGGCGCTACCTGCTGCTCTTCGTGCTGTGCGGCCTGGCCGGCGCCGCGCTGCACGTCGCCTTCTATCCGCACGACCAGTCGCTGATGCTGGGCGCCTCGGGCGCGATCAGCGGCCTGTTCGGCGCGCTGCTGATCGTGCTGCGCAACAGCGGCCGCATGACCGCGATCGTGCCCTTCACCATCCTGTGGCTGGCGCTGCAGGTCGGCATGGGCCTGTTCACCACCACGCCCGACGGCGATGCCATCGCCTGGGCGGGGCATATCGGCGGCTTCGTCGCCGGGCTGGCGCTGTTCATCCCGATCTTGCGGTTGCGGGTCTGATCCCGGCGCTTTTCTCCTTCTCCCCGCGAAGGCGGGGAGAAGGTGCCGAGCGTTAGCGAGGCGGATGAGGGGCTTCTCGTGCAACGACAAACATCGATGTTGTCGAGACTCCGCGAAGCCCCTCATCCGCCCTTCGGGCACCTTCTCCCCACCTTCGCGGGGAGAAGGAAAGGAGGAGGATGGCCATGGCGGATTGAATCGCCGCTGCCATCCCAAGCGCAGCGAGAGAACGAGTGGAGGCATCAGCACCTTCGGCCTGGCTGCTGAAGGGTGGCATTGCCACCCTAATGACTTGACTTCAGAAGGGTGGCAATGCCACTCTGACGGTGATGCAGACGGTCGTCGAGACGCCCGACTACCTCCACGACGCCAGGGCTGCCGGGATCGGCGACGACGAGCGGCGATCCATCGTCGAGCACGTCGCCGACAATCCGACTGCGGGCGATCTCATCGTCGGCTCCGGCGGCGCGCGCAAGATCCGCTTCGCCGCGCCGGGTCGCGGCAAGAGCGGGGGCTACCGCGTGGTGACGTACTACGGTGGCGGCGACCTGCCGGTGTTCCTGCTCAACGTCTTCAAGAAGGGCGATCGCGTCAATCTGAGCAGGGCGGAGATCAACGAGTTGCGCGAGGAGCTGTCCCATCTTGCGCGAGAGTACCGTGAAGGAGTGCGGCGACATGTCAAAGGCCGGTAGCCGAATCCTTGCCAGCGTGCGCAAGGCGCGGGCCTTCGCGCGGGGCGAGACCGGGAAGGGCTTCGTGGTGCATGTGCCTGATGAGGTGAACGTGCGCGCCATCCGCAAGCGGCTCGCGCTCACCCGCGTCGAGTTCGCCAACCGCTTCGGCTTCTCGCCAGACGCGGTCAAGGAATGGGAAACCGGCCGGCGCACGCCGGACCGTTCGGCGCGCGTGCTGCTGAAGATAGTCGAGCATGAGCCTGAAGCGGTCAGACGGGCGCTCGCCGCCTAGTGTCCATCGCCGTGATTGCCCTCGGTGTCATTGACCGGTGGCGTACCGTGGGACTACTACCCGTGTCTATTCTTTGGGGTTCTTTGGCGGCGTCGATGGAATTGGCGAGGACGCATTGAACGGTTCGAGCCCAGCTGCGACGGGTCCGGCGGGCGCTCGCTTCGAGGGCCAGGTTGGCGCTCACTACCTCCTTACTATGCTCGCCCACGCCGAACCTCGAGGTCTTCCGGGAACGACCATCGATCGGATCAGTTTCCAGCGCGGGAATGATGGCTTCCCACTCGATGACGTCGTCGTCCATGCCCACGAAAACGCAACGGGCTGTGCCGTCACACTGCAAGTCCAAGTCAAACGGAGCATCCAGTTTTCGCCGAGTGATGCGATCTTTAAGAAGGTTGTCGGACAAATCGCGAAGGCAATCGCGGCAGCGGATTTTTGGGCAGGGCGAAACGAGCTCGCCATCGCGACCGCCAGCTCTTCGCGGAAAATCGACGGAGCCTATCAAGATGTGTTGCGATGGGCTCGACAATTCGGCTTGGCCAAGTCCTTTTTCGAGCATCTCAATCGCCCGGGGGTCGCCAGCAACGATATGCGATCCTTCGTTAGCACGCTTCGCGACCACCTGAGGGACGCTGACGCGGCTCACGATGACGAGGCCGTCTGGAAGGTATTGGGCCGCCTACAGATTCTAATCTTCGACTACACGTCAATTGGCTCAGCCGCTGAGGAGCTCTCTCGTGAACGCGCGGTTCGAGTCCTGCCACCCGAGGATGCAGCAAGCGCCTCTTCGCTCTGGGGCGTATTGACAGACCTTTCCGAGGAAATTGCCGCAGACGGCGGTGATCGCGACCGTGCGCGACTCCTTACCGACCTCGCAAGCAAGTCGATTCGTGTGGCTGGCGGCCGGCGGTTTACAGCCGTCAGAGCGGCGATTGCTGAGGCGTCCGCGCAAGCGCTTGCGGATATGATCGATCGCATCGGAGAGACGGTCCTCGCTCGAACCGAGCGGGTCGAAGCCATCAATGAGGCGCTCGATAAAGGGCGCTACCTAGAGATCCGCGGCGACGCCGGAGTCGGTAAGTCTGGTCTCCTAAGGCACTTTGCTGAGTTGTTTGCGACTGAGGGTCGGATCGTTGTGCTAACTCCGGAGCGAATCCCGCCGCGTGGATGGACCGCGATGCGCGCCGCTCTTGGATTTGATGGAACCGCTCGCGACCTTCTCAGCGACTTGGCGTTTGATGGCGGCACGGCGCTCTTCATCGACAACCTCGATTCCTTTGGTGACGACGAACGAAGAACTGTCAACGATCTGCTTCGCGCTGCATCTCAAATCCCTAGCATTGTTGTGATAGTGACGGCGCGCCGCAACTTCGGTGTCTCCGAGCCGAGTTGGCTGGATCAGAAGGCGATTGCGGCACTGGGGCCTATGCCTCCGGTGGTGATTGAAGAGCTGAGCGAGGCAGAGATCACAGAGCTTGGTGAAGCGGAACCGCGTCTTGCCGGGCTACTAGCCGATAGTCATCCGGCGAAGGCTGTAGTTCGTAACCTCTACCGATTGTCGCGCCTTGCGGCCCACCCGACGCCGGCACCCGCACCGACGACGGAACTAGACATGGCTGAGCGCTGGTGGATCTCGGCCGATGGTGAGCGCGATGCGGGACATCGCGAACGCGCGCGACTTCTTCGAAGGCTGGCCGATATGGTTCTGTGCGGAGGGATCGTGCTCGACGTCAAGGATGAGCCGTCGAGCCCTATCGATGCGTTGGTACGAAGCGAAACGCTTCGCGACCGCGGAGCTGACAAAGTCACATTCCGTCACGACATCCTGCGCCAGTGGGCCATCGGTAATCTCCTAAACACAGATGACACTGCCTTCGACAAGCTTCCACTCGATAAGCCTGCATCGGAGATTCTGGCGCGTGGCGTCGAACTGGCAGCCCGGTTCGCATTGGAGCGCCAGCCAGACGGTAGTCGTTGGGCCTCGATGCTGGACAGGCTATCCAAAGAGGGGATCCATGGTTCGTGGAGACGTGCGGCGCTTCTTGGCATTGTCCATTCAGAGACCGCAGTCTCATTGTTGGGTCGCGAGACTACACGGCTCCTCGACAACGGCGCCGCGCTTCTTCGCGAACTGATCCGAACACTAATGGCTGTTGACACTGAACCGGCGTCGCAGCTTCTCGTGCGACTTGGCGTCAGTAGCGCACAGATCCCGACAGGCATGTTCGTGCCAACAGGCACGTCGTGGTTCCACTTGCTCATCTGGCTGCTGAAACTCGGGCCCAATATTCCAGCTCAAGCGCTCGGCGATGTGGTTGAATTGTATACCAAGTGGATGTTTGGGACCTTCGGCCTTGATCCAATCACGCCGAAACTCCTGGCGTGTTTGTATGCGTGGCTCGTGGAGCTGGAGGACGAAGGTACACTCGACGCTTCGCCGCGCTCCTATAGCGGACGCTTCGACTACGGCGAGGCGCGTGGGTTGGCCGATAAGTTGCGCATTGGCTTCTTGCCGCTCGCTAACAAGAGGCCCGACCTCGCAGTCGACTATTTGAATCGAGTTCGGGCCTACAAGCATGATCGGGGTGCTGTTTCCAGTATCATGAAGTTTCGGGGCTCGCTCGCTCTCGCCGCCCCGAAGGAACTTGCTGCTTTAACGGCGGAAAGCCTGATCGCCGAGCGGCAAGAAGATGGCCGGGAACGGCTCCGAGAAGAGCCATTTAGGTTTATCGATCATGAATTTCGCCCGGAAGCGCCCGCCCAGGGACCGTTCCTCGATCTGCTGACCCACGCACCGGACGAAGGCCTTTCGCTCGTACGAAAGCTCGCTGCCCACGCGATCGAGTTCCGTACACGTGGGCGAGATCCTGATGACGATGGGTTTCGTATCCCGTTTGATGACGGAGAGCAGTTCTTTCCGTGGACCCGCAGCTATCGGTGGTCTCGTAGCGACGGTTCCGACTCTGCCGTCACCTGTGGCCTCATGGCGTTGGAAGCCTGGGCTCACCAGCGCATAGAAAGAGGTGACGACGTTGGTGCCGTTCTGAAAGATGTTCTCGGCCCGCCTGGAACGTCGGCCGCTTTCTTACTGGTCGCAGTCGACCTGATCATTTCGCAATGGCCAAAGACGCAAAGTGTTGCTGTGCCATTCCTTGCCTGTCCGGAACTCGTCAGTTTGGATCGGACACGACAAAGCGCGGACCAGATCGAGTTACCGGATCAGTTCGGACTTAACGCGCTTGAAAAGGAGCCGGTCGGCTCCGCTACGCGCGAAAGCTTGAAACGGCGTTTGTCACGGCAGGCACCGCTTGAGCGACTTGTCGGCTTCTATAGCGTATTTGGCCCTGAGGGGCTGCGCGCGAAGCTAGAACGACTGCTGCGGGTGGCGTCCCAGAGGCTCGGGATCCCCGAGTCTGCTTCAGACTTTGCCGATCCAAGATTCATGGTGCGGTATGAACTGAATCTGGTCGATCCAGCAAACTGGTCGGAGCGCGAAGTATTGCGCGAGGATGGCACCGTCGTAAGTGGCCGGGAGTACGTGTCGCCTCGGGCGGAGGCCGAACATCTTTCGGCGTTGAACGTCGGACACGCCGAAAGAGTCGCTTCGACGAACATGCGTGCCGCACTACTCTTGGCGATCGACGACCCATCTCAATCATCGCCGGAGCTGGCCGCTCGGGCAGTTGTTTGGGCCCGACAAGCGCTGGCTCGGCCAAACAACAACGAGAACAACGAGGACGATGACCGAGACGACTTCGTTACCGGCGAAAGCATTCGAGCTGCAGCCCTGGTAGTGGCCCGCGATGGCGATGACGAACTTCGCCGAGTACATGGGAGCTGGGCGGAGCAGATTCTGCTCGATGCGCTGAACGCCAAGGATGACGTCGCACATCGGATGCGAAGTGGCCTTAAGTTCAATCCAATTGCGACGACGTTTGCTGGAATCTCTGCACTCTATCGTCGCGAGCCGACTACGGCTCGCCTTAGAAGCCTGCTCAACATGGCGGCTCGCGAGAGTCCGGCCGCTGCGCATGGATTCGCCGCTGTTGCTGCGCATCTCGCAGAGGTCGACGAGCGAATTCCGAAGGCGATCGTCCGTTGCGGGTTCGCCGCTTGTGTGAAACCGATCCGTCAATGGTCGCTGAGCGAGGAGGAAGCTGACCGCCGCGCGGCGATATACGCCGAAGGTGTAACCAATGCAGCCGAGGCTGAACTTGCTTGGCTCAAAGCGTCAGGTCCGGAGCCAGCGTGGCCCGATTTCGAACCAGACCGGTCGCGTTCGAGGCGCCGCCGCCGCCGCGGCGTTCGCATCGGTGGTCCATCGCAGATGCCTCAATCAGATGAGGTAGGTTCGCCTCCAGAAACCTATATCGACGAACAGGCAGCTGCGCTTTGGATCGGCGCGCTTTGGTCGATTGTCGATGTCTCCAAACGTCCTTGGCTGCGCGAACTAGTGACCGCCTATGCCGCCTTTTCAGCCAAGTTGAACGGCTTGGGGCTTGGATCCGACGACGAGCTGTCGAGGAGCCCATATGAGTGGAACAGAAGCTACTACGAACTCTTGGGGCACACGCTCGTTGGACTGACAGAAGTCGAGATCGATGAGCTCGCGGTCACTCGAATTACCACGCTTCCGGACCAGTCTTTCTTCGACATCACCCCGCAATTTCTACGCACGGTCGACATCATCTATTTCAATAGCCACCTCCTGGAAGTCGAAGCACCGGTCATCCGCCAACGATTCATAGATCGCCTGATTGCATCCTACGGTTGGCGGCGGCTCGTCGGCCGCCGCTCAAGTTCAATTGAGTTCCATCTCGGACCCGCCGTCGGCGCGATCTTCTTCAATGAGTATGGCCTAGGGCGAACCGCCACCTATATGAAACCAAAAGGAATGGAGCGTATCGCTCCGTTTCTGCCGGCGCTTGTTGGCCTCCTGACTATAGGGCCAAGCTACTTTGTGGCGTTCGTTGCGATGGATCTTTTGGAGGTGTCGGCTGTCGCGTCGCTGCTTCCGGTTCTAGTTGCAGGCGGCAAGGCCTGGGTCGCCAGCTACGGCGACGACACCTCCTTCTGGGTAGAGTACGGGATTGGCCGTCGGTTCTGCGCATGGATCGATCGGATTTGCGACACCCGGTCCGAAGCGCTGGCGACTGATAAACCTGAACGAAAGGCGATTGAAGCCATATTGGCCGTGCTCGTTCGGCTCGGCGTTGCCGAGGCGCGAGTGCTTGAAACTCGACTGGCCGGTCTTTCAACGGCCGATGCTGGAGATCCAGCTGTTTGACTCGACGTTCATCGCTGCCACGCCTCAGTAGGTCAGCTCGCGCTGGAAGACCACAGCCAGGGAGTCCATGATGGCCTCGGTGGGGAGGTAGAGCGAGGGATAGGGTGGCGCGACCAGCGAGCTGGAGCTCTAGACTCAGGCGTCGCCGGCGTAGGGGCGCGTGTTAGGCACGGTTTGATTGACACCGTGGCCACTTCCTAACACTCGTAGGGGCAGAAATAGGAGGTTGCGCGGTCCGGGCGTACACCGATTCCAGCTTTCACCCCTGGAGTCCGCCCCATGTCCCGCGCCCGTCTGATCTCACCCGACTTCTGGACTTCGGAGGCGGTCGTCGACTGCCCGCCGATGACCCGCCTGCTGTTGCTCGGCCTGGCGAATTTCGCCGACGATTTCGGCGTGCAGCCGCTGCGCCCGCGCACCGTGCGCCTGCAGGTGTTCCCCGGCGACGCGCTCGACGACGATCAGGTGCGCGCCATGCTCGACGCGCTGGTCGCGCGCGGCCTGCTGCGCCGCTACGCGGTCGAGGGCGTGGACTATCTGGCGATTGTCGACTGGGCGATCCACCAGCGCGTCGGCCGGCGCGCGCGGCGGCGCTATCCGGCCGACCCGGCCACCGCCGGGCACGACGGCGCGTCGGGGGAGGCGCCGGCGGCCTCGTCCTTCCCGCTCGACCACAGCAAACCACAGCAAAGTCCCGCATCCGACCGTCGGGCACCGCCGCCGTCGGAGTCGTCCGCGGTCCCTGACCTGAGCGGGCAGACGCAGGACGACGCGGCGGACGAGGCGGCCTGGCAGCGCGCCGTCGAGGCGGCGCTGCGGCGCGCCTGCGGTGGCGATCTGCCTGACGATGTGGCGCGCCATGCCCTGAAGTGGCGCGCCGAGGGCCGCGACCTCGCGCGCGAGCTGGAGCCGGCGATCGACCTGGCCGCGGGCGCCGCCGCCGA
>JBFXAZ010000131.1:0-14001 GCA_050183765.1 Reyranellaceae bacterium | reverse complement strand
CGACGGGAGCGAATATTCACATGAACGGAAGGTGAAACGATGATGTTGCCCGGGCGAACTGGGGAAAATGGCTCCTCGGCAGGCGCCCGGCGTTTCTTGACTTGATAGGGCCTCGTCCCTATGGTCCGCCGCCTTTCGGCCGGGGACGTCCCCTCCAAGCGTCACCAGGTGTGGCATGAATCTCACCGTCAGCGGCAAGCAGATCGATGTTGGCGACTCGTTGCGCGCCCATGTCGAGCGTGAACTCTCATCATCGGTTGGCAAGTACTTCGGCGATGCCGTCGAGGGATCGGTCGTGTTCTCGCGCGACGGCCACCAGTTCCGCGCCGATGTCAGCGTCCATATCGGCCGCAACATCCTGGTGCAGGGCCAGGGCATGGCGACGGACGCCTACGCCGCCTACGACATCGCCGACGATCACCTGGCCAAGCGCCTGCGCCGCTACAAGCGTCGCCTGCGCGACCATCATCAGCGCGTCGGCCGCGACGGCCCGGATCTCGCTGCGCGTCACGTCGTGCTGGCGGCCGAGCCCGAGGAATTGCCCGAGCATGAGCCGGCCGAGCCGGCCCCCGCGGTGGTCGCCGAGATGCGCGTGGATATCCCAACGCTGACGGTGGGCGAGGCGGCGATGCGCCTTGATCTCGCGCACGAGACGGCCCTGATGTTCCGCAACAGCGCCAACGGCCTGATGAACATGGTCTACCGGCGTCGCGATGGAAACATCGGCTGGGTCGATCCGGCCAACGCCACGCACTGAGTCCGGGGTTCGCGCTTCATGGCCTCTGACGACAAGAGCAAGACGGAACCGGCCGCCCCACCCCCGGGCGAGAAGGATTGCAAGCGGATGGATATCACCACGCTGCTGAGCCCCCGTTCGGTGATCGCCGATCTGCGCGCCACCGCCAAGAAGCAGGCCCTGCAGGAGCTGGCGTACCGCGCCGCCGCCGCCAGCGGCCTGCACGAGCGCGCGATCATCGACGCGGTGTGGGAACGCGAGAAGCTGGGATCGACCGGGCTGGGCGGCGGCATCGCCATTCCGCATGCGCGCCTGGCCGGCCTGAGCATGCTGCACGGCGTCTTCGCGCGCCTGGTGACGCCGATCGACTTCGACGCGGTCGACGATCGTCCCGTCGACCTGATCTTCATGCTGATCGCGCCGGAAGGGGCGGGCGCCGATCACCTGACGGCGCTGGCGCGCGTCTCGCGCGCGATGCGGGATCGGACGTTGGTGGAGAAAATCCGCGCCTCATCGAACGCGGACGCGATCTACGCCTTGCTGACCGGTTTCGCGCGCCCGCAGGCGGCCTGATTTCCTTCTCCCCGCCGCCTTCGCGGGGAGAAGGGATCCTGATCTTCCTAGTGAACCAGATGCGGCTCGAGTTCGTTCTGGCGCACCAGCGCCTGGGCGAGCTCGGTCGACGGCGCCGTCGCCAGCGGGCGACCGTCGGCGGCGAACACGCCGACCGCGTTCTCGCCATCGGGCAGCTGGACGGGACGGAGGTAGGCCACCTGCTCGAGGCCGAAGGCCGCGAACTCGGCGGGCGTGAAGGTCTTGGGGGCAAGTGCTGCGATCATCGTTGGAGCCCTCCTTGGGCGCTCGCTCGTACTCCTACTCAACGCTCGACTGACTACTTGGTGCTGTCGGAACCGACATCAATGGTCTTGACACCTGTTGATGCACGGCCTGTGCCACCTGCCTTCGGCGCCGTCTCGATCGGGATCGAGCGCACCTTGGGCTCGATCTTCGGCCGCACCAGGTCGATCGACAGCAACCCGTTGTCGAGCCGCGCGCCGGCGATCTCGATGCCCTCGGCCAGCATGAAGCTGCGCTGGAACTGGCGCGCGGCGATGCCGCGATGCAGGTAGACCCGGTCGGGGTCGTCCTGCTGCTTGCCGCGAACCATCAACTGGTTTTCGGCGAGCTCGATCGTCAGGTCGTCCGACGTGAAGCCGGCGACGGCCAGCGTGATGCGCAGGCCGTTGTCGCCGATCCGCTCGATGTTGTAGGGCGGATAGCCGTCGGCCGGATGCTTGGTCAGACGATCGAGCGTGCGCTCGAGCTGGTCGAAACCCAGCAGCAACGGCGAACTGAACAGCGATACCCGTGTCGTCACGACACCCCTCCTCCTAGAGCGGGCAGTCAGGCGGGGACCCAAATCTGGCATCCCAACAAGGAGAATGTGGCCCCAGGGCGTGGCGATTCAAGGGTCTTGCCGGGGCGCGGCCGCCCTGAATTGCAAAACAATATTGTGCTACAGGGGCTTAACCCGAGCCGCCCGCGCGCGGCCATCAGCCGATCCCTGGAGCCCTGCCCGTGTCCGCGACACCCGTCACCACCGAGACCGACGCCGGCGTTCTGTCGATCGTCATGAACCGCCCCGACAAGAAGAACGCGCTCACCCACGCCATGTACGCCGCCATGGCGGATGCGCTGGAGCAGGCCGAGCGCGAGAATTCGATCCGGGTCGTGCTGATCACCGGCGGCGGCGATGCCTTTACCGCCGGCAACGACCTCGGCGACTTCATGTCGGCGCCGCCGCATGGCGAGGATGCGCCGGTCTTTCGTTTCCTGCGCGCGATCTCCTCGGCGTCCAAGCCGGTGGTCGCCGCTGTCAACGGCCTGGCGGTCGGTGTCGGCACCACCATGCTGCTGCATTGCGACCTGGTCTACGCCGCGCGCTCGGCCACCTTCACCGCGCCCTTCGTCAATCTGGCGCTGGTGCCCGAGGCGGCGTCCTCGCTGCTGCTGCCGCAGCGCATCGGGCACGCGAAGGCGGCCGAGCTGTTTCTGCTTGGCACCAAGCTCGATGCCGCTGGCGCGGAGATGGCCGGGCTCGTCTCGGCGGTGTTCGACGATGCCGCGTTGCTCGCCGAGGCGACGAGCCGTGCCCGGGCGCTGGCGGCCAAGGCGCCCAACGCGGTACGCCTGACCAAGGCGCTGATGAAGCGCCAGCCCGAGCCGGTGGCCGCGCGCATGGCCGAGGAGGCGCGCCACTTCGGCGCCCAGCTCGCCTCGCCCGAGGTTCGCGAAGCGATCACCGCCTTCATGCAGAAGCGCGTGCCGGACTTCTCGTCGTTTTCGTAGCGCCAGCCTACGGCTGCGTCGCGGGCCTGCCGGCGGGCGTAGCGGAGGTGGCCGCCGGCTCGCGATCGCGCAGGCGCGAGGCGGCGAGCTCGCCGGCTTCCTCGAGGATCGGATAGGCGACCGAGGTCAGGTGCCCGTTGATGCGCTTGAGATCGCGCACGATGTCCATGTGGATCGAGCTGGTCTCCAGCGACTCCGGCCGGCCTTCGCGCAGACGCGCGAAATGGCTTTCGGCGGCGCGCTGCTCGGCCTCGCGGATGGTGGCCTTGCTGGCCAGCAGGCGGCGCGCCAGTGCGATGTCGCGCGTGGCGAAGACGTTGTAGGCCAGCCGCAGATTGTCCATCACCAGCTGGTGGAAGGCGCGCAGCTCGGCCAGGCCCTGGGCCGAGAACGACAGGCGGTTCTTGGCCTTCTTGGCCGCCAGCTCCATCAGGTTCTTGTCGATGATGTCGCCGACATGCTCGAGGTTGGTGACGAAGGTCAGGATCTCGGCGGCGCGCCGGCTCTCGTCGAGCGACAGCTCCGAGCGCGAGGCTCCGATCAGGTAGAGCTTGATCGACTCGTAGAGCTTGTCGACGGAATCGTCGGCGTTCTCAATCTCCCGCGTGAGCTTCAGGTCGGCCCGCTCGATCGCTTCCATGGTCTGGCGCAGCATGCGCTCGACGTTGTCGCCCAGGTGCAGCGTCTCGCGCATGGCGCAGGCCAGCGCTTCGCTGGGTGTGTCGAGCACGGCGGGATCGAGATAGCGCGGCGCGCCGGCGTCCTCCGGCGCCGGCTTCTCCGGCAGCAGGCGCGAGACCAGGACGGCGATCAGTCCGGT
Source organism: Reyranellaceae bacterium (assembly GCA_050183765.1). Taxonomy (GTDB): domain Bacteria; phylum Pseudomonadota; class Alphaproteobacteria; order Reyranellales; family Reyranellaceae; genus JAFAZJ01. The sequence goes on along the minus strand of JBFXAZ010000131.1, from coordinate 10,096 downwards.
GAGCGGCAGGAAGATCAGCGCGGTGGCGAGGTTGAAGGCGGTGTGGAAGTTGATCACCACGCGCGCCGTCTCGGGCTCGATCTGGGCCAGGGCGCGCGCCGCCCAGGCGAGGAAGGGCAGGGCCAGGATGCCGCCGATGAGGCGCATCGCGGCGTTGCCCAGCGGCACGCGTCGCGCCTTGGCGGTCTGGCCGGCCTGGTCGAGGAAGGGCGCGATGGCGCCGCCGAGATTGGCGCCCAGCACCATGGCCAGCGCCGTCGGCAGCGGGATCAGGCCGGCGGTGGCGAAGGACATCACCAGCAGCACGATCGACAGGCTGGAATGCGCCAGCCACGTGACGATCGCCGCCACGATCAGCGCCAGCGCCGGCTCGTCGGCCAGCGCGCCGGCGACGACCGAGAAGGCGGAGGAGTGCTTGAGCGGCTCGGCCGCGACGCCCAGCAGGCGCAGCGCCAGCAGGATCAGGCCCAGCCCGATGGCGATGCGCGCGATATGGCGGTTGCGCTCGGAGTCGGAGCCGAGGAAGGCGAAGACGCCGGCGGCGATCAGAAGCGGCGACACCCAGCCGATGTCGAACGAGAAGGCCTGTGCGGCAATTGTCGAGCCGACATCGGCGCCCAGCATCACGGCCAGGGCTACCGGAAGGGCTATGAGCCCGCGGCCGGCGAAGGACGACAGCAGCAGCGCGGTGGCGGTCGAGCTCTGCAGCAGGCCGGTGACGAACAGGCCCGAGCCGAACGCGGTCACGCGATTGCGGCCGCAGGCCTGGATCGCGCGGCGCAGCCAGGCGCCAAAGGCACGCGTCATGCCCGTGCGCACCATGCGCACGCCCCACAGCAGCAGCGCCACCGCTCCCACCAGGTCGATCACCAGACGAAGGCCGTGCATGATTCTTCCCGAATCCCTCCTTCGAGCGACGTATACGCCCGAGAATCGAACGTTACAAATTTGTTACGACGAAAAAGTGGCGCTGGCGCGGGCTCTGCTAGGAAGATGGGGCGTGTCCAACCGCTCGAGGTTCCATGTCGTTCGCGTCCGTGTCCTGGGCGCAGGTCGCGCCCATCGGCCTGCTGCTGGTCTCCAACGTCTTCATGACCTTCGCGTGGTACGGCCACCTGAAATTCACCGACAAGCCGCTGTGGCTGGTGGTGGTGGTGAGCTGGGGCATCGCCTTCGTCGAGTATTGCTTCGCGGTGCCGGCCAATCGCTTCGGCCACACGGCCTATAGCGCCGCCGAGCTGAAGACCATGCAGGAGGTGATCACCCTGCTGGTTTTCGCCGGCTTCTCGGTGCTCTACCTGAAGGAGGCATTGACCTGGAGCCACGCCGTCGGCTTCGCCTTCATCGCACTGGGCGCGTTCTTCGTCTTCAAGTCGCCGATCGGCTGAGAGCCAGGAGTTGGTTGATCCCCCGTCACGTCTTTGCCGACTTCGCCCGGCTCGACAGGCGTCGGCTTGAGTTCTGATTTGGTGTCGACCTAATAGCAGCCAGCAGCGTCGTCCGGCGGGCATCGGCGTCAGCGAGCCCGCGCAGGATCGACTCATCGAGTCTTTCGAGTCGCCGATCCCGCTCTTGCTCGTCGCGTCGTACGGCATTGGACATCTCAAGAGGCTCCCGAATTCCTCGCGCCGCTCGGAATGACAGCGAGGATCTAAGCAAGCGAACGGATGAACTCTTGACGCGCAGAGGCGTATTCTTCTTTCAGCCGGCGGCAGAGATCCGCCACGCCAGGCACGTCGTCGATGTTTCCCACGCCGTGGCCGGCGGTCCAGATGTCCTTCCAGCGTTTGCGGCTTTCGCCGGCGGCGACGATCTTGCCGGGCAGGGTCGTGCGCAGCACGTCGAGGTCGACGCCGGCGTCGAGCAGGCTTTTGGTCAGCCAGTTGGCCGGCGCGCCGTCGATCGCGGCGCTGAAGAAGACGTCGGTGGCGCGCGAACCCACGATCATCGCCTTGTGCGCGTCGGCGGCGCTGGCCTCGCGCGTGGCGATGAAGCGCGTGCCGAGATAGACGAGGTCGGCGCCCATCGCCTGCGCCGCCAGCACGTCGCGGCCGGTGGTCATGCCGCCGGCCAGCACGACGACGCCGTCGAAGATGCGACGGATCTCGTTGAGCAGGGCGAATGGATTGATCGTGCCGGTGTGGCCGCCGGCGCCACCGGCCACGGCGATCACGCCGTCGGTGCCGGCCTCGATCGCCTTCTCGGCGTGACGCTGGCTGGCGACGTCGTGCAGCGTGACGCCGCCGTAGTCGTGAATGCGCCTGAAGACGTCGCCCGGCGCGCCCTTCGAGGTCAGGATCACCGGCACCTCGTGCTCGACGCACAGCTCGAGATCGCCCGCCATGCGCGGATTAGAGGGATGCACCACGAGATTCACAGCCCAAGGGGCCACGCGCTCGCCGCCGGGCGCGTCGCGCAGGCGCTTCATGCCCTCGCGCATCTCGACCAGCCACGACGCGAAGGTCTCGCGATCACGCGTGCCGTGCGCCGGGAAGCTGCCCATGACGCCCTCGGCGCAGCAGGCCAGCGCCATGGCCGGGTTCGACACCAGGAACATCGGCGCGGCGATCACCGGGATCTCGAGCTGCGCGACGATCTGGCGGATGCGCGACATGGGGGAACTCCTCAGATCCGATCGGGCACGGCCGACGTGACGCCCAGCGCCGCCAGCTTCGCCAGCGCCTGATCGTCGAGACCCAGCAGGTCGCGCAAGGTCTCGTCCGTGTGCTCGCCGAGATCGGGGGCGCGTCGCTCGACCACCAGCGGCACGCCGGCGAAGCGATACGGCATGCCCTTGACCAACCCGCCATCGTCCAGCCAAGCCAACGTGTCGCCGGCGAGACTGCGTTCCTGGATCAGGTCCATGCCGTCGCGCACGACGGCTGCGGCGATACCGGCGGCGTTGAGCTGGGCGGCAGCATCCGACGCAGGGCGCGCGGCCGACCAGTCGGCGAGGCTGGCCTGTGCGGTGACGCGGTTGCAGGTCGCTTCGTCACCGGAATCCTGCAGGGTCACGGCGAGCCAGCGGCCGTCGGCGCAGCGATAGCAGCCCTGAAGGGCGACGCCGTCCTGTGCATTGCCTTGTCGCGACGGCACGCGCCGCACGGGGTCGGCCGCCGCGGCGACGATTTCCTCGCCGATCATGAAGCTCGCGATCTCGCGCTGGGAAATGTCGAGCAGCGCCCCCTCGCCGGTGCGCCGCGCGTTCATCACGGCGGCGATGACGAGGCCGGAGGCGAGCAGCGAGACGATCTGGTCGGGATAGTTCACGTCCATGCCCGAGATGCGCGGCAGGCCATCGTCGGCGTAGCCGGTGAGCGCGGCCATGCCGCCGGTGGCGTCGAGCGTCGAGCCGTACGAGGCATGCAGGCGATTGGGACCGGTGTCGCCCTGGCTGGAGATCGAAGCCAGCACGATGCGCGGATTGACCGCCTTCAGCGCCGTGTAGTCGAGGCCGAAGCGGTCGAGCACGCCGCGGCGGAAATTCTCGACCACGACATCGCAGGTCTTCGCCAGCTCGAGGATCAGGCGGCGGCCTTCGGCGTGCTTGAGGTTCAACGCCACGCCGCGCTTGTTGCGGTTGGTGAAGTGGTACTGCGGCGAGCGGTTCCACCAGCCGGGCGCGGTGTCGCGCTGGCCGACCGCGCGAAACGGGTCCATGTAGGCGCCCGATTCGATCTTCACCACGTCGGCGCCGAGATCGGCCAGCATCGCCGAGGTGTTGGCGCCCGCCGTCAGCAGGCCGAAATCGAGCACGCGGATACCCGCCAGCGGCTTCATCGCGCGGGCTCCTCGACCAGCGGCTTCGGTGCGAAGCCTGATCCGTTCCACAGCACCGGCAGGCGCGGCATCTTCAGGCCATCCATGTCGACGATGAAGCCGCGGTTGGTCATCTGCGGATCGAGCGTGAGCTCGAAGGGCGTGACCACCGTGCCGAAGGGAATGCCGCGCGCCTGTGCCGCCTGGTAGATCTCGGCGCGCGTGCGCGTCGCGCACCAGGGCTTCAGCACATCGTAGATCTCGGTGATGAGGCGGCGGCGTTCGGGCCGGGTGGCGAAGCGCGGATCGTCGAGGCGCGCGTCGCCGACCAGCGCGGCGACGGCGTCGAACTGGGTGACACCGTAGACCAGCGCGATGTGGCCGTCGGCGCAGGGCACGACCTGGAATTCCGATCGCGCGCCGTCGCGCGTTGGCGCCTTGCCGTCGGCATGCGCGCCGGCGGCGGCCTTCCAGTTCACCCACAGCAGCGCCTCGACCAGCGAGACGCGCGCCGGCGGCACGCCCCTGGCCGAAAGCTGCGCCATCAGCGCGGTGAAGGCGGCAAGGCCGGCCGGGTAGGAGCCCTGATGGCCGCCTAGGCGCAGCGGCTCGCGGTCGGCCTCGCCCACCATGTCGAGCAGGCCGCCTAGCCCCAGCACGGTGAAGCCGCTCAGCGGCGCGTGCGGCCGCGGCATGCTCTCGGGCCAGCCGGCGATCTCGACCCGCGCGACATCGTGGGCGGCGAGCAGGGCGGCGGCGTCCGCGTCGCCTTCCTCGTACAGCGCCGCGTCGATGCGGCCGGCGAGCAGTGTTTCCAGCGCGGCGCGCCGGTCGGCGGGCAGCCTGATCGACCGCTTCGAGGTGTTGAGGAACTGGAAGAGAGCGCTGCGGCCGTCGGCGGGCAGCAGCGGCGGCGCGGTCCGGACGAGGTCACCGCCCTGCGGCTCCAGCTTCAGCACGCGGGCGCCGAGATCGGCGGCGATCTTGGCGGCGAGCGATGTCGCGAGCCGCAGGCACAGCGGCGTGTGCGGTCCGTCGGTCTCGAGGATGGTCCTGCCGTCGAGCGGGCGGATCATCCGTCCGTCCATTTCGGCGCGCGCTTGTTGAGGAAGGCGTCGACGCCCTCGGCGAAGTCCGGCGTGTCGGCCAGCCGCTCGACGGCTTCGAGCTCCATCGCCATGCCTTCCTCGAAGCTCATGCCGCCGCCCAGGGTGATGGTGCGGCGGATCGCGGCCAGCGCCGACGCGGGCTTGGCGGCGAGCCGCTCGGCATAGGCCTGCACATGCCGATGCAGGTCGGCCGGTGCGACGAGTTCGTCGACCAGGCCCCATTCCTGTGCGCGCGCCGCATCGATGAGCGTGCCGTCGTAGAGATAGCGGATGGCGCGCGGCCGGCCGATCAGCCGGGCCAGCGCCTGCGTCGTGGCGATCGGCGGCAGGAAAGCGATGTTGATCTCGGGCTGGCCGAGCCTGGCGTCGGCCGCCGCGAAGCGGATGTCGCAGTGTAGGGCCATCTCCAGCCCGCCGCCGACCGCGGTGCCGTTGATCGCCGCCAGCAGCGGCTTGGGCGCGTTGCGCAGCAGGCGCACGATGTCGTGGCACAGCTCGGCCCAGGCCCGCATCTGCGGGCCTCTCATGGCAGCGAAGGCCTTCAGGTCGGCGCCGGCGCTGAAATAGCCGTCGACGGCACTCGCCAGGACCAGCACGCGCGCCTCGGGATCCGCCAGCGCCGCGGCGATGCCGGCGCGCACCTCCTCGACCATCGGCTGGGTGAAGGCGTTGACCGGCGGCCGGTTGAACTCCAGCCAGGCGACGCGTGCCTGTGTGCGCCGGCGAATCGGGGAATCGGCCATGCTCAGCCGCCCAGCGCTTCCATCGCCCGTCGATGCGCGGCGATCAACCCGGGCACGCGGTCCGGATCGGTGCGACCCCAGCCGCATTCGCTCGACAGGCCGAAGCCCTGCACGACCTTGCGCGCGGCGGCGGCGCGCAGCATGTCGCCGCGGTGGTCGTCGAAATGGATCAGGCCGAGATAGAGCGTGGTCTCCTTCGGCAGCTTCAGGTCCTTCAGCGGCGCGAAATAGGCGTCGTCGCTGCGATCCTTCGGCACCGGCAGATGCAGGAAATCGAGACGGCGCGTCAGGCGCGGGATGAAGCCGTTGGACATCTCGACCAGGATCGCCATGTCCTTGGGCATCACCAGATGCTCGTCGCGCGGCGAGCCGTAGCAGAGGTGCACGCCGACCTCGACGTCGGCCGGCACGGCGTTGCACAGCCGCGCGAGCTGGGCGTGCACCTGCTCCTTGTAGTCGGCGGGCCGATGCTTGAAGTAGTTCTCGAACACCAACACTTCCTGGCAGACGTCCCACTGGATCGACAGGTCCTGGTGCGGGATCGCGGCGCAGATCTGGTCGAGCGCCTTGAGTAGCGAGCGTTCGTAGGCCGGCAGGTAGTCGGCCAGCGCGGCAGGGCTGACATACATGTAGCCCGAGGCCATCGGCGTCGGCAGCGCCACCTGGAAGCGCACGCCGCCGGGGATCGCGCCGGCGTCGCGCAGCCGTTTGAACACGCCATAGGACTCGATCGCCGCCGGCGCGTAGCCGGTCTCGTACTCGACCGTCCTCGGATCGACGCCGGGCCTGAAGCCGATGCGCTCGCTCTCGCGGATCAGTTGGCCATCCCACTGGTAGAGCTTGAGCGTCTCGGCGTCCTTGTCGATCTGCATCGCCGGATGGTCGAGCAGCATCTGCTGCTGCCAGAAGATCCAGCGATGGCGCTTGCCGGTCTCGCCGTCGGGAAGGCGCTTTAGCCACGGCCCCAGCTCGCCGGCGACCGCCCGGAAGACGCTCTCCGCATCCGGCATGGCGACGCTGCCGATCAGATGCACGCCCGGATGTGCCATCGCGTTTCTCTCCCGATTTGGACGCCAGCATAGGCCATCCCACGGTCGAGGCCACGGCGATTGGCCTTGCGCCGAACGCCTCGACGAATTATATGACTGACTAGTCAGTCGGAAAAATCATGGTAAGACCCGCCAGCAAGCCTCGGCCCCGTGGCCGCCCACCCCGTGCGCCGCAGGAAAGCGAGGCGCGGCGGCAGGCGATCCTCGACGCCGCGCTGGTCGAGTTCGCCGCGCACGGCTTCGCCGCGGCGCGGCTCGACGACGTGGCGCGCCGCGCCGGCATCGCCAAGGGCACGCTCTATCTCTACTTCGCCGACAAGGAGGCGCTGTTCGAGGCGCTGGTGCGTGGCGCGATCAAGCCGCTGCTCGACAATCTCCAGCAGGTCGCGGCGCTGCCCGACGTGCCGACGCGCCAGGTCCTGAAGCTGCTGTTCAGCACCTTCGCGCGCGAGGTGCTGGGCAGCGACCGCAAGCTGCTGCTCCGCCTGCTGATCACCGAGGGTGGGCGCTTCCCGCGACTGGTGGCGTTCTATCATGCCGAGATCGTCACGCCGGGGCTGGCGCTGATGCACGCGCTGATGACGCGCGCCGCCGAGCGCGGCGAGATCGCCAGCGACGCGCCGGCGCGCTTTCCGCAGCTGGTGATGGCGCCGCTGCTGCTGGCGATCGTGTGGGACATGCTGTTCGGCCGCGTCGCGCCGCTCGATACCGAGGGCCTGATCGATGCGCATGTCGCGCTGCTCATGGACGAGGGGAGGGCCACGCCATGAAGCGCGCGCGGATGATCGGGGTGGTCATCGCCGTGCTCGCCCTGCTGGGCGGCGGCGCGTGGTGGTGGCTGCATCGCGCCCCAGCGGACGCGGGCTGGCAGGGCTGGATCGAAGCCGACTTTGTGTTCGTCGCCGCCGATGAGGCCGGCCGGCTGGAGCAGCTGTCGGTGCGCGAGGGGCGCCGCGTCGCGGCGGGCGATGCGCTGTTCGCCATGGAGCACGCCCTGCAGGAGGCCGATCTGCAGGCCGCGCAGGCGCAGCTGGCCGAGGCACAGGCGCGGCTCGCACGCATCGAGGCGGCGACCCAGCGGCCGGAGGAGATCGCCGTGCTGCGTGCCAGCGAGGCGCGCGCCAGGGCCGCGCTCGATCTGTCGGAGGCCGAGTACGAGCGGGCGAAGTCGCTGGTGGCTCAGGGCGTGGCGACGCGCGCGCGCCTGGAGCAGGCCGAGTCGGCGCGCGATCGCGACCGCGCCGCGCTCGCCGAGGTGCAGCGCCAGATCCAGGTCGCCGGCCTGAGCGGCCGTCCTGAAGATATCGAGGCGGCGAAGCGGGCGGTGGCGATGGCCGAGGCGCGGGTCGAATCGGCGCAGACCCGGCTGAAGCAGCGCACGGTGACGGCGCCGGTCGACGGCCTGGTGCACGAGGTCTTCTATCGGCCGGGCGAGGTCGTGCCGGCGGGCCGGCCGGTGGTCTCGCTGCTGCCCTCGGCCAATGTGAAGCTGCGCTTCTTCGTGCCGCAGGCGAACCTGCCCGAACTCGCGCCGGGCAAGACCGTGCGCATCGCCTGCGACGGCTGCGCGCCCGACCTCACGGCGCGCATCAGCTTCGTCGCCAGCCAGGCCGAGTTCACGCCGCCGGTGATCTACAGCCGCGACGAGCGCGCCAAGCTGGTCTTCCGGGTCGAGGCGATCCCGGCGCAGCCCGAAGTGCTGCGCGTCGGTCAGCCGGTGTCGGTGTTCGTGGTGCCGTGATGTGGACTGATGGGACGGAGATGCTCGAAGCCGTCCGGGCCGCGTCGCTCCAGCGACGCATCATGAGCGCCGCTGGAGCGGCGCGGCCCAAACGCGGATCACGAGCCCAATTCCGGGTCGAGCCATGACCGACGTCGTCATCGATGTCCAAGGGCTCACCAAGTCGTTCGACAACCGCGTCGTGGTGCGCGACCTGTCGATGAAGGTGCGCCGCGGGCAGATCTACGGCTTCCTGGGACCCAACGGCTCGGGCAAGACCACGACCATCCGCATGCTGTGCGGCCTGCTGACGCCGGATTCCGGCCGCGGCACCTGCCTGGGCTACGACATCCGCACGCAGAGCGCGCTGATCAAGCGGCGCGTCGGCTACATGACGCAGCGCTTCTCGCTGTGGCAGGACCTGTCGATCCGCGAGAACCTCGAATTCGTCGCCCGCGTCTACGGTCTCGATAGGGCGCAGCAGCGCGCGCGCACGGCGATCGAGCGGCTGGGGCTGCAGGGCCGCGAGGACCAGCTCGCCGGCAATCTCTCGGGCGGCTGGAAGCAGCGCCTGGCGCTGGGCGCCTGCATCCTGCCCGAACCCGAGCTGCTGCTGCTCGACGAGCCGACGGCGGGCGTCGATCCCAAGGCGCGGCGCGAGTTCTGGACCGAGATCCATCACCTCGCGGCCGAGGGGCTCACCGTGCTGGTATCGACGCACTACATGGACGAGGCCGAGCGCTGCCATGAGATCGCGTACATCGCCTACGGCCGTCTGCTGACGCAGGGCCGGGTCGACGAAGTGGTGGCCGCGGCCCATCTGACGACCTGGACGGTGTCGGGCGCGGAGCTCAACCAGCTTGCGGAAAGGCTGGAGAAGCTGCCGGGCGTCGACATGGTCGCGCCCTTCGGCGCCTCGCTGCATGTCAGCGGCCGCGACGCCGAGGCGCTCGATCGCGCGATCGCGCCGTTTCGCGACGACAAGCGGTGGAAGTGGAAGCCCGACGACGCGACGCTGGAGGACGTCTTCATCGACCTGATGGCCCACGCCGAGGACAATTTCTGATGCTCGGCCGGGTGCGCGCGATGTTCGTGAAGGAGCTGCTGCAGCTGCGGCGCGACCGCATCACCTTCGCCACCATGATCGCGATCCCGCTGATCCAGCTTCTGCTGTTCGGCTTCGCCATCAACACCACGCCGCGCAGCCTGCCTACCGCGGTGCTCATGCAGGAGGACAGCGACCTGGCCCGCTCGATCCTCGCCGGCCTGCGCAACACCGCCTATTTCGACATCCGCCGCGTGGCGCGCAGCGAGGCCGAGGTCGATCACCTGCTGAAGTCCGGCGACGTGCTCTTCGTCATCGAGGTTCCCGCCGGCTTCGCCCGTGCCGTACGACGCGGCGAGACGCCGGCACTGCTGGTGATCGCCGATGCGTCCGATCCCGTTGCCACCGGCGGCGCGTTGAGCGCGCTGGAGGTCGCGGCGACCACGGCGCTGCGGCGCGACCGCGGCCTGCCGGCCGTGGTCGAGGGCACCAGGCTGTTCGAGGTGCGCCAGCACCGGCGCTACAATCCCGAGGGCTCGACGCAGCTCAACATCGTGCCCGGCCTGCTGGGCACGATCCTCACCATGACCATGCTGATCTTCACCGCGCTGTCGGTGACGCGCGAGATCGAGCGCGGCACCATGGAGAGCCTGCTGTCGATGCCGATCCGG
>JBFXAZ010000130.1:0-14091 GCA_050183765.1 Reyranellaceae bacterium | reverse complement strand
GGGTGGATGGTGCCTCTTCCCAGATCGTAGAGCCTGACCGCGATGCCGGCCACCCCCATCCGCCCATCGGGCACCTTCCCCCGCCAGCGGGGGAAGGTAGTGAAGTCAATCGACAAACCCTTCGATCCTTGCCGCCTTGAACGCAGGGCGCGCCTGGATGCGCCGCCACCAGTCGTGCACGCGCGGGTGCTTCGCCGCCGTCATCTCGTCCGGCGCGATCTCCTCGTCGATGCGCTTGACGAACGGCACCACCGCGATGTCGGCGATCGAGTAGCGCCCGCCGATCAGCCAGCCGCCATTGGCAGCCAGCATCGCCTCCATGCGATCGAGCAGCCCGACCAGCTTGCGCCGCGCCTCGTCCTGCTCCTCCTCGGTATAGGGCTTGCGCGCCGCGCGCAGCCACGCCTCCTGGCGCTCCTTGCTGGGGATGCTCCTGAGCTTCTCCGCCAGCTCCGCATCGCTCCACTGCGAGGCGACCTTGGCGATGGAGTGCTTCCAGTTGAAGACGATTAGGTTGCCGATCAGCCCGTCGACATGGCGGATCCAGTTGCGCATCGTGGCACGGTCATAGGCGTCGTCGGGCCGCAGCGGCGGCTCGGGGATCGTCTCGTCGAGATACTCGCAGATCGTGCCGCTCTCGTAGAGCGAGCGGCCATCCTCGAGCACCAGCAGCGGGATCACACCCAGCGGATTCATCTTCAGGTATTCGGGCGTGTGATGCTCGCCGCGCGTCAGGTCGACCAGCACGCTGTCGAACGCGACCTCCTTCTCCGCCAGGCACAGCCGCACCCGCCGCGAAGCGCTCGATCTCCAGTGGTGATGCAGCACCGGCAAAGCCATCGCACGCGTCTCCTCTTTGTTGGCAGAGACGCTAGCACGGTTCCGCCGCTTCTACTTCTCTCCCCGGGGCGAGGTGGAGACGACAACTATCCCTCCTCCGCGCCCTCGATCGCCTGGACCATCAGCGTCACGGTGGCAGCGGGCTTCAGCCCGCTCTCCTGGACCAGCGCACGCCAGGCGCAGAAACCCAAAGCGAGGTGCAGCATCGCGCGCTGTTTCGCGCGCAGCTTCATGCCCAGCACCTCGTGCCAGGCCGCGACCGTCGGGCCGAAGCGCAGCGCGGCGGTCTCGCGCGTCGGCGCGTGGTGCTCGGCGTCGCGCAGCACGCAGGCCATCAGCGCCGCGTTGCGCCCGTACCAGGCGTAGATCGCCGTCAGTCCCGCGGCGAGTCGCTCGCCGCGATCGCCGATCGCGCGCCACGACGCCGCGTCGGGCGGCGGATCGGCCTCGATGGTGTGGCCCGAGCAGGCCATCAGCAGGCTGCGCTCGTCGGGGAAATGCGCGTAGAGCGTATGGCGCTGCACGCCGGCGCGCTCGGCCACCATGCTGAGGCTGGTCGCCGCCGGGCCGAGCGTGCCATGCAGCTCGACCGCGGCCTCGACGATGCGCCGCCGCGTCTGCGCCTGCTGCTCGGCCCGCTTGCCGAGGGTGTAGGTCCGGGTCATGCGAACTTTCGATACACAATCATGTGCAGCGGATATTGACACCGCCGCCCTATTTCAGTACACGCATCTGTATCGTCAAATCAGGCGCCTGTCCATCAGGGGAGACGGCCATGCAGACCAAAGTCAACGAAATCGCCGACGGCATCTATCGGCTCTCGACCTTCGTGCCGGAGATCGCCGCGCCCGCCGGCTTCACCTTCAACCAGTTCCTCGTGCTGGGCGACGAGAAGCTGCTGTTCCACACCGGGCCGCGCAAGATGTTTCCCCTGGTGCGCGACGCGGTGGCGCGGCTGGCGCCGGTGGAGAGCCTGCGCTGGATCACCTTCGGCCATGTCGAGGCCGACGAGTGCGGCGCGATGAACGAGTGGCTCGCCGTCGCCCCCAGGGCCGAGGTCGCGCACGGCATGACCGGCTGCATGGTGCAGCTCAACGACCTGGCGGATCGCCCGCCGCGCGCGCTGGCGCATGGCGAGACCATCGAGCTCGGCCGCGGCAAGAGGATCCGCTGGCTCGACACGCCGCATACGCCGCATGGCTGGGAGGCCGGCGTGATCTTCGAGGAGTCGACCGCGACCCTGCTGTGCGGCGATCTCTTCACCCAGGTCGGCGACGGCGCCGCGCTGACGCAGTCCGACATCGTCGGGCCGGCGATCTTCGCCGAGGACATGTTCAAGGCGTCGTGCCTGAGCCCGGGCATGGGTGCCACGATCCGCGACCTCGCGCGGCTCTCGCCGCGCACGCTGGCGCTGATGCACGGCCCCTCCTTCGCCGGCGACGGCGCCGCCGCGCTCAGCGCCCTGGCCGACGACTACGACCGGCGCGTCGCGACGCACGCATCGCTGCCCAGGGCGGCGTGACCTCGCCCGTCCTCCCTCGCCGACGCCGGGGACGACGGCGACATCCAAGGGGGGCGGCAGCGGCGCCGCGGCGCCACCGCCTGTCCCCGCCTCCGCGACACACGCAAGGGCGGAACCCGGCCCGATGGCGGCGCACCGCAGCGGATGGCTCGGCGGGTCACCCGACCATTCGACGCGGGCCGCGTCGACGAATTCTTCCGGCCGTGGCCGGCGCGCCACACATTTCCCATTCATTTGAATAGGTATTGCCCCGTTTTCTTGCCTGGTGACGCCCCGTGCAATCCCGGACCGGCTTGTCGCAGTCGACGCGAGAAAAGAAGATCGCCGACAGAAGTACGCGCCGCGTGCCCGCCACTCCATGCTCCGGGATTCATTCGATGGGCGCCCATCAGCCTCGACACTTCACCATCCCGACCTGCAAGGCCTGCGTCGAAAGAGCCAACGGCACGACCGCGGGCGAACCGCCGTGCATCCTCGCCGAACGGGCGGTGCATGCGACCGGCCGCACACAGGTCCGCTTCGTGCCGGCCGGGCAGGTCGGCAATCCGTGTCCCGCGGCTTTGTCGTGGAAGGACCTGAAGAGCCTGATGATGGATCGCAACGCGGTCTACGACATCGACGCCTACGGCCGCTCGAGCCTGCCGATCTTCCGCAGCAAGATCCAGAAGCACCAGTTCGGCGGATCGAAGGTGGGGTCCGACTGGGAATGCAGCGAGTTTCTCATCCCCGACGGCAGGAACTACCTGACGACGCTGGGCGAGCCGCGCGTGCCGATCGCCGTCTACGCGCACGATTCGTGGTGGACGCTGTGGCGGCGGGAAACCTACTTCAAGCAGGTCACGATGGACCCGTTCACGACCTGGTTCGGCGTGGCCAGCAAGGGCGGGATCGGCGTCGGCACCGGCAGGTCCGGCGGCGGCGTCGAGACCACCGGCGGCATCGCGTTCAATGTCGGCCAGTCGTCGCTGTCCAAGGCCACCGACAAGCGCTCCGTGCTGTTCTCGGCCAACATCACCCGTACGCAGACGATCGGCGGCGACGTGGGCGTCGGCTGGACGATCGTCCTGATCTTCGGGCTGGACAAGCCGGAGAAGCTCAACGGGGTCAAGTTCGGCGGCGAGGATGTCAACATCGCGATCGGCGCCGCCGTCGGCAAGCTGGCGAAGGCGCCGGAATACTGGCGGCTGATCAAGCTGGCCAACGCCATCCGCGCCGGCGAGCGCGTCGCGGCGGACGGGATCGACAAGGCGTGGACCGCGATCAAGGGTCTCTACTGGGGCAGCAACGCCTACATGTCGCGCGGCAGCGACATCATCGTCACGCTGATCGACACGCCGGTGTCGGTCGGCGTCGGCATTTCCTACGTCATGTACGAGGGCGTCGTCACCAGCGCCGGACCCGGGCCGATGTAGCGGCCCGGCTCAGCTCAAACTACCCGGATAATCCTGCCAGACCGACGGCTCGAGCTTCAGGTGCGTCGCCGCCGGGTAGTGCGCGAGCCAGTGGCGCGCGCATTGCGCGCTGGTGGCGTTCCACAGTTGCGGCAGGCCGCGCGCGTGGTCGAGGAAGCGTTCCAGCACCGGCAGGCGGCTGGGCCAGCCGATGGCGTGCGGGTGCAGCACCATCGAGAAATGCCGGCCGCGCCGGTACTGCGCATCGAGCTCGGCCCGCCAGTTGCGCTGCAGGCTGTCGGGATTCTCCAGCCCGGTGCCCTTCTTCGGGAACAGCAGGAAGTACTGGTCGTCGAAATGATAGTAGTACGGCAGCGCGAGGATCGCGCGGCGCCGGGCGAAGTCCGCCACCCAGTAATGCGGCGCGTCGTCGGCCAGGCCGTTGCCGAAGTAGTCGTAGCCGGCCTCGATCAGCAGATCCATCGTGTGCGGGCTCACCGCGCCGCCGGCGAACTTGTCGGAAGGCCGCGGCAGGGAGAACCAGCCGGTCGGACGCGCGCCCGTCGCCGCTTCGATCATCTCGCCCGTGCGCCGCAGCCGCGTTTCCTCGTCGTCGCGCTCGAGCCGGCTGACATCCTCGTGCTTGAAGCCGTGCGCGGCGATCTCGTGACCCTCCTCGTGCAGGCCGCGGATGGTGGCGGCGTGGATCTCGGCGATCACGCCGGGCACGGCGAAGGTGGCGCGCAACCCGTGGCTCCTCAGCACCTCGCGTAGGCCGGCCAGCCCGCCATGCATGGCGAAATGCGCATCGGGCGTGGCCAGGTCCTTCGGCGCGATCCCCTCGGGGCCGCAGGGCGGGCTGAGATCGACGACGATGCGAAAGCAGCAGCGCTTGGCCTCGGGCCAGTGAATCTCCGAATCGGCCAGGCTCTTCTCGTCGCTGACGGTGTAGCGGTCCTTCCAGGGCATCGTCTGGCTCCTGTCATTCCGAGCGAAGCGAGGAATCTAGTGAAGAAAGCCTGGATCCCTCGCTTCGCTCGGGATGATAGGCAAAGCGAGAACACCTCACGCAGCCGGCGTGTTGAAGCGCCTGGGCGGATGGGTCGCGAGCACGTGGCGCGCGACCTCCTCGCAGCTCGGGAACCACACGCCGGGCAGCGCCTTCATGCGCGTGAACAGGCGGTCGAGCATGGCGATGCGCAGGGCGCGCCCCGAGACGAAGGGGTGCATGCAGATGTTGAGGTAGCCGCCCTTCTGGTACTCGCGCATGAAGGCGTCCCACCAGATCGCCTCGACATGGTCGGGGTCCATCATGCGCTGCGCGTCGTTCTCGGTGTTGAGCCAGGCGAAGCTGAAGAACATCGCGTCATCGATGGCGTAGTGGAACGGCAGGTTCAAGAGCGTGCCCGAGCCGTCCGGCTTGCTGACGTAGTGCGGCCGGTGGTCGGCCGAATCGTGCGAGTTGTAGATGAAGCCTTCCTCGAGCAGCAGGCTCTGGGTGTGCCAGCTGCGCGTGCCCACCGGGCGTTTGCCGGTCAGCGTCTCGATCGCCGCCGCCGCCTTGCGCAGGTGATCGCGCTCCAGCTCGGGCTCGGCGGGCACGCGATGCTCCCACATGTGGTCGGCGATCTCGTGGCCGCTCTTCGCCGCTGCCTTGACCGCCTCGGGGTAGAGCTCGCAGATCCGGCCGGGCGTGAAGATGGTCGCCTTGATGGCGTGGCTGTCGTACAGCTCGATCAGGCGCCAGATGCCGACGCGCCCGCCGAACTCGCCCTTGGCCAGCTGCATCGGCGGCTCGTTGAGCACGCGGCGCAGCAGCATGGCGTCGAAATCCGCCGTGACGTTCACCGCCAGCCGTACGCCATGCGGCCATGCGACATGCTCGACGATCGAATGGCGCGCGCCGTACTCCTGCGCCTTGGCCTTCAGCGCGGCGACGTCGTGGTCGAGCTCGACTGCGGTACTCATGATGCGCTCCTGCGACGAGGCGCTGAGGCTAGCACAAACTTTCTTCCGCTGTCGGCCGGCGACTGTATGATGCGCGTCAAACGCTCCTGGGGAGGAGACGGACATGACAGGATTCCATCGACGCTCGATGTTGAAGGGCGCCGGCGCGGCCGCGACGCTCGGGCTGGCGGCACCCGCCGTTCTGGCGCAGGCGAGCAAGCCGCATGCCGGCACGACGATCCACGCGGCGTGCTTCCAGACGACCTACTTCGAATACCTGAAGAAGTACTTCCCGCAATTCGAGGAGAAGACCGGCATCAAGGTGAACTTCACCATGCAGGCCTTCCCCGTCTACAACCAGCGCACCGATCTGGAGCTGTCGACCAAGGGCTCGGCGCTCGACGTGTGCAACGCCACCTTCATCTATACCGGCCGCTGGATCGGCGCCGGCTGGCTGACCAACCTCGACACCTTCACCAAGGATCCGAAATACACGCCGGCCAGCTGGGCGCCGGAGGATTTCGCCGGCGGCCCGCAATCGGCGATGAAGAACGCCAAGGGCGAGACCTTCGGCTTCTCGTGGGAAGGCGGCGCCATGATCATGAGCGCGGCGCGCCACGACCTGATCGAGAAGGCCGGCCTGGCGTGGCCCAAGACCTTCGACGACCTGATGAAGGTGTGCGACGCGGTCGACGGCAAGGACAACGTCAAGGCCTTCACCGCCGACAAGCTGCATCACTGGAACTGGATCCCCTATCTGATGGGCATGGGCGGCAACGTCTTCAAGGCGCCGCCCGAGAACCTGACGCCGACGCTCGCCACGCCGCAGGCGGCAAAGGCGGCCGAGTGGTACGCCAACCTGCTGATGAAGTACGGGCCGGACGGGCTGCTGTCCTACACCGACGACCAGGCGATGCGCTCGCAGATGTCGGGCCGCGCCAACATCCGCACCCAGGCGATCACCTGGATGGTGCCGCTGGCCAAACACGCCGAGAGCACGGTGAAGAGCACGGTGCGCTACGGCCTGATGCCGGGCGGACCCGCGGGCAACTTCCCGGGCTCCAACAGCCATGGGCTGGCCATCCCCGCCGGCTCGAAGAAGAAGGAAGCGGCGTGGGAGTTCATCAAGTGGGCGCTCTCCAAGGAGACGCTCGACATGGTGGTGAAGAACCACGGCTATCCCAGCGTCTGCCGCCTGTCGGTGATCCGCAGCCCCGAGTTCAAGCAGGTGCTGACGCTCAACGGCCAGGACGTGGCGTCGCTGTACCTGGAGGTGCTCGAGCTGGGCGGCAAGACCGGCTACATGAAGTACCGCACCGTGCCGGTCTATCCGCAGGTCGGCGACAAGATCAACAAGGCCATCGAGCGCATCGCCACCAAGCAGCAGGGCGGCGCCGACGCGATGAAGCAGGCGCAGGCCGAGGCGATCCAGGATCTGCAGAAGGCCGGGATCAAGATTGATACGTAAGCGGGTTGGCTGCCTTCCCCCGCTGGCGGGGGAAGGTGCCCGAAGGGCGGATGGGGGTGGCCGGCATGGCGGCCAGACAATGACTGTGCAGTTGTCGCACGAGCCACCCCCCCTCCCGCGCATAGCCCCACCAACCCCCCCCAGCGGGGGTAGGTAGATGAGAGGCCAGCACCGCTTCTTCGCCTTCTGCGTCGCGCCGTCGCTGGCGGTGCTGGCGCTGATCACGCTGGTGCCGTCGCTCTATCTGCTGGTCACCAGCTTCACGCAGCTCAACCTGACGCGGCCCGAGACGCTGTGGGATTTCTCGCAGCCGCTGGAGAGCTACCGCCAGCTGCTGGCCGACACCCGCCTGCACAACTCGCTGTGGGTGCAGGTCAAGCTGTCGTTCTGGACCGTGCTGTTCCAGGTGCTGATCGGTCTGCTGCTGGCGCTGCTGCTCAACATGCGCTCCGGCCTGATCGAGGCGCTGCGCACGGTGTTCCTGATCCCCATGGTGCTGCCGCCGATCGTCGTGGCGATCATCTGGAAGGTGATCTACACGCCCGACATCAGCCCGATGCACGGCATCTTCCGCGCGCTGGGCCTGCACGTGCCGGCGCTGATCACCGATCCCGACTGGGCGCTGACGGCGATCATCATCGCCGATACCTGGGAATGGTTTCCCTTCACCATGCTGATGGTGCTGGCCGCCCTGCAGATGTTGCCGCAGGAAATCATCGACGCCGCCAGGGTCGACGGCGCGACGCCGTGGCAGATGACCTTCTACATCACGCTGCCTTTCCTGCAGGGCGTGCTGCTGGTCGCCGGCCTGTTCCGCCTGATCGATTCGATCAAGGCCTTCCCGCTGATCTTCATCCTCACCGACGGCGGGCCGGGCAGCCTGACGGAGGTCACCAACTACTATTCGTATCTGCAGGCGTTCAATTTCTCCTATCTCGGCTTCTCCAGCGCCATCACCGTCGTGCTGCTCGCCGCCACGATCGCGCTCAGCTGGCTGATCGTGCGGTCCGTCGGGTGGGGCCACCGTGTCGACTAGGGCGCGCCGCAACCGCGTGGCGATGCAGGCGCTGGCCGTGACCCTGGCGGTGCTGGCGCTGGCGCCGTTCCTGTGGCTGCTGCTGATGTCGTTCAAGACCAATGCCGAGATCTTCCGCTTCCCGCCGCGCTTCTTCTTCGAGGCGACGCTCGACAACTACGCGAACCTGTGGACCTCGGAGTTCCGCTTCTCCTTCGCCAACAGCCTGATCGTCGCTGTCGCGACGACGGTGCTGTCGCTGCTGATCGGCACGCCGGCGGCCTACGCGCTGTCGCGCTGGACGACGCGCGGCGCCGGCGCGATTACGCTATGGATTCTGGCCAGCCGCATGGCGCCGCCGATCGCCTTCACCATCCCCTACTTCCTGGTCTACCGGCACCTCGAGCTGCTCGATACGCTCACCGGCCTGGTCGTGATCTACCTCACCTTCAACCTGTCGCTGGTGATCTGGATGATGCGGCCGTTCTACGATCAGCTGCCGCGCTCGCTCGAGGAGGCCGCCTGGATCGACGGCGCCACGATGTGGCAGGGCTTCTACCGCATCATCCTGCCGCTCTCGGGCCCCGGCCTCGCGGCCACGGCGATCCTGTGCTTCCTCTTCGCCTGGAACGACTTCTTCTTCGCCCTGATCCTCACGCGCACCGAGGCAATGACCGCGCCGGTGGCGGTGGTCAACTTCATGAACTACGAGGGCTGGGAATGGGGCCGCATCGCCGCCGGCGGCACGATGATCATGCTGCCGGTGCTGGTGTTCTCCTTCATCGTGCGCAAATACCTGGTGCACGGGCTGACGGGCGGCGCGCTGAAGGGCTGATGCCGGGCCGCATGGGCGACCCGGCCCGTCATCGAGCGGTCACTCGGCCGCCTGCTGCGCGTCGGGCGCGGGGGCTATGCCCACCGGCGGGACCACCGTCGGCGCCGGCACGCCGGGCGCGGCGATCAGCGCCTGGGCGATGTCCATCCATTCGCGCTGCAGGGCCAGGCCATCGGCGGTCATCCGCTGCAACGAGCCGCTGGCCCAGACCTGGTATTCGCCGAACGCGTCGACGGGCGTCTTGGCGGTGCAGATGCGCCGCGCGCTGTCGAGCGCCGCGCGGGTGCCTTCGTGCCGCCGCTCGAACCAGCCGCCGGCGAAATTCTGCATGCTGTCGAGGATCTTCTGCTGGCTGCGCCAGAAATCGCAGGCCCGGCCGGCCGTCGCCTCGGCGCTCGGCGCCATCGGCTGAAACATGCCCTGCATCGATTCGTAGACTTTCGTCACATTGTCACGCTCCATGGCTCCTTCTCCTCTCCTACAACTCTCTTCACAGATGGCATCGGCGGTGCGGCCCGCAAGGAAAGGAATGGGGGCATGACGAAGAATCTGCTGATCACCGGCGGCGCCAGCGGCATCGGCGCGCAGACGGCGCGACGTGCCGCCGCACGCGGCTATCGGGTGGTGGTCAATTACCGCTCACGCGCCGAGCAGGCCCAGGCGCTGGTCGCCGAGATCGCGCAGGCCGGCGGCCACGCGATGGCCCTGCCCGGCGACATGGCGCGCGAGGACGACATCGTGCGGCTGTTCGAGGCGAGCGAGCGCGCGCTCGGGCCGATCAGCCACCTGGTCAACAGCGCCGGCATCGGCGGCGGCGGCAAGCGCGTCGAGGACTACGAGGCGGCGGCGGTCGCCCAACTGTTCGCGGTCAACGTCACCGGCCTGATGCTGTGCTGTCGCGAGGCGGCGAAGCGCATGTCGACGAAGCGCGGCGGCAAGGGCGGCGCGATCGTCAACGTCTCGTCGATGGCCGCGACCCTGGGCGGCAGGCCCGGCGCCTCGGCCTATGCCGCGACCAAGGGCGCGGTCGACAGCTTCACCAAGGCCTTCGGCCGCGAGGTCGCCGACGAGGGCATCCGGGTGAACTCGATGCGGCCGGGCATGGTGCTGACCGAGATGACCGAGGCGCGGCTGAAGGACGCCGCGTTTCGCGCCGGCATCGAGGCGAGCATCCCGATGCGCCGGGTGGGCCGGCCCGAGGAGATCGCCGACGCCATCCTGTTCCTGCTGTCGGACGAGGCCTCGTTCATCACCGGCGCCATGCTCGACGCGGCCGGCGGAGGCTATGTGATCTGACCGCGATCTGCGCTATCTCTTGACCATGAGCGCCTTTCCCATCAAGCGCCTGGGTTTCTTCTCGCGGCTGCTGGACGAGACCGACGCGGCCGACCGCTACCGGCTGTGCACCGAACAGATCGCCCATGCCGAACGCTGCGGCTACGATTCGGCGTGGATCGCCCAGCATCATTTCCACGAGGGCGAAGGCGGGTTGCCGGCGCCGATGGTCTTCCTCGCCCATGTCGCGGCGCATACCAGCACCATCCGGCTGGGCACCGGCATCATCACCCTGCCGCTCGAGCTGCCGATCCGCGTCGCCGAGGATTGCGCGGTGCTCGACCTGCTGTGCGGCAAGCGGCTGGAGGTGGGCGTCGGGCCGGGCGGCAATCTCAGCGCCTTCACCGCCTTCGGGCTGGACGCCAACGACCGCCACAAGCTGTTCTCGGCCCATCTCGACCTGCTGCGCACCGCCTGGTCGGGCGGCGAGCTCGAGGGCGGCGGCCGGCTCTATCCCACCGACCCGTCGCTGGTCGATCGCATCTGGCAGGCGACCTTCAGCGTCGAGGGCGCGCGCCGCGCCGGTCTGGCGGGCGACGGCCTGATGCTCTCGCGCACCCAGCCGCGCGCGCCCGGAGTGCCGCGCGCCTCGCTGGCCGACATCCAGAACCCGATGATCGACGCCTATCTCGAGGCGCTGCCGCGCGGCTGCGAGCCGCGCATCCTCGCCTCGCGCTCGGTCTATGTCGGCGACGATCGCGACGAGGCGCTGCGCTTCGCCGAGACCGGGCTGGCGCGCCTGCGCCATCGCCTGGCCGAGACCGGCGACCTGAGCGGCGGCAAGCTGGTGGGCGATCTCATCACCGCCTTCGACGCGCATGTCGGCACGCCGCAGGACGTGATCGACTCGCTGGGCGCCGACGATACGCTCAGGCGCAGCACGGATCTCACGGTGCAGGTGCACTCGATCGACCCGCCGCATCCCTTCATCCTGCGCTCGATCGAGCTGGTGGCGGAGGTGGTGGCCCCGGCGCTGGGCTGGGTGCGCGGCGCAGCCGCGAGCGCGCGTCAGGTGGCCTAGCTAGAAGCGGCCGGGCTCGATCCGGTAGATGTCCGGCTTCGCCAGGTTGGCGATATAGGCCACGCGTAGCGAGACATGGGCGTTGGGCTGCGGTACGGCGTCGATCTGACCATCGGGCTTGCGTTGGAATGCGACGCCCTCGACCACCACCTGTACCGCGCCGGTTTTCGAATCCTCGGCACCGAACACCAGCAGCCTGTTGTTGCCTGCGGGCGCCGTGAGCGTGACCTTGCCGTCACGCCAGGCGAAGCCGTTGAAGTAGTTGGCGAGCTGCGCGCCGGCCACCAGGTAGGGCGCGCCGTCCGACTTGCCCGGCTCGCCGGCTTGTGCCCAGACGAGGTTCACCTGGATCAGCTGTTTCGATTTGTAGCCGAAGATGTAGGCGACCGACGCCGCCCCCGGCCCCGGCTCGAGCGACGGCAGCGCGACGAGCAGCGCGGTCGTGCGCTCGATGGCGTTCACCGTCGTCTTGATGTCCGCGGCCTTCACCGAAAAGTCGCCTTGGATCGCCGCCCTGACCTGCGCTTCGTCCATGCCGAAGTGCGCGCTGCGGAAGCCTGTCACCTCGTAGGGCGCCTTGCTCGGACCCGGCCCGGGCGGACGCGCGACCGGCTGCTGACCTGCCACCGGCGACTGGGCCATGGCCGTCGCCGGCACGCACCAGAGTGTGGCCGCAGCAAGGAAAACAGCAATCCTTGGCAGGTCGAGCTTTCTGATGGTCACTGGCGGTCCTCTTGCGCGGCGATAGTGATGCGTTCGATTGCCCCTTCGGGATCGCCCCCGTCATGGGCATCGTGGTCCCCGACACCCATTCCTTGACCATTCTGCCGCCATTCTGTCTGCTGTGCCAGCAACAGGAATGGACGCATGTCCCGGATACTGCACGACGTCATAGACACCCTGGTGGGCATCATGCCCGGCACGCCGCTGGACGCGATCCGCGCGCGGCGGCCCGAGGCGCGCAAGCATGCGCAGGCGAGCTACGCTGGCCTGCTGGTGCCGGCGGAACCCGGCGGCGTGAGCTTGCCGGAACGCTTCGCCATCGCCGCCTTCGTCGCCGGCCTGCACGGCGAGCCCGAGACCGCCGCCTTCTACGCCAAGGGGCTGACGTCGTCGGGCGCCTCGGGGACGCTGGCCGCCGCGATCGCCCAGCAGGTCGACAAGGCGAAGGCGGTCGGCCCCTATGGCCGCTACCCCAAGGGCCCGCTCAGCGCCGAGGACCAGGCGGGGCCGGTACATCGCGTCGCCGAGGCGGCGCAGGCGGCGCTGGGCGCGAAGCTGGCCGCGGCGCTGGAGCACGTGCACATGCTGGTGCTGCACCCGCGCGACGCCGCGCCGCCGTCGCTGCAGGCGATGCTCGATGCCGGCTGGAGCACGACCGATGTCGTGGTGATCTCGCAGCTGGTGTCGTTCCTGTCCTACCAGATCCGTGTCGTCGCCGGCCTGCGCACGCTGGCCAGCCACCCCGCCTGAGACGAGGACGCCATGGCCGACAAGACGCTCAAGCCCACGGGCCACACCGAGCCCACCGTCTTCACCCGCGACATGCTCGACTGGCTGCCCTGGCTCGAGCCGCTCGCCGAATCGGAGCTGACGCCGCGCCACATGGAAGGCCTGGTCGACGCCGCGCGCGCGAAGTCGGCGTATTTCCGGCTGCTGGCGCGCGATCCCGACGTGCTGGGCGCGCGCACCCGCACCGACAAGGACATCTTCTACAATCCCGACGCCGGCCTGCCGCGCGCCGAGCGCGAGCTCGCCGCCGCCGCGACCTCCCGGCTCAACGGCTGTATCTACTGCGCCTCGGTGCACGCGCGCTTCGCCGCCACCTACTCCAAGCGCGTCGAGGACGTCGACCGCCTGCTGGCCGAGGGCACCGACGCGAAGCTCGACGAACGCTGGGAGGCGATCGTCGCCGCCTCGGTGGCGCTGACCTCGATCCCCATGACCTTCGACAAGAGCCACATCGAGCGGCTGCGTGCCGTCGGCCTCGACGACCTCGCCATCGCCGACGTCATCCAGGCCGCCTCGTTCTTCAACTGGGCCAACCGACTGATGCTGTCGCTGGGCGAGCCGGCGCACCAGACATAGAGCGGCGTGCGATTTGTTGGGCGTACCCTGTCATTCCGAGCGGCGCGAGGGATCCAGGCGGCCTCTCTGGATCCCTCGCGGCGCTCGGGATGACAGGGCGCTCTGATCTTGTGCCCTTTGCTCTAGCCGACCAGCGGCATCACCTCGGCGGCGAAGCGCTGCAGGCGCTCGATGCTCTGCGCCGTCGACTCGCTGCGGAAATCGAAGATCAGCTCGTGCACGCCGATGGTGGCGAAGGATCGGATATCGCCGGCGATATCCTCCGGCGTGCCCGAGAAGCTGCGGCGCGTGCCGTCGCGGTCGGGCACCGCGGAATCGTAGAGCGGCGCCTTGTAGGAGATCACCAGCCTGGCGAAGTCGCGGCCCTCGGCCTCGGTCATCTGCCTCAGGGTCGCGAGATGCGCGCGCATCTCCTGCGGCGGCAGCGGCGAGGCGGCGATGGCGCCGACCGGATGCCAGCCGTCGCCGTGCCTGGCCGTGCGTCGCAGCGCCGGGCGCGAATGGCCGCCGACCCAGATCGGCGGATGCGGCTTCTGCAGCGGGAACGGCTCGGCGCGGACGTCGCGGTACTTGTAGAACGCGCCATCGAACGTCGCCGGCGACAGCGTCCACAGCAGCGTGAAGATCGC
>JBFXAZ010000129.1:0-14713 GCA_050183765.1 Reyranellaceae bacterium | reverse complement strand
AGGGGCTTCGGGACCTCTCGACGACAACAGTGCCGATAGTACTTCCGCAAAGCCCCTCATCCGCCCTTCGGGCACCTTCTCCCCGCCCTCGCGGGGAGAAGGAAAGATCATGAAACGCCTCGGCCGCTTCCTGCGCGGTCTTGGCCGCGTGCTGGGCACGCTGGCCATCATGCTGGCAGTGATGGCGGCCGGGCTGTACTTCCATCTGCGCGGCTCGCTGCCGGCGCTCTCGGGCAACCGGACCATCGAGGGCCTGCAGGGCCGCGTGCAGATCGTGCGCGACGCCAATGCGGTGCCGCACATCTTCGCCGGTTCTTTCGAGGACGCCGCCCTGGCGCTGGGCTATGCCCATGCCCAGGACCGGCTGTGGCAGATGGAATTCGGCCGTCGTGTCGGCGCCGGGCGCCTGGCCGAGATGCTGCCGCCCGTCGGGCCGCTGAAGCCGCTGCTCGACCTCGATCGCACCATGCGCGGGCTGGGCGTCTATCGCCGCGCCCAGGACAGCGTCAACGCCCTGCAGCCGCGCACGCGGCGCATCCTCGAGGCCTACGCGGCGGGCGTGAACGCCTACATAAGGGAGCGCCAGGGTTCCTTCGGTCCCGAGTTCACCCTGCTGCAGGTGACGCCCGAGCCATGGACGCCGGCCGACACGCTGGTGATCGCCAAGCTGATGGCGCTCAGCCTCGACGGCAATTGGCGGGCTGAGCTGATGCGCGCGCGCGTGCTGCTGGCGATCGGCGAGCAGAAGGTCCGCGAGCTGTTTCCCAGGCTCGACGATTCGCGCGATGCGACGCTGTCCGTGGCCAACGAGGCGCTGCGCACGCTGCCGCTCGACAGGCTCTACGACGTCACCGACAACTTCGCCACGCGCAAGCGCGAAGCGTCGAACGAATGGGTCGTGGCCGGCGCGCGCACGCGCACCGGCAAGCCGCTGCTGGCCAACGATCCGCATCTGGGCCTCGCCGCGCCCGGCGTCTGGTATCTCGCGCGCCTCGTCGGCCCGGAGTTCGACATCCGCGGCGCCACCATGCCGGGCACGCCGGCGATCCTGCTGGGCCACAATGACCGCATCGCCTGGGGCTTCACCACCACCAACCTCGACAGCCAGGATCTCTTCATCGAGAAGATCGATCCCACCAACCCCAACAACTACGTCACGCCGGACGGATCGCGCGCCTTCGCCGTGCGCGAGGAGGTGATCAACATCCGCTTCGACGACCCGGTGCGGCTGCGGGTGCGCGAGACGCGCCACGGTCCGGTGATCTCCGACGTGCTGGACGCGAAATCCACCGGCGCGGTGATTCCCTCCGGACACGTGCTGGCGCTGTCGGCCACGGCGCTCGATGCCGCCGATACCTCGGCCGAGGGTTTCCTCGAGGTCGGCCTGGCGACCAACTGGGACCAGTTCCTCGCCGCGACGCGCAAGATCGTCAGCCCGATGCAGAACATGGTCTACGCCGACGTCGAGGGGAACATCGGCTTCGTCTCGCCGGCGCGCGTGCCGATCCGCCGCAAGGGCGACGGCAGCCTGCCGATGCCGGGCTGGACCGGCGAGTACGACTGGGCAGGCTTCGTGCCCTTCGAGGAATTGCCGCGCGCCTTCAATCCGCCCAGCGGGGTGATCGTCAACGCCAATGCGCGGGTCGTGCCCGCCTCCTACCCTCACTTCATCACCAGGGACTGGGTCGAACCCTATCGCCAGCGACGCGCCGCGGCGATGCTGGCCGCCGCGCAGCGCCACAGCGTCGGCAGCATGATCGCCATGCAGGAGGACAACGTCTCGCCCGACACCGCCGACACGCTACCGCTGATGCTGGCGATCGAGCCGCGCAACTTCCGCCAGGCCGCCGCCATCGACATGCTGCGCGGCTGGAACCGGCGCATGCTGGCCGATCGTCCCGAGCCCTTGATCTACAGCGCCTGGCTGCGCGAGTTGCACCGGGCGCTGTACGCCGACGAGCTGGGCGAGAACCTCTTCCGCGAGGTCTCCGGCCAGAGCGTCGCCTTCCTGGTCAAGGCGCTGCGCGAGAACAGCGCCTGGTGCGACGACACGCGCACGCGCGAGACCGAGACCTGCGCCGACATCGTCGCGCGCGCCCTCGACACGGCGCTGGAGCAGCTCGTGGCGCGATTCGGCCCCGGCATGGATCGCTGGCGCTGGGGCGACGCGCACCTCGCCGTGCACCGGCATGTCCTGCTCGACGCCCTGCCGCTGGTCCGCAACGTCGCCTCGGTGCGCTTCCCGTCCGACGGCGGCCCCTACACGCTCAATCGCGCCTCGTACAACCCACGCGATCCGTTCAACGCCGTGCACGGCGCGACCTTGCGCGCGATCTATGATTTCGAGGACCTCGACAACAGCCGCTTCGCCATCCCGCTCGGGCAGTCGGGCAACCTGCTCTCGCCGTGGTATCGCAACTTCGTCGATGGCTGGCGCCGGTTCGACTATGTCCGCATCGCCGGATTCAAGTTCGCCCTGATCAACCAAGGCATCGGCACGATCAATCTCGCGCCACCGAAGAAGTAGGCGCAAGCCAGCCCTCGTACGCCACCAGCCGGCCGAGCAGCGGCACGGCGATGCCGACGGAAAAGGTAAAACGTCCCTGCCCGTCGAGGCGTTCGCGTGCATGCACGCGCGGCCAGAAGAGTTGCGGCAGCCGGATGCCCAGCACGTAGGCAGCCGCGATCTCCTGCGACAGGCCCTCGCTGCCCAACCTGTTGCGCAGCGCGAAGGACAGCGCGCCGAAGCGCTCGATCACCGTGCCGGCGTCGGCCCCCTCGCCGGCGTATTGCAGCGAGACGAAGGGCCTGCCGCCGAACGATCGCTGCCAGCGCTCGACGCCGTCGCGCACCTCGAACTCGACGGCGACGTCGACGTTCCGCGCCGCGCGCGGAAGGCCGACGAGACGCGCGGCGATGAAGGCCAGCGGATTGGCTGCGCCCACGACATCGGCGCGGCCCGACCAACGCGCGCGCGACACGTTGTCGTGCAGCGCACGGATGGGCGCAGGCAGGAGAGCGTAGGCCTGCCGACCGCAAACGCGCTCGTAGACCGGGTCGATCTCGTCCGCCGAGGTGCGGATCGCAAGCCCGTCGGCGACCGCGAGGATGTCTTCGAGCGCCAGCAGGCCGATGCAGGGGCGGGCGCCCCGCTGAGCCACGGTGCCGCGCGCGAGGCCGTGCGCCAGCGCCACGGCGGCGAGGCTCGGCACCCATGGTCCGTCGCCGGCCTCGGCGATCAGGCGCCAGCGTTTGATCACGGCTCGGCCATCGGCGCGGCGACCCGCCACGTCGACGGCCATGCCGCCGCGATCCGTCCCGAATGCGCGCACGAGATCGGCCAGCCAGGCGATGGCGCCGGCGGCCGGCGCCCACGACCGCATCCAGCGCCACCGCACCGGCCAGGACAGCAGCCACAGCCCGAGATGCAGCAGCGACAGCTCCAGCCCGGCATGGAACAGCACGCGGTCGCGGACCTGGTAATGCGCGGGAAACAGCTCGAGATCGGGCACGTCGCAGGCCGAGAACCAGCGGCGCCCCAGCGTCGGCAGGGACCGGCGATGCAGGTCGTGCCAGCCGGCGACCTCCGCCCATCGCCCGCCGCGCCACCAGCGCAGCGGACGGCCGACATAGGAGAGGATCGAGGCCACGGTGGCGCGGCCGCGCGGCGCGCGATTGCCGGGCGTGATGGCGATGTCGATCGCCTCGATGGTGGCGAGGCCATCACGCAGGCGGTCGATCACCGCCGACGACAATGCCGGCACTGAGCTCGCACCGCTGGCGACCAGCACGCCGGCGGAACGGGCCGCCTGATCGAGCGCGCCGATTCCGGCCACGAAGCCGCGCGCGTCGGCGAGGTCAATGTAGTGCGCGCCCATCGCGATGCACGCTTCGGCGACGGCATAGTCGCGCGCCTGGAATGGCCCGGCGGTGTGGATGACCAGGTCGGCCCTGGTCGCCTGAAGCGGCGCGCGCCAATCGCCGGCGAGATCGAACGCGGCGATCGCGATGCCGATTTCCCGGCGCAGCGCCTTGAGCTTCGCACAGTCCCGGGCGACCGCGGTGATCTCGATCGCGGGATCGCGCGCCAGCAGCCGGCAGACGCGCGCACCGAACAGGCCGGTCGCGCCCAGCACCGTGACCCTCATTCGACGAACCGGCGGCGGATGTCCGGGCTCGGCACCAGGCACGAGTCGCGCTTGCCGAACAGACGGTAGCGATTGTCGGCGATGGCGTTGTAGACCCGGTCCGTGATCGCCCGCGGCAGAACCCGCAACACCGCGAGCCACGGCCAGGGCCAGGGCAGGCGACGCAGGATGGCGAAGAACGCCCCGGACTTGAACCAGGCGCGGCCGTCCTCGATCAGGATGCTGCTTTCGAACTCCGTGGTTGAAAGGCCCAGGCGCGACAGGATCGACTGGCCGAGCGGCGTCTGTGCGGCGACGAAGCGGAAGCGGGCAGCGGGATCGCGCCGGATGACGAAGGCGACGAAACCCGAGCACATCACGCACACGCCATCGAAGAGGATCAGCGGTCCCTCGACCGCCGGCGGCGGCAGGATGGTCCCGTTCGGCGGCACGCGCCGGCGCGACGACATGCGGTGCCCCTTCTCGTGCCTGCGGTCCCTACCGCGCGCACCGATCATCGTCATTGACAGGACGCCGCCTGTCGGAATGACGTCGCCGATGAAGCGCTGGCCGTAACCTGCCCGATATGCCTACACTTCACCATCGTTCACCAGCGTTTCGGCAACCCGATGTTCATCCGGCAAGCACAGGCCCCGCTGCGGTTCTTCCGAACCACGCCGGCATTGCGCTGCCCGTACCTCACCGACAAGTTCGAGACCAAGCTGGTGACCGAGCTGGCCGGTCCTGACGTGCTCGACCTGCACGATCGTCTGACCGACTCGGGTTTTCGCCGGTCGCACCATTTCGTCTACAAGCCGCTGTGCGACGGCTGCCGCGCCTGCGTGCCGGTGCGCGTGCCGGCCGAGGAGTTCGTGCCCAGCCGTTCGCAGCGCCGCATCTGGCGGGCCAACGAGGGCGTGCGCGCCGCCGTGGTGCCGGCGATGGCGACGAGCGAGCAGTTCGCGCTGTTCTCGCGCTACGTCGCGGCCCGCCACGGCGACGGCGACATGGCCGACATGGACTTCGACGACTACCGCGCCATGACCGAGGAGAGCCCGGTCGACACGCATCTGGTCGAGTTCCGCGACGGCGGGCCGGCCGGCCGCCTTGTCGGCACCTGCCTGATCGACGCGCTGGGCTCGGGCCTGTCGGCGGTCTACAGCTTCTTCGACACGCGCCAGCCGCGCCGCGCGCTGGGCGTCTACATGGTGATGTGGCTCATTGCCGAAGCCGCGCGTCGCCGCCTGCCCTACGTCTATCTCGGCTACTGGATCGGCGACTCGCCGAAGATGGCCTACAAGGTGCGCTATCGCCCGATCGAGGCGTTGGGCGCCAACGGCTGGGAGCGGCTGGCCTAGAGATATCGTGAGGCGGCGAGCAGCGCCAGGGCCACGCTGCCCAGCGCAATGCGATACCAGGCGAAGACGCCGAAACCGTAGCGGCTGACGAAGCCGATCAGCGCGCGCACGACCAGCATCGCGACCACGAAGGCCAGCACGAAGCCGATCGCGATCAGCAGGATGCCGCCGGCGTCGGCGCCGAGCGAATCGCGGTTCTTGTAGGTGTCGTAGACGGCGGCGCCCAGCATGGTGGGGATCGCCAGGAAGAAGGAGAATTCCGCCGCCGTCGCGCGATCGGTCCCGAAGACGCGCGCGCTCATGATCGTGGCGGCGGCCCGCGAGGTACCGGGGATCATGGCCAGGCACTGGCAGATGCCGATCTTCAGCGCCAGCTTCCAGTCCATGTCGTCGACGCGCTTCACCAGCGGGCGCGGGGCCAGGCGCTCGATCAGCAGGATGATGACGCCGCCGACGATCAGCGCCACCGATACCACCCAGGCGTTGAGCAGGACCTCCTTGATCTGCTTGTGGAACAGCACGCCGATCACGACGGCCGGCACGAACGCGATCAGGATGTTGGCGGCGAAACGCTGCGCCAGCGGATCGCGGCGAAGGCCGATCACCGTGCGCCAGATCTTCACGCGATAGAGCCAGCACACCGCGAGGATGGCGCCGAGCTGGATGACGATCTCGAAGACCTTGCCCTTGGGTCCCTCGAAGCCGATCAGCTCCTCCATCAGGATGAGGTGGCCGGTCGAGGAGACGGGCAGGAATTCCGTCAGGCCTTCGAGGATCCCGAGCAGCGCGGCCTTGAGGATCGTCACGATGTCCATGCCGTCTCCGCCGCCGCAACGCCGCTCAGAACTTGTTGGCCCGGGGCGAACCGGGCGGCGGCAGGCGCCCGGCCTGCGCGCGCTCGCCGACCCATTCCCTGAGCTCGGCCGCCGACTTGGTGCGGCTCTGCCACGACAGGCCATCGGCCAGCTTGAAGGCCCTGGCGTCGGCCAGCCCGCCATCCTTGTGCTTCTGCAGGATGACGCCGCGGCCGCGCGCCATCTCCGGCACCTGCTCGATCGGGAACACCAGCAGCTTGCGGTTGTCGCCGATCACCGCGACGTGGTCGGCATCCGCCGGCACCACGGCGCACACGGCGGCCTCCTCGTTGTCCGAGAGGTTCAGCACCTGCTTGCCGTTCTTGGTCTGGGCCACGACCTCGTCCTCGGGCACGATGAAGCCGCGCGCCTGGTGCGAGGCGACGAGGAAGCGCCGTCCGCCCTTCAGCACCAGCATCTCGACCACGTCCTGGTCGTTGGCGAGATCGATCATCAGGCGCAACGGCTCGCCGTGGCCGCGCGCGCCGGGCAGCCTGTCGATGCCGATCGTGTAGAAGCGGCCATTGGTGCCGAACACCAGCAGCTTGTCCGTCGACATGGCGTGCAGGGTGAACTTCTCGCGATCGCCTTCCTTGTATTTCAGCTCGGCGGCGGCGGTCGGCTCGAGATGGCCCTTGGCGGCGCGGATCCAGCCCTTCTCCGAGCACACGACGGTGACCGGCTCCTTCTCGACGAAGGCCTCGATCGGCACGTCGATCGGCGCCGGCGCGTCGGCGACCTCGGTGCGGCGCCGTCCCTCGTCGGTCTTGGCGCCGTACTTCTTGCGCAGCTCCTGGATCTCGCCGGCGATCGACTGCCACTGCGCCTTCTCGTCGGCGAGCAGCCCCTTCAGCTCCTTGCGCTCGTCGCCCAGCGCCTTGTTTTCCTTCCTGATCTCGATTTCCTCGAGGCGGCGCAGGCTGCGCAGGCGCATGTTGAGGATCGCCTCGGCCTGCATGTCGCTCAGCTTGAAGCGGCGCATCAGCTCGGCCTTGGGCTCGTCCTCGCGGCGGATGATCTCGATCACCTCGTCGATGTTGAGGTAGGCGATCAGGTAGCCGCCCAGCACCTCCAGCCGCCGCTCGATCGCCGCCAGCCGGTGCTGCGAGCGCCGCTGCAGCACGACGCGGCGATGGTCGAGGAAGGCCTGCAACGCCTCGCGCAGGTCCATGACCCTGGGCGTCTGGTCGGCGTCGAGCACGTTGAGGTTCAGCGGAAAGCGGTTCTCCAGATCGGTGAGCTTGAAGAGCTGCTCCATCAGCAGCTCGGCCGGCACGTTGCCGGTCTTGGGCTCGATGACCAGTCGGATGTCGTCGGCCGATTCGTCGCGCACGTCCTCGACCATCGGCAGCTTCTTGCCGTTGATCAGCTCGGCCAGCTTCTCGACCAGCTTGGCCTTCTGCACCTGGTACGGGATCTCGGTGATGACGATGCGGTACTGGCCGCGCGGCAACTGCTCCTTGGTCCAGCGCGCGCGCACGCGAAAGGATCCGCGGCCGGTCCTGTAGGCCTCGATCACCGAGTCGCGCGGCTCGACCAGGATGCCGCCGGTCGGGAAGTCCGGGCCCGGTACATGCGCCACCAGGGTCTCGATGCGCGCGTTGGGCGTCTTGATCAGGTGGAGCAGCGCCTCGCACAGCTCGCCGACATTGTGCGGCGGGATCGACGTCGCCATGCCGACGGCGATTCCCGCCGCGCCGTTGGCCAGCAGGTTCGGAAAGGCCGCCGGCAGCACGACCGGCTCGGTCTCGGAGCCGTCGAAGTTGGGGCGGAAGTCGACGGCGTCCTCGTCGATGCCCGTCAGCAGCGCCTCGGCGACCTCCGTCAGCCGCGCTTCGGTGTAGCGCATGGCCGCGGCGTTATCGCCGTCGATATTGCCGAAATTGCCCTGGCCGTCGACCAGCGGGTAGCGGATCGCGAAATCCTGCGCCAGGCGCACCAGCGCGTCGTAGATCGATTGGTCGCCGTGCGGATGCAGCTTGCCGATCACGTCGCCGACGACGCGGGCGCTCTTCTTGTAGGGCCCGTTGGCATCGAGCCTGAGCTGCTGCATGGCGTAGAGCAGCCGGCGATGCACGGGCTTCAGCCCGTCGCGCACGTCGGGCAGCGAGCGCGCCATGATGGTGCTGAGCGCATAGGAAAGGTAGCGCTCGGATAGCGCCTCGCCCAACGCCACCGGCCGGATCGGGGGTGGCGGCGGCGGCTCGGCCGTTACCGTCTTTTTCGCCATGCTCTAGAGGGGCCGGAGGCCGCGGAAAACGGCCGCCGTTTCGTTGTTGTGCTGGGTGTTGCCTGACTCAATAGGTCCGCGCCGCAACCTAGGCAAGGGTCATGTTTCCTCAGCTTCCCGGGCCCGCCGCCCGCCGTCGCAGGGTATCGAGAAAGCGGTCGCGCGCCGGCGGCAAGGGACGATTGTGTGGCCAGAAGACGTGGCGCTCGATGAAATAGCCGGTCAGCTCCAGCCCCTGCAGCACGTCCTCGTCCCCGGCCCCGCCGCCGACGACCAGGAAGGACGGCAGCTTCAGCAGGCGCTCGGCGTACGGCGCCCCGGCCTCGGCGCTCACCGCCCGGCCGGTCTTGGGCGAGACATAGACCAGGCCTTCGGTCACGCCCGTCGCGGCGCACTTTTCCAGGTCGAGGCCGTAGCCCAGCTCCTGCAGCAGCCCCAGCTCAAGCCGCACCAGGATGCTGGGCCAGCCCTCGTGGCCGAGCGCGGTCATCAGCGCGACGAAGCCGTCGTAGATCGCCGCATGCGGCTCGCGCTCCGGCAGCGCGCCGTCGATCAGCGCACAGGCGGCGCTCAGCCCGCTCAGCTCCAGCGGATCGTCGAGCGCGCGCGCGGCGTGCGCCGCCAGCAGCTCGCCCTTGTAGGTCCCGAGATGCTCGGCCAGCCGCGCCCGCCACTCCACCCGCACGAGATTGCCGGGCTGCCAGAGCGGCCTCTGCCGCGACGACATCCCGCCGTGCACGAGGCCGGCATGCCGGCCACGCTCGCGCGTCAGCAGGGTGGCGACGATGGCGTTCTCGCCGTGCTCGCGCGCATGCAGGACGAAGCCGTCGTCGGTCCAGTCCATGTCATGCCCTTGCCGTGGTCCTGAGCGCAGCGAAGGACCTTGCGGTGTTGCGAACGGCCACCACGCCGGCGACTGGCCGCGATACCGCGGGGTCCTTCGCGCCGCTCAGGACGACGGGAAATTCAGGCATCGTACTCCAGGCCCCACGCCGCGTAGCGCGAGCGGTCGTCGGCCCAGTTCGCGCTGACCTTGACGTGCAGGAAGAGGTGCACGGGATGGCCGACGATCTCCGCCAACTCGCGCCGCGCGCGCGCGCCGATCGACTTGATCTTGGCGCCGCCCTTGCCTAGCACGATGGAGCGCTGGTTCTCGCGCGCCACGTGGATCGTGCATTCGACGCGCGCGCTGCCGTCCTTGCGCTGCTGCCAGCTCTCGGTCTCGACCGCGATCTCGTAGGGCAGCTCCTCGTGCAGTTGCTCGAAGACCTGCTCGCGCACGATCTCCGACGCGAGCTGGCGCATCGGCACGTCGGTGGTCTGGTCCTCGGGAAAGAGGAACGGTCCCGGGGTCGCCTGGGCGGCGACATGCCCGAGCAGATCGCCGACACCGTCGCCCTTGATCGCCGAGACCAGGAAGGTGCGCTCGAACGGCAGCGCCAGGTTGGCCTCGGCGACCAGCGCCAGAAGCTGCTCGCGCGGCAGCAGGTCGATCTTGTTGACCACCAGGATCCTGGGGTCGGGCCGGCGCGCCAGGCGCTCCAGGATCGCGCGCACGTCCTCGCTCAAGCCGCGCGCGGCGTCGATCACCAGGACGGTGCGGTCGCCTTCCTCGGCGCCCTTCCACGCCGCGGCGACCATGGCGCGCTCCAGCCGGCGCTTCTGCTGGCGGAAGATGCCCGGCGTGTCGACGAACAGGATCTGCGCGCGCTCGCCATCCGGCAGATCGCACATGGCGATGCCCATGATGCGCGTGCGCGTGGTCTGCACCTTGCGCGAGACGATCGAGACCTTGGCGCCGACCAGTGCGTTGACCAGCGTCGACTTGCCGGCATTGGGCGCGCCGACCACGGCGACGACGGCCGCCCGAGTTCCCCTCGACGCCGTGCCGCTCAACGCAACGTCTCCAGGAGCGTCTGCGCCGCGATGCGTTCGGCCTCGCGCTTGTTGCCGCCGGCGCCGCGCACCGCGGCCTGTCCCTTGACCTCGACCTCGATGACGAATTTCGGCGCGTGCGCCGGTCCTTCGCGGCCGACCTCGCGATAGGCCGGCAGCGGCAGGCCGCGGCCCTGCGCCCATTCCTGCAGCTCGGTCTTGGGATCGCGCGGCGGCTTGGGCGTACCGGCGATCAGCGGCTGCCAGCAGCGCTCGATGAAACCGCGCGCCGCGTCCAGGCCGCCGTCGAGATAGAGCGCGCCGATCACCGCCTCGCACGCGTCGGCGAGGATCGCGGATTTGTCGCGGCCGCCGGTGGCGTCCTCGGACTCGCCCAGGATCAGGTCCTGGCCCAGCCCGATCTCGCGCGCCACCACGGCCAGCGCGCCGGCGCGAACCAGCGCCGCGTGCCGACGCGCGAGCTCGCCCTCGCTCTCGGACGGGAACTGCGTCAGCAGCATGTCGGCGACAACCAGCGACAGCACGCGGTCGCCGAGAAACTCCAGCCTTTCATTGCCGAAGCGGAACACGGCGTCGACGCGCTGCCGCTCGGCGGCGCTGCGATGCATCAGCGCCTCTTCCAGGATGGCGGGATTCCTGAAGCTGTGGGCGAGCACATCGGCCAGTCGCGTCTGCGCTTCGGCCGATCGGCGCCCGGTCCTGCGGCGGTCGGCCACGACGCGGCAGGCTCAGCGGATCGCCTGGCCGATGCGCGACCAGCGGATCCGGCCCTCGAAGGGCGCGGTGATGAAATTGCCGATGCCGTCCATGACGCGGCCCAGGACGCCGAGCCAGGAGGGCAACAGGCGTTCCATGAAGCCCGGCTCGTAGCCCGCCTCGACATAGGAGAAGAACAGGAACTCGGCCCGGCCGACCAGGTTCTCCATCGGCACGTACCAGCCCTGGACCTTGCTCTCGACCTGGCGCAGCCGGCCGTCGGGCATGCGCTCCATGAAGGTGAGGAAGCTGCGGCTGTCGGCCGAGTTGTCGCGGTTGTCGCCCATGACGAAGACATGGTCGGGCGGCACCTTGAACACCTCGGTGTTGTCGAAGCGCTCGTTGTCCGACTCCTCGAGGATGCGGTGCGTCACGCCGTCCGGCAGCGTCTCGTTGTAGAGCGTGCTGCGCGTCGTCATGCCGCCGCTGCCCTGCACCGTATCGTCGATGCGCACGCGCTTGGCCGGCTTGTCGTTGATGTAGAGCAGGCCGTCCTTCACCTGCACCGTGTCGCCCGGCAGGCCGATGATGCGCTTGATGTAGTCGGTGCGGTGCATGCCCTCGCCTTGGTCGCCGGGATACTTGAACACCGCGACATCGCCGCGCTCGGGCACATGCCCGAAGATGCGGCCGGAAAGCGGAACCGCCGACATCGGAAAGGAGTGCCTGGAGTAGCCGTAGGAGTACTTCGACACGAAGAGATAGTCGCCGACCAGCAGGGTCGGGATCATCGACCCGCTGGGAATATTGAAAGGCTCGAAGGCGAAGGTCCGCACCACCAGCGCGATCAGCACCGCATAGACGACAGTGCGCGTCGTCTCGCCCCAGCCGCCGTCGTGCTGCCGGGCCTTTTGGCCCCGGGTATTCCTTGCCATCACGCCGTCCATCGTCGCCCACGCCGGGCCGGACCGGCGAGAACCGGTCGGCGGTGCGCGGATATAACAGGGATCGCTGGGCGAGTCCTGCTGATTTCCCTGAGATTTCCGGCGATTTGCGCCTGCGTCACACGAACGCAGGCTACATCGCCCTTTCTCGGAGGACGCGGCGCTCGCGGCGACCACCTTCGATCGCACCGGTACCGAGAAAGGGAGACGTCAGGCCAGGCATGGTTGCTCTTGCGTCGGCGCCATGATCTCCGCCTCGCGCCGGGCGTGAATGCGCGCGACAAGCTCGTCGAGCCTCTGAAATCCGGCCGGCCGGCCGTCGTCCGGCTCCAGGGCACGGACATCGCCCTCGAACGGACCGGTGTCGCCGCCGTCCCCTGCGATGGTCGAGGACCGGGGCCGATCAGACGGGACATCGCTCACGATGTCGGCGGGCCCCGGCATGGGCACGGGCACCGGCATGGGCGCGGACGGTGTCGGCGGATCGGGCAGCGGCACGGACGGATCGGCGGGGAAACGCCGCCGCGCCCGCTTGCCGACGCGCTGGTGCAGCGCCCAGTCGACGACGGCGAGATACTCGACGCCCTCGACCTCGTAGATGCGCACCAGCTTGCGCGCCGCGAGCTCGTCGATCATCGCGCGTACGGCGTCATTGTCGATGTCGTCGCCGGGAAACACCTGCATGCGGATGGTGCGCGGCCGCAGGGGCTGCACGCCATGATCGTCGGCGAAGTTCCACAGGCCGATGAACAGGAGGCGTGTCATCGGCGCGCAGTCGATGACGGCCTCCCAGGTCCAGAAGTCGGCAGAGATGGTGCGGTTGCGGGCCATGGCGAGAGACTCCGGTGTGGACGCTGGCGTGGGATTTTGTCCCCGTCGGCCGCAAGCCCCTAATTCTGCCCCTACGGATGTCGAGTTCCGCCGTCCACGCATTGCGGCACAAGCGCGTCACCCGCCGAAATGCCCGTCACGGCAAGCGCCCGTGGCTTTGCGGTCTGGGCCATCGAAGGTGGCCTCTTCTCCTTCTCCCCGCGCAGGCGGGGAGAAGGTGCCGAACGTCAGCGAGGCGGATGAGGGGCTTCTCGTGCAACGACACGCATCGATGCTGTCGAGACTCTGCGAAGCCCCTCATCCGCCCTTCGGGCACCTTCTCCCCGCCTGCGCGGGGAGAAGGAAGGCTGCTCTGATCCATATCCCTAGGCCGGCAGCGCCTCGATCACCACGAAGGCCTGGGCCAGCGGACCGTCGTCGGTGATGGTGACATGGACTTCCGCCCGCATGCCCGGTGGCGTGATCTCCCGCAGTCGGGCCAGGGCGCCGCCGGTCATCACCACCGTGGGCTTGCCGCCGCGCTGGTTGACCACGCCCATGTCGCGCCAGAAGACGCCCTTGCGGAAGCCGGTGCCCAGCGCCTTGGAGCAGGCCTCCTTGACCGCGAAACGCTTGGCGTAGCTTGCCGCCCGCATGGCCCGGCCGTCCGACTTCGCCCGCTCGATATCGGTGAACACCCGCTGCGTGAAGCGCTCGCCGAAGCGCTCCAGGCTCTTCTCGATGCGGCGGATGTCGATCAGGTCGCTGCCGATGCCGATGATCATGCCCCGCCCATAGCGCGATATCGGCGTCTTTGCCAGCAGCCGCCCAATCGGGGCGCGCCACTCCGGTGGCGCGGTGGACGATCGACAAGACGCGCCACTGGAGTGGCGCGCCCCCAGCCTCACTACCGACGCGCCTCATCCATGATCCGGCGCATCTCGCGGATCGCCGGGGCGAAGCCGACGAAGATCGCCTCGCCGACCAGGAAGTGGCCGATGTTCAGCTCGCGTACGTTGGCGATGGCCGAGATCGGCGCGACGTTTTCGTAGTTCAGCCCGTGCCCGGCATGGCACTCCAGGCCGAGCGTCTCGCACAGCGCCGCCGCCGTCTGGATGCGCGCCAGCTCGGCCGCACGCTCGGCGCCCTCGACCTCGCAATAGCGGCCGGTGTGCAGCTCGACCACCGGCGCGCCCAGCGATACGGCCGCCTCGAGCTGCCGGGGATCCGCCTCGATGAACAGCGAGACGCGAATGCCGGCATCGCGCAGCCGCGCCACCATCGGCTTGAGATGGTTGTGCTGGCCGACCGCGTCGAGCCCGCCCTCGGTCGTGCGCTCCTCGCGCTTCTCCGGCACGATGCAGGCGGCGTGCGGCTTATGCTTCAGCGCGATCGCCACCATCTCCTCGGTCGCCGCCATCTCGAAGTTCAGCGGCAGCGCGACTTCGCCCACCAGCCGGCCGATATCGCCGTCGACGATGTGCCGGCGATCCTCGCGCAGATGCGCCGTGATGCCGTCGGCCCCCGCCTCCTTTGCCAAGAGCGCCGCGCGCACCGGATCGGGAGCGCTGCCGCCGCGCGCATTGCGCACGGTGGCGACGTGATCGACGTTGATCCCGAGACGCTGATGGACGGCGGTCATGGAGGGTCCGGCTGGTTGATGGCTGCGGCGATGCTAGGAACGCGGCCGTGCGCCGTCCGCCGGCAGATTGTCCGCATTGTCGGAAATGGGTTCGGGCCGCGCCGCTCCAGCGGCGCATCTTCCCTGGTCGAAGCATGAAGAGCGCCGCTGGAGCGG
>JBFXAZ010000128.1:0-14781 GCA_050183765.1 Reyranellaceae bacterium | reverse complement strand
CCGATCTCGGCATCACCCACTTCTTCGCGGTGCCGGCGCCCTACCAGTTCATGATGCAGCATCCGAAGTTCCAGGGCTGCGACCTGTCGCGGCTGCAGATCGCCGGCGTCGGCGGCGCGCCCTGCGCCATCGCCATCCTCGAGGGCTGGGCGGCGCGCGGCATCGCGCTGATCCAGGGCTGGGGCATGACCGAGACCAGCCCGGCCGGCACCATGCTCGACGCCAGCGACGCCCTGCGCAAGCTGGGCTCGGCCGGCAAGGCGCTGATGCACACCGCCGTGCGCATCGTCGACGACGCCGGCCGGGACGTGCCGCAGGGCGCGATCGGCGAGCTGTGGACCCGCGGGCCGCACATCACGCCGGGCTACTGGAACAATCCCGAGGCCACCCGCAAAGCCTTCACCAACGACTGGCTGCACACCGGCGACGCCGCGCGCGAGGACGAGGAAGGCTTCATCTTCATCGTCGACCGCTGGAAGGACATGTACATATCGGGGGGCGAGAACGTCTATCCGGCCGAGGTCGAGAACGTGCTGTTCCAGCTGCCGCAGGTCGCCGACGCCGCGGTGATCGGCGTGCCCAACGAGCGCTGGGGCGAGGTCGGCAAGGCGGTGCTGGTGCTGAAGCCCGATCAGGCCTTGACGGCGGACGAGGTGATCCGCCATTGCCTCACCCGGCTGGCGAAATTCAAGGTGCCGCAGTCGGTCGAGTTCGTCGAGGTGCTGCCGCGCAATGCCACCGGCAAGGTGTTGAAGCGCGAGCTGCGCACGATGTATGTCGGCGCCGCAACCCCGGCGATCAGCTGATCGGCCGACAGGAGAACAAGAGAATGGCTATCCGCAAGATCAAGAGCAGCGCCGACAAGCTCAAGGCGCTCGACGATCGCATCGCCACCGCCAAGGCCGGCGACACCCCGGCCAAGCAGCGCCAGGCCAAGAAGCTCGCCCGCTCGCGCGCCGTGCTGGCCCACAAGACCGCCAAGGCCAAGCCCAAGGCGAAGAAGAAGTAGCGCCGATCGGCGCGCGCAGGGGCGCAAGCCCCCTGGCGCCCCGGCCGCGCGCCGCGCTCTGTCGTTCAGCTCGCCGGCTTGCGGAAGACGTCGACGGTCAGCCACGGCCTCATCTGCTGGACGGTGCGTCGCCCCTCGGGCTGCCGGTCGACCCATCGCGCCGTCTCGTCGAGGATTTGGCGATGGACGGCATCCGGCAGGTACCAGAACTCGGCGAACAGCCGCTCCTCGTTCTGCGCCAGCGCATCGCCGTAGACGACCGGCTTGCTCCAGGTCAGGTCGGACACGTCGATCTCGATCGCCGCGCAGCCCTGCCCGGCCAGGAAGGCCGCGAACGCCGTCCTGTCGTTCACGCCGGGGAAACGCCCGGCGAACCCCAGCGCGTCGGCGCGGGCGGCGAAGTGCTTGCGCACCACATTGCCGAACGCGCCGCGGTCGTTGACCTGGACCAGGCAGCGCCCCGGCCGCAGGACCCGCAGCACTTCCCGACAGCCCGCCTGCCAGTCGCCGACGTGCTGGAACAGCTTGGAGACGACGACGGCGTCGACGCTGTCGTCCGCCAGCGGCAGTGCCCGCACATCGGCCACATCGTAGCGGGCGCGCCATCCCGGCCGGATCTTGCGGCGGGCGATCTCGATCATCGCGCGCGAGACGTCGAAGCCCTGGACCTCGTAGCCCATCGCCGCCAGCACCAGCGAGACCTGCCCGGTGCCGCAGCCGGCATCGAGCAGCAATCCCCGCTCAGGCAGCACGTCATGCGCGACCAGGCGTGCGTAGCAGGTCCGCAGGCGGTCTTCCGGCACGTCGCGCGTCGCATCGTAGCGGGCGGCGATCGGCGAGAAGTCCGAGGTCGGCGCCAGCGCGACCATGTCCGCCGCTCAGACGGACATGATCATGCGCTGGGTCGACGGCGAGAAGCCGAAGGATTCGTAGAAGCGGATGGCCTCGGCGTTGAAGCTATGCGCCACCAGCTCGACATGCGTCGCGCGTCGCTGCCGCGCCCATTCGATGCAGGCGGCCAGCAGGCGCCGGCCGACGCGGCGGCGGCGATGGCGCTCGCGCACCACCAGCGTGTCGATCTCGACCACGACGCGCGGCGCGGCGCCGGCGAACTCGGAGGGCGGGCGGATCATCAGCACCGCCAGAGCGGCCAGCCCGTCGGCGGCCGCCGCGACCAGCATGTTCGAGGCCGGGCCGCACAGCACGCGCTCGATATGAGTGGGCGTGCGCGCCGGCCCGTCGAATTCCTGGAAGATGTCGGGTCGCGCCGCGCGGTGCAGCGCGTCGATCTCGGCGAACAGCGCGTTCATGCCGTCGTAGTCGCGCGGCGATCCGGCGCGAATGGTGATCGGCAGCGGCGGCAGCGCCGCCGTGTCGGTTTCGTCGATTCTCTCTGCGAGGGTCATGCTCTCCTCCGGTTGCAGGGTCCTGCCGCTGCGGGCCCGGAGGTGAGGTGTTGAAACAACAAAGCCGCCGGACCGCGGCGGCTTTGTCTGGTCGTGACCGAACGCGCCGCCCTATGGGAGCGACGTAAAATACCAGCGCGAGGCGATGGAGCGTCCGTTCATGGGCGCCTCTATACAGGCCATGCAGGTGACGGTCAATGCGCAGTCGCCGCCGCCATGCGTATTGGCTAGAACTGCCGCATGCGCATCGGCATCGACCTCGGCGGCACCAAGATCGAAGGCATCGTGCTGGACGCGTCCGGAGCCGAACGCGCGCGCCTGCGCATCGACACGCCGCAAGGCGCGTACGAGGAGACGATCGCGGCGATCCGCGCACTGGTCGCGCGGCTTGAAGCGGGCGTCGGCCAGCGCTGCAGCGTCGGCGTGGCGACGCCGGGTGCGATCTCGCCGGCCAGCGGCCTGATCAAGAACGC
The DNA here is from genome assembly GCA_050183765.1 of Reyranellaceae bacterium. Lineage (GTDB taxonomy): Bacteria > Pseudomonadota > Alphaproteobacteria > Reyranellales > Reyranellaceae > JAFAZJ01. Next base: position 11,893 of record JBFXAZ010000128.1, on the reverse strand, counting down.
CAACTCGACGCGGCTCAACGGCCGACCGCTCGACGCCGATCTCGCCCGTGCGCTGGACCGGCCGGTGCGGCTGGCCAACGACGCCAATTGCTTCGCCGTCTCGGAAGCATCCGACGGCGCCGCGGCCGGCGCCTCCGTGGTCTTCGGCGTCATTCTCGGCACCGGCGTCGGCGGCGGCGTGGTGATCGACGGACGGCCGCTGACCGGCCTGCACGCGATCGCCGGCGAGTGGGGTCACAACCCCCTGCCGACGCCGCGGGACGACGAACGCCCGGGTGCGCCGTGCTATTGCGGTCGACAGGGCTGCATCGAGACCTGGCTCAGCGGCCCGGCGCTGTCGCGGCAGTTCGCGGAGAGCAGCGGCCGTCCGCTGCGGCCCACCGAGATCGCCGACGCAGCGGCAAGCGGCGATCAGCAAGCCGCCGCGATGATGGAACGCTATTGCGATCGCCTGGCTCGCGCGCTGGGCAGCGTGATCAACCTGATCGATCCCGACAGCATCGTGCTCGGCGGCGGGCTCTCGCGCATCGACCTGCTCTATCGCCGCGTGCCTGAATTGTGGCACCACGGCATTTTCAGCGAGCCCGGCCACATCCGCACCCGCCTGCTGCCGCCGCGCCACGGGGATTCGAGCGGCGTGCGCGGCGCGGCGTGGCTGTGGCCGCCGGCCTAGCGCCTCAGCATTTCGGCATCGGCATCTTCTCGATGCGCTCGAGGACGTATTCGAAGCGCAGCGTGCCCGCCGTCTGCACGCCGAGGATCTCGATGCCGCTGTCGAGCATCGCCGAGCCCCAGGTATGCGACGGCTCGATGGCGTCCTTGTCGTCGCTGTCGAAGAAGGACATGTGCATGTAGAACGAGTCCTTGGGGGACACGAGATCGGCGTCGCCTTGCGGCGGCGGCAGCTCGCGCGCGCGGCGCGGCGAGATGCCGAGGATGCCGGTCATGCGCAGCGGCGGCTCGGGCTTCTCGCCGATGAACACCTTGTAGTCGAAGCCGTCCTTTCCGGCGCGGTGGTCGGCCAGACCCTTGGCCACCGCCGCCATGGGAAACAGCGTGCCGGCCGGCAAGTCGACCGTGCGCGTCGCCGGCGAGGTGAACTTCGCCTCGCCCGTGCCGTCGTCCTTCATCTCGGCGCTGCCGCTGATCACCGGCTGGCTGGCACCATCGGCGGCGCTGCGGGTCTCGAAGCGATAGCGCTTGCCGTCGAACGACTCGGCGCCGGTCCAGGTCTGCACGAGGCGGATGTCCTGACCGTTGCCCGACGCGCTGAGCTCCATGTGCTGGCGCCATTCCAGCCCGTCGCAGGTCTGCTTGAGCTCGTAGGCGATCGAGCCCGAGGCGTTGACCGGCAGCGTGCCCGCCGAGGTGGGCGCCGGCCGGATCTTGTAGAGCGCGCGATGCGGTACGAGGTCCTTGATCTGCGCCGTCGCCGGCAGCGACAGCACACATGCGGCGGCGAGCGCGCCGAGGAAGCGGGCGATCAGCATCCGGGACGCGGCAGCGCCTCGATGCGCAGCAGCCTCGCATTGATGGCGAGATCGCCGTAGTCCAGGACCATCGAGCGCGCCACACCATTGGCTTGCAGATCCATCGACACCTCGTACTCAGGTTGGCCTTCCTGGTCGTTGGCGGCGAAGAACGCCAGGCGCACCGACCAGGCCTGCTGGTTGCGCAGCAGTGCAACGTCGCCGCGCGGCGGCGGTGACAGCGCCCGCCTCGGCGACGGCCCGATCACCGCGTTGACCTTGAACGCGCCATCGAGGCGCGCGCCGTCGAACAGGCTGTAGGACTTCACCTTCTCGCCCGCGCGCGCATCGTCGATCAGCCGCGACAAATGATGCAGCGGGAAGATCGTGCCCTGCGGCAGAGGGAATTCCCGTTCCTCCGGCAGCGTGAAGCGGGTCTTGCCGGTACCGTCGGGCGACAGGCTGGCGGCACCACGCAACTCGTCCTCGAGCTCGCCATTCTGCGCGTTGCGCACGCTGAACAGCAGCGTCGTGCCGTCCTTGCTCTCGAGGCTGGCGAACGTCGAGTCGGTCGAGAATTCGTCGCTGTCGGTGCGCAGGAACTTCAGCTGGATGCGCTGCTTGGTCTCCCAGGCCTCGCATGCGTCGACCGTTTCGAGGATCATCGTGCCGCGCACGTCGACGACGCCGCTTGAGCGATTGGCAGTGCTCAGCCGCATTTCGTAGACCGCACGATGGGCCGCCAGGTCGGCGGCCGCAGCCGCGCCGGACAGGACAATGATCCCCGCGCCGGCGATCAGGCTACCGCCGAGCGTCCGACAAATTGTGGTAAGAAACGACACTCCGAACGCCGGATGTTGGGGGCTGCGCGTGAAAGGCAGCCTAGACCACCAACGCCAAAAGTCGAGTCGCAACACGACGCAGGGGAGAGACGAGGCATTATGATCCACAGGAAACCACGCGTGCTGGCGACCCGGCTGTTTCCGCCCGCCGTCGAAGCGCGACTCAATAAGGGCTTCGACGCCATCCTCAACCCTGATGATCAGGTCCATGACGGCACCACACTCGTCAGGTTGGCGGAGAATTGCGACGGCGTGATGTGCGCCGCCGGCGATGCACTGAACGCGACGACCATCGAGGCGCTGCCGCCATCGGTGAAGATCATCGCCACGTTCTCCGTAGGCTACGAGCACGTCGACGTCGCCGCGGCCGCACGCCGTGGCATCGTGGTGACCAATACGCCCGACGTGCTCACAGACGCCACGGCCGACATCGCCCTGCTCTGCCTCCTGGGTGCCGCCCGCCGCGCGCAGGAGGCCGAGGCGGTGCTGCGCCAGCGTCAGTGGACAGGCTGGGCGCCGACCCAGTTCATGGGCACGCATCTGGGCGGCAAGCGCCTCGGGATCCTCGGCATGGGCCGCATCGGCCAGGCCACGGCCGACCGGGCGCGCGCCTTCGGCATGGAGATCCACTACAGCAACCGCTCGCGCCTGCCGGCGGCGCAGGAGAAGGGTGCCGCCTTCCACGCCGATGCCGAGGCCATGCTGCCGCTCTGCCATTTCCTGTCGATCAACGCGCCGCTGACGGCGCAGACGCGCAAATGGCTCGACGCGCGGCGCATCGCGCTGCTGCCCGACGGCGCCATCGTGGTGAACACCGCGCGCGGCGGCGTGGTCGACGACGAGGCGCTGATCGCGGCACTGAAGAGCGGCAAGCTGGCCGCCGCGGGCCTCGATGTCTTCGACGGCGAGCCGCGCATCCACGAGGGCTACTACGGCGCGCCCAACACCTTCCTGCTGCCGCATCTCGGGTCGGGAACGGTCGAGACGCGCAACGCCATGGGCTTCAAGGCGCTCGACAATCTCGAGGCGCTGCTGCTGCGCAACGAGCGCCCGCCCAATGCGGTGAGCGCCTAGCGCCTGCCTTGCATGGAAGAACCCGCCGCCGCGAGAGCAGCCCCCTCAGGTGTCGGCGCGGCGGCGGGTTGACCTGCCGAACCGAAGCGCGCCTCGCCAGGCACGTCCAGAGCGGCGGTCGAAGGAGAAGTCGGCGAGTCGAACTCGGGCGGCCGGTGGCGCGCCAGCGCCTTGCGCGCGTCGTCGCCGACCAGCAGCCTGCCGCCCTGGCTGGCGGCCTGGGTGACCTCGACGCCACTGTCGCTGCCGGCACGGAACGGCGCGGTGGTGTCGACATGATAGGGATCGGGCGCCCCTTCAGGCCGGTCCTTGCACAGCGGCTCGTGCTTGATGATCGCGCGGAAGGCACCGCAATCGCGCTTGGTGTTCATCGACACCAGGTGATCGGCGCTCGACTTGCCGGTGCTCAGCAGCAGCCCGCCATCGGCGACATAGCCGCCGACGACCACGACGGCAGGCGCCGCACAGCCGGACATTACGCCGGACAAACCGATCAGCAACGCAGCCGAAGTGAGGGGCTTCATTATTAGTTTAAGACTCTTACCTATTTGATTGAAAACTATCCTGAATTTTTTATCTATTCAACTGAAAAATCAGAATGATGCCTTGCCGTATCGCGCATGGCATTCGAGCAGGTAGCGAGCCGCCAGCCTGCTGCCTTCGAGCGACACCTGGTAGTGCTCGCCGCTGGGAAAAACGATGTGCAGCCACTTGCCTTGGCGAATTTGCTCAAGCAGGCGGCGAGCATCGGCGTCGAAGCGCGCATCGACGAAGATGGTATCGGACGCCGTCGGCGAGCGCTTCGCCGTCACTTCCCAGACGCCGTGCCGGTCGACCTGCAGATGGATCGCGGCCTGCGTGCCGGCGGGGATGCGCCACTGCGCGTTCTGGAGCACCAGACGCTGCACCTCGCCCGGCGCGATGGCATACGCGACGCCGGAGCCCTGGCCGATGTTGCTCATCAGGCACTGCGCCGGCCCGTCCGGCCCGACGCGGATGGCCTTGACCGTCCAGCGCCCGCTGCGGGGCGCTTCCCACACCGTGTCGGCGGCGGTCTGCGCCAGGGTCGGGCCGCTTCCAAGCCAGGCCGCGAGGCAGGCCAGGGCTGGAAGCGCCCGCATCCCGGTCGGCCTTCTAGTCCGCCTTCTTGGGCGGCAGCGCGACGCGCAGGTGCAGCTCGCGCAGGCGCTCCGGCGGCACCTCCGCCGGCGCCTCCATCATCAGGTCCATCGCCTGCTGGTTCATCGGGAAGGCGATGACCTCGCGCAAATTGGGCTCGTCGGCCAGCAGCATGACGATGCGATCAACGCCCGGCGCCGAGCCGCCGTGCGGCGGCGCACCGAACTTGAAGGCGTTGAGCATGCCGCCGAAGCGCTGCTCGACCTCCTCGCGGCTGTAGCCGGCGATGCCGAAGGCCTTGTACATGATCTCCGGCCGATGGTTGCGGATCGCGCCGGAGGACAGCTCCACGCCGTTGCAGACGATGTCGTACTGGTAGGCCTTGATGGTCAGCGGATCGCGCGTCTCCAGCGCCTCCAGCCCGCCCTGCGGCATCGAGAACGGGTTGTGGCTGAAGTCGATCTTCTTGGCCTTCTCGTCGTACTCGAACATCGGGAAGTCGACGATCCAGCAGAAGCGGAAGGCGCCCTTCTCCACGACGTCCAGGTCCGACCCGATGCGCGTGCGCGCCTGGCCGGCGAATTTCCACGCCGCCTCCGGCTTGTCGGCGACGAAGAACACCGCGTCGCCGTCGACCGCGCCGGTCCGCTCCTTGAGCTTCGCCAGCCGCTGCTCGTCGACGAACTTGGCGATCGGCCCCTTCCCCGCCCCGGCCTCGAGCACGATGTAGCCCAGACCCGGCTTGCCCTCGCCCTGCGCCCAGGAATTCAGCTTGTCGAAGAAACTGCGCGGCTGGGCAGACGCGGCCGGCGCGCGGATGGCGCGCACCACACCGCCCGAGGCGACGATCGAGGCGAAGACCTTGAAGGTCGAGCCGGCGAAGACCTCGCCGACATCGCTGATCACCAGCGGGTTGCGCAGGTCGGGCTTGTCCGAGCCGTACTTCAGCAGCGCCTCGTCGTACGCGATGCGCGGGAAGGCGCCCGGGGTCACGTTCCACGGCGTATCCTTGCCGTAGCCGGCGAACTCCTCGAAGACGCCGCGCAGCACCGGCTCGATGGCGGCGAAGACGTCCTCCTGGGTGACGTAGCTCATCTCGAAGTCGAGCTGGTAGAACTCGCCCGGCGCGCGGTCGGCGCGCGCGTCCTCGTCGCGGAAGCACGGCGCGATCTGGAAGTAGCGATCGAAGCCCGAGACCATCAGCAGCTGCTTGAACATCTGCGGCGCCTGCGGCAGCGCGTAGAACTTCCCGGGATGCAGGCGGCTGGGCACGAGATAGGACCGCGCGCCCTCGGGGCTGTCGGCGGTGAGGATCGGCGTCTGGAACTCGGTGAAGCCCTGATCGATCATGCGCCGGCGCAGGCTGGCGATCACCTGGCTGCGCAGCATGATGTTGCGGTGCAGCTTGTCCTTGCGCAGGTCGAGGAAGCGGTACTTCAGCCGCAGGTCCTCGGGCGTGGTGTCGTTCTCGGCGTAGACCGGGATCGGCAGGCCCTCGGCCATCGACTGGACCACCATCTCGCCCGCGCGCACCTCGACGGCACCGGTGGGCAGGCGCGGGTTCACGGTCGAGGCCTCGCGCGCGACGACCGGGCCGGTCACGGTGATCACGCTCTCGGTGCGCACCGCCTCGGCGCCGGCGAAGGCCTCGGCGGCGGCGGTGTCGAAGACCACCTGGGTGACCCCGTAGTGGTCGCGCAGGTCGATGAACAGCAGGCCGCCATGGTCGCGCTTGCGCTGCACCCAGCCGGACAGGCGGACCGTCTGGCCGACATGCTCCGGGCGGAGCTGGCCGCAGGTGTGGGTGCGGTAGGCATGCATCGGACGAAACCCTGGAAAACGCGTTCAGCGGCGCGGGAAAAGGCACGGTTTGGCCGGCAAAGTCAACCGAGCGCCCGGATTGCGGTCTTCGGTGCTTGGCCCTGGGCCGGAAGCGGGTCTATACAACCTCCCGAACATGCAAATGATAACGACAACGGCCGAACTGGCCGCGTTCTGTGAGCGTCTGTCGACCGCGGAGTTCGTCACCGTCGACACGGAGTTCATGCGGGAGCGTACCTACTGGCCGCAGCTCTGCCTGGTGCAGATCGGCGGGCCGGAGGAGGCCGCCGCGATCGACTCGCTGGCCGAGGGCCTCGACCTCTCGCCGCTCTTCACCCTGTTCGACAACCCGACCGTGCTGAAGGTCTTTCACGCCGCGCGGCAGGATCTCGAGATCTTCCTCAAGCTGATGGGCCACCTGCCCAAGCCGCTGTTCGACACCCAGGTCGCGGCCATGGTCTGCGGCTTCGGCGAGCAGGTCGCCTACGACACGCTGGCCGCGCGCATGGCCAAGGCCAAGATCGACAAGTCCAGCCGCTTCACCGACTGGAGCCGCAGGCCGCTGTCTGAAAAGCAGTTGCACTACGCGCTGGCCGACGTCACGCATCTGCGGGTGGTCTACGAGAAGCTGCGCGACCGGCTGGCGCGCACCGGGCGCGAATCGTGGATCGGCGAGGAGATGGCGATCCTGCGCGATCCCTCGATCTACGTCGTCGAGCCGGACGAGGCATGGCGCCGCCTGAAGCCGCGCAATCCCAGCCCACGCCAGATCGCCATCCTGCGCGAGCTGGCGGCGTGGCGCGAGCGCGAGGCGCAGCGCGTGAACGTGCCGCGCCAGCGCATCCTGCGCGACGAGCAGGTGCTGGAGATCGCCGCGCACGCCCCCGCCTCGATCGGCGATCTCGGCGCCACGCGCGGCCTCGGCAAGGGCTTCGTCGAGGGCAAGCAGGGCCAGGCCGTGCTCGGCGCCATCGCCCGCGCCAGGGCGATCCCGGACCAGGATCTGCCGCGGCGCGAGCGCGGGCCCGAGCCGCTGCAGGTGCCGGGCGCGGTCGTCGATCTTCTGCGCGTGCTGCTGCGGCTGCGCTGCGACGCCACCGGTGTCGCCCATCGCCTGGTGGCGGCGACCGACGAGCTTGACCGCCTCGCCGCCGGCAAGCGCGACGTGGCCTGCCTGCACGGCTGGCGCGCCGAGATCTTCGGCAACGACGCGTTGCGCCTGATCGCCGGCGAATTGGCGCTGGTGCTGAAGAACGACCAGATCCACGTCATCGACGTCGTGGCGACGCAGCCGGCGTAGCGGAACTCTGTCATTCCGAGCGAAGCGAGGAATCCAGGCCGGCCCTGGATCCCTCGCTCCGCTCGGGATGACAGTCGCGTTCGAGCAGCTCAGACGATTCGAATCTCGTGCTTGAGGTCGAAGGCGGTGGCGACGCCGGCGAGGCGCCGCTCCGTCACGTCGCCGAGCTGGTTGCGCAGCGGCTCGGGCACCAGCAGCTCGAGCTGCTTCTCGGTGCGCCGCAGGCCGACGCGCGGCAGCAGGCCGGGCGCGCCGCCCGAGAGGTTGTAGGACAGGCGCAGCGCCGTGCCGAGACGGCGCGCGAAACTCTGCGCCGTGCTGTCGGTGAGATGGTTCGCGGTCTCGGTCCACGGCACACGCGGGACGCTGTCGTAGCGCCACGCCAGCGCGAGCGCGAGCGTCGCGCGCTCGCGGTGGTCCATGCCCGGCGCCGGCATGTGCAGCACGCGCATGTGGGCCTGCTCGGCGCGGTAGTCGGGGTGGTCGTCCCAGGCGATGTCGCTGATGTGGCAGGCCGCCAGCCGCAGCGTGCGCTCGCCCGCCGTCTCGCCGGTGAAGATCGGAGTCAGCCAGTCGAACACCTCGACCGGCGAGAGATCGAAGCGACGCCAGGCGACGCCCTCGTCCTCGGCGAAGGCGACCAGCGGATGCCGATCCTTCTCGGTCTGCGGCAGCTGGGTGAAATAGAAGCCCTCGCGCAGGCCGAAGGCGGAGAACACCACGCGTTTGGGCCGCAGCGCCGCCAGCACGCGCTCGAACGCCACGCAGGCGAGCGGCAGCGACTCGGTGCGCCGGCGCGACACGCCGGCCATCTTCTCCAGCGACTTCGGGCTCTGCCCGGCGATGAAGCGCGCCCAGTCGCGCGCCTCGTCGCCCGCCACGGTGTAGTGATGGATGATGTGCAGCGGGTACTTCTTGTACTCCATGTGCAGGCGCGCGAAGGCGCGCCACGCGCCACCCACCGGGTAGAAGGTCCGGCCTCCATATTGCGACAGCCAGTCGACGCCGGCGATCGCCTGCTCGACCGCGATCCGCGGATCGCGCTTGGCCGTCAGCAGCCGCAGCGGTCCGATCGGCAGGGTGACCCACGGACCCAGGCCGGACTCGCTCAGCGCGACCAGCTCGAGGCTGCCGCCGCCGAGATCGCCCATCACGCCGTCGACGCCGGGCATGCCGCACATCACGCCCAGGCCGGACAGACGCGCCTCCTCCTCGCCGCTGATCAGCCGCGGCCGCTGGCCGGCGATGCGCCCGATGCGATCGATGAACTGCGCGCCGTCGGCCGCGTCGCGCACCGCCGCGGTGGCCAGCAGGTCGAGCTGCGCCACCTTCATGTTGCGGGCGAGATTGGCGAAGCGCTCGATGTTGCCGACCGCCATCTCGACCCCGGGCGGATAGAGATGGCCGGTGATGTCGAGCTCGCGCGCCAGGCCGCACAGCACCTTTTCGTTGAACACCGGCAGCGGCGAGCGCGTGGCACGCTCGTAGACCACGAGTCGGATCGAGTTCGATCCGATGTCGATGATGGCGACGCGGCCGCTGCTCTGCATGCGCGCCCCGTGTAGCCGAAGCGCGCCGCCGATGCAGCCGAAAAAGCGGCCTGTTTCGCCCTCAGGCCGCCGCTTTGGGCGTCGGTCCGATGTAGCGCGAGAGCGGTCGCACCAGCCGTCCGTGATGTTGCTGTTCCATGACATGCGCCGACCAGCCGACGCACCGGCCCACGGCGAAGAGCGGCGTGAAGGCCTCGCGCGGGATGCCCACCGCCTCCAGCATCAGCGCCGTGTAGAACTCGACATTGGTATCCAGCCGGCGCCCGGGTTTCAGCCGACGCAGTGCGGCAATCACCGCGCCCTCGACCGCGGCGGCGAAGGCGAGACGTCCGGCGTGCGAGCCGAGCTCGCGCACGACGTTCTTCAGCACGTCGGCGCGCGGGTCGCGCACCTTGTAGACCCGGTGACCGAAGCCCATCAGCCGGTCGCCGGCGAGGATCGCCTCCTCGACCCACGGCACGATGCGCGCCTCCGTGCCGATCTCGTCGAGCATGTCGAGCACCGGCCCCGGCGCACCGCCGTGCAGCGGCCCCTTCAGGGCGCACAGGCCGGCGATCAGCGAGGAGATCATGCCGGCCTGGGTCGAGGCGACGACGCGCGCGGCGAAGGTCGAGGCGTTGAAGCCGTGATCGGCGATGGTCGTGAGATAGGTGTCGAGCGCGTGGACGTGGCCCGCCGACGCCGGCTCGCCACGCAGGCAGCGCAGCAGGTCGGCCGCCGTTCCCAGCGACGGATCGGGCGCGACCGGCGCATTGCCTTCGGCCCGCCGCAGCAGCGCCGGCAGGAAGACCGGCAGCGCGCCGCAGGCCCGGATATGGGCCGGCAACTTCCCCTCGTCCGGCAGCATGCCCAGCCCGGCGCGCAACGCCTCGATTGGCGTCAGGCCCTGGGTCACCTGCAGCAGGCCGGGCACCAGCGCGAAGGCTTCCACCCGCGCCTGGCCGAGCAGGCCGAACACCGCGTCGCGGTCCGCGCCGCTGTCGTCGAGCTCGTCCCACAGCAGCGCCGCGATGCCCTCGAAGCCGATCCGGCCGGCGATCTCCTCGAGGAAATGGCCGCGCAGGATCAGGGTCCCGGCCTCGCCGTCGACATGGCTCAGCACCGTCGCGCCGGCGACCACGCCGTCGAGGCCGTTGTTCTCGTTGATCAGTGCCTGCATCGATCCCTCCTTCGCAGTTGCGAAAAGGAATCGGCTTCATCATCAATCTTGTCAATTTTGATAATCTTGATCAATATAGCATCATGATTGATCAACAATTGATAACGGCCTTGGAGGCATCGGAGCGGCTGGGCGTCAGCCGCGAGACCCTCTACGCCTATGTCAGCCGCGGGATGATCCGCTCCGATCCCGAGCCGGGGCCCGGTCGTCGCCGCCGCTACAACGCCGAGGACGTCCAGGCCCTGCTCGACCGCAAGGCGCGCGGCCGCGGCGCCGAGGCGGTGGCTTCGCAGGCGATGAATTTCGGCGCGCCGGTGCTCGAATCCGGCCTGACCCTGATCGACGCCGACCGCCTGCTCTATCGCGGCAAGGACGCCTGCGCGCTGGCCGCCGAGGCGAGCCTCGAGGACGTGGCGCGCCTGCTGTGGAGCGTCGAGTCCGATCCCTTCGCCGATGCGACGCTGCCCGAGATCGACGAGTCGCTGCGCCGCGGCTGGATCGCCAGCGCACGCCTGGCGCCGATGGATCGCTGCCTCGTCATGCTGCCGCTGGCGGCCGCGCACGACACCCGCGCCTGGAGCCGCGATTCGCAGGCGCTGGCGGTCACCGGCACGCGCGTCGCGCGCCTGCTGGCGGCGATCGTCGCCGCCCGGCCGCCCGCCGCGACGCCGCTGCACCGGCAGATCGCCACCGCCTGGAAGCTCGACGAGCACGGCACCGACCTGGTACGCGCCGCCCTGGTGCTGTCGGCCGATCACGAGCTCAACGCCTCGACCTTCGCCGTGCGCATCGCCGCCTCGACCGGCGCCACGCCGTGGGGCGCGACGGTGGCCGGCCTCGCCGTGCTGCAGGGCCCCTATCACGGCGGCATGACGCGCCGCGTCGCCTCGATGATGGAGGCGCTGCGCGGCGCCGAGGACCTCGATCGCGCCGTCGCCGAGCGCATCGAGAGCGGCGCGCGCATCCCCGGCTTCGGCCACCGTCTGTATCCCGACGGCGACGTGCGCGCGCATTTCCTGCTGGAGCGGCTCTATCACCGCCTCGGCGACCGCGAGGAGGTGCGCTACGCGCGGCGCCTGATCGCGGCAGTCGCCAAGGTGACCGGGCTGAAGCCGACGATCGACGTCGCCACGGTGGCGATCGAACGCGCCTGCGGGATGCCGAAGGGCGCGGCGCTCGGGCTGTTCCTGCTCGGCCGCTCGATCGGCTGGATCGCCCACTTCATCGAGCAGACCGAGAGCGGCACGCTCATCCGCCCGCGCGCGCGCTACGTCGGCCCCGAAGCGGCGGCCTTCAGCTGATTCCTTCTCCCCGCGAAGGCGGGGAGAAGGTGCCGAGCGTTAGCGAGGCGGATGAGGGGCTTTCTCGTCCAACAACGACAATTGAAGTCGTTGAGCCTCCTCGAAGCCCCTCAACCGCCCTTCGGGCACCTACTCCCCGCCTTCGCGGGGAGAAGGAAGTCAGGAGCCGCTGCCCGCCTTGTGGCGCCGGCCTTCGCGGCTGGGGATCAGCTTGGGCATCGAGCCCGGCCGGCGCAGGGCGCTGCCGCGGCCCGAGAG
>JBFXAZ010000127.1:0-14789 GCA_050183765.1 Reyranellaceae bacterium | reverse complement strand
TGCCTCGCTTCGTGCCGCGCACGCCGATAGGGGCGGCGGAGTAGTTTGGGTATCTACCCTTCTCCCCGCGCAGGCGGGGAGAAGGTGCCCGAAGGGCGGATGAGGGGCTTCCCGGCGTCTCGACTGCATCGGTGTTTGTCGTTGCGCGAGGAAGCCCCTCATCCGCCTCGCTGGCGCTCGGCACCTTCTCCCCGCCTGCGCGGGGAGAAGGAGTGAGAAGTCGGAAGGAGTTCTCGTGCGCGATACAGTCAATGCGTTCGTGTCGGGCACATCGGTGCGCATCGACGGCACGCCCGGTGGACCGCTCTCCGGCCTGACCTTCGCGGCCAAGGATTTGTTCGACGTCGCGGGACATCCCACCGGCGGCGGCAACCCGGATTGGGCGGCGTACAATCCGGTGCCGACGCGTCATGCCTGGGCGGTACAGACGCTGCTCGATGCCGGCGCCGACCTGATCGGCAAGACCATCACCGACGAGGTGTCGCTGGGCATCCTGGGCGAGAACGAGTTCGACGGCACGCCGATCAACAGCGCCGCGCCCGATCGTGTTCCGGGCGGCTCGTCCTCCGGCTCGGCCGCCGCCGTCGCCGCCGGCCTGTGCGATACGGCGCTGGGCACCGACACCGGCGGCTCGGTGCGCGTGCCGGCGAGCTTCTGCGGGCTGTACGGCATCCGCCCGACGCACGGCCGCATCACCCTCGCCGGCATGCTGCCGCAGGCGCCGACATCGGACACCACCGGCTGGTTCGCGCGCGATGCGGCGACCTTCGCCCGCGTCTCGGCGGTGATGCTGGGCGAGGCGATCCCCGCAACCCTGCCCTCGCGCCTGCTGATCGCCACCGACGCCTTCGGCTTCGCCGACGCTGATGCCGCCGAGTCCCTGCGCCCGATGGTGCAGCGGCTCGCACAGATCATCGGCGCGCCCGCCGACGTGCTGCTGGCGCCGCAGGGCCTGTCGGTCTGGGCGCGCGCGCAGCGTACCCTGCAGCCGGTCGAGGCGTGGCAGACCTTCAGGGCATGGGTCGATCGCGACAACCCGCGCTTCGCCTTCAATGTCGCCCGCGGTCTGGTCTACGGCTCGATGATCCCCGAGAGCGAACGCGGCTGGGCCAATCTGATGCGCCAGGAAGTGCGCGGCCGGCTGCGCCACCTGCTGCCGCCGGATACCATCCTGTGCATGCCCACCACACCCTTCCCGGCGCCGAAGCGCGGCCTGCCGCTGGCGACGCTCGATCCACTGCGTGATCGCATCACCTGCCTGTGCGCGCATGGCGGGCTGGCCGGCCACCCGCAGGTCAGCATCCCCGGCGCCGTCGTCGACGGCGCGCCGATCGGCTTGTCGATCGTCGGCGCACGCGGCAGCGACGCGACGCTGGTGGCCGTGGCGCGCGCGATGGAGCAGGCCGCATGACCGACCTGAAGGAGAACATCCCCGAGGTCGTGGCCGAGATCAGCGCCATGTTCGAGCGCTACGAGCAGGCGCTGGTCGACAAGAACGTCGACGTGCTCGACGCGACGTTCTGGAACAGCCCGCACACCATCCGCTACGCGCTGCACGAGAACGGCTATGGCTTCGACGAGATCCACGCCCACCGCGTCGCGCGGCCGCCGGGACCGGGCTTCAAGGAGAAGCGCATCCGGCTTGAGATCCTGACGCTGGGCCACGACCTCGCCACTGTGAATCTCGAGTTCAAGGTGCGCGGCAAGGACCAGATCGGTCGCCAGAGCCAGACCTGGGTGCGCTTCCCCGATGTCGGGTGGAAGGTGATCGCCGCCCACGTCTCGGTCGTCGGGGAACGGCCGTGGTGAGACGGCGCGAGCTCGCCGCTCTGCCGCTGGCGCTGCTGGTGCCGCGCGCGGCACAGGCGGCGAGCGTCGATCTGCTGCTGGTGCTGTGCATGGATGCCTCGGGCAGCATCGACCAGGGCGAATTCGAGCTGCAGCGGCGCGGCTATGCCGAGGTGATCGGCGATCCGCGCATCGTCGAGGCGATGACCGACGGCGAGCACCGCGCCACCGCCATCGCCGTCGTCGAATGGGGCTCGCCCATGGGCGCGGCGACCGTCGTGCCGTGGATGGTCGTGCGCGACCGCGCCTCGGCCGAGGCGCTGGCCAAGGCACTGATCGACGCGCCGCGCTCGCACCAGACCTACAACGCCATCGGCGATGCCATCGAGCATTCCATCAGGCTGATCACGTCCGCGCCGCACCAGGCGACCCGTCGCGTGATCGACGTCTCGGGCGACGGTCCCGACATGCGCGGCCGCCGTCCGGCGCACGAGGCGCGCGACGCCGCCGTCGCCGCCGCCATCACCGTCAACGCGCTGGTGATCGTCGACGAAAGCAGGACCGGGCCACGTGGCCAGGGCCTTGTCGGCCACTACGAGCGCGACGTGATCGGCGGCCCCGGCGCCTTCGTCATGGTCGCCGACGGTCGCCGCGCCTTCGCCCAGTCGATCCGCGCCAAGCTGCTGCGCGAGGTCGCCGGGCTCGATGGGCCACGCGTCGTTGTGACAACCGCCCCCTCACCCCTAACCCCTCTCCCGCAAGGGGAGAGGGGAACATGAGCATTGAGTCTTCCTCCCCTCTCCCCTCGAGGGAGAGGGGTCGGGGGTGAGGGGGCGTTAGAAAATCAGACCCGGCTTGCTGTCCGCATCGAGCGGATAGATCGGCCGGTTGATCTTCCCATACGGGATCTTGCGGAAGTCGCGGCTGAGCGGCGCGTCGGATTCGATGTAGATCACCTTCTTGGCGATAGGCCCGTAGGCGCCCATGAAGTGGTTGGTCGACTTCACCACCACCAGCTTGCGTTGGGTCGGGTCGATCCCGACATTGGTGAACAGCTCCAGCCCCAGCGCCTGGGTGCGGTTGGAGATCAGCACCACCTCGACGCCGCCGATGCGGATGGCGGCGCAATCGCCCAGCGGCACGCGCGTCGGGCCGAAGCTCTGCCAGGCGTCGCGCACCAGCGCCGTCACCGTGACCTCGGCGTCGATCGGCTGGCCCGAGGCGATTCCGATCTTGCCGCCGAAGCGCAGCGGAAAGGTCGCGTTCAGGCCGGCGTCGAAGCACAGGCGCACGGCGATCGGATCCCAGATCGGTCCCAGCGCCGCGCTCTCGACCTTCTGCTCGATCAGATGGCGAAGGATGGTGGTGTTGTCCGACGGCGCGCCGCCGCCGGCATTGTCGGCCGGGTCCGCCATCACCACCGGCAGGTCGTTGAAGGCGCGCCCCTCGGCCACGCCGCCCGCGACATCGAGATACTGCGGCATGGTCTTGCCGCGCATCGACACCAGTTCCTCGCCCAGCCGCGTCGCATACGCATCGGCCTTCTTCTTGTCGCCGTCGGTGATCGCCAGCATGCGCGTGCCGATCTCGGGCACGTCGCCGTAGGGAAAGCAGTGGGCGACGGAGAGCGACAGCACGCCGTCCTTGCCCTCCATGGCGAATAGACGGTCGACGAAGGCGCGCATCAGCGGCAGGGTCGTGGGATAGCTCTGGATCTGTCGGCAATCGTAGACCGACATCACCGGCTTGATCTCGCCGCGCAGGGTACGCAGCACAAGGGTCAGCACCTCCTCGGCGCGCTCGACCACGTCGGTGTGCGGAAACTCCTTGTAGCAGATGATGATGTCGGCCAGCGACAGGCGCTTGAGCGTGAGATGGCAATGCGGGTCGAGCTCGACGCCGATCACGACCTTCGGTCCGACGATGGCGCGCACGCGCTCGAGGATGTCGCCTTCGACGTCGTCGTAGCCGTGCGCGACCATCGCGCCGTGCAGACCCAGCAGCACGCCGTCGACCGGCATCGCCGCCTTGAGCTGCCCGAGGATCTCGTCGCGCATGAACTCATAGTCGGCGCGGTTGGTCGTGCCCGCGGGGCTCGCGGCGAAGCAGCTGCCTTCGATCAGGGTGAAGCCTTCCGCCTGCGCGCGCCGGCGCGCGACGAACAGCGGCGCGGTGCACATGCGCGGCGCGTCGACCGGATGCTCGCCGGGCCGCAGGAAGACGCTCTCGCGGTAGCCGTCGAGGCTTGTCGGCATCGGCGAGAAGGTGTTGGTCTCGGTGGCGAGCGTGGCGGAGAACAAACGCATGGTAGGGCCTTCGGACTGACTGACGGCGCGCCGAGTATGCCCACCCCGTCGTTCTGAGCGAAGCGAAGAACCTCGCGGTAGTGCGGGCCGCGCGACCGCCGGATCCTTCGCTGCGCTCAGGACGACAGAGCGCGCCGCAGGGCGGCGGCGAGGGTGGGATCGTCGTCGGGGGCCAGCGCCTGCGGATCGACGATGAGCACGTTCTGCGCCGCCTTGCGCTCGGAGACGTGGACAGGTGGATCGTCGGCTAGCAGCGCGCGGCTGACCGCCAGCGAGTCGCCGCAGGCGATCTCGAGGACCGGCGCGCGGCCGGTGACGGCGGCCGGCACCAGCGTGGCGGCGTCGCCGATAAAGCCGGCGATGATGCGCAGGCGCGATTCCAGCGCCACATTGGTGGCCGCGTCGTCGGCCTCGACGAAGCGCCTGAGCGCCACCAGCAGGCCGACGATCTCTTCCTTGCCGGCCTTGAAGCCGCGACCGATGCCGTGATGCGGCACGCCGTTCAGGGCGGCGCGGTCGATCAGACCGGGCGGCGACCAGGTCTGTGGCGCCACGTCCATGTCGAGCTGCTGCACCAGCGCGGCGCCGATCAGGTCGCGCCGTCCCGCGAGAATGCCGGAGGCTTGCGGCCCGCCGATCGCCTTGCCACCGGAGAAGGCGACGAGATCGGCGCCCAGCTCGATGAAGCGGCGCAAGTTCGATTTCGGCGGCAGCTGCGCCGCGCCATCGACGATCACCGGGATGTCGCGCGGCCTGCAGACCGAGGCGACCAGCGGCAGGTCGGCGACTGTCTGCGGGTTGGCGGCGAAGGCGAAGGCCGCGGTACGCGGCGTGATCGCCGCCTCGATCTCCCATGCCTCCAGCCCGCGCACGCCGGCGCCGGTGCCGCGATCGTTGTGGCCGATGTCGACCAGCTGCGCGCCGGCGGCGGTCAGCGCGTGCGCGTAACCGGTGCGATGGGTGCGCGGCAGGATGATCTCGTGCCCGAACTCTTCGGCGTGCGGCAGTGCCGCCATCTTCGCCACGTCCCAGCGGGTCATGCTGGCGGCCGCCGCGAGCGTCAGCGCCGCCGCCGCGCCCGTGGTGATCATGCCGGCTTCGGCACCCGTGACCTCGGCAATATGTTCGCTCGCGGCCGACTGCAGCTCGGCGATATCGACCGAGGAGCGCGCCGCCTCGGCCATGGCCGCGACGACTTCCGGCGCCATCAACGCGCCGCCCAGCCGCGTAAGGGCGCCGGCGGCGTTGATGCGCCGCTTCACGCCGAGTTGGCCGTAGATGTCGTTGGTGTTCACCGCTAGTCCGCCGGTCTGGATTGCCGCAACGCCTTGACGCGGCCGCGACGTTCCTTGGAGGCAAGGCGTCGCTCCTTCGACGCCCGCGTCGGCCTGGTCGGCCGGCGCGGCGGGGGCGGCGGCGCGGCCGCCTCGCGGATCAACTCGACCAGCCGCTCGACGCCGTCCTCGCGGTTGCGCACCTGCGTGCGAAAACGCTGCGCCTCGATCACCAGCACGCCGTCGCGCGTCAGGCGGCGGCCGGCCAGCTTCTCCAGCCGCGCCTTCACGGCATCGGGCAACGACGGCGAGTTGCGCACGTCGAAGCGCAGCTCGACCGCGGTCGACACCTTGTTGACGTTCTGCCCACCCGGACCCGACGCCCGCACGAAGCTCTCGACGATCTCCGACTCGTCGATGGCGATACGGTGGTTGATCCGGATGGAGGCCATGAGTGGAGTCTACCTTCCCCCGGAGGGGGAAGGTGGCAGCGCGCAACGCTGACGGATGGGGGATGTCGAAGACGAAGGCAAGAGTCGTCGAGACATCCCCCATCCGCCTTCGGCACCTTCCCCCTCCGGGGACAGGCAAGAGGACCCGAACATCAGGCGGCGCTCGGCCGCGCCTTCACGCGCTCGTTCCAGGCGTTGATGTTCTTCAGGGCCGGATCGATCGCCTGGCCGACCTTGGCAAAGAAATTGACGAACACGAAGAGCAGGATGTCGGCCAGGGTGAAGCGGTCGCCGGCGACCCAGGTCTTGCCTTCCATCAGCCCGTCGAGCCATTTCAGCTTGTCCTGCGCGCAGGCCTTCAAGCCCGCCGCCGCCTCGGGCAGGCAGCGCATGCGATTCTCGAACATCTTCAGGCCTTCCGAATAGCGGAAGCCGTTGGCCATCGGCTCGAGGATGTTGAGGTCGATGCGGCGCATCCACATGTGCGTGACCGCGCGCTCCTGCGGGGTGTTGCCGATCAGCGAGGGCGTGCTCTTGTTGATGTGGTCGAGGTATTCGCAGATCGCCGTGATCTCGCTGATCACAGTGCCGTCGTCGAGCTCCAGCGCCGGGCTCTGCCCGGACGGGTTGACCTTGAGATAGGGCTCCTTGCGGTTCTCGCCGCCGCGGATGTCGACCTGCACCGACGGCAGCTCGATGCCCTTCTCCTTCATGAACATGGCCACGACCGCGGGATTGGGTCCGACCGACGTATAGAGCTTCATGGGAGTCCCCTCACCTTGGTTCTTGCGCGCCAAGCGGTAACAACCGGCGCAAAGGCGGTCAACGGCGGCCTGCCTTGCGCGTCCGGCGCAGCCGCACGATCGTCTCGTCGAGCACCGACAGGAAGCGCGACTTGTCGCGGCCGGCCATCGGCCTGGGCCCGCCGGTGACTTCGCCCATGGCGCGCAGGTCCGACATCAGCGCGCGGCTGGCCAGAGCCATGCCGATGGAATCGGCGGTGAACGGCACGCCGGTGTTGCCGATCACCGCCGCGCCCGCCTTCAGACAGCGATCGGCCAGCGGGATGTCCGCCGTGACCACGATGTCGCCCTGCTGCACGCGGGTCGCGATCCAGTCGTCGGCAGCATCGAAGCTGCCTTCGACGATCACCCGCTCGATCCCGGGATCGTTCGGCACCATGAAATAGCTGTTGGCGACGACGAAGACCTTCAATCCGTAGCGCGCGGCGACGCGGTAGATTTCGGCCTTCACCGGGCAGGCATCGCCATCGACGTAGATCTCGATATCGCGCATGGTGCGGCGGATTATAGGGGAGAGTTGATGGGCGAGGACCTGTTGTTCATGCCGGCGGTCGAGGCGGGAAGCCTGATCCGCCGCGGCAAGCTCTCGCCGCTGGAGTATGTCGACGTCGTGCTGGGCGCGATCGTGCGCAGCCAGCCGAAGATCAACGCCTTCGTCACCATCATGGCCGAGGAGGCGCGCGAGAGCGCACGCAAGGCCGAAGCCGCCGTGCGCGAGGGCAAGCCGCTGGGGCCGCTGCACGGCCTGCCCGTCAGCATCAAGGACCTGATCGACGTCGCGGGCGTGCGGACCACCCATGGCTCGCACATCTTCGCGGACAACGTCGCGTCGGCCGATGGCGTGACGCCGGCGCGGCTGCGCGCGGCGGGCGCGGTCCTGATCGGCAAGACGACGACGCCGGAGTTCGGCCACAAGGGCCTGACTGACAGCCCGCTGCAGGGCATCACGCGCAATCCCTGGGGCCTGGACCGCACCTCGGGCGGATCGTCGGGCGGCGCGGCGGCGGCAATCGCCGCCGGGCTGGGGCCGCTGGCGATCGGCACGGACGGTGCCGGCTCGATCCGCGGACCCGCGGCGACCTGCGGCATCGTCGGCCTGAAGCCGACCCTGGGCATCGTGCCGACCGAGACCGCCGCCGACACCTTCGCCAACGTCACCTATGCCGGGCCGATGACCCGCACCGTGGGCGATGCGGCGCTGATGTTCTCGGCCATAGTGGGCCCCGATCCGCGCGACCCCTGGTCGCTCAACGCCGCGCTCAAGCCGGTGTCGCCGCTGCTGCAGGGCCAGAGACTGACCGGCGTGCGTTTCGGCTACATCGAGCGGATGGCCAATAAGGTGCTCGACCGCGAGGTGCGTGCCAACACGGAAGCCTCGCTGAAGGCGCTGGAGGCACTGGGTGCCGAGATCGAGCCGGTCACCGAGACGATCGACTGGATCGAGTACGAGGGCCGCGTGCTGTACCAGACCGGCATCGCCGCGCGCATGAAGCCGCGCATGGCCGAGTGGCGCGGCAAGATGGATCCGTCGATGGTCCAGTTCGCCGATTGGGGCGAAGGCTTCTCGATGCTCGACCTGCGCAACGCCGAGTACGCCCGCACCGGGCTCTACCACCGCGTCCAGAAGCTGCTGTCGCAATACGACTTCCTGGTCTCGCCGACGACGGCGCGGACCGCGCTCGACGCGACCTTCGACGCCACCCAGCCGGTGATCATCGAGAACCAGCCCTGTGGCATCACGCGCCAGAGCTGGACCGCCTACCAGTACCCGTTCAACCTCACCGGCCACCCGGCGATCTCGGTGCCCTCGGGCTTCGCCAGCGACGGGCTGCCCACGGGACTGCAGATCATCGGGCGCTGGAGCCACGACCGCGACGTGCTGCGCGCCGCCGCGCTGTTCGAACAGGCGCGGCCCTGGGCCGACAAGCGGCCGCAGTTTTGACGTCCCGCCGATTGAATCGGCGGCGCGATGGCCACATATTGATAAGCGAAACGGCAGCGTGACTGGGAGGCGCGGCCCATGCCCGCCTGGCAAGAAGAGCGCGCGCGGCAGATCATCGACACACACCGGACCGTCGAGGGTCCAGCTTTGATCATCCTGCAGGCGCTGCAGCGCGAATTCGGGTTCATTCCCGACAAAGCCGTCGTGCTGGTCGCCGACGCGCTGAATCTGACGCGTGCCGAGGTGCACGGGATCGTCAGCTTCTACCATGACTTCC
Source organism: Reyranellaceae bacterium (assembly GCA_050183765.1). Lineage (GTDB taxonomy): Bacteria > Pseudomonadota > Alphaproteobacteria > Reyranellales > Reyranellaceae > JAFAZJ01. The sequence goes on along the minus strand of JBFXAZ010000127.1, from coordinate 5,947 downwards.
GGCGCGAGCCGGCCGGCCGGCACGTGCTGAAGCTGTGCCGCGCCGAGGCCTGTCAGTCGCTGGGCGGCGAGCGGCTGGCCACCCATGGCCAGTCGCGACTGGGCGTCTCCTGGGGCGAGACGACGCCCGATGGCAGCGTGACCCTGGAACCGGTGTTTTGCCTGGGCCTCTGTGCCAGCGGCCCGGCCGCGATGCTCGACGACCGCCCGGTCGGCCGCCTCGATGCGGCGCGACTCGATCGTCTTCTCGACGAGGCGATGTCATGAGCGCGCGGATCTATCTGCCGCGCGACGTGGCGGCGCTGGCCGTCGGCGCGGATGACGCCGCCCGGGCACTGACCGATGCGGCCCGGCGCAGGGGCCTGGCGCTGGAGATCGTCCGCACCGGCTCGCGCGGCCTCTTCTGGCTCGAGCCCATGCTCGAGGTCGCCACGCCCGAGGGTCGCGTCGCCTATGGCCCGGTCGAGGCGTCCGACGCCGAGACGCTGCTCGATGCCATCGTGGCAGGTGGTGGCCCGCACCGCTTGCGCCTCGGGCCGACCGAAGCGATCCCCTTCCTCAAGCGGCAGACGCGCCTGACCTTCGCGCGCTGCGGCATCATCGATCCGCTGGCGCTGGCGGACTATCGCGCTGCCGGCGGCTATCGCGGTCTCGAACGCGCGCTCGGCATGGGCCCGGCGGCGATCGTCGAGGCGGTGGTGCAGTCCGGCCTGCGCGGCCGTGGCGGCGCCGGCTTCCCCACCGGCATCAAGTGGCGCACCACGCGCGAGGCCGTGGGCCAGCCGAAATACATCGTCTGCAATGCCGACGAAGGCGATTCCGGCACCTACGCCGATCGCATGATCATGGAGGGCGATCCCTTCTGCCTGATCGAGGGCATGACCATCGCCGCCATCGCGGTCGGCGCCGCCAAGGGCTTCCTCTACATCCGCTCGGAATACCCGCACGCCATCGCCGCCATGGAGGCGGCGCTCGCGATTGCGCGGCACGACGGCTGCATCGGCGCCAATGTCGCCGGCTCGGGCCATGCCTTCGACATCGAGATCCGCGTCGGCGCCGGCGCCTATGTCTGCGGCGAGGAGACGGCGCTGCTCGACAGCCTCGAAGGCAAGCGCGGCGTGGTGCGCGCCAAGCCGCCGCTGCCGGCGCATCGCGGCCTGTTCGGCCGGCCGACCGTGGTCAACAACGTGCTCTCGCTCGCGACCGTGCCGACCATCCTCGCCGAGGGCGCCGATGTCTATCGCGACATCGGCATCGGTCGCTCGCGCGGCACGATGCCGATCCAGCTTGCCGGCAATGTGCGCTACGGCGGCCTGTTCGAGACCGGCTTCGGTGTGACGCTGGGCGAGTTGGTCGACGACGTCGGCGGCGGCACCTTGAACGGCCGGCCGGTGCGCGCGGTTCAGGTCGGCGGGCCGCTGGGCGCCTATTTCCCGCGCGCGTTGTTCGACACGCCGTTCGACTACGAGGCCTTCGCCGCGCGCGACGGGCTGATCGGCCATGGCGGCGTCGTGGTGTTCGACGACACCGTCGACATGGCACACCAGGCCCGTTTCGCCATGGAGTTCTGCGCCATCGAATCCTGCGGCAAGTGCACGCCCTGCCGCATCGGCTCGACGCGCGGCGTCGAGGTCATCGACCGCATCGTGCGCGGCGAGAAGCGCGAGGCCAACCTCGCGCTGCTCGAGGATCTCTGCGGCACGCTGAAATTCGGCTCGCTCTGCGCACTGGGCGGGTTCACGCCCTACCCTGTCATGAGCGCCGTCCGTCACTTCCCCGAGGATTTCGGCGCCCGAATCGGCGCCGTCCCGGCTTGAGGGCCATGCCATGCCCCTGATCAAGGAAACCGACTACGGCACGCCGCCCGCCCGCACCGACAAGACCGTCACGCTCAGCATCGACGGCTTTCCGGTCACCGTTCCCGAGGGCACCTCGATCATGCGCGCGGCGATGCAGGCCGGCATCAAGGTGCCGAAGCTCTGCGCCACCGATTCGCTGGAGGCATTCGGGTCCTGCCGGCTGTGCCTGGTGGAGATCGAAGGCCGCGCCGGCACGCCGGCATCGTGCACGACGCCGGTGGCGCCCGGCCTGCGCGTCTCGACCCAGACCGAGCGGCTGAAGACGCTGCGCCGCGGCGTGATGGAGCTGTACATCTCCGATCACCCGCTCGACTGCCTGACCTGCGCCGCCAACGGCGATTGCGAGCTGCAGGACATGGCCGGCGCCGTCGGCCTGCGCGAGGTGCGCTACGGCTACGCCGGCGAGAATCATCTCGATGCCGCGAAGGACGAATCGAACCCCTACTTCACCTTCGATCCCTCGAAGTGCATCGTCTGCTCGCGCTGCGTGCGCGCCTGCGAGGAGGTGCAGGGTACGTTCGCGCTGACCATCGAGGGCCGCGGCTTCGCCTCGAAGGTCGCCGCCGGACTGGACGAGGCGTTCCTCGACTCGGAGTGCGTGTCCTGCGGCGCCTGCGTGCAGGCCTGCCCGACGGCTACCCTGACTGAGAAGTCGGTCATCGAGACCGGCCAGCCGGAGCACTCGATCGTCACGACATGCGCCTATTGCGGCGTCGGCTGCTCGTTCAAGGCCGAGATGCGCGGCGAGGAAGTCGTGCGCATGGTGCCGTTCAAGGACGGCAAGGCCAATCGCGGCCATTCCTGCGTCAAGGGACGCTTCGCCTGGGGTTACGCGACGCACAAGGAACGCATCCTCAAGCCGATGATCCGTGCGCGCACCACCGATCCGTGGCGCGAGGTCTCGTGGGACGAGGCGCTGGCCCATACCGCGTCCGAGTTGAGGCGCATCCAGGCGACCTACGGCCGCGGCGCGATCGGCGGCATCACCTCGTCGCGCTGCACCAACGAGGAGACTTTTCTGGTGCAGAAGCTGGTGCGCGCCGGCTTCGGCAACAACAACGTCGATACCTGTGCCCGCGTTTGCCACGCGCCGACCGGCTATGGGCTCTCGACCACCTTCGGCACCTCGGCGGGCACGCAGGATTTCGACTCGGTCGAGCAGGCCGATGTCGTAGTTGTGCTCGGCGCCAACCCGACCGACGGCCATCCCGTCTTCGCCTCGCGGCTGAAGAAGCGGCTGCGACAGGGCGCGAAGCTGATCGTCATCGACCCGCGGCGCATCGACCTGGTGCGCATGCCGCATGTCGAGGCGGCCTGGCACCTGCCGCTGCTGCCCGGCACCAACGTCGCGGTCCTTGACGCGCTGGCGCACGTGATCGTCAGCGAGGGGCTGGCCAACGAAGCCTTCGTGCGCGAGCGCTGCGACTGGGACGAATACCAGCGCTGGGCTTCCTTCGTCGCTGAGCCGCGCAACAGCCCGGAGGCGGTGGCAGAGATCTCCGGCGTGCCGGCCGAGGCGATCCGCGGCGCCGCGCGGCTCTACGCCACCGGCGGCAACGGCGCGATCTACTATGGGCTGGGCGTCACCGAGCACAGCCAGGGCTCCACTGCGGTCATGGCGCTGGCCAATCTCGCCATGGCGACCGGCAATATCGGCCGCCCCGGCGTCGGCGTGAACCCGCTGCGCGGCCAGAACAACGTCCAGGGCTCGTGCGACATGGGCTCGTTCCCGCACGAACTGCCGGGCTATCGCCACATCTCGGTCGACGCCACGCGCGCGATGTTCGAGGCGCTGTGGCAGGTGCCGCTCGAGAAGGAGCCCGGCCTGCGCATCCCCAACATGCTCGACGCCGCGGTCGACGGCTCGTTCAAGGGCATCTACATCCAGGGCGAGGACATCCTGCAATCCGACCCCGACACCAGGCACGTGGCCGAAGGCCTCGCGGCGATGGAATGCGTGGTCGTGCACGATCTCTTCCTCAACGAAACCGCGAACTACGCCCACGTCTTCCTGCCGGGCTCGACCTTCCTCGAGAAGGACGGCACCTTCACCAACGCCGAGCGCCGCATCCAGCGCGTGCGCAAGGTGATGACGCCGCGCAACGGGCTGGCCGACTGGGAAGTGACATTGGCGCTCGCCAAGGCGATGGGTTTCCCGTTCCACTACGACCATCCGGCGCAGATCATGGACGAGATCGCCGCGCTGACGCCGAGCTTCGCCGGCGTGTCGTTCGCCAGGCTCGACGCGCTGGGCTCGATCCAGTGGCCGTGCAACGAGCAGGCGCCGGACGGCACGCCCGTGATGCATCGCGGCGGCTTCGTACGCGGCAAGGGCCGCTTCATGGTCACCGAGTACGTTCCCACCGACGAGCGCACCGGCCCGCGCTTCCCGCTGCTGCTGACCACCGGCCGCATCCTCAGCCAGTACAATGTCGGCGCCCAGACAAGGCGCACCGCCAATGTCGTATGGCACGAGGAGGATCGACTCGAGATCCATCCGCACGACGCCGAGCAACGCGGCATTCGCGACGGCGACTGGGTCAAGCTGCAGAGCCGCGTCGGCGCCACCAGCCTGCGCGCGCTGATCACCGACCGCGTGGCGCCCGGCGTCGTCTACACGACGTTCCATCATCCGGACACGCAGACCAACGTCGTGACCACGGAGTACTCGGACTGGGCGACCAACTGCCCCGAATACAAGGTCACCGCCGTGCAGTGCACGCCCTCGAACGGACCGAGCGAGTGGCAGCAGGAGTATCAAGCGCTCACCGCCCGCTCGCGCCGCATCGCTCCGGTGGACGCCGCCGAATGACGGATGACGTGCCACCGCCGGTGCAGCGGGTGCTTCGTACCGCCTGGGCCGGCGGCGAGCTGTCGTCGGGCGTGCGCGCAGTGCCGGAGGAGACGGCGGTGGCACTCACCTACAACCGCACCACGCACGCCGTGATGATGGCGACGCCCGCCGACCTCGAGGATTTCGCAGTCGGCTTCAGCCTGACGGAGGGCGTCGTCGAGCAACCGCGGGAGATCGAAGAGCTCGAGGTCGTGGCCGGCGACAACGGCATCGAGCTCAGGATGTGGATCGGCGAGGATCGCGGCGCCGCGTTTCACGATCGGCGGCGGCATCTCGCCGGCCCCACCGGCTGCGGCCTGTGCGGCATGGACAGCCTCGCCGAAGCGCTGCGGCCGGCGCGTGTCGTCGCCGGCGACCTGCGCGTGACGGCCGACGATGTGCGCCGGGCGATCGCCGCGCTGCCGTCGGCGCAGACGATCAACCGCCAGACCCGCGCGGTGCACGGCGCGGCCTATTGGGAACCGCAAGCCGGCCTCGTCGCCTTGCGCGAGGATGTCGGCCGCCACAATGCCGTCGACAAGCTCGCCGGTGCGCTGGCCCGGCAGGCGCAGGCGGCCGACGCCGGCCTGCTGCTGCTGACCAGCCGAGTCTCGGTGGAGATGGTGCAGAAGGCCGCCGCGATCGGCGCGCCGATCGTTGTGGCCGTATCGGTGCCCACCGCGCTTGCCGTGCGCACGGCCGAGGCGGCCGGCATCACGCTGATCGCCGTGGCGCGAGAGGACGGCTTCGAGGTCTTCAGCCACGCAAGGCGGATCGCGGCCGGACGAATCGCCGATGTCGCCTGACAAGCTCGTCTACATGGCCAACCAGATCGGCAAGTTCTTCGCCCATGAGGGCGAGGAGCAGGCCGCGCGCAGCGTCGCGACGCATCTGCGCCGCTACTGGGATCCCCGGATGCGTGCGGGCATTCTCGCGCATCTCGACGCCGGCGGCGCCGGGCTCGATCCCGCGGTTCGACGGGCCATCGGCAGTCTGAAGGACAACTGACTTCCCTTCTCCCCGCGCAGGCGGGGAGAAGGTGCCGAGCGTCAGCGAGGCGGATGAGGGGCTTCCTGGCGCTACACGCACGCAGCTGTCGCCGTTGGAACGCCGCGAAGCCCCTCATCCGCCCTTCGGGCACCTTCACCCCGCCAGCGCGGGGAGAAGGAAATAAACGTCAGCCGTTCTTGACCATCGTCTCGCGGAACTGCACCTGGCGCTTGGCGTAGCTCTTCGCGCTCATGCGCAGGCGGTTG
>JBFXAZ010000126.1:0-15036 GCA_050183765.1 Reyranellaceae bacterium | reverse complement strand
ATCGCTGTTCGCTCCCGCCACGGCATCGAACCACTCCTTCCGATCCTTGCTCCCATCGGAAAAAGTGTCTTCGATGTCCCCGAACGGGTGTCCTCGATGTCCCCGGTCCATACACGGGGGAAGGCAGAAACTATGTGAATCCCGCCTGGCGGCGAACCCCGGCGGCCGGGGCGCCCGCCTCGCGCATGGCCCGCAGCGTCAGCGCGCGGTCGCGCTTGGCGAAGCGGCGGCCCTCGGAGTCGGTGAGCAGCCGATGATGCGCGTAGCGCGGCGTCTCGTAACCCAGCAGGCGCTGCAGCAGGACGTGCACATGCGTGGCGGGATACAGGTCCTCGCCGCGCGTCACCAGGGTGATGCCCTGCAGATGGTCGTCGACCGTGACCGCGAGGTGATAGCTGGTCGGCGTGTCCTTGCGCGCGATCACCACGTCGCCGAACAGCAGCGCATCGCCGGCGACGTCGCCGTGCAGCGCGTCGTGGAAACCGTAGGGTCCGGCCGCGGCGGCGGCCTTCGCCGCGTCGAGGCGCAGCGCGAACTCCGTGCCGGCCTGCATCAGCGCGCGGCGTTCGGCTGACGAGCGGTGGCGGCAGGTGCCGGGATAGAGCGGACCGTCGGGGCCCTGCGCGGTGAGATGCGGTGCGCTCGACGCGGCGGCGATATCGGCGCGCGTGCAGAAGCACGGATAGACCAGACCCATCGCCGACAGGCGATCGAGTGCCGAACCATAGTCGTCGAAATGCTGCGACTGGCAGCGCACCTCGCCGTCCCAGTCGAGGCCGAGCCAGGCGAGATCGACCAGGATCGCCTCGCTGAACTCCGCCTTGCAGCGGCGGATGTCGATGTCCTCGATGCGCAGCAGGAAGCGGCCGCCGACGTCGCGTGCGGCATGCCAGGCGGTCAGCGCGGAGAACGCGTGGCCGAGATGCAGGTAGCCGGTCGGACTCGGCGCAAAGCGGGTAACCACCGTGGACATGGGTTGCGACGTTAGCGCGACCCCATGCGGCGTGCTATGTCGCGGGCGCATGTCGATTCCCTTTCGTCTCACCGACCTGCACGTGCAGGAGGGTATGGCCGCGCTGGGCGCGATCCATCCGCGCTTCGCCGAGGGGCTGGCCAGTTTCGGCCATCCGCCGCTGCGCAATGCCGCGGAGGGCTATGCCACGCTGCTGCGCGCCATCGTCGGCCAGCAGGTCTCGGTCTACGCCGCGCGCAGCATCTGGGACCGCGTCGCCGCGCTGGTGAACCCGATGACGCCCGAGCGGCTGCTGCAATTCAGTGACGAGCAGCTGCGCGCCTGCGGTCTGTCCAACAACAAGGTGAAGTTCGCCCGCTCTCTGGCGCTGGACACGGCCGAGAAGCGCATCGTCTTCGAGGCCCTGCCCGAGCTCGACGACGAGGCGGTGATCGCCATGCTGACCCAGGCCAAGGGCATCGGCCGCTGGACCGCCGAGATCTACCTGATGTTCGCGCTGGGCCGGCCCGACGTGATGCCGGCCAACGATCTGGGCCTGATCGTCGCCGCGCAGTCGCTCTTCGGCATGCGCCGGCGGCCCGATCCCAAACGGATGCTGAAGATGGCCGAGGCCTGGCGGCCCTGGCGCACCGTGGCGGCGCTGTTCCTCTGGCACTACCGCCACAACATGCCGGATTTCAACGACAGCCCCGCCGCCATCGCGCGCCGCGCCGCCGAAAGGCAGGCGAAGGAAGAGCGCAAGGCGCTGCGGGCAGCCGCACCGAAGAAGCCGGCTGCCAAGCGCAAGGCCGCCACCAGGAAGACCGCGGCGAAGAAGACGGCGAAGAAAAAGGCCGCGAAGAAGAAGACCGCGCGACGCCGGAGGACATGATGTTCGAGCTCGAAGGCCCCGTGCACGCGCCCGCCAGCGGCGGCAAGCCGAAGAAACTGGTGATCCTGCTGCACGGCTATGGCGCCGACGGCAACGACCTGATCGGGCTGGCCGAGCCGCTGGCACCGCTGATGCCCGACGTCGCCTTCCACGCGCCCAACGCGCCCTACCCCTGCGACGGCAATCCCTACGGCTATCAGTGGTTCGGCATCTCCAGGCTCGATCCGCATCTGATGCTGGCCGGCGTGCGCGGCGCCGCGCCGTTCGTCGAGGCCTTCCTCGACGAGAAGCTGGCCGAGTACGGGCTGAGCGAGGCCGATACGGCGCTGGTGGGCTTCTCGCAGGGCACGATGATGTCGCTGCATGTCGGCCTGCGTCGCGAGCGGCCGCTCGCCGGCATCGTCGGTTTCTCCGGCCTGCTGCCGGGCGTCGAGACCTTGGCGGACGAGATGAGATCGAAGCCGCCGGTGCTGCTGATCCACGGCGACGCCGACCCCATGGTGCCGTTCGAGATGATGGATCGCGCCGAGTCGGCGCTGAAGGGCTTGGGCGTCGCGGTCGACAGCTACGCCGCCCAGGGCGTCGGCCATTCGATCGACGGCCACGGGCTGGAGAAATGCGCGCGCTTCCTGCTGCGCGTCTTCGGAGCGAGGGTGCCATGAGCGCGCTGAAGGAGACCGTTGGAGACGGCGGCATCGTCGAAGGCACGGTCGCGTCGGGCTTCGACGGCGTGGCGCAGGCCTTCATCCGGAACTTCCGCGAGCACGGCGAAGTCGGCGCCTCGATCTGCGTCACCGTGGCCGGCGAGACCAAGGTCGATCTGTGGGGCGGCCTGGCCGATCCCAAGGACCGCACCCCCTGGACGCGCGACACGGTGAGCGTGGTGTTCTCCTGCACCAAGGGCGCCACCGCGCTCTGCGCACACGTGCTCTCCAGCCGCGGCCAGCTCGATATCGACGCGCCGGTGAAGGAGACGTGGGAAGCCTTCGCCGCGCAGGGCAAGGAACGCGTCACGACGCGCATGATGCTCGATCATTCCGCCGCGGTACCGGCGCTGCGCGATCCGGTCGACAAGGACCTGTCCTACGACTGGCATTACATGACCAGCCGGCTGGCGGCGGAGGCGCCGTTCTGGGAGCCGGGCACGCGCAACGGCTATCACGGCTTCACTTTCGGCTGGACGGTGGGCGAGATGGTGCGTCGCGTCTCCGGCAAGTCGCTGGGCAATTTCTTCCAGGACGAGATCGCCAGGCCGCTGGGCATCGATTTCTGGATCGGCCTGCCGGAAGCGATCGAGCCGCGCGTCGCGCCGATCATCCCCTTCGTCTACGCCGCCAAGGACGCGCGCACGCCGTTCATGCTCGCGCTGGCCAAGGAGCCGCAGTCGATTCCGGCGCTGTTCTACTTCAACACCGGCAAGTGGCGCTCCGGCGGCGCCAACACGCGCGACGGCCACGCCGCCGAGATCGGCGCCGCCAACGGCATCACCAACGCGCGCGGGCTGGCCGGCATGTACGCGCCGCTGGCCAATGGCGGCGGATCGCTGGTCGACGGCACGACGCTCGCGCGCATGGGCGAGGTGTCGATGGCGACGCACGACGATGCCACCCTGCGCATTCCGACCCGCTTCGCGCTGGGCTTCATGAAGTCGATGGACAACCGCAAGCGCAGCCTCGCACCCACCATCTGGGGCGAGGATTGCGACAGCGTGATCATGGGGCCGTCGGCCTTTGGTCACGTCGGCGCCGGCGGCTCGCTGGGCTTCGCCGATCCGGCCAACGGGTTGAGCTTCGGCTACAGCATGAACCGCATGGGCCCCGGCCTGCTGCTCAACGAGCGCGGCCAGTCGCTCGTCGACGCGACGTATCGCGCGCTGGGCTTCACGTCGAAGGATGCTGGGGTGTGGACACGATGAGCATCGTCCTGCGCGACGCCAGACCCGAGGACCATCCGTTCCTGCTGGGCGCCATCGCCGCGCTCAACGACCACGAACGCGCGCTGCACGACACGCGCCTGCCCGGCAGCGAGATCGCCGAGGCATATTTCGCGAAGATCCACGGCAAGATCGCGACGAGCCATGGCTGCATCGTCGTCGCCCTTCAGGGCGGACAACGCGTCGGCTACATGGCCTGCCGCATCGAGCACGACGACGCGCCGGCGGAGACCGCCGACTCCAACGTCTTCGGCTACATCTCCGACGTCTTCGTGACACAAGACATGCGCGGCCGCGGCATCGCCGCGCTGCTCGTCGCCGAGGCCGAGCGCCGTCTGCGCCCGCACGGCATCACACGCCTGCGGCTGGGCTCGCTGGCCAACAACGCGCAGGCCATCCGCGCCTACCGCAAGGCGGGATTCGCCGACTACGAGGTCGTGCTCGAGAAGCGGCTGTGAAGAAGAGATTTCACCACAGAGACACAGAGACACAGAGGAAGACAGGAAGACCTCTCATTTCTTCCTCTGTGTCTCTGTGTCTCTGTGGTTGGTTTCTTCTTCTTCGCAACGCGTGATGCTCCCCATCCTGCGCCCCTTCCAGGACCGCGCCATCGCCATCCTGTGGCTCGGCATGGCGGCCTCGACCATCGGCGAGGACGTATTTCGCGTCGCCATCGTCTGGCTTGCCGTCGAGATCGCCGGCAACCAGGCCGGCCTGGTCACGGCGGCGCAGAACGCCACCATGCTGATCGTCGGCCTGACCGCCGGTGCCATCGCCGAGCGCTGGAAGCCCGACCGCACCATGGTAGCGGTGAGCCTGATGTCGGCGGCGGTCGTGATGATGCCGGTGATCATCGGCAGCTTCTTGACCGTGACGCTCGGCCTGCTGATCGCCACGGTGGTCGGGCTGGCGATGCTGCGCACCTTCTACGCGCCGGCGCTGCAATCGGTCGTGCCCACCCTGGTACGCAATCGCGAGTGGCTGCAGGCGGTGAACGGCCTGCTCGACACGACGTGGCGGCTGGCGCGCCTGCTCGGCCCGGCGATCGCCGCGATGCTCTCGGCCGTCCTGCCGGTGATCCATTTCCTTACCGTCACGGCGCTGGGCATGGTGTCGGCGGCGGCGGCGGTCTTCGCCATCCGCGCGCGCATCCAGCGCGATCCGGCCGACATCCCCAAGATCGATCCGGGCTGGCGCGGGCTGATCAGCAGCATGGCGATCGGCTACCGCCTGGTGCTGTTCCGCGACCGGGTGATGACCATCCTGATGCTGAGCAACGCCATGGTGAACGGGCCATGGATGGTGACACTCATGCTCGGCGTGGCGCTGCTGGTGAAGACCTACGATCCGCGCTTCCTCGGCATCGAGGACCTCGCCGCCTATGGCGTCGTCATGGGCGCCTATGGCGTGGGCGACCTCTGCGCCAACCTCTATGTCGGCTCGGTGCGCTTCCGCCGGCCGCTGCAGGTGATGTACCTGGGCTACATCGCCATGGGCGGCGGCTTCGTGCTGATGGCGCTGGCGACCTGGGCCATCCAGCCGGGCTGGCTGCTGCCGGCGATGGTGCTGACCTCGATGATCGCCGGCATCGGCGGGCCGTTCTTCTTCATCCCGATGATCACGCGGCTGCAGACGGTGTTCCGCGGCGCCGACATCGCGCGCGTCTTTCGCATCCGCCTGGCGCTGATGGCCGGCATGCAGTTGATCGCCAGCCTGGGCGCCACGGTGCTGTTCGAGCGCATCGGCGTGACGACCACGGTGCTGGCCAGCGGCCTGTTCATCCTCGGCATCGGCCTCGTCGGCAGCTTCTATTTCGGCCGCATGTTCGTGCCGCCGGCGGAGCAGCCCTCATCTGAATAACCGGCCCTTGCGTAACGGTGTGAACAGCGTTAGCTTCTATAAATTCACAGCGTTACCCTTAAAAATCTCCCCGGCGGAGGACGCTCATGGCCAAGGCCTTTCCCGACCATCCCTTCCTGCGCGGCTACTACGCGCCGCTGCATATGGAGTGCGATGCGGATCACCTGCCGGTCACCGGCGAGATTCCGAAGGAGCTGTGCGGCACGCTCTATCGCAACGGGCCCAACCCGCAATTCGCGCCGCGCGGCTTCTATCACTGGTTCGCCGGCGACGGCATGCTGCACGCCTTCCATGTCGAGAACGGCAACGTCGCCTACCGCAATCGCTGGGTGCGCACGCCGAAATGGGAGCTGGAGCACAAGGCCGGCGAGGCGCTGATCGGCGCCTTCGGCAACCCGATGTGGACCGACCAGAAGCACTGGGGCTTCGATTCGACCTTGGCCAACACCAACGTCGTCTGGCACGGCGACCGCCTGCTGGCGCTGGAGGAAGCGCACGCGCCCTTCGAGGTCGACCCGAAGACCTTGATGCCGAAGGGCTACCGCGACTGGGACGGGCAGGTCGGCAAGTTCACCGCGCATCCCAAGATCGACCCGCGCAGCGGCAACATGATCGCCTTCGCCTATTCGGCGTCCGGCCGCTTCACGCCGGAGATCGACATCATCGTCGTCGGCGCCGACGGCACGCTCAAGCGCAAGGAGCGCTTCGCGGCGCCCTACTCCAGCATGATCCACGACTTCGTCGTCACCGAGCGCTGGATCATCCTGCCGGTCTTCCCGCTCACCGGCTCGATGGAGCGCGCGATGAAGGGCCAGCCGGCCTTCGCCTGGGAGCCGGACAAGGGCACGCACGTGGCGCTGATCCCGCGCGACGGCACGGTGGCCGACATCAAGTGGATCACCGGCGACGCCTGCTACGTCTTCCATCCGCTCAACGCCTTCGACGCGCAGGGCGGAAAGATCGTCTGCGACATGATGAAGTATCCGGTGGCGCCGCTCTTCCCGCGTCCCGACGGGTCGATGCCGACGCAGCATTCGCCCCAGGCGACCCTGGTGCGCTGGACCTTCGATCCGGCGGGCACCAGCAATTCCTACCGCGAGGAGGCGCTCGACGATCACCCCGGCGAGTTCCCCCGCCTCGACGAGCGCTTCGCCTGCCTGCCCAACCGCCATGGCTACTTCCAGGCCGGCGTGCCGACCGAGACCGACTTCAACCGCGAGAAGCGCGCCGGCCTGGCGCACATCGATCTCGCCTCGGGCAAGGTCGCGCATTGGCAGCCGGACACCGGCGATTTCTGCGGCGAGCCGATCTTCGTGCCGCGCAGCGACACGGCGGCGGAAGGCGATGGCTGGCTGGTGACGACGATCTACCGCGCAGCGGAAAACCGCAGCGATCTCGCGGTGTTCGACGCGTCCGGCGTTGACAAGGGCCCCATCGCGCTGGCCCATCTGTCGCACCGCGTGCCCGCCGGCTTCCACGGCAACTGGCGGCCGGGGGCGTTGTAGAAAATCAATACCTTCCCCCGCTGGCGGGGGAAGGTGCCCGAAGGGCGGATGGGGGTGGCGGCATTGCGGTCAGATTCGTTGGTCGGCGTTGTCGCACGAGCCACCCCCAACCCGCGCTACGCGCCACCATCCCCCGCCACCGGGGGAAGGTAGGAGATCGATATGATCACCCTCCACCACCTCAACAACTCGCGCTCGCAGCGTATCCTGTGGGCGCTCGAAGAGCTGGGCCTCGACTACGAGATCAAGCGCTACCAGCGCGAGCCCTCGATGCAGGCGCCGGCCTCGCTGCGCGCGGTGCATCCGCTCGGCAAGTCGCCGGTGATCACCGACGGCGACAAGACGCTGGCGGAGTCCGGCGCGATCCTCGAATACCTCGCCGAGACCTATGGCGAGGGCAGGCTGAAGCCGGCGGCCGGCACGCCCGAGCTGCTGCGCTACCGCTACTTCCTCCACTACGCCGAGGGCTCGCTGATGCCGCTTCTGCTCATGAAGCTGGTGTTCGGCCGCATGCCCACGCGCGTGCCGTGGTTCATGAAGCCGGTGGCGAAGGCGATTTCGGCGGGCGCCGACAAGACGCTGCTCAACCCGCAACTCGGCACGCATTTCATGTTCCTCGAAAGCGAGCTGCAGAAGCACGAGTGGTTCGCCGGCCCGGAGTTCTCCGCCGCCGACATCCAGATGAGCTTCCCGCTCGAGGCCTCGGCCGCGCGCTCGCCGCTGTTCAAGCAGCTGCCGAAGCTCTCCGCCTTCGTCGAGCGCATCCATGCCCGTCCCGCCTACCAGCGCGCCCTCGACAAGGGCGGCGCCTACGAACTGATGAAGTGACAGGAGCGACGTAAGACAATGGCCCTCCCCGCCAAGCTGCAAGGCAAGCTGCGCATCCCCGTGGTCGGTGCGCCGCTGTTCATCCAGTCCAATCCCGATCTCGTCATCGCGCAGTGCAAGGCGGGCATCGTCGGCTCCTTCCCGGCGCTCAACGCGCGGCCCAAGGAACTGCTCGAGGAGTGGCTCAAGCGCATCACCGGCGAGCTGGCCGAGTACAAGGCCAAGCACCCCGAGAAGATCGTCGCGCCCTTCGCGGTCAACCAGATCGTGCACAGCTCCAACGACCGCCTGCAGCACGACGTCGACCTCTGCGAGAAGTACCAGGTGCCGATCCAGATCACCTCGCTGCGCGCGCCCGACGACGTGGTGAAGTCGGCGCATCGCTATGGCTGCCTGGTGTTCCACGACGTGATCAACACCAAGCACGCCAGGCGCGCGCTGCAGGCCGGCGTCGACGGCCTGATCCTGGTCTGCGCCGGCGCCGGCGGCCACGCCGGCGCGCTGTCGCCCTTCGCGCTGGTGCCGGAGGTGCGCCAGTTCTACGACGGCTGCATCCTGCTGTCGGGCTCGATCGCCAACGGCGCCTCGGTGCTGGCGGCGCAGGCGGTGGGCGCCGACCTCGCCTATATCGGCACGCGCTTCACCGCCTCGAAGGAGGCCGGCGCTTCCGACGGCAACAAGCAGTGCATCATCGACAGCTCGGGCGAGGAGATCGTCTACACCAACCTCTTCACCGGCGTGCACGGCAACTACCTGAAGCGCTCGATCGCCGCCGCCGGGCTCGATCCCGACGATTTGCCGACCGCCGACAAGAGCAAGATGAATTTCGGCTCGGGCGGCAACATGAAGACCAAGGCGTGGCGCGACATCTGGGGCGCCGGCCAGGGCGTCGGCCAGATCTTCGACGCGCCGCCGGCGGCGGAGATCGTCGACAGGCTGGCGCGCGAGTACGAGGCCGCGCGCGCCGCGCTGTTCGCGGGACAGCCGGTGCCGACCAGCCTGAAGGCCGCGGCGGAGTAGAAGAAGACGAACCACAGAGGCACAGAGACACAGAGACTGAGAAGACCGAGGAGGATCGTTCGCGCGCCCAGCGCGCAGGCCTTCTTGGCCTTCCTCTGTGTCTCTGTGCCTCTGTGGTGACCCTTCTTCCCGTCGCCGTAACGCTTTCGCCACAGACACTTAATCACCCCGTCACGGCTGCGCGGAATCAACCCGTTGTGTTTCGGCGTTCCATCCGCCACTATGCGCGCATCATGACGTACGAAGCTCAACGCGCGCGCTTCGTCGCGCAAAGTCGATAGCCATGTACGCGGCGCCCGAGGCCTGTCCCGCCCTGGTGCTGAACGCCGATTTTCGGCCGTTGTCCTACTTTCCCTTGTCGTTGTGGAGCTGGCAGGACGCCGTCAAGGCGGTGTTCCTCGACCGCGTCAACGTCGTGGCCGAGTACGACCGCCGCGTGCGCAGCCCCAGCCTGGAGATGCGCCTGCCCAGCGTGATCGCGCTGAAGGAATTCGTTCCGGCCGAGCGCCGCCCGGCCTTCACGCGCTTCAACGTCTTTCTGCGCGACAGCTTCACCTGCCAGTACTGCGCCGAGCCCTTCGGCGCGCCCGACCTCACCTTCGACCACGTCGTGCCGCGCTCGCGCGGCGGCACCACGACGTGGCGCAACGTCGTCACCGCCTGCAGCCCGTGCAACCTGCTCAAGGGCGACAAGCTGCCCAAGCAGGCCGGCATGTACCCGGTGCGCGCGCCCTACGAGCCCTCGACCGCCGAGCTGCAGGACAACGGCCGCGCCTTCCCGCCCGGCCACCTGCACCAGAGCTGGCGCGACTTCCTGTACTGGGACAGCGAGCTGGAGTCGTAAGACTCTCCATCGTCATTCTGAGCGAAGCGAAGAATCTGGCGGTGTTGCGTCACCCGCCGAGCGGCGGATCACAATCCACCGCAAGGTCCTTCGCTCGCGCTCAGGACGACGACATCAGCGATCCGCCAACGCGAGCTTCGCGCCCAGCGCCACGAACGCCGCCGCGAACGTGCGGCGCATCCAGGCGAGCACCCGCGGGCGGGAGATCACGTGGTCGCGGATCGAGGCGGCGAGCAGGCCGTAGCCGACGAAGACCACGAAGGTCATCAGCATGAACACGCCGCTCAGCATCAGCATGCCGGCAAGCGGCTGTGCCTCCTGAGAGCTGACGAACTGCGGCAGGAAGGCGAGGAAGAAGATCGAGAGCTTGGGGTTGAGGATGTTGATCAGGATGGCCTCGACGGTCACCTGCCAGAAGCCGCGCGCGTCGGCCTCGCGCTCCTCGACCTTGAGCGCGCCGCGTTCCTTCAGCGTGCTCCACGCCATCCACAGCAGATAGGCGACGCCGACATACTTGAAGATCTCGAAGGCGAGCGCTGATGTGTGAAGCAGCGCCGCCAGCCCGAGGATCGCCGCCGCGATGTGCGGCACGATGCCGAGCGTGCAGCCGAAGGCCGCGACGATGCTGGCGCGCGAGCCGCGCGTCAGCCCGGTGGCCAGGGTGTAGAGCACGCCGGTGCCGGGTGCGACGACGACGATGAAGGTGGTGATCAGGAATTCGACGGTCATGGCGCGATTCCTACCTTCCCCCGCTGTGCGGGGGAAGGTGCCCGAAGGGCGGATGGGGGTGGCGGCATGGTGGCCAGTCACGGACTGCGGTACTGTCGCACCAGCCACCCCCATCCGGCGCGGCGCGCCACCTTCCCCCGCCAGCGGGGGAAGGTATCATGAGCGACATTCAGGAGGTTCGCATGGACTCCACCGCCGACAATCTGAAACGCCCGCTCGATCAGCGGCCGGTCTCGCCCAGCCTGTTCGCCCACGTCGTGCTGCAGACCGCGAACCTCGCCGCCATGCGCCAGTGGTACCTCACGGTGCTCAACGCGCGCGTGGTCGAGGACAACGGCATGCTGTGCTTCATGACCTACGACGAGGAGCACCACCGCGTCGCCATCATCGAGATGCCCGGCCTCGCGGCGCGCGACGACAAGGCGCGCGGCGTGCACCATGTCGCCTACACCTATGCGACCTTGGGCGATCTGCTGGCGACATACCGGCGGCTGAAGGCTCAGGGCATCGAGCCCTACTGGCCGATCAACCACGGCCCCACCGTGTCGCTGTACTACCGCGATCCCGACGGCAATTCGGTCGAGCTGCAGGTCGACGTCTTCGCCACCAAGCAGGAAGCCTCGGCCTTCTTCCACAGCGAGGCGTTCCGCGCCAACCCGATCGGCGTCGGCTTCGATCCGGAGGAGATGGTGCGCCGCTACGAGTCGGGCGTGCCCGAGCAGGATCTGATGCGCCGCGGCGAGGGCCCGCCGCCGCCCTTGCCCTGACCGATGGAGGTCTCGCCATGGACTCGACCGCCGACAACCTGAAGCGACCGCTCGACACGACGCCGCGCCCGCCGGCGATCTTCGCGCATTTCGTGCTGCGCACCGCGAACTACGACGCGATGCGCGCCTGGTACGAGACCGTGCTCAACGCGCGCACCGTGTTCGACGACGGCCGCATCTGCTTCCTGACCTACGACGAGGAGCATCATCGCCTCGCTTTGGTGAAGATGCCCGAGCTGCAAGCGCCCGACGCGAAGGCGTGGGGGCTGGCGCATTTCGCCTACGGCTACCGCACCCTGGGCGACCTGCTGTCGACGTACGTCAGGCTGAAGGCGCAGGGCATCGTGCCCTACCGGCCGATCAACCACGGGCCCACGGTGTCGATGTACTACCACGACCCCGACGGCACCTCGATCGAGCTGCAGGTCGATACTCATCCGACCAAGGAAGCCGCCGCCGCCTATCTGCAGACCGAGGCGTTCCTGAAGAACCCGATCGGCGTGCCCTTCGATCCCGACGACATGGTGCGCCGCTACGAAGCCGGCGTGCCCGAGGAAGAGCTGCTGCGACGACCATGACGACCACGGTCCTACCTTCCCCGCTGGCGGGGGAAGGTGCCCGAAGGGCGGATGGGGGTGGCCGGCATCGCGGTCAGACACGATGGTCGGCGTTGTCGCGCGAGCCACCCCCATCCGGCGCAGCGCGCCACCATCCCCCGCCAGCGGGGGAAGGGAAATTAAAGACGGCATCGGCGCGGCGCTGCGGCGGGTCGAGGTAGCGCGGCTGCTGACCGGGAACGGGCGTTACAGCGAGGATTTCAGCCTGGCCGGTCAGGCGCATGCCGTCGTCCTGCGCTCGCCGCATGCGCATGCGCGCATCGCCGGCATCGACGCAAGCGCCGCGCGGGCGCTGCCCGGCGTGCTCTGTGTCCTGACAGGTGAAGAGCTCATCTCCGACGGGCTGCTGCCCATTCCGCACATCCCCACGGCGATGAGCCCGCCCGACATCCGCCTGCCCAACACCGACGGCGCGCCGCATCGCGTGGTCCGTCAGCCGGTGCTGGCGCTCGATGCCGCGCGCCACGTCGGCGAGGCGGTGGCCTTCATCGTCGCCGAGACCCTGGCCATCGCGCGCGACGCCGCCGAGCTGGTCGATGTCGACTACCAACCATTGCCGGCCGTCAGCGACAGCACCCGTGCCGCCGCGAGCGACGCGCCGCCGCTGTGGAACGACCGGCCGGACAACATCGCCGTCGATTCGACCGTCGGCGCGCGCGCCGCCGTCGATGCCGCCTTCGCCCACGCGGCGCATGTCGTGCGCCTCGACAGCCTGGTCCAGCGCGTCACCGGCGTGCCGATGGAGCCGCGCGCGGCGCTGGCGTCATACGACGCGGCCGATGGCAGCTACACGCTGTGGGCCGGCGGCGGCGGCGTGGTGCGGCCCAAGCGCGAGCTGGCGATCATCCTGGGCATCGAGCCCGAGCGCGTGCGCGTGATCGCCGAGGACACCGGCGGCAATTTCGGCACCCGCAATTTCTTCTATCCCGAGTTCGCGCTGGTCGCCTGGGCGGCGCGGCGCATCGGCCGGCCGGTGAAATGGACGGCGAGCCGGCAGGATTGCTTCGTCAGCGACTACCAGGGCCGCGACCTCAGCGCCCAGGGCGCGCTGGCGCTCGACGAAGAGGGCAACTTCCTCGCCCTCGACGCCGCCGGCCTGTCGAATGTCGGCGCCTACACCGCCTCGTTCATCCCGCTGACCAAGGGCACGCAGGTGATGACCAGCCTGTACCGCCTGCCGGCGGCGGCGCGGGCACGTGCTGTGATGAGCAACACGCCGCCGACCGCGCCCT
Source organism: Reyranellaceae bacterium (assembly GCA_050183765.1). GTDB lineage: Bacteria > Pseudomonadota > Alphaproteobacteria > Reyranellales > Reyranellaceae > JAFAZJ01. The sequence goes on along the minus strand of JBFXAZ010000126.1, from coordinate 1,857 downwards.
ATCGCAGCGCCGGCCGGCCCGAAACCATGTTCATGATCGAGCGGCTGATCGATCTCGCCGCACGGCGCCATGGCTTCGATCGCGTCGAGCTGCGCCGGCGCAACGTCGTGCCGATGGAGGCGATGCCCTACACCAACCCCTTCGGCGTCACCTACGACAGCGGCGACTATGCCGGCACGCTCGAGCGCGTCCTGAAGCTCAGCGACTGGGACGGCTTCGCGACGCGGCGCGCGCAATCGGCCGCGCGCGGGCTGCGCCGCGGCATCGGCCTGGGCGGCTATGTCGAATCGCAAAGCGGCGCGCCGCAGGAACGCGCCGACGTCACCGTGCGGCCCGACGGCATGGTCGAGGTGGTGATCGGCACCTTGTCGGCCGGCCAGGGCCACGCCACCAGCTTCGCCCAGCTGGTCGCGGAGTGGCTGGGCATCGAGGCATCGCGCGTACGCCTGCTGGCCGGCGACACGGCGCACGTGCAGGCCGGCGGCGGCTCGCATTCCGGCCGCTCCATGCGCATGGCCGCGACAACGATCCACCAGGCCTCGGGCATCATCGTCGAGCGCGCGACAGTGCTGGCGGCTGAGGCGCTCGAAACCGACGCCGCCGACCTCGCCTTCGCCGACGGGCGCTTCACCGTGAGGGGCACCGACCGCAGCGTCAGCCTCGTGTCGCTGGCCGAGCGGCACGGGCCGATCGCCGGCACCGGCGAGGTCGACAGCCGCGTCGGCGCCTATCCCTATGGCTGGCATGTCTGCGAGGTCGAGGTCGATGTCGAGACCGGCGCCGCGCGCATCGTCGCCTATTGCGCCCTCGACGATGTCGGCCGCGCGGTCAATCCGATGATCCTGCACGGCCAGACCCATGGCGGCATCGCCCAGGGCGCCGGCCAGGCGCTGATGGAGCGCTGCGTCTACGATGCGCAGAGCCAGATGCTCAGCGCCTCGTTCATGGATTACGCCATGCCGCGCGCCGACGACCTGCCGTCCTTCGTCACCGCGCTGAGCGAGGTGCCGTCGACCACGCATCCCCTGGGCATGCGCGGCGGCGGCGAAGGCGGCATCACCCCGGCGCTCGGCGTGATCGTCAACGCCATCGTCGACGCGCTCGGCGATCTCGGCGTCGAGCATGTCGAGATGCCGGCGACGCCGGAACGCATCTGGCGCGCCATCGAAGCGGCGTCGCGCTGATCTTCCCTTCTCCCCGCGCAGGCGGGGAGAAGGTGCCGAGCGTCAGCGAGGCGGATGAGGGGCTTCTCGTGCAACGGCAACCATCGATGCTGTCGAGACTCCGCGAAGCCCCTCATCCGCCCTTCGGGCACCTTCTCCCCGCCTGCGCGGGGAGAAGGTGCTCACTCCATGAACGCGACCGCGCCGGAGAATTTCAGCGAGGGCGGATCGGCCTCGTCGGTGTTGGGATAGTAGAATGGCAGGCCGACCATCTCCTGCAGCCCGTAGAACGGATCGAGGATGGTGTACTTGTCCTCCGACGAGCTCGCCGCGCCGACGACCACGAAGTGGCCCTTCACGCTGGCCGCCGTCTCCCATTCGACGAACACCAGGGCCGGCTTCTTGGGCTTCACCTTGGTCGCCAGCGCCATCTTCAGGCTGTTGGTCTGGGTATGGGTCTCGACCTTGGTGCGCACGGCCATCTGGCGCAGAACGCTCGAGAGGTTGTTGATCTCCGCGCCGGTCAGTGCGTTCCACGCCTTGGGATAGGCCTTGCTCAGCGCGATCACGCCGCCCTCGTCGGCCTGCGGGTCGGCGTCGTAGGCGTTGGCCCACATGATGAGGCAGCAGGCCGGCCCACAGGTCACCTGGGTCTTCTGCCGCACGATACGGAACTCGCGATTCTTCGAGTCCT
>JBFXAZ010000125.1:0-15038 GCA_050183765.1 Reyranellaceae bacterium | reverse complement strand
GCGTGGCCAACTTCGCCGGCCGCATCCTGCGACGTGTGGAGATCGCGCTGGCGGCCGCCGCGGCCGCCATCGCCATCTTCGCGATGCTCTTCGTCGGCGCCGAAGTCCTGATGCGCTACGCCTTCGATTCGCCCATCCCGGGCCATCTCGAGGGCGCCGAGCTGCTGATGCCGATCATCGTCTTCCTGGGCATATCCTACACCCAGTCGATGCGCGGCCATGTCGGCATGGATCTGGCGCTCGACATGCTGGCGCCGCGGGGCCGCCGATACGCCGTCATGGCCACGCTGCTGATCAGCATCTTCATCTGCGCGGTGATCGCCTGGTTCAGCGCGAAGTTGACCTACCAGCTGTGGCTCTACGACGACGTCACCATGTCGCCGCCCTACTTCAAGACATGGCCGTCCGGCGCGGCGATCGTGATCGGCTACGCCCTGATCAGCCTGCGCATGTACCTGCAGTTCCTCCATCTGATCAGTCCCGAGCGCTTCCCGGCCAACGAGCCGGAGAGCGGCGGCTTCCACGCTGTCGAGTAGTCCGCGCGTTCCTCCGCCACGCCCCGCTACGGTCTTCCAGAGGGACCAAACACCATGGACCCGGTCAGTATCGGCGTCATCTCGCTGGTTTCGCTCACGCTGTTCCTGATGTCGGGCGTGCGCATCGCCTTCGCCACGGCGCTGTGCGGCTTCTTCGGGCTTTGGATCCTGCGCGGCTACGACCCGGCGGCGGCGCTCTCGGCCCAGACGGTGATCGGCCACGTCACCAACTACAACCTGCTGGTGCTGCCGCTCTTCATCATGATGGGCTTCTTCGCCTACTACGCCAACATCACGCGCGACATCTACTGGGCGGCGCGGCAATGGCTCGGCCACCTGCCCGGCGGCCTGGCCGTGGCGACAGTGATCGGCTGCGCCGGCTTCGCCGCGGCCTGCGGCGCCTCGACGGCGTCGGCCGCGGTGATGGGCCGCGTGGCGCTGCCCGAGCTGAAGAAGTTCGGCTACGACGACAAGGTCTCGACCGGCTGCGTCGCGGCCGGCGGCACCATGGCGATCATGATCCCGCCTTCGGTGCTGATCGTCATCTACGGCTTCATCGCCGAGGAATCGATCGGCGCGCTTCTGCTGGCCGGCATCCTGCCCGGCCTGCTGCAGGCGGCGAGCTACGTCGCCATGCTGCTGATCCGCTTCAAGCTCAACCCCGATCTCGGCCAGCCGGTGCGCGGCATCACCTGGCGCGAGCGCTTCAGCTCGCTGAAGGGCATCTGGGGGATGATGGTCATCATCCTGCTGGTGATGGGCAGCATGTACACCGGCCTGGCGACACCCACCGAGGCGGCCGGCATCGGCGCGCTGGGCGCGCTGGTGATGGCGATCCCGCGCCTCAACTTCAGGGAGTTCGCCGGCTCGATGATGGAAACGATCCGCACCACCGCGCTGATCTTCGCGATCGTCGCCGGCGTGCTGATCTTCGTCCATTTCCTGGGATTCACCGGGACGCCTGCGGCAATCGCCAACGGCATCGCCGGCATGGACGTGTCGCCCACGGTGATCCTGATCTGCATCCTCGCCTTCTACCTTCTGCTCGGCATGTTCATCGACGGCATCGGCATGGTGCTGCTGACCGTCCCGATCCTGCTGCCGACGATCAAGCACCTCGGCATCGATCCGATCGTGTTCGGCATCCTCGTGGTCCGCATGGTCGAGATCGGGCTGATGACGCCGCCCGTCGGGCTCAACGTCTATGTCCTCAAGGGCGTGGCCAAGGACGTCAGCATGGGCGACATCTTCCGCGGCTGCGGCTGGTTCGTGGTCGTCGACATCATCAATGTCGCCATCCTGGTGGCCTTCCCGCAGATCATCCTGCTGCTGCCGCAGACCATGTCGAAATAGCGGCTTCAACCGACCGGCGGAACTCTGTAGCCTCGCCTGTGCATCCGGCCGACACGGCCGACCCGCCAATGACTTCCCGAGGTTCCCATGACCGTCGCCCAGCTCGCCCCCAACATGCCCAAGTGGATGGTCGACCACACCGAGCTCTACCTGAAGAGCGGCGGTACCGACGGGCACATGTACAAGATCAAGCTGCCGAACCTGCCGGAGCGCGAGGTGCCGTCGCTGCTGCTGACCACCGTCGGCCGCAAGTCCGGCAAGAAGTACCTGTTCCCGCTGTTCTACGGCCGCCATGGCAGCAGCTACTACATCGTCGCGTCGAAGGGCGGCGCGCCCGAGCATCCCGGCTGGTTCCGCAACATCCTCGCCAACCCCGAGGTCGAGATCCAGGTCGGCACCGAGAAGATGAAGGCCCGGGCCCGCATCGCCGAGGGTGCCGAGCGCCAGGCGATGTGGACCGACGCGCTGACCTTCTGGCCGCCCTACGCCGACTACCAGGTGAAGGCCGGCGAACGGCAGATCCCGGTGGTCGTGCTCGACCCGATCAAATAGGCGACGATCGTTGACAGCGCGCACGGCGCCGCCGCAAGGTGGCGTCAGCGCGCTGTGGGGCGCCTCCTGTCCGCGGCAAGGGAGCCTGCTCCCGCCCACCCCATCGGTTTCGATTCGTCGATCCCTTCTTCCGGCCTGACTCAGCGGACTCCAGGCGCCACGGAAGGAAGGTCGTCATGAGCCGCGCGCTCACGCCCCAATCGTCCCTCGACTCTCTCAAGAAGGAAGCCAAGCGCTGGCTCAAGGCGCTGCGCGCCGGCGATGCCGAAGCGCGCGCACGCCTGCTCGCCGCGACGCCGACAGCCGCCACCGCACCGACACTGCGCGATGTGCAACACGCCCTCGCGCGCGAGCACGGCTTGTCGGGATGGAGCGCATTCAAGCCGGCGCTCGACGATCTCGCCCTGTCGAGCCGTTCGCGCGCCGAGCACGTCGAGATCGTGCTGCGCGCGTCCTGGCAAGGCGGCGATCCCGAAGCGGCAAGACGCATCCTTGCGCGCTGGCCGGCGATCGGCACCGACAACATCCACATCGCCGTCGCGACGGGCAATCTCGCCGAGGCCCGGCGCCGCATCGCCGCCGACCCGAACGCCGCGACGAGCAAAGGCGGGTCGCTCAATTGGGAACCACTGCTCTATCTCGCCTATGCCCGTCTGCCGGGCGGCGACACGCACGCGCTCGAGATCGCGCGCCTGCTCCTCGATCACGGCGCCAATCCCGGCGCCGAGTTCAACGACGGCTGGGACAATGCGTTCAAGGTTCTGACCGGCGTGATCGGCCAGGGCGAAGGCGACCGCCAGGGCCATCCTCGGGCGCGCGCACTTGCCGAACTGGTGATCGAGCGCGGAGCCGATCCGTACGACTCGCAGGCGCTCTACAACACCTCGATCACGCGCGACGAGACCGACTGGCTCGACTTCCTGTGGAGTCAATGCGAGCGACGCGGCCGCCTGCCGGCATGGCGAACGGCGCCACAGCCATCGATCGGCGGTCGCCTCCAGCTCAACCCGCTCGACTACCTGCTGGGCAACGCCGTCGCCTACAATCACCTGAAGCGTGCCGAGTGGCTGTTGTTGCACGGCGCGAATGCCGACGGCCCACACGCGTATTCCGGTCGGCCATTGCGCGAGGAAGCGTTGGTCTATGGCCACGTCGAGATGGCCGACCTGCTGGTGCGCCATGGCGCCGCGGCGCCGTCGCTTCGGGGCAAGGCCGCGTTCCAGGCCGCCTGCATGCGGCTTGATCGCGACGCCGCCCGCGCGGTCGCGGCGCAGCATCCGGAATGCCTGCTCGATGCCGAGACTATGCTGACCGCCGCGCGCAAGGGCCGCTCCGATGTCGTGGCGCTGTTGCTGGAGCTGGGCGTCCATGTCGATGTCGCTGACGAGGGCCAGCAGCGCGGCATCCAGATGGCCGTGCTGGGCAATTCACCGGACGTCGTGAAGCTGCTGGCCGCGCACGGCGCCGATATCGACCGGCCGACCCTGCAAGTCGGCGGCGGCGCGATGGGATATGCCGCGCATTTCCAGCGACGCGAGATTGCCGAGTTCCTGGCACCGCTTAGCCGCGACGTGTGGGAGCTCGCCTACCTCGGCATGACGGCACGGCTGAAGGAACTGCTCGAGGAGGACCGGGCGCTGGCGAATCTGGCCAACCCGAAGTACGGCATGACACCGCTGTTCTGCCTGCCCGACGACGAGGATCTCGCGCTGGAGGTGGCCGAGTTGCTGCTTGCCTACGGTGCCGATCCGAACGCGAAGAACAAGGACGGCGTCACAGCCGAGCGGAGCGCTCGGCGACGCGGCATGGTCGACGTGGCCGATCTGATGGCTGGCGAGGACGCGGATTAGGCGTCGAAGAACACCGTCTCGCGATCGCCCTGCATATGGATGTCGAAGCGGTAGGTGCCGCCGTCGCACCTGGCGATCAGCGTGTCGCGCCGCTCGGCCGGCACGCTCTGCAGCACGGGATCGGCGGCATTGGCCGCCGTCTCGTCGGCGAAGTAGAGGCGCGTGTAGGCGTGCACCAGCAGACCGCGCATGAAGACGATGACGTTGATGTGCGGCGCCTGCCGGGCATCGACACGGCCGGGCTTGATCGTGTCGAAGATGAAGCGCTGCTCGGGATCGGTGCCGGTGCCCACCCTGCCGAAGCCCTTGAAACGGGCGTTCGAGCCGCGTGGATCCGCGGGATGGGCGTAGCGGCCTTGCGCGTCGGCCTGCCAGAACTCGATCATGGCGTCCGAGATCGTGGCGCCGGCGCCGTCGAAGACCCGGCCCTCGATCCGGATGCGTTCGCCCTCGGTATCGGGCTGGCACATCGCGCCCGAGGCGATGCTGGTCATGGGATAGTCGTATTGCTGCGGCGTCAGGCCGTAGGCGAAGTACGGGCCGACGGTCTGCGACGGCGTCTGCTTCAGCGCCATGGATCAGCTCTCCATCGGCGTGGCGTTGCGGCCACGCAGCACGATGTCGAAGACATAGCCCAGCGCGAAGCCCGGCTGGGTGACGTCGATCGAGAACTGCGACACCAGGAGCTCGCGCGCGGCGGCCGGCGTGGCGTTGTAGATCGGATCGAGCGGCAGCAGCGGATCGCCGGGGAAATACATCTGCGTCACCAGCCGCGTCAGGAAGCTCGAGCCGAACAGCGAGAAGTGGATGTGCGCCGGCCGCCAGGCGTTGTGGTGGTTGGGCCACGGATAGGCGCCCGGCTTGATGGTCATGAACCTGTAGCGGCCTTCGGCATCGCTGACGCAGCGGCCGCCGCCGAAGAAATTCGGGTCGAGCGGCGCGTCGTGCTGGTCGACGGCGTGGACGTAGCGGCCGGCGGCGTTGCACTGCCACACCTCGACCAGCGCATCGGGCACCGGCTTGCCGTTCTCGTCGAGCACGCGGCCCGTGACGATGATCCGCTCTCCCTGCGGCTCGCCGGCCTTGCGGCCGTTGCGCGTCAGGTCGGCGTCGAGCTCGCCGACGCTTTCATGGCCGTAGACCGGACCGGTGAGCTCCGACAGCGTCTGCTTCAGCGGGATCAGCGCCTTCGTCGGCGCGCGCAGCGGCGTCGATTTGTACTCAGGCGCGAGATAGGGCGGCTGGGTTGACCAGTCGCGCGGATTGTAGCCGTCCATCGTCCCCTCCTCCACCTACCGCTCAGAACGGCAGGCCGACATAGTTCTCGGCCAGAGACGTACGCGCGGCGCGCGAGCCCATCAGGTACTCGAGCTCGGCCAGCTGCATGCGCGACTCGAACGAGCCGGGTTCATGGAGCCTGTGCAACATCGACGTCATCCACCACGAGAAGCGCTCGGCCTTCCACACGCGGGCCAGCGCCATCGAAGAATAGGCGTCGAGCAGATGCTCGTTGCCGGATTTGTAGCGCGACACGAAGGCGCGCGACAGATAGTGCACGTCGGACGCCGCGAGGTTGAGCCCCTTGGCGCCCGTCGGCGGCACGATATGCGCGGCGTCGCCGGCCAGGAACAGCCGGCCCCAGCGCATCGGCTCCGACACGAAGCTGCGCAACGGCGTGACGCTCTTCTCGATCGACGGGCCGGTGGTCATCGACACGCCCAGGCGCTGCTTCAGCTCGTCCCAGATGCGCTCGTCGGGCCACTCCTCGAGGTTCTCGTCGATGCGCGACTGGATGTAGTAGCGGCTGCGTCTGGGCGAGCGCATGCTGGCCAGCGCGAAGCCGCGTTCGTGCGCGGCGTAGATCAGCTCGTGCGAGGCCGGCGGCACGTCGGCGAGGATGCCGATCCAGCCGAAGGGATAGACGCGATCGTAGGCGCGCAGCAGATGCTGCGGGATCGTGCGGCGGCTGACGCCGTGATAGCCGTCGCAGCCCGCGACGTAGTCGCAGCGCAGGGTGTGCGTCGTGCCGTCCTTCAGGTAGGTGAGCGACGGCGCGTCCGTGTCGGCGCCATGGATCGCCACGTCGGCGGCCTCGAAGGTCAATGGCCGCCCGGCGGCGAGCCGCGCCTCGATCAGATCGCGCGTCACCTCGGTCTGGCCATAGACCGTGACCGTCTTGCCGGTGAGCTCGCGGAAATCGACACGATGACGCTTGCCGTCGAAGGCGATCTCGACGCCGTCATGGACAAGGCCCTCGCGCCGCAGACGGGCGTCGACGCCGACCTCGGCCAGCAGGTCGACCGTGCCCTGCTCGAGCACGCCGGCACGGATGCGGCCCTCGACATAGGCACGGTCCTGGCGCTCGAGGATGACATTGTCGACGCCGGCCACGTGCAGCATCTGGCCCAGCAACAGGCCCGCCGGCCCGGCGCCGATGATGGCGATCTGGGTGCGCTCTTCAGCCATCGCGGAACTTCGCGATCACGGTTTCGGGGATCGGCTGCGATTTCAGCCGCTGCGGATCGTCGGGATGGCGCCCCGACCAGACGCGCGTCTCGAAGGCCTCGACCGCCAGCTCGCCGCCATTGAGCAGGCGGTGCTGCACGTCGAAGCTCGAGCGGCGGAAGGCGGCGATCGAGCTCTCGATCACGACGATGTCGCCGAACTTCGCCGGACGCAGGAACTTCGCACGCGATTCCACCAGCGGGAAGCCGACGAAATCGAAGGTCTTGACCATCTCGTGCTTGCGCAGGCCGACATGGGCGAAGAGCCCGGCGGTGCAATGGTCGAACCACTCGAAGAAGCGCGGGTTGAAGACGATGCCGGCCGGATCGCAATGTCCCCATTCGATCTCGATCTGCCGCCTGGCGACGATCATATCTGCGAGTATCCCGAACCCACCGTGTCGACGCCGCGGCCGCCGGCTTTGTCGATCCAGCCGAATTCCTTGAGGATCTGCTGGCTGTAGGTGACGCGGCCGTTGACCTTGGCCGCCGGCTCGCTGGCCAGCAGCAGCGCGGCGCGCGCCATCATCGAGGGCGGCTCGCCCCGGGGATCGTCGATGCCGGTGACCAGCTTGTGGTGCACGGTACCGGGCGTCGGCACGACGCGCGACGGCGACAGCGCGGAAACCGCGATGCCGCCGTACTGCGCCAGCTCCTGCGCGAGCCCCTGCGTGAAGCGCTCCAGCGCCGCCTTGGTGGCGCCGTACATCACCCCGCCGCGCACCGTCTTGTCCTGGTACGGCCCGCGACCCGGCCCGATCGCCGAGCCGGAGCTGATGTTGACGATGGCCCCGGCCTTCTTCGCGATCATGTCCGGCAGCACGGCCTTGCTGAGCATGAACGGGCCATGCACGTTGACCGCGAACGCCTTGATCCAGCGGTTCGTCGGATAGGTCTCGGTCGGCAGGTAGTAGTTCAGCGCGGCGTTGTTGACGAGGATGTCGATCGGCCCGTAGGCCTTGCGCGCCGCTTCGGCGAGCCTGATGCACTCGTCTTCGCTGGAGACATCGGCGGCGACCGCGCTGGCTTCGCCACCCTTGGCCTTGATTTCGGCGACCGTGCGTCCGAGGGAGCCCTCGAACATGTGATCGCCTTCCTTCAGCGTGCGGGCCGCGACCACGACCTTCGCGCCTTCGGCGGCGAAGAGTTCGGCGATCGCCTGGCCTATGCCGCGGCTGGCGCCGGTGACGATCGCCACCTTGCCGTCGAGCTTGCCCATTGCTTCCTCCCGGCCAGCGCCTCCCGTTCGGGGAGCCGGTCCGGCAAGAGTATCAGGCAGGCCGACGAAAGATTCGAGGGTCTCAGTGGACCAGGGCCGGCCTGCGCAGCGATGGCAGCTTCGGCATCGACCAGGCGGAGACCTCGACCTTGCGGTGGCCGGTCGCGGCCTGGCGCGCGGTCTCGCAGCCCTCGACCTCGTGCAACGCACCGCCGTTGAGATGCCCGGCGCTCAGCAGCCCGGCGGGCGGCAGATCGACGCTGAGGCGCTCGTAGGCATAGCGGCCCTCGAACGTGGTCGGCATGCCGCCTTCGGCGACGAAGACATCGACCCGCTCGTGCGGCTCGACGATCAGCAGGATGCCCGGCTCGTACCAGAGGCCACCGCAGCGGGCCATGTGGCCCTCTTCCACGAAGAACGTCTTGACCATGGCTACTCTCGCCTTCCGCCCAGCTGTCCCGCGATTGCGGTCCTGAAAACTGAGCACTCACTCTCTATGCCCAATGCATAGAATGAGTGATCGCTCACAGTCAAGCGAGAATTATCCACAGGCTTCGATTTTTCTGCGTCACCTCCCAACGAAAGACGCCCCACCGACGAGCGATGGAGCGCCAAGAGACTGAAATCGTTGCGGATCCTGGCTATGCTGGCAATTTGGAGCGCACCAGCCGGCCGGGCAGATTGCCGGTCGGTTCGTTGTCCCGCAGCAGGGTCTGGCCGTTCACCACCGTCGCGCGGATGCCGTTGGCCTTCTGGCGCAGGCGCTTTGCCCCGGCTGGTAGGTCGGTGACGACTTCGGGCATCCGCGGCCCCACGGTCTTGGGATCGAACACCACCATGTCCGCCGCCATGCCTTCGCGCAGCAGGCCGCGATCGTGGAAGCCGAACTGCGTGGCGGTATCGCAGGTGATCATCTTCACCGCTTCCTCGAGCGTGAAGGCCTGCTTCTCGCGCACCCAGTGGCTCAGCAGATGGGTCTGCAACGACGAGTCCATGATCTGCGAGACATGCGCGCCGGAGTCGGAGAAGGTCACGACCGATCGCGGATGCTTCATCAGCTCCAGCGCCGCCGATTGGTCCTCGTTGGCGATCGGCTGAATCATGAAGAACTTCATGTCGCGCTCGAGCGCCATGTCGATCATCAGCTCGACCGGGTGCGTGTTGCGCTGGCGCGCCAGCTCGGCCATCGACTTGTGGGGGCCTTCGATGGTGTCCATCGCGAAGACCCAGTCCCACTCCGGCGGCCGCGCCTCGGTGCCACGCACCTCCGCGCCGTCGTAGGGGCGCGACGCGATCTCGACCAGGCGGCGGCGCTTGTCGGGATCCTGCAGCGCCTTCTTCTGCTCCGACAACGGCAGCGCGCGGATCTCGCGCCAGTACTCCCACTTGTCGAACGGTGTATGCGTCTCGAACGACAGCAGCACGTTGAGCGCGCGGCTGTGCACCTGCGCGAACAGGCGGCCGCCCATCTGCGCCGCCTTCTCGACGATGTCGAAGGTGTGGCGCCAGGCGCCGGGCTTCTTGCGGCGGCTGAACAGGCCGAAGGTGATCGGCCGGCCGCTGGCGGCGGAGAGCCTGGCGAGGTCGTTGTAGTACTTGATCGCCTTTTCGCTGTCGGCGCCGCTGGGCTCGCCCGCGACCTCGACCAGGCCGGTACCCAGCTCGCCCATCGCATGGACCAGCGCTTCGAACTCGGCCCAGGTGGCCAGCCGGCTGGCCACCGGCTTGTCGTCGGAGGTCTGGTGATTGACGCTGCGGGTCGTGGAGAAGCCGTAGGCACCGGCGCGCACCGCCTCCTTGACGTGGTGCACCATCGCCTTGAGGTCGTCCTCCGACGCCTCCTCCGCGAAGGCGCGCTGGCCCATCACGTAGGTGCGCAGCGCGCAGTGGCCGATGTACCCGGCGTAGTTGATGCCCTTGGGCAGCGATTCCAGCACGTCGAGGAATTCGGGGAAGGTCTCCCAGCGCCACTTGATGCCCGCCAGCATCGCGGCGCGGCTGATGTCCTCGGCGCGCTCGAGATTGCGGAAGACGAGATCCGCCTCGCTCTCGCGGCAGGGCGCCAGCGTGAAGCCGCAATTACCCATCACCACCGAGGTGACGCCCTGATAGCAGGAGCTGGTGCCGATCGGATCCCAGAAGATCTGGGCATCCATGTGGGTATGGCCGTCGATGAAGCCCGGCGAGACGACATGGCCCTCGGCGTCGATCGTCTCGCTGGCGCCGTTCCCGCGAATGCGCCCGATGGTGACGATGCGGCCGTCCTTGACGCCGACATCCGCGCGGTAGCGCGGCAGGCCCGAGCCGTCCACCACCATGCCGTTGCGGATCACCAGATCGTACGCCATCGGCCGTTCCTCCCGTAGTTGTGGCGCAATGGTACACCCCGACATCCCGCCCGTCGCGCGAGCCGCGCTGCGGTCGGAAGCAGCCAGCGAAAGCCTGCCCTGCGGCGACGACATGCCGATTCGCTGCTATCATTACCGCCAGGGAACCAGGAGACGGGCGATGAAGTACAACAGGATTTCGGCCGACTGCCATCTCGACATGCCCTGGATGCCGCCGGAGCTGTTCGTCAGCGAAGCGCCGCGCGAGCTGAAGGACCGCATGCCCTTCGTCACCGACACGCCCGATGGCGCCAAGTGGGTCACCAAGTCGGGCGCCAGCTTCGGCTTCAAGAACGGCGTCGGGCCGGCCGGCTCGAAGTTCGTTCCCGGCAAGCACCATCGCGTGGACGTCATGGCCGAGACCGGCCTGTACGCCGACGGCGCCAAGGACATCCGCCGCGTCTCCGACCCGCATCTTCGCATCAAGGATCTCGACCGCGATCACGTCGATGCGGAAGTGATCTACGGCATCCTCGGCGCCGCCAGCCGCCTGAACGATCCGGATGCCGCCAACGAGATGATGCGCATCTACAACAACTGGCTGAAGGAGTTCTGCAGCCACTATCCCGATCGCCATATCGGCCTGGCCTGCCTGCCCTACGGCAACGTCGACGAGGCGGTGAAGGAAATCTACCGCGCCGCCAAGCTGGGCCTGCGCGGGCTCGAGCTGTCGTGCTCGTGGGACATGGAGCCGATGTGGCATCCGATGTGGGATCCGCTATGGGCGGCGGTGAACGACGTCGACCTGCCGCTGCACTTCCACACCTTCCCGACCATCCCGCCCGACACCATCGAGAAGCATGGCGGCCAGGTCGGACGGCGCGTCTTCTTCACCGTGGTGTCCGGCTTCCAGATGAACCTGGTGAACATCCTGGCGGCGATGATGTCGGCCAATGTGTTCGAGCGCTATCCCAACCTGCGCGTCGCCTTCGGCGAGAGCGGCTGCGGCTGGGTGCCCTACGCGCTCGACCGCATGGACTATGAGTGGGAAGACCGCTTCACCGACCTGGGCCTGAAGATGAAGCCGAGCGACTACTGGCGCCGCCAGTGCAAGGCGACCTTCCAGTTCGACCGCGTCGGCCTGAAGATCATCGAGGACATGGGCGCCGAGACGCTGATGTGGGGCTCCGACTACCCGCACGGCGACGGCGTATGGCCGCAATCCGACAAGTACATCGCCGAGCAGTTCGCGCATCTGCCGGCGGCGATCACCAAGCAGATCACCTGCGACAACGCCGCGAAGTTCTACCGGTTGTCGAACTGATCGCCGCAGGCGCGGGGCCGGCGACGATGGCCCAGCCACGGGCATCGTCACGCCGGTCCCGCGCCGCCCGTCTTGTCCGCGCCGCCACGGCGCCTCGCGCGGTCGACCCACGGCCCGCCGCCGCCGCGCTGAAGCCCGCCACCCTCCTCTCTCTGCAGGCCTTCGACGCCGCCGTGCGGCTGGGCAGCTTCAAGGCCGCCGCCGCGGCATTGCGGCTCACGCCTTCGGCGATCAGCCATCGCATCGGCAGTCTCGAACGCGCCCTGGGCAAGGGCCTGTTCACCCGCTCGCATCGCGCCGTCGAGGTCACCGCCGCCGGCAAGGCGCTGGCGATCGCCACCGGCCGCGCCTTCGCCGAGCTGGCGCGCTCGGCGACGCCGGCCGACGGCAAGGATTCGCGCCGCCGCCTTCGGCTGTCGGTGCTGCCCTTCTTCGCCTCGGACTGGCTGATCCCGCGCGTCGCGCGCTTCATGGCGGCGCATCCCGATATCGAGCTGGTGATCGAGACCTCGAGCCGCCACGCCGACCTTGACGTCGAGGCGTTCGACGCCGCCATCCGGGTCGGCGACGGCGGCTGGCCCGATCTCGTGGCCACGCCGCTGATGGAGCTGCGCGCCGTACCGGTCGCGACCGCGGCGCTGCGGCGCAAGGCGAAGCTGCGCCGGCCGGCGGATCTTGCCGATGTCCCCCTGATCCACGTGACGACATTCCCGCTCGCCTGGCCGATCTGGCTCGATGGCGCGGGCATCGCCGGCCTCGAATCGCGGCAGGTCGTGTGGGTCGACAGCTTCGGCGCCGCGATGCAGCTCGCCGAGCAGAACGCCGGCGTGGCGTTGGGCCTGGAGCCGCTGTTCACCGCGCGCGAACGCGCCGGCAGCAATCTCAAGCGCCTGTTCGATCTGAGCCAGCCCACCGGCGGCTACTGGCTGGTGCACCGCCGCGGCGATTCCCATCATCCGGCACTGCGCGTGTTCAAGCGTTGGCTGACGGGCGAGACCGCGAAGGACGGGTGAATCCCATTCATCTGTCGGTCGTGTGCTTTCGTTTGCCGCATGGCGCGGCCCGACCCGATCATGCGTGCCATGAGCGACAAACCGACCGTCGTCTATGAAACCCGCGGACCCGTCGCGATCGTCACCATCGACCGCTTCGAGGCGCGCAACGCCGTCGGCCACAAGACCCGCGTCGAGCTGGCCGAGGCCTTCCGGCGCTTCGATGCCGACGACTCCTCGAGCGTCGCGATCCTCACCGGCGCCGGCGGGGTGTTCTGCGCCGGCTTCGACCTGAAGGACACGGCCGCCGGCCGTCGCGCCCATCGTCGACCGGACGGTGACGGTCCGATGGGCCCGACCCGCATGAAGCTCGGCAAGCCGGTGATCGCCGCGATCGAGGGCCACGCCGTCGCCGGCGGGCTGGAGCTCGCGCTGTGGTGCGACCTGCGGGTGGCGGCGCGCGACGCGACCCTGGGCGTGTTCTGCCGCCGCTTCGGCGTGCCGCTGCTGGATCTCGGCACCGTCCGGCTGCCGCGGTTGATCGGCCATAGCCGCGCGATGGACCTGATCCTCACCGGCCGCGGCGTGTCGGGCGAGGAGGCCGAACGCATCGGCCTGGTGAACCGCGTGGTCGAGCCGGGCCAGGCGCTGCAAGCGGCGATCGAGCTCGCCGAATCGCTGGCCAGATTGCCGCAGACCGCGATGCGCATGGACCGGCTGTCGGCGATCGAGCAATGGGACCTCGGCTGGGAGGACGCGACGCGCAACGAGTTCCGGCTTGGCATCAGGGCCGTCGAGTCCGGCGAAGCGGAGGCCGGCGCGCGCCGCTTCGCGTCGGGCGCCGGCCGGCACGGCACGAAAGCGGACTGAGGGAGGAAGCCATGGACGGACTGATGGACGACCGTGCCGTCGCGCGGCGGGTGCTGGAGCACATCGACAAGGGCACGACCGATCTGGGCGACGAGGTCTGGCGGGAACCGGTCGAGAGCTACCGCTCGCCGCAGCGCCTCGCCGCGGAGATCGAGCGCGTGATGCGCCGCCGGCCGGTGCCGTTCTGTCCCTCGGCGGCGCTGCCCGAAATCGGCTCGTACCTCGCCCGCGAGGCCGGCGGCACGCCGCTGGTGGTCCTGCGCGACGAGCAGGGACAGGTACGCGCCTTCCGCAATGCCTGCCGCCATCGCGGCATGCAGGTCGCGTCCGGCAGCGGCTGCTCGCGCGCGTTCGTCTGCCGCTACCACGGCTGGGTCTATCGCCTCGACGGAACGCTGAGCCACCTGCCCGGCGAAGACGGCTTCCCCGGCTTCGAAAAGGAGGCGCACGGGCTGGTGCCGGTGCACGCGATCGAGCGCGGCGGCATCGTCTTCGTCACCCAGGAGGAGGGGCCGGGCGGCCTTGAACCCGTTGGCGACCTGCCCGACCTGATGCCCAAGGGCTGGACGATCTTCAACGTCGTCGAGCGCGAGATGGAGGCCAACTGGAAGCTGGTGATGGAGGGCTTCATCGAGGGCTATCACATCCGCGCGACCCACAAGGACACGTTCTATCCCTACGGCTTCGACAATCTGAACGTGATCGAGCGCTTCGGCCGCAACAGCCGCGTCACCTACCCCTTCCGCCGTATCCGCAAGCTGGCCGAGGTGCCGGAGCAGGAGCGCCGCGTCGACGGGCTGCTGACCTATGTCTACCAGCTCTTTCCCAACGCCATCGTCGCGGCGCTGTCGCGTCACTGCAAGCTGGTGGTGCTCGAGCCGTTGTCGGTGGACCGGACGAAGCTGGTCACCTGGACCCTTGGCGATCCCGCGGTCGCCGAGGCGGTGACCCGCGATGCCGCCTTCGTCGACCAGACCGGCGGCGCCGAGGATCGCGACGTGGTGCAGGCCATCCAGCGCGCGCTGGGCAGCGGCGCCAACGATGTCTTTACCTTCGGCCGTTTCGAGAGCGCGATCGTGCACTTCCACCGCACGCTGGGCGCGGCGTTGGCGGCTTCGCCACTGTCATCCTGAGCGCAGCGAGGAATGTTGCGACACTGCGGTCACTCACCGGAGCGGCTGCCGTTCGCATCACCGCGGGGTCCTTCGCTTCGCTCAGGACGACACGGGTCAGCGCAAGTGACAGGCGACGAGCGTCTCGGGCGAGGCCTTGGCCGGCATCAGCGTCGGCTCCTCGACGCGACAGCGCTCGACCGCGTAGGGACAGCGTGTGTTGAAGTGGCAGCCCGTCGGCCGGTTCACCGGGCTGGGCACGTCGCCCTCGACCAGCCGATTGTCGCGCTTGATCGTCGGATCGGGCACCGGCACCGCCGCCAGCAGCGCCTCCGTATAGGGATGCTGCGGCGAGGTGAAGATCGTCTTCTTCTCTGCGACCTCGACGATGCGGCCGAG
>JBFXAZ010000124.1:0-15054 GCA_050183765.1 Reyranellaceae bacterium | reverse complement strand
CCGGCGATGATCGAGGGATCCGGGCCGGTCACCCGGTTCAGGGTCACCGAGGTGCGGCCGGGCTGGATGAAGTCGACCCGGGCGCCCGATCCGATGCTGAACGAGCGCCAGTCGATGACGCCGCGGTTGGTGGTCTGGGTGACGGTGAGCTGGCTGGTGCCGGTCTGCGTCACCGTCGCGCTGCCCGCCACCACGTTGGGGTCGGTCGGCAGCTGGGCACGCGCCGGCCTGCAGACGGCGAACACGCCGACAGCCAGCAGCGATGCCATCACGATCCTGGTTGCGACATGCCGTGACATCGTCGACTCCCTTACGAGCATCGGCCCGATCGCTGCACCATCATATCAGGAACGATCGCCATCTCGCAGGCGATACGGATTCAGTCGCTGTGCAATCTGATGTTGCGCGATGGCGACGCGAGCGAGGCGTCGGCAGGGGCAGGCGTGCGCCACTCAGATCAGGATGCCGACCAGCGCCGCCGTCATGCATGTGGCGAGCGTGCCGGAGACGATGGTGCGCGGACCCAGCGCGACGATCTCGGCGCGGCGCTCCGGAGCCATGGCCGATATGCCGCCGATCATGATGCCGAGGCTGCCGAAATTGGCGAAGCCGCACATCGCATAGGTCATGATCAGGCGGGACCGCTCGGACAGCGCGTCGGGCGGCAGCTTGGCCATCTCGATATAGGCGATGAACTCGTTGAGCACGATCTTCAGGCCCATCAGCGAGCCGGCCGTCGCCGCCTCGGCCCACGGAATGCCCATCAGCCAGCAGACCGGCGCCATCGCCCATCCCAGCAGGCGCTGCAGCGAGATGCGCGCGCCCCACAGATCGGGCAGCAGGCCGAGGATCAGGTTCAGCAGCGCCACCAGGGCCACGAACACGACTAGTATGGCGATGATGTTGAGCAGCAGCTCCAGACCGCCCACCGTGCCACGCACGATGGCGTCGATGGCGCCGTGCGCGCGGCCTTCGTCCGCGTCGAGCGTGGCGCCGGTGGGCGGCTGCTCGTCGGGCACCATCAGCAGCGCCACGACGATCGCCGCCGGCGCGGTGAGGAATGATGATAGCAGGATGTGACCCAGCGCGCCGGGCACGGCCGTCGAGAGGATGAGGGCGTAGAGCACCATCACCGTGCCGGCGACGCCGGCCATGCCCGCGGTCATGATCAAGAACAGCTCGCTGCGGCTGACGCGCTTGAGGTAGGGGCGGATGAACAGCGGCGCCTCGACCATGCCGACGAAGATGTTGGCCGCGGTCGACAGGCCGACCGCGCCGCCCACCTTCATGGTGCGCTCCAGCAGCCAGGACAGCCCGCGCACCAGCGCCGGCAGCACGCGCCAGTGGAACAAGAGGCTCGACAGGGCGGAGATCACCAGCACCAGCGGCAGCGCCTGGAAGGCGAGGATGAAGCCGCCGCCGGGATAGCTCTCGGCGAAGGGCAGGGGCGCGCCGCCGAGATAGCCGAAGACGAACGCGGTGCCGGCCTTGGTCGCCGCCGCCAGCGCGTCGACCGCGCCGGTCAGCGCCGCGAGCCCGTCGCGCAGCACCGGCACGCGCAGGAACAGCATTGCCAGCACGACCTGCAGCGCGATGCCGATCAGCACCGGCCGCCACATCACGACGCGGCGGTTCTCGCTCAGCATCCACGCGAGCGCCGTCAGCACCACCAGACCCAGCAGGCTCTGCCACATGACGATGCTCCTTCGACGGCCCTAGCTTCCTCCGACGGGAGAAGGTAGCGCTTCAACACTATCGGCGTCCGTCTTCGACATCCCCCTTCCGCCCTTCGGGCACCTTCCCCCTCCCGAGGGAAGGAAAAATTATGCCGCCAGGCTCGTGGATGCCACCGCCAGCCGCCGCACGCGATTGGCTTCGGCGTAGGCGGCCACGGCGGCCAAGCCGGGCGGCCCCGTGCGGTCGGGCACGGGACGGCAGGCGACGCTGATCGCCGGCAGCACGTCGCAATGCAGGTCGCAGCCGTCGGCGATCCAGCGCTCGATCCACGCCTCGGTATCTGCGGGCGGTCCGCTGTTGGGCATGAAGTGACGCAGCGAGCGGCCGACCGCGCGACGCCAGCGCGTCAGCTCGGTCGGGGCTTCGGGCGCGGCCGGGACGACGATCGGCTGCGGCACGGGCGCCGGTTCGGCCAGTGGTTCGGGCGGCAGCGCGGGATCGCGTGGACAGCGCCGCCGTGCGCGCTTGCCGACTCGGTGATCCAGCGCCCAGTCGACGATGGCGAGATACTCGACGCCCTCGACCTCGTACAGACGCACCAGCCGGTGCGCCACCAGTTCCTCGATCATTGCGCGCAGGCACTGATCGTCGAGGTCGTCGCCGGGAAACACCTGCAGGCGGATGGTGCGCGGCCGCAGCGGCTGCACGCCGTGATCGTCGGCGAAATTGCCCAAACCGAGCAGCAGCAGACGGCTCATCGGCGAGCAGTCGATGACATCCTCGCGGGTCCAGAAGTTGGCGGAGAGGGTGCGGTTGCGGGCCATGCGGGCGGATCTCCAGGGTCGAACACTGAAGCCGGTGTAATGCCGAAACCCCGAATCGCCTATTTCCGCCCCTAGAAATGTCGTTTCCGGAGAGGAAAGGCCGATCGCACATGACTTTTTCCTACTCCCCGCCTTCGCGAGGATAAGGATGGCAGGGCAACATGCGGCCGTTGGCGGTTCCGTTCGATCGGATCACGCTCCATTCAGGCCGCTACCGACGTGTAGATGATCAGCTTCAGCGCCGGATCGTCGTTGGCCTGGAAGGTCGCGTACTCGAAGCGCAGCGTGCCCTTGCTGGGGTGACGCAGCTTCTTCTGGCCGGCGATCGAACGGCCAATGTCGTGCGCCTCCCACCAGCCTGGGAACTCCGGGCTATCGCGCTTGAGACGGTCGAGCAGCGCGATGAAGGCGGGATCGCCGGCCCATAGATCGTGCGTGGCGCGGAATTGCGCGACGATGCGGCGGGCCTCTTCGGCCCAGCCGGCGCCGAACAGCCGCCTGGTCGCGGGGTTGGTCAGCACGCAGATGAGGATGTTTCGATCGTCCTCGGCCATGCGCTCGAAGGCGAAGACATCGGCCGCGGCGCGATTCCACGTCAGCACGTCCCAGCGCCGGCCGGTGATGTAGGCAGGCTGGTCGAGGCTGTCGACGACGCGGCGGATGGTGTCGGGCACGCTCTCGCGTACGAAGATGCGACGGTCGCCGGTCTCGACCAGCGCCCGCAGATGCACGCGCTCGACCTTGCTCAGTCGGAGCGCCCGCGCCAGCGCATCGATCGTGGTGCGGGACGGACTGACGGCGCGGCCCTGCTCGAGGCGGATGTACCAGTCGACGCCGATGCCGGCGAGCTCGGCCACCTCCTCGCGCCGCAGGCCCGGCGTGCGCCGGCGCCTGCCGTCGGGCAGACCGACGGATTTCGGGCTCAACCGCTCGCGGCGCGAGCGCAGAAAATCGCCGAGCTCGCCGCGACGCGGATCGGCCTGATCAGGGAGGGCTTGCATAATCCTAGGATAATACCAGGCCTGCACGAGGTCGAGGCCGTCCGCCATGATCGACCCACTCACCCCGACAGGATGGATTCCCATGAAAGCGGCAGTGCTGAAGGCATTCGGCTCCCCACTCGTGATCGAGGATCTGCCCGAGCCGGTGATAGGCACCGGCGAAGTGATCGTCGATGTCGTCGCCACGCGCCTGCTGGCCTATGCCGGCGAGGTCTTCAGCGGCGCGCGGCGCTACATCATGGACCTGCCGATCGCACCTGGTCCCGGCGGCATCGGTCGGGTGCGCGCCATCGGGCCCGACGCGACGCACCTGAAGATCGGCGACTGGGTGTTCTGCGATCCGACCGTGCGCTCGCGAGACGAGACCCAGGCGCCCAGTATCCTGCTGCAGGGTTTGACCGCGGTCGACGAGGGTGCCCGCAAGCTGCACCGGCATTTCCACCATGGCGCTTTCGCTGAGCGCATGATGATCCCCACCGAGAATGCCCGGCGCATCGGGCCGATCGACAAGAAGGACGCCGCGCGCTGGTGCGCGATGGGCACCTTGCTGGTGCCCTATGGCGGCTTGCTGGCCGCGCGCCTGCAGCCCGGTGAGACGGTGCTGGTCAACGGCGCCACGGGCAATTTCGGCAGCGCCGGTGTCGCGGTCGCGCTGGCCATGGGCGCCGGTGCCGTGATCGCCACTGGTCGGAACCAGGCGGCGCTCGATGGACTGTCGAGGCGCTATGGCGGGCGACTGCGTGCGGTGCGCATGCAGGGCGACGAGGCCGCGGATCGTGCGCGCATCCTCGAAACCGCGCCCGGTCCGATCGATTGCGTGCTCGACTTGTTGCCGCCGGCCGCCACGCCGGCGCAGGTACGTGCGGGGATCATGACGGTGCGGCCCAACGGCCGCATCGCGCTGATGGGCGGCGTCGGCATGAACGGCGGCCCAGGCGTCGAGCTCAGCTACCCGTGGATCATGCGCAATAACGTCACCATCGTGGGACAGTGGATGTATCCGCCGGACGCCGCGATCCGCATGGCAGGCATGATTCGCGCCGGGCTGATCAACCTCGACGACTTCGAGATCGCCGAATTTCCGCTGGCGCGCGTGAACGAAGCGGTGGCGCATGCGGCCACCCATGCCCGGCCCTTCGAGATGACGGTGTTGCGACCCTGACACGCGATCCCCTCGCGCGCTTTGACAGGCAGCCGAAAAATGGATTGGCTGCCTGCAGTGAAGCGAGGAGGGGATGCCGATGGACGCCGCCGAACGGGTGCGCAGCATCGACAAGGACGACGAGGCGCAGCTGTTGGCGACGATCGACAAATGGGTCGATCGCGAGGTGGCGCCCCGGGTGAAGGAGTTCGTCCACGCCGACCGCTGGCCGGCCGAGCTGGTCGAGCAGATGAAGGTGATGGGCCTGTTCGGCGCCACGGTCAGCCCGGACTATGGCGGGCTCGGCCTGCCGGCGACGACCTACGCCAAGATCGTGATGCGCATCTCCTCGGTGTGGATGGCGCTCACCGGCATCTTCAACTCGCACCTGATGCTGGCGCTGGCGGTCGAGAAGTTCGGCACCGAGCCGCAGCGGCGCCACTGGCTGCCCAGGTTCGCCAGCGGCGAGATCCGCGGCGGGCTGGCGCTGACCGAGCCCAATGCCGGCACCGATCTGCAGGCGATCCGCATGACGGCGCGGCGCGAGCGTGGCGACTACGTCATCAACGGCACCAAGACCTGGATCAGCAACGGCATCGAGGGCTCGTGCTTCGCGCTCTTGGTGAAGACCAACGCCGAGGCCAGCCCGCGCTACACCGGCATGAGCCTGTTCATCGCGCCCAAGGGGCCGGGCTTCACCGTCGGCCGCAAGCTGGAGAAGCTGGGCTACAAGTCGATCGATTCGGGCGAGCTGATCTTCCAGAACTACCGCATCCCGGCCGATCACCTGATCGGCGAGGTCGAAGGCCGCGGCTTCACCCAGGTCGCCGGCGGACTCGAATTGGGCCGCATCAACGTCGCGGCGCGCGGCGTTGGCATCGCCGAGGGCGCGCTGAAGCTGGCCACCGACTACGCGCAGATCCGCCAGACCTTCGGCAAGCCGATCATCGAGCATCAGGCGATCGCGCTGAAGATCGGCGAGATGGCCACGCGCGCCCGCGCCGCGCGGCTGCTGACGCTCGACGCGGCCGGCGCCTTCGATCGCGGCGAGCGCTGCGACATGGAGGCGGGCATGGCGAAGTACTTCGCCTCCGAGGCGGCGCTGGAGAACAGCACCGAGTCGATGCGTATCCACGGCGCCTATGGCTACTCCAAGGAATACGACATCGAGCGGCTGTATCGCGACGCGCCGCTGACCTGCATCGGCGAGGGCACCAACGAGATGCAGCGCCTGATCATCGCCCGGCAATGGGCGCGGCGGACCGCCAGCGTATGAACGCCAAGCCATTGACGGGTGTCCGGGTGCTGACGCTGGAGCAGTTCGGCGCCGGTCCCTACGGCACGATGTTCCTCGCCGAGCTCGGCGCCGAGGTGATCAAGATCGAGCCGCCCGAGGGCGATCCCTCGCGCCAGGTCGGCCCGCACAAGCTCGGCAAGGACGACAGCCAGTATTTCCAGGCGTGGAACCTGGGCAAGAAGAGTGTGACCCTGGATATCAAGAGCGCCGAAGGCCGCCGCCGGTTCGAGGCGCTGGTGAAGAGCGCGGATTGCGTGGTCAACAATTTGCGCGGCACGCAGCCGGCCAAGCTCGGCATCGACTATGAATCGCTGAAGCATCTGAAGCCGTCGATCGTCTGCCTGCACATCTCGGCGTACGGCCGCTCCGGCGAGCGCGCCGACTGGCCGGGCTACGACTTCCTGATGCAGGCCGAGGCCGGGCTGATGGAGCTCACCGGCGATCCCGACGGTGCGCCGACGCGCGTGGGCGTGTCGCTGATCGACTCCATGAGCGGGCTGACGGGTATCGTCGGCCTGCTGTCCTGCCTGCTGCGCGCACGCGGCACGGGGCAGGGCTGCGACGTCGAGACCTGCCTGTTCGACGTAGCGGTGCATCAGCTGACCTATCCCGGCACCTGGTATCTCAACGAAGGCGATGTCTCGCCGCGCGTGCCGCGCAGCGCGCATCTGGCGCTGGCGCCGGTGCAGACGTTTCCCACCAGGGATGGCTGGATCTTCGTCATGTGCATGACGCAGAAATTCTGGCTGTCGCTGGTCGAGGTGATGGGACGCCAGGACCTGCTGGGCGATCCGCGCTTCGCCGATCCCAACACGCGCGCCGTCAACCGCGCGGCACTGACCGATGCGCTGGATCCCACCTTCCGCACGCGCTCGACGGCCGAGTGGCTGGCGCTGCTCAACGGCCTGCTGCCGGCGGCGCCGGTCTATCGCCTCGACCAGGCGCTCGACAGCGCGTTCGTGCGGAACACCGGGATGGTGTCGGAGGTGCCGCATCCGACCAAAGGCCGGCTGCGCGTGATCGCCAACCCGCTGCGCATCGACGGCGAGCGGCCGGCACAGGCCGCCTGCTCGCCGCTCGGCGCCGACACCATCAGGTATGTCTCATGATCCTCCTCGCCATGGAACTACCTTCCCCCGGAGGGGGAAGGTGCCCGAAGGGCGGAAGGGGGATGTTGAAGACGGACTCCAGCGTTCGTCGTCAACATCCCCCATCCGTCGCTCCGCGCCACCTTCGCCCTCCGAGGGAAGGTAAAGACTCCAGATCCTAGAGGTGCATCATGAAGCTCGACGGCATCAAGGTGCTCGACCTCTCGTGGTTCCTGCCGGGGCCGTATCTCACCACGGCGCTGGCCGATCATGGCGCCACGGTGATCAAGGTCGAACCGCCGGGCGAGGGTGATCCCGGCCGCCACATCCGTCCGCCCGACCAGCGCACATCGGTCTTCTTCCGCAACATGGCGCGCGGCAAGCGCAGCGTCGTGCTCGACCTCAAGAGCGAGCAGGGCAGGGCCGATCTCCTGCGACTTGCCAGCGAGGCCGACGTGCTGGTCGAGTCCTTCCGCCCCGGCGTCGCGGCGCGCTTCGGCGTCGGCTACGACGCGGTGAAGAAGAAGAACCCCGGCATCGTCTACTGCTCGATCTCGGCCTTCGGCCAGGACGGCGCCTATCCCGGCCGCGCCGCGCACGACCTGGCGCTCGAGGCGATGGCCGGCGTGCTGAGCATCACCCTGGGCGACGACGGGCGGCCGGCGATCCCGGGCATCCCCGCCGCCGACGTGCTGAGCGGCCTTCAGGGACTGGCCGGCGTGCTGATGGCGCTGCTGCGGCGCGTGAGCACGGGCAAGGGCGACTACATCGACATCTCGATGCACGAGGCGCTGATGGCCGCGTGCGCCAATGTCGTGGGCGCGCCGTTCACCGACGGCACGCAGCCCGATGTGAAAAGCCAGCGCACGACGGGTGGTTCGGCCTTCTATCGCCTCTACGACACGTCGGACGGCCGGCAGCTTGTGCTCGCGGGGCAGGAGATGAAGTTCGTGCAGAACCTGCTGGGCGCGTTGGGCCGGCCGGACTTCGCGCCGCTGTGCGAATGGCCGGGACCGCACCAGAAGCCGGTGATGGAGTTCCTCGAGGCGACGTTCCGGTCAAAGCCGCTGAAGCACTGGATGGAATACCTGGCGACGCTCGACATCTGCTACGGCCCGGTCAACACGCTGCCCGAGGCGATCGAGGATGCCAATCTCAGGAAGCGCGGCATGATCGTGACCGACGACATGGGCCGCAAGCATTTCGCGCCTGTGGTGCGCTTCAGGGATGAGCCGCCGCAGCCGCTCTATCGCGAACCGCTGCTGGGCGAGCATGGAGGCAAGGGATGGTCGTAGCGTCCAAAGAGATCGGCAGGCAGCGCTATCGCGAGCAGTTCGGTCGCTACTATGAGGATTTCCAGAAGGGCGACGTCTACGAGCACCGTCCCGGTCGTACCATCACCGAGAGCGACAACACCTGGTTCACCCTGCTGACGATGAACCAGCACCCGCTGCATTTCGACAAGGCCTATGCCGCGAAATCGGAATTCGGCAAGCCCGTCGTGAATTCGTGCCTGACCTTGTCGATCGTCGTCGGCATGAGCGTCAGCGACATCAGCCAGAAGGCGATCGGCAATCTCGGCTGGAACGACATCAAGCTGACCAAGCCGGTGTTCGTCGGTGACACGCTTTATGCCGAGTCCGAGGTGCTCGACAAGCGCGAGTCGGCGAAGCGACCGACCCAGGGCGTCGTCACGGTGCGCACGACCGGCCGGAAATCCGACGGCACCGTGTTCATGAGCTTCGAGCGCACCATCCTGGTGCCGAAACGCGGCCACGCGGTCGACGACAGGGCGGATTACTGAGCATGCGTATCGCGGTCATGCACTTTTCGCACGAGACGGTGACGTTCCTGAAGAACGACACCACGCTTGAGGATTTCGTCTATCCCGGCTCGCCGATGCGCGACGAGGCGCTGCTGTCGCACGATCCCAAGGGCTACATGGGCGGCTTCGTGCAGGTCGCGCGCGAGCATGCCGACGTCGAGCTGGTCGGCATCGAATCGCCGGGCTGGCCGCGTACCGGCACCGGCTCGGGCTGGGTGACCGAGGAGGCCTTCGAGCATTTCACCGGCCGCATGGTCGAGGAGCTGAAGAGCCGGGGGCCGTTCGATGGCGCCTATCTGTGCATCCACGGCGCGATGGGCGTCCGTGGCGTGCCGCGTCCGGAGGCCGAGCTGGCAAGGCGGGTGCGCGCGGTGATCGGCCCCAAGGCGTTCATCGCCGCGACCTTCGATCCGCACGCCAACGAGGACGCGGAATTCCTGCGCCACGCCGACATGGCGTTCTGCGTGAAGTACTTCCCGCACTACGACATGCACCTGCAGGGCGAACGCGCGGCGCGCATGCTGGTACGCGCGATTCGTGGCGACTACAAGCCGACGAGCGTCACGGTGAAGGTGCCGATCATCACCGCCACGGTGCTGCAATGGACCGGCGCCTCGCCGTGGATGGACCTGGTGCAGCGCGCCCTGACCTGGGAAGCGCGCGAGCCCGACGTCTACGTGAACTTCATGTTCGGCTTCCCCTTTGCCGACGTGCCCGATGTCGGCATGACCTTCCAGGTGCTCACCAACGGCGAGCCCGACCTCGCGCGGAAGATCGCCGACGACATGGCCGGCGCGGCATGGCGCCGGCGCGAGGCGCTGCTCAAGGCCGCCACGGTCCACCTGATCCCCGAGGGCGTGGCCCTTGCCAAGAAGGCACTGGCAAACGGCGAGACGCCGATCGTGCTCGCCGACCACAGCGACCGGTCGGGTTACGCGACCTGGCTCCTGAGGGAGGTGATTGCCCAGGAGCTGCACGATGTGCTGTTCGCCACCATCGCCGACGCCGCGGCGGCCGACGCGCTGCAGGCGATGAAGCCGGGCGATCCCTTCGATCGCATGGTCGGCGGCCGCGTCGATGAATCGGCGGGCGAGCCGGTGCGCATCGCCGGCACCGTGCGCATCGTCTCGCCGCACGGCGGCGCGGTCGAATTCGGTCGCGGCAACTGGCTGGTGATCACCCGCTATCTCGCGCAGGTCACCGAGCCGTCGCAGATCACCGCCTTCGGCATCGACATCGCGCGCTTCAAGGCCTTCGCCATCAAGTCGCGCGTGCACTTCCGGCGCGGTTTCGACGACAGCGGCTTCGCCAGGACGATCCTGCTGGTCGAGCCTGTCGAGCCGTTTCTCGGCACGGTACGGTTGGAGGGATTGCCGTACCGCAACGTCGACCTGAAGGCGTTTTATCCCTACGGCAATCTGGAGTTCGGCAAACCGTCAGGTTGACGGTATAGGATTTGCGACGATAGGGACCGCCGCGATTTTGCGGCATCGGGGGAGTTTTCATGATCGGTGCAAGGCAATGGACGCTGGCTCTGGCAGCCGGCGCACTGGCGGTCGGATGGGCGATGGCGGCCCAGGCGCAGAGCAACGAGGTCGCCGACTACTGCCAGACCAGCCTGAAGAGCGGCCCGGCTGCCAAGAACTTCCCCGACATCGAGAAGTTCTGCGGCTGCGTCGGCGAGAAGGTGCCGGCCGGCGACCGCGCCGTCACCGTCATGGTCATGAAGGCATCGGACGAGGCGCGCGCCAAGGGCGGCCGGCTCGATCCCGCGACCTTGCCGCCCGAGCAGGCCAAGGCCCTGGAATCGCTGCGCAAGCTCGTGCCCAGCTGCATGGAGAGCGCCATCGCGCCGCCGCCCCCGTCGGGCGGCAAGGTGACCGGGCTGGCGGCCTGGAACAAGCTCATCGGCAACACCGTCGCCGGCCTTGTCGACGGCAAGAACTACGCCGAGTTCTATCAGCCCGACGGCACGGTGAAGACCCTGGCCGACGCCGAGCTCACGACCGGCAAGTGGTCGGTCGAGGGTGAGAAGGTCTGCTTCGTCTACCCGAAGGAGGACAAGGCGTGCTTCACGCTCGAGCTCGCGGGCGACGACGTGACCTTCACCGACGATTCCGGCGCCGGCATCCGCGTGAAGCTGCTGCAGGGCAATCCGAAGAACCTGTAGCCGGCGATCGCCTGCGCCGGAGGCCGGACGGCGCGTTGCGGCTCAGCTCGCCAGCAACGTCGCCAGCCGGTCGTAGTTCATCTGCATGCCGGTCGTCTTGGCGGAGCTCATCACCCCGTCGCGCCGCTGCCGTCGTTGCGCCAGGCGAAGCGGTAGGGCGTGCCGGCCTTCGCCTCGATCGCGCATTCGGTCATGTCCCAGCCCGGCGGGCCGAGCAGCCAGCGGCGGATCGTCTCCGGCGTGCTGATCGCGGCGAACACCCGGGCGCGCGGGGCATCGAAGACGCGCGAGATCGCCAGCTCGGTGTCCGACGGCGTGCTCAGGGTGATGTCGCTCATGGAACGCTCCTTTAATTAACTCATGAGTTAATTAAAGGCAGGCCGGCCGTCAAGCCGCTCTTCGCCGCGCGCCGACGAGCAGCATCACCAGCGATCCGATGATCAGGACGTTCAGCAGGTTGAAGCCGATGCCGCTGGCGAAGGCCGGCTTGTAGTAGCCGTAGTGGTCGTAGAGCCGGCCGGCGAACCAGTTGCCGAAGGCCATGCCGGCCTGCGCCGTCGACAAGGTCAGCGGGATGCGCCACGAGGCCTGCGACGCCGCGAAGAGATCGCGCACGGCGACGGAGTAGGCGGGGATGATGCCGGCGAAGCCCAAACCGAAGGCGGCGGCGACGAAGAACAGGCCGGCCTCGTCCTGGGTCAGCAGGAAGCCGCTGATGCACACCGCCTGGCACATCGAGCCGAACAGCACCGTGCGCAGCCCGCCGATGCGGTCGGCGAGCACGCCCCAGAGCTGGCGCGAGATGAAGGCGGCGGCGAGCATCACCGAGAGCATGGCCGCGCCGCGCGTGGCGATGATACCGATGTCGCTGCAGAAGGCCACGAGATGGGCCTGCGGGATCGACATCGGCACGCAGCAGCAGAAGCCGGCGATGCAGAGCATGACCTGCGCGGCGTTGGGATGCAGGCCGGCGACGCGGTAGCCGTTCGCGCCGCCCGCGTGCGTGGCATGCGGCATGGCGGCTGGCGGCAACGGCTTGAGAAGGAAGGTCGCCGGCAGGATCACCACGGCGACGATCGCGGCATAGCCCAGCATCACGGTCTGCCAGCCATATGTGCTGATGCCGCGCTCGAACAAGGCTGGCCAGATGATGCCGGCGATGTACTGGCCCGAGGAGATCAGCGCGATCGCCGTACCGCGCCGTCGCTCGAACCAGCGGCTCACATAGACCAGCAGCGGCGCGTAGATCGCGCCATTGCCCAGCAGGCCCAGCATCAGTCCGTGGCCGACATAGAGTGCCCAGATCGGTCCGAGCGAGGAGACAGCGAGGCCGCCAGCGGCCATCGCGGCGCCGAACGCCAGCGTCACCCGCACGCCAACCTTGTCGGCCAGCCAGCCCATGACGATGCCGCCTACGGCGGTGCCGAACCACGCCAGCGAGCCGGCCAGCGCCACGGTCGAACGGTCGGTGCCGAGCGCTTCCTGGATCGGCTTCAGGCCGACCACGATCAGCAGCGGCGAGCCGAACGAGATCGACAGCACGCCGAGCACGATCCACGCCGCGCGCCACGCGGCGGGCCCGTCGATGCCCTCGGGTTTGGTGATGATGCTTTTCACTATGCCCTTGCGAGGGGCACTGTCGTCCTGAGCGCAGCGAAGGACCTCGCGGTACGGCGATCACACGCCGGCGCCGTGAGCCGTCGCACCACCGCTGGATCCTTCGCTGCGCTCAGGATGACAGTGTCTCCTCCCTCCATTGCGGCGGAGGGTAGACGCGACTAGGCCACGCCTGCAACCTTCGCGCGCTGGCGCACCAGGGCCAGCACCGTGTCGCATGTGGGTGTCGGCAGGCCAGTGATCAGGCCCATCTCGACCACCGCGCCGAGCAGCGCCTCGATCTCCATCGGCTTTTTGGCCTCGAGGTCCTGCAGCATCGAGGTCTTGTGCGCGCCGACCTCGTTGGCGCCCTCGATGCGCTTGTCGACGTCGATGGCGAACTTGATGCCGGTCTTCTCGGCCACGGCCTGCGCCTCGACCATCATGGCGCGGATCACCGCGCGCGTGCCGGGATCCGACGTGATCATGTCGAGCGTCGCGTGGGTGAGCGCCGAGACCGGATTGAGCGACAGGTTGCCCCACAGCTTGATCCAGATCTCGTCGCGGATGCGCGGACGCACCGGCGCGCGCAGGCCGGCCTTGATCATCGCCTGCGACAGTGTCGTGATGCGCTCGCTCCTCGATCCGTCGGGCTCGCCCAGGGTGAAGCGGTTGGAATAGGTGTGCTCGATCACGCCGGGCGCGGTGATGGTCGCGGCGGGGTAGACGATGCAGCCGATGGCGCGGCGCGGATGCAGGCGCTCCCAGATCGTGCCGTCGGGATCGACGCTCTTGAGCCGCAGGTCGTCGTATTCGCCGCCATGCTTGTAGAAGTACCACCACGGCACGCCGTTCATCGCCGTGACGATCGCGGTATCCGGCCCCAGCAGCTTCTCGATCTGTGGCAGCGCCGCTGCGAGCCCATGCGCCTTCAGGCTCACCACGACATAGTCCTGCGGCCCGGCGGCAGCAGGATCGTCGGTGCACGGTACCTTCACGACATGCGTCTGGCCCTCGGAGATCAGCGTCAGGCCGTTGGCCTTCATCGCCGCGAGATGGGGCCCGCGCGCGAAGAACGTCACGTCGCTGCCGGCCATCGCCATCTTTGCGCCGAGATAGCCGCCGATCGCGCCGGCGCCGAAGATCAGTACGCGCATGTCAGGCGCCCAGCCCGAGCTTCTCCGCCAGCCCGATGCGCTGCAGCTTGCCGGTGGCGCCCTTGGGGATCTCCTGCAGGAAGACCACCTTCCGCGGCACCTTGAAGTCGGCGAGCTTCTTCGCGGCGAAGTCGCGGATCTCGCGCTCGGTGGCGCTCTGGCCCTCGCGCAGCACGATGGCGGCGGCGACTTCCTCGCCCAGCTTGTCGTGCGGCATGGCAAAGGTCACGACCTGGGCCACGGCGGGATGATCCATGATGGTCTCGTCGACCTCCAGCGGGCTCACCTTCTCGCCGCCCCGGTTGATCAGCTCCTTCAGCCGGCCGGTGATGCGCAGGTAGCCTTCCTCGTCCAGCGTGCCCTGGTCGCCGGTGCGGAACCAGCCGTTGGTGAAGGCGCTGGCATTGGCCGCCGGATTGGCCTCGTAGCCCGCCGTGACGTTGGGCCCCTTGATCACGATCTCGCCCAGCCCGCCCTTGGGCAGGAGATTGCCTTCCTGGTCCATGATCGCGACCTCGGGACCGGCGGCGATGCCCACGGAGCCCGGCTTGCGCGCGCGCGGCGGCAGCGGATTGGACGCCATCTGGTGCGCCGCCTCGGTCATGCCGTAGCTCTCGATCACCGGCGCGTTGAACGTCTTCTCGAGCTCGAGCATGACCTGCGGCGGCAGCGAGGCCGACGACGAACGGATCAGGCGCAATTTGCTGCGGGCGATGATCTCGCCGTTGCGGTCGGCGCGCGCCAGGATGGTCTGGTGCATGGTCGGCACGGCCGTGTACCAGCTGGGCTTCACCTCATCGAGCCAGGCGAAGAAGCGCAGGGCGTTGAAGCCGGGCGAGCAGACCACCGAGCCGCCGGCCGACAGCGAGGACAGCACCGCCGCGATCAGGCCGTGGATGTGGAACAGCGGCATGATGTTGAGGCAGGCATCGCCCGGCGTCAGCGCCAGGGTTTCGGTGATGTGCTTCGCCGAGGCGCAGACGTTGCGCTGCGCCAGCGGCACGATCTTGGGTCGCGAGGTGGTGCCGGATGTGTGCAGCACCAGCGCGATGTCGTCGGGCTGTGCCTTGCCGGCCAGGGCAGGCGTGCCGGCCATCGGCTTCTCCGGCCGCAGGGTGAAGAAGCCCGCGCCCTTGCCGCGGTCGGGCACGACCTCGACCAGCGGCACGCCGAGCTTCTGCGCCACGGCGCGCGCCGGCGAGTCCTCGCCCTGCTGGACCAGCAGCGCCTTGGCCTTCTGGTCGGTGAGGTAGTACTCGAACTCATCGGCGCGATAGG
>JBFXAZ010000123.1:0-15151 GCA_050183765.1 Reyranellaceae bacterium | reverse complement strand
CAATTCGAGACGCCGTACCGTCTGATCGGCTCGATCGCATCAGGACCATCATCAACGCCGGCAGGACCGTGAACGTGATCATCCATCGACATGGGATGGATGAGCCTACTGCGCTGGAGGTGGAGGCAGCGCTTATCGATGCCTACCCCGACCTCACCAATCTCGCCAGCGGTCATGGCAGTGCATTCGGAGTTGCCTCCCTGCAGGAGCTGATCGAACGCTACGCGGCACTCCCAGCCGAGGTCGTTGTGCCGGCCATACTGATCAAGATTGAACGGCAGTGGGATCCGGGCCTGACGCCGGAACAACTTTATGAACGGACGCGCAGATATTGGGTTTGCTTCCCAGAGCGGCGCTCACCGCCGCCGACACATGCAATATCGGTCGCGCGCGGCTTGATTCGTGAAGTTTACAAGATCGCCGGCTGGGAGGAATACCGCGGTTGGCCGAAGGATCGGGACCTAACGCGATTCGGAGCCAACGACCGTGATTGGAAGCGAGGTCAGGTGCGTCGTGGATTCGTCGGCGAAGTCGATGGCGGGATGGCGCACCTTCGTGGTCGCTCGGTCCGCCACCTAACGTCAGTCGGGGCCCAAAACCCGATTTCCTACATCAACTGCTGATGATTCCCTGGGCGCGTGGCGATAGGCTTGACCTCATCAATCTTGCAGTGTACATTTCCTACACTTGCAAATAGGTGCATCTGCCTGAACCCGCCCGGCCCACGCCGCGGCGGGTTTTGCATTCAGGGAGCCAGCGCTTGATGATGATCGTGGATCACGGCGCTGTCGGTTTGGGGAAAGCATGATGCGCATCGTCGCCATTCTCGCCACCGTGTCGATGTTCTGCATCGCATTGCCGGCGGCAGCGCAGGGGATCGGTCGTGGCCCCGCGATCGGCCAGTTCGAGATCAAGGCGGATCAACCGATCCCCAAGACCAAGACCGCCGTGCAGCTCACCAACGACAGCCATCTGGCGCGCGAGTTGCGCCGGCAGGTGATGGTCCGCCTGTCGCAGCGCGGCAACGAAGTGGGGTTCAGCGGCGACAATGTCATGCGCATGGACGTCGGCTTCTCGGAGCGGTTCGGTAGCAGCGAACTCAACGAGCGCGGGTTCGGCGGCCAGCCGCCCGACAGCGCGCAGAGTGGGACACCACGCCCCGCCCTGCCCGAGAGGCCTGTCGGCCGCGGCGATGGCTTGGCCCCGCCGGCTTCGGGAGCCACGTTGCGGCTCTCGCTCACGCTCTATGCGGTCGATACCGGAAGGGTTCTGTGGACTGCCACGGCGTCCTGCAGCACTCAATCGAGCGAAGCGATGGCTGCGGGCGAAGCGATGATCAACAGCATCTTCAACAATGCCGATCGGAGTCAGATCGGCGATGCCGGCTGTCCGTAGTCGGTTCATCGGCCGCCGGCTGTCGCGTCAGCTTTACGAGGAGCGCATGACCGCCAGCCTCCGCTCGATCGGTACGCGGGTCGCTACGCTCGACGCCAGCGCCGCGAAGCCGCCGCCCAAGACAGCGGACGCGTTCTACCTGTCGCGAGAGTGGCGCGCATTGATCGCCGAGATCATCGCCGAACGTGGTGCGCGATGCGAGGACCAGAGGCATGATCCGCGCCGGCCGCGCGGCGGCGTGCGCGTGTTCGGCGATCACGTCCACGAGCTGCAGGACGGCGGCGCGCCGCTCGACAAGGCCAACGTGCTGCTGCGCTGCGGATCGTGTCACGCGCGCAAGACCGTGGCCGTGCGTGCTGCGCGAATGGCTGAACGTGTTGCGCCGCGTGCTGGCGTGCCGGAGCGCAGCAGGGGGTAGGGGGATCGAATCTCCACGCAGTTTTGGGGCGATTACCACCGGGGGCCTCACGCGCAGAATTTTTCTCCCGCCCGTAAACGCACTTTCCGCCTAACAAAAACGCCGAACGGCGGCCCACAGCGGCCCGTCCGTGGCGACCTCACGTCCGGAGCGACATGACCGCCACCACCGCCTCGAAGCGCACCACGGCGGCCATTTCGGCCGCAGCGGCGCCGCCTCCCGTCCCGTGGCCGGCTGACCGCGTCGAGCGCCGCCCCGTCGCGTCGCTGGTGCCCTACGCCCACAACGCCCGCACCCATTCCGACGAGCAGGTCGCGCAGATCGCCGCCTCGATCCGCGAGTGGGGCTGGACCATGCCGATCCTGGTCGACGAGACCGGCATGATCATCGCCGGCCACGGCCGGCTGATGGCTGCGCAACGGCTCGGGCTGGCCGACGTGCCGGTGATGGTGGCGTCTGGATGGAGCGAGGCGCAGAAGCGCGCCTACGTGATCGCCGACAACAAGCTGACGCTCAACGCGAGCTGGGACCTCGGTGTCCTGGCGGCCGAGCTGGGCGAGTTGCGTGACCTCGAGTTCGATCTCGGCCTGATCGGCTTCGGCGACGACGAGCTGTCGGCCCTGTTCGCGCCGAAGGGGTCCGAGGGACTCACCGATCCCGACGAGGCCCCGCCGGTCCCGGACCACCCCGTCACGGTGCCTGGCGACCTGTGGCTGCTCGGCAACCACCGGCTCCTGTGCGGCGACGCGACGGTCGCGACAGACGTCGAGCGGATCCTCGGCGGTGTCACCCCGCTTCTGATGGTGACCGACCCGCCCTACGGCGTCGAATACGATCCCGCCTGGCGCAACAAGGCCGGCGCCTCGACGACGAAGCGCGTTGGCAAGGTGCGCAACGACGACCGTGCCGACTGGCGCGAGGCGTGGGCGCTGTTCCCCGGCGAGGTCGCCTATGTCTGGCACGGGGCGCTGCACGCGGCGACGGTGGCGCAGAGTCTCGAAGCCGCAGGCTTCAGCGTCCGCTCCCAGATCATCTGGGCCAAGGACCGGCTGGTGCTGAGCCGCGGTGATTATCACTGGCAGCATGAGCCATGCTGGTACGCGGTCAAGCAGTCGGGCAAGGGGCACTGGGCGGGCGACCGCAAACAGACCACGCTGTGGCAGATCGCTAGCCGCGACCAGGACGCGGCGACGGTCCATGGCACGCAGAAGCCGGTCGAGTGCATGCGCCGGCCGATCCTGAACAACTCCAGCCCAGGCCAGGCGGTGTACGAGCCGTTCAGCGGATCCGGCACCACCATCATCGCTGCCGAGACGACCGGACGGGTCTGCCTCGCCATCGAGCTGGATCCCGCCTACGTCGACGTCGCGGTGCTGCGCTGGCAGGCGTTCACCGGCAAGCAGGCCGTTCTCGAGGGCGACGGGCGGACGTTCGATGAGATCGCGCCGGTACGGAGCAAGACCCCATGAGCGCCAAGCATCAGCCAACCGACGAGCTGCGCCGCACGGTGGAAGCCATGGCCGGCTATGGCATCCCCCACCGCGACATCGGCATCGTCGTGGGCGTCAGCGAACCGACCTTGCGCAAGTGCTACCGCACCGAGCTGACCCGCGGCCATGTCGTCGCCAACACCAAGGTGGCGCAGAACCTGTTCACCATCGCCAACGGCAAAGGCCGCGAGGCGGTGACCGCGGCGATCTTCTGGCTCAAGACGCGTGCCGGCTGGTCCGAGCATGCGGCGTACAAGCCGCCCGGGTTCGTGCCCCAGGGCAAGAAGGCCGCCGCCGCGGCAGCCTCCGATCTGGCCGGCCAGGGCACCGAGTGGGCTGACGACCTCAATCCGCCGGCGGCGGGCACGCCGCTGAACTGATGGAGGGCTGGTCGACGGCGCTGCCGGATTGGGAGAGCCGTCTCCTGGCGGGCGAGCCGCTGGTCCCGGACCTGCCGCTGTTCGCCGACGAGGCCGACCGGGCCGAGCGCATCTTCCGGCGACTTCGCCTGCCCGACGTGCCGGGCAATCCGACCCTGGCGGAGGCCTGCGGCGACTGGTTCTTCCGCATCGTCCGGGTGCTGTTCGGCTCCTACGATCTCGCCGCCAACGTCCGTCTGATCCAGGAGTACTTCCTCCTGGTGCCGAAGAAGAACTCGAAGACGAGCTACGGCGCGGCGCTGATGGTGGTGGCGCTGATCCTGGTGCGCCGGCCGATGGCCGAGCTACTGCTGGTGGCGCCGACCAAGGAGATCGCCGACCTCGCGTTCAAGCAGGCGGCCGGCATGATCGCGCTGGATGAGGAGCTGCGGAAGCGGTTCCACCACCAGCGCCACCTGCGGCTGATCACCAACCGCAAGACCGGCGTCGCGCTGCAGATTAAGGCGGCCGATACCGACGTGATCACCGGGTCGAAGTCGACCGGCATCCTGATCGACGAGACCCACGTGTTCGCCAAGAAGCCGCGTGCCGCCGACATCTTCGTCGAGGTCCGCGGTGCGCTGGCCGCGCGGCCCGACGGGTTCATGATCCAGATCACGACCCAGTCGAAGGAGCCGCCGACCGGCGTGTTCCGGAGCGAGCTCAACATCGCCCGCGAGGTGCGCGACGGGAAGCTGGCCCTGCCGCTGCTGGCGGTGCTGTACGAGCTGCCCCACCGGATCGCCAATGACGGCGGCTGGAAGAACCGCCGGTGGTGGCCGCTGATCAACCCTAACCTCGAGCGCTCGGTGGATGCCGGCTTCCTGGCGCGCGAGCTGGTCAAGGCGGAGCGCGAAGGCCCGGCGCAGCTTGCACTGCTGGCATCGCAGCACTTCAACGTCGAGATCGGGCTGTCGCTGCAGTCGGACCGCTGGGTCGGCGCCGATCATTGGGACGGTCGCGCCGAGCCCGCGCTGACCTACGAGGCGCTGCTCGAGCGGTCGGAGGTCGTGGTGATCGGCATCGATGGCGGCGGGCTCGACGATCTTCTCGGTTTCGCCGCCATGGGCCGCCGGCACGACGGCGAGGGCTGGCTGCTGTGGAATCGGGCCTGGGCCCACCAGACGGTGCTGCAGCGCCGCCAGTCGGAGGCGCCGCGGCTGCGCGAACTCGAGCGCACCGGCGACCTGGTGATCGTGGAATCGCTCGGCGAGGACGTCGAGCAGATCGCCGACCTGGTTGCGCAGGCCGAGGCTGCCGGTGTGCTGGCCGGCAAGAACGCCGTCGGCGTCGACCCGATGGGCATCGGCCAGGTAGTCGACGCGATCGTCGCCCGCGG
Source organism: Reyranellaceae bacterium (assembly GCA_050183765.1). Lineage (GTDB taxonomy): Bacteria > Pseudomonadota > Alphaproteobacteria > Reyranellales > Reyranellaceae > JAFAZJ01. Next base: position 10,090 of record JBFXAZ010000123.1, on the reverse strand, counting down.
CATCGAGTCCGACCGCATCGTCGGCGTGCCGCAGGGCTGGAAGCTCAACGGCGCGATCAAGACCTGCGAGCGGAAGCTGGTCGAGGGCACGCTGAACCACGCGGGCCAGGACCTGATGCGGTGGGCGGTCGGCAATGCCAAGGTGGAGCCCAAGGGCAACGCGATCACCATCACCAAGCAGGCCGCCGGCACCGCCAAGATCGATCCGCTGGTCGCCACCTTCATCGCTACCGCGTTGCTGTCGATGAACCCGGGAGCGCGAGCCGGCTCGTACCTCGACGACGAAGATCTCCTAGTCGTGTGATCGACCAGTCGCTCCAGTGCTCGGGGTCCGAAGGGAAAGCGGCGGCCCCCCCAAGGACCGCCGCTTGGAAGATGGGTTGATCGTGCGCGCTACCGTCCAGGCGGCGTGAGGCTGCGGCTCTTCTCGATCGCCTTGTCCATCTCCTCGACGGTCAGGAGCGGCGTCAGAGAGAGATTGGCGTGCCCCAGGGAATTCGCCGCCACGGACGACGCCGCTGCCGCGGCGTTGTCGGGAAAGTCCATGACACCGACGATGTCGTCCTGGCCGAACGCGAAGTAGAAGGAATCGAGCTTGCCGCCGAGGGACTCGGCAAAACGCGTGACCGCCGCCTTACGCCCCGATGCGCCTTCCTTTTGAACCGCCCGTACGCCCTCCGTGGTCAACGACAACCGACCGAGGTACTTGGGCATGTATTCCTCCCTGATATCGGTGATCGGCATCCTGGTTGTGCACGATCACGATACGCCGCCCAGGGCGAATTCTCAGACAGATTCTTCGTGCTGAATCACGAAGTAGCTAATTGAGTTATCGGATGCGGATGCCGGCGATCTTGGGCGCGATCGCCGCGGGCCTGCATCGCAAGAGCGAGGCCGTCACGCGCTACGGCGCGCTCGAACAGCTGTGGCACGACCTGTTTGTCGGACCGCCGGCCAAGTCCGGCGTGTCGGTGAACTGGACGACGGCGCTGCAGGTGACGACAGTGCTGGCGTGCACCCGCCGCATCGCCGAAGCGCTGATGGTGCCGTGCAAGGTGTACCGGCGCGACCCGGTGACAAGGAGCCGCGAGGAGGCGCGTGATCATCCGCTCTACGACCTCTTGGCCGTGCAGCCGAACGGCTGGCAGAGCGGGCTCGAGTTCCGCGAGACGCTGGCGTTCCACGCCGTGCTTGCTGGCAACGCGTATTCGTACATCGGGAGGGTCGGCGGCAGCATCGACGAGCTGATCCCGCTCGATCCGGCCTGCGTGACCGTCAACCGGTCGCCCGACAACGTGTTCAGCTACACGGTGCGGCTCGCCGACGGGCAGCAGACGTTCCCCGCTGAGGACATCTGGCACGTCCGCGGCCCCTCTTGGGATGCGGCGGTCGGGCTCAATGCGGTGCGCCTGGCGCGCGAGGCGATCGGCCTGGCGCTCGCGAGCGAGGAGACCCATGCCCGGCTCTACAGCAATGGCGCGCAGCCGGGTGGCATCCTGACCACCGACAAGGAGCTCGGCAAGGAAGCCCGACAGCGGCTCAAGGCGCAGTGGACCGAGACCCAGGTCGGGCTCGCCAACAAGTTCCGCACCGCCGTGCTCGACAGCGGCCTGAAGTGGCAGCCGCTCGCGATGACCGGGGTGGACGCCCAGCACGTCCAGGTCCGCCAGCTGCAGGTCGAGGAGATCTGCCGGGCGATGGGCGTGATGCCGATCATGGTCGGCTACTCGGGCGACAAGGCCCCGACCTATGCCTCGGCCGAGCAGCTGTTCCTGGCCCACCTCGTGCACACCGTGCGTCCATGGCACGACCGCGTGGCCGCGTCCGCCGACCGCTGGCTGCTGACGCGGGAGGAGCGCCGCGCCGGCTACTACGTCGGCTTCGTCGATGCCGCCTTCCTCAGCCCGGCGATGAAGGACAAGGCCGAATACAACAAGATCGCGCTCGGCGGCGGCGGCAACCCGGGCTGGCTGACGCCCAACGAAGTGCGCGGCTTCGACGAGATGCCCGCAGCTCCCGGCGGCGACCGGCTCTACGTGCCGACCAACACGACCCCGATCGGCGACGACGGGCTGCCGTTGCCGCCGCGACCGGCGCCGGCGAGCGATGGAGGCCAGGGTGGACCGGCTTAGGCTCGATTGCGCGTTCAAGTTCGACGGCAGCGCGACGGACGGCACCTTCTCGGGCTACGGCGCCGTGTTCGGCAACGTCGACACCTACGGCGACGTCATCGAGAGCGGCGCGTTCAAGGAGACGCTGCGGGCCTGGGAGGACAAGGGGAAGTACCCGCCGATGCTGCTGCAGCACGGCGGCGGCTTCCTCGGCGGTGCCGACGACCTGCTGCCGGTCGGCAGGTGGACGGCGATGCAGGAGAACAGCCGCGGCCTCAAGGTCGAGGGCCAGCTGTTCGCGCTCCAGACCGAGCGCGGCCAGTACCTCTACGAGGGGCTCAAGTCGGGCGTGCTCGACGGGCTCTCGATCGGCTACCGCGCCAAGGAGTTCGTGCTCGGCACCAAGCCGGGTGAGCCGCGCCGCCGGCTCAAGAGCGTCGATCTGGTCGAGCTCAGCATCGTGACCTTCCCGGCCAACGACCGGGCCCGCGTCGGCAGCGTCAAGGCCGCCGACACCATCAGAACCATCCGCGAGTTCGAGGACTTCCTGCGGGATGCAGGCGGGTTCTCGCATGCCGCCGCCAAGGCGATCGCCGCGCGCGGCTTCAAGTCGTCGGAGCCTCGGGATGAGGACGACGCGATGAGCGACCTGCTCCGCACCCTGCGGGACACGCGGGCGGGTCTTTAGCCGCAACCCATCCAAGGAGACGTTCCGATGCCGGAACTCAAGGACGTGCTGGACGATGTCCAGCGCGAGGTGACCGCCTTTGGCGACGACGTTAAGGCGCTCAAGACCTCGATGGAGAAGGACCTCGCCGCCGTCCGCAAGATGGCCGAGGACGCCGGAAAGGCCGCGGCCGACAGCCCCCAGGTCAGGAAGGACCTCGAGGCGCTGACCGCCGGCATCGCCGAGAAGCATGCCGCGCTGGAAGCGAAGGCCAAGGAGATGGTCGACGCGGCGTTCGCCAAGGTCACCGGCCGCGCCGATGAGATCGAGCGCAAGCTCAACCGCCGCGGCTTCGGCGGCGCCGGCAGCGAGGCCGGGGAGCCCGAGGCGAAGGCCGCCCGCGACTTCCACCGTACCTCGCTCGCGGTGCGGGGCGAGCTGAAGGTCGGCACGGATCTGTCGGAGGACCGGATCCCCTACGACCAGATCAAGTCCTACGGCGGGATCTACAACGCCTACATCCGCCGCGGCGACCGGGTTCTCTCCGCCGACGAGATGAAGGCGATGAGCGTTGGCAGCGATCCGGACGGCGGCTACCTGGTCACGCCGGCGATGTCGCCGCGGATTCTCTCGATCCAGTACGAGTCCTCGCCGCTCCGCGAGCTCGCCACGGTCGAGACCATCAGCACCGATGCGATCGAGTATCCCATCGATGACGACGAGCTCGATGCCGGGTGGGTCGGCGAGACCGAGTCCCGCCCGGAGACCGGCACGCCGCAGGTCGGCGTCCAGCGCATCCCCGTGCACGAGGTCTACGCGATGCCGAAGGCGACCCAGAAGTTCCTCGAGGACGCCTCGATCGACGTCGAGGGCTGGCTCGCCCGCAAGATCGGCGAGAAGTTCGGCCGCACCGAGGCCACCGCGTTCGTGTCGGGCAACGGCATCAAGAAGCCACGCGGCTTCCTGTCCTACCCGGCCGGCACCAGCCGCGGGCAGATCGAGCAGATCCCGTCCGGGGCGGCGACGACGATCAAGGCCGACGGCCTGATCAACACCATGATGGCGCAGAAGGAGTTCTATGCGTCGGGCTCGACCTGGCTGATGCGCCGGGCGTCGATCGGCGCCGTCATGCTGCTCAAGGACGGCAACGGCCAGTACATCTGGCGTCCCGGGCTCGAAGCCGGCCGTCCTAGCATCCTGCTGGGCTACCCCGTGCTCGAAGCGGCCGACATGCCCGCGGTCGAGGCGAGCGCGCTGGCGGTGGCGTTCGGCAACTGGCGGGCGGCCTACACCATCGTCGATCGCCTCGGTATCTCGACGCTGCGCGACCCCTACACCGCCAAGCCGTTCGTCCTGTTCTACACGCGCAAGCGCGTCGGCGGGGACGTCGTCAATTTCGAGGCGATCAAGCTGACCAAGATCGCTGCGGCGTAAGCGGTACGGCCGATCACCCTCCTGATCCGAAGGACCTCACCATGAACATGCACGGCCTTCTCAATGGCGCGGAGCTGCGCTGGGTCGGCGCTGCCGTCGCCGCCGCGAGCAGCACCGACCAGAACTCCGCGCGCATCGACATGACCGACTACGAGTCGGCGCTCTTCCTCGTGCCGATCATCGACAGCGCGCAGACCGGTGTCGCAACGCTCAAGATCGAGGAGAACGATGCCGACAGCGACACCGGCATGACCGCAATCACGGGCGCCTCTGCCACCAAGACCAGCCTGGCCAACGACGACCTCAACAACAAGCTGCTGGCCGTCGAGCTGATCAACCCGAGCAAGCGCTACGTGCAGGCGGTGATCACCAGCGCCACGGCGAACATCGCCTTCGGCGAGACGATCGCCATCCTGCGTCCGCGACGGTTCCCCGCCGAGCAGGGCGCGACCGTGCTCGCCGCGACGATCAAGGCGCTCTAGCCGGCTTGCGAACGCCCTTGCAGCCAAGGAGCCAATGACATGCCGGACACCACCTATCAGCCCAAGGTCTACCTCGACCAGGGCGGCGACCGCATGGTGGTCGCGAGCGGCGGCAAGGTCGTCGTCGAGGAAGGCGGCGCCATCGAAGGCGTCGGCGTCGCCGGATCGGTGGCCGTCGCTGCCGACGTGCTCGCCATCCCGGTGACGCACGCCGTCGTGATGAAGACGACCGGCGCCGACGCCGAGGCCCTGACGCTGGCGAACGGCACGTCGGGTCAGATTCTCAACATCGTGCTCGCCGAAGACGGCGGCGGCACCGGCACCCTGACGCCGGCGACCAAGACCGGCTTCTCCAACATCGTGTTCGCCGATGCCGGCGATGTCGCCGCGCTCCGCTACGTCGACGACACCGTCGGTTGGGTGCTGATCGGCACGGCCGGCGTCTCGGCGCCGCCGGCGATCACGGCCTGACCTGCGGATGACGGAGCGAAGCGATGAGCTTCTCCAACTACACCGCCCAGGCTCTGCTCAACAGCCTGTTCGGCAAGACCAGCGCCTTCGGTGCGTTGGCGAGCCGGCCGACGCTGTGGGTTGGCCTGTCGACGACGACGCCGGCCGAGGACGGCACCAACGTCACCGAGCCGTCCGGCGGCAACTACGCGCGCGTGCAGACGGCGGCGGCCGATTGGAACGCCGCCACCAACGCCGATCCCTCGGTGGTCACGAATGCGAACGCCGTCGCATTCGCGACCGCATCGGCCAGCTGGGCCGGCGGCAGCAACATGACCTACGCCGTGGTCTACGACGCCGAAACCAGCGGCAACTATCTCGGCAAGGGCGCCCTCGGAACGCCCAAGCCCGTGCTCAACGGCGACACGCCGAGCTTCGCGCCCGGCACGATCACCGTCAGCCTGACGTGAGCGCGCCATGACCGACCAGACCTGGGGCGCGCCGGCCGCCGCCGACACCCTGATCACCGGTGCAGCGATGAACGCCCTGGCATCGGGCGCCGGGGTGGTCGGCGCCGAGGTCGACAACAGCACGGCCCGGTATCCCTTCATGGACATCTTCCTGTCCGTGGACACCGACCGCGCGTCGTCCGGCACCACGGCGCGCATCGACTTCTACCTGATGGCGGCACCGGACGGGTCCAACTACGCCGATCCGCCGGGCTCGACGGCGCTCGACGTCACGCCGGGGTACTTCATCGGCTCGCTTCCCAGCGTGAAGCAGGACGGCACGGTCACCAACTTCCTGTCCGGCTGGCTGCGACGGGTCGAGATTCCGCCGTTCAAGTTCAAGATCGTCATGGTCCAGACCCTCGGCGTGGCGTTCCCGTCGAACAGCAACGCGGTGTGCCGGGGATACCGCTACGGGTTCTCGTTCGCGTGATCCCGCTTCGTCGTGCCTACCGACAGTCGCCGCAGGGATTGCGGGTCCTCGACCCGCGTTCGCCCTTTGCGAACGCCTGCCTGTTCGCGGTGTGCTGCAGCGCCGGCATGCTGCCGCCCGACGTCATCTCGATGCGGCGCCCGACGCTGAGCGGGTCCAACGTGAAGGATTGGGTGCGGCAGGGCGGGCGCGGCCTCGACTTCCAGGCCTCGACCGGCCTCAGTTACGCCATTCCAAGCGTATTCACGCGGCAGGAGCTGACCCTGCTCGCGTGGATGGCCCGCACCGGTTCGCGCGCCGGCTACATGGCGGCGCTGCGCCTGGAGCGCAGTGCGGGCGACAGCCAGGGCCTGTTCCAGGTCGGCCGCAGCTCCAGCCACGTGCCGCAGGCATGGATCGGTGGCTCGAACGGCTACGCGAGCGTCACCGGAACCACGACCATCGGGGCCGACGTTCCGTTCCTGGCCGGCGCGACGTTCGACGGCTCGACCGTCAAGGTCCAGCACAACGCCAGACAGGAGGGCTCTGTCGCCGCGGCGCGTACCCTATCCGGGCTCGACGTCCTATGGCTGTCGCGGCCTGCGGAGCCGGCGCACGGGACGGTGTTCATGGCCGCGGTGCTGGAAGGAGTGTTCCAGGACGACGACCAGCTGGCATTCCTCGAAGCGCCGTTCAACCTGTTCCGGCCGTATGCACCGATCTTCCATAGCTTCGCCGTGCCGGCGCGCGACGTCGCGCTCGACGGCAGCTTGGCGGCCGGGTCCGATGCCGCCGCGAGCCTCGCCGTCGTCCGCACGCTGAGCGGCTCTGTGGTTGCGGATTCAGTCGTAGGGTCGAACTTGCCGATCGCCCGCGGACTAGCCGCACCGCTGATGGCATCAACGGCTCTCGCGGTGGCTCTCGCGCGCGTGTCGTCGCTCTCGGGAACGATCGGGACGATGTCGGCGATCGCTGGGGATGCTGGCGTAACGCGTCCATTTTCGGCGGATGGCGACGGCGAAACGTCGGCAGGGGGGCTGCTCGGCATCTCGCGCGCGCTCGATGCCGCGCTGGCCACGCTGTCGGCCTCGTTGGCCGATCTGAGTGCAGGCAGCGGGTTCGGCACCGCGCTCGTCGCACTCAGTGTGCTGACTTCCGAGCTGTCGGTTGATCGCGGGCTCGAATGCGATGCGGCACCGGAATCGAATGCCGGCGGCGCTTTAGCGGTCGCGCGCGGCTTCACGAGTGACATCGCTGCGATCTCTTCCATCGCGACGGGCCTCTCTTCGGCCCGTGCCCTCGCAGGCATCAGCGCAGCATCGTCCCTGTCGGATGCCGATGTTGTCGTGGCTCGCGGCCTGCTCGTTGCCCTGGCGGCGGCTTCGACGTTGTCGGCACAAGGGGCGATCGATCGCAGACTCACGGGCTCGCTTGCGGCTGCCTCGGCGCTCACCGGTACCTTGGTAATGCCCGCACCAGGTGATCCCATCACGATCGGGCCGCCGTGGTTGCGGGCTGGCACGGCGGCACCACGGCCGTCCGCACCCTCCGCAGCTGTAAGACCAGCGAGCCTGGCCGCAATGCCGCGCCAGCCTGATCCGTCCGCCGAGCCGAGACGGCGATGATCGAGGTGCTGGAGCCTGCACCGACCCACGATCTGACGGTCGCCGAGACGGTCAAGCGCGAGCTGGGTGTCACCGGCACCGAGCACGACGCGGTGCTCTCCGATCTCATCCGGCAGGCGAGCCGGACCGCAGCGACGTCGTGCAACCGTGTGTTCGCCAAGGAGACCGTGCGCGAGACGCTGCGGCCCGAGGTGCCATTCCGCAGGCTGGTGCTCGACCGGCATCCGGTTGTGTGCATCCTCTCGATCGTCGAGGACAACGGGACACTGTCCGCTGCCGACTACGAGCTCGACGTTGCATCCGGCCTTGTCACCCGGCTGGTCGATGACCTGCCGACCGACTGGCGCGCCGACAAGATCGTCATCACCTACGTCGCCGGCTACGACCTGCTGACGAACCTGCCCGAGGACGTGGAGAAGGCGGTGATCGCGCTGGTGCGAGGCTGGTGGTTCGGTCGCGCCCGCGATCCGCTGGTGAAGGCGCAGGAGATTCCCGGCGTGATGCGCCAGGACTACTGGGTCGGCGCGGTCGGCGACGGCGGCTTGCCGCCGGAGTTCGAGACCCTGCTCGCACCCTATCGCAACGTCGCCGTCGCCTGAGGTATCTGTGAACAACCCCGGCATCTATTCGCTCGGCGACGCGGTGATCGGCGCGCCGGTGACCGATCAGGTCATCACCTCGGCGACATCGGCACAGGGAACCGTCCAGGCGCTGGTCGACCGCCTCGACGGCATGACCGCGCTCAGCCTGCAGGTGCGGTTCGCCTACGGCGCCGGCGGCACGGCGCTCAAGGTCGACATCGAGACCAGCCTTGACCAGGGGCAGACCTGGGTCCTGATCGCGCGGCTCGCGTTCGCGACCGTCAGCGCGACCAAGGTGGTGAACCTGTCCGGCTTGACGCCCATGACGACGCCCGCGTCGCCCGGACCGCTCGCCGACGATGCATGCCTCGACGGCGTTTTGGGTGATCGGCTGCGCGCCAAGGTGAGCAGCACCGGGACGTATTCGAACAACACCAGCATCAGCGTGCGGGCGGCAGTGCGATGACGCCGGACGCCGTTCGCGCCGCCTATCGCGACATGCTGGCGCTGGTCGGCGAGCCGGTCGTGATCCGCCGCTACACCGGTGCAGGCGCCGATCGGCCGCGATTCGACGCGGATGCGCCGGCCCGTGTCGTCGAATACGCACCCGACGAACTGGTCGGCGGTATCCAACAAGGCGACCGGAAGCTGATCCTGCTCGCCGACGACCTGATCGCCCGGCAATTCCCGGTGCCGCCGCGCCGCGGCGACAAGGCGGTCGTGCGCGGAAACGAACTCAACATCGAGGCGGTGGACGACAACAGCCGCCGCGTCGCCGGCGTGCTGATCGCCTACGAGATCCAGGTGAGGGGCTGATGCCATCGGCGCAGAGCTTCGAGCGCCAGCTCAGGATCGCAACAGCCGGGCTGGAGCCGAAGGCGGTCTCGGCACTGCTCGCGAAGACCGCCCGCGACGCGCTCGCCGAGGCGATCGCCAGGGGTGAGGCGTCGTCGGTCTACACCCGCGTGGTCAACGGCCGGGTAGGCGCGCCGGAGGAGAGCGTCATCGTTCCCGGGCCGATCGTCTACAGGTTCAACTACCTCGACGATGCCGTGGTCTATGCGCTGGCGTTCTGCGAGGCGCGGTCGCCGGTGCTGTCGGGGCTCTATCGCCGGTCGTGGTTCGCGCTAGTCGACGGCGCGCCGTGGAAAGAGGGAACGGCGATCCCCGCGGACGCCGAGGTCGTCGTCACCAACGACCAGCCCTATCACCGCAAGGTCGAGGTCGGCGCGATGCGGATGTCGGTGCCGCCGCGGATCGTCGAGAGCGCGCGCCGGGCGCTGCTCAGCCGCTTCGGCCGCGACCTGCTGCGCGTCGAGGTGCGGTTCATCCGGCTGCAGGGCGGCTACATCCTCCGCCGTGCCAGGCGCGGCCGAGGTCGCGCGAAGGGCACGCCGATCACCTATCCGGCGCTGATCATCAACGCGGCCTGAGATGGCGAGCCACCTCGTCTACGACGCCGTCCGCGCGCATCTCGATGCGACCTGGACCGCGACGCCGCTCGTCTTCGACAACGAGGATGCCGCACCCGACGGCAGGCGGCCGCAGGACGGTGCAGACCCGTGGGTGATGGTCGAGATGACCGGCGACTTCTACGACCAGGCGTCGATCGGCTCAGGGAATCCGGCCACCGACTTGTGGCGCGAGGAAGGCCTCGTGTTCATGACGGTGATGGTGCGCGCCGGTACCGGCAGCCGCTCGGCGCGCGCCTACGCCAAGCAACTCTGCGATCTGTTCCGCGGCGTCGAGCTCGCCGACGGCACGATCCGCTTCGGCGATGCTTCGATCGGCCTCGGCGAGGAGGCGACGCCCGACGGCA
>JBFXAZ010000122.1:0-15212 GCA_050183765.1 Reyranellaceae bacterium | reverse complement strand
CCGCTTGCGTTTGAGTGAGCTACCGCAAGGTCCTTCGCTGCGCTCAGGACGACGGCTCCCTCCTACTTGCAGGCCTCGATCAGCGGCGGGCCGTCCAGTACCGCGGCGATGCGGCTGATATCCAGGCAGCGCTCGCCGATCCAGCCCAGGCCATGGGCGAACAGTCCGTAGCGCGCCATGGTGTCGACCTTGCCCTCGATCGACGGCTGCAGCTGCGCCACCAGCCAGCCGAGCACGAAGATGTTGGTGGTCGCGAAGTCGCCCGCGACCTCGTCGCGATTCTTCCGCCATAGCGCGGCATTGGCCTTGGCCGCCGTGGCCGATGCGCCTGTCGCCTGCGCGCCAACGGTCTCGGTCCAGCGATAGGCGGCCTCGACCGCGGGATCCTGCCCGCCCGAACGCGCCTTCTCCGCCTTCACCTCGGCGGCGGCGGTTCGATAGGGCTTGCCGCCGGCGGTGTCGTGCTCGCACCCGAGGGTGCGGCAGATCTGCACCCACGACAGGTACTCGGCAAAGGTGATCTCGGTGTTGTGGTTGTTGTGCTGGCGCCATCGACGCGCCATGTGCCAACCACGCAGGTAGAGATTGTTGGCGCGCGGCTTGCCCATCAGCGGCGTATCCTTCTCGATGGCGTCGAGAACGGCGCCGGCCGCCTTGGGCCACTCCGCCGGCATCTGCGCGCGGGCCGCCGTGGCGCACGCCACGATCATGGCGGCGATCAATGCCGCCCGAATCCCCATCATCTGCTTCGCTCCGTCACACGCCCCGGGTCACCATGCGGAGGGCATTCCGGCTTGTCCAGCACAGTGCGGCTATTGGCCCGCGCGCGGCGTGCCCGGCGGCGGCTGCCGATTCACATCGAGAAACTGTGCCCAGCTCTCGGCGCGCACGCGCGCAATCATGGTGAACCTGTCGTCGCCTTCGGGGCGCACGACCATGGCCTCGCCCTCGCGCAGGAACTCGTCGCCCAGCAGACCGCCGGCGCCGCCATGGCCCACCAGCACGCGATTGGTGCCGGCCGCCGGCGGCGTCGACAGCAGGCGTCGCAGGGCATCCAGCCTGTCCTTGTCGCCGCGCACCGCCTCGTCGGGCGCGACGCGGCCGAAGGCCAGGCGCGCGGTGTCCATGCAGCGGCAATAGGGGCTGGCCAGCACCTCGGCGACGGCGATGCTCAGCGCACGAAACGCTTCGCCGATCGTCACCGCCTGGGCGCGTCCCGGGCCGTTGAGGTTGCGCTGCCGCTCGCACGAGGTGAAGTCAACCGGGCTGGGCTCCTGGTAGTCCGGCGTCGAGGCATGGCGCAGGAAGATCACGAAGCCGCCCTTCTGCAGCATCGCGCGCAGGACCGGGGCCTGCGGCGGCTCGACCCTGGTGTTGAAGACGGGGTGCTCCTGCGCCGCCCCGGCCGCCACGCCGGCGAGCAGCAGGGCGAGCGCGAGTGCCAGGCGACGCGCGGTCGAAGACATGGCGGGCTTCCTCCCGGCTGTGGAGGATGGACCGGCGCCGGCCGGTCCCCGAGTCACAACAACGTGGGACGCGAAGGGCGCGCCTCAGTGCGTCTTGATGTGGCGCGGCGCGTAGAACGAGCCATGGAAGCCGGCGAACAGCTCGGCGATCTGCGGATGACCCACCGGCTTGCCGGTCTCGTCGGGCAGCAGGTTCTGCTCCGAAACGTAGGCCACGTAAGTGGTTTTCGCGTTCTCGGCCAGCAGGTGATAAAACGGCTGGTCGCGCCGGGGACGGACTTCCTCCGGGATCGACATCAGCCATTCCTCGGTATTGGCGAAGACCGGATCGACGTCGAAGATCACCCCGCGGAACGGATACACGCGGTGCTTGACCACGTGACCGATCCCGAACTTGGCGGTCCGCGTCAATCCCTCGGGGGGCTGGCCCTGTATCGTCACTATCCTTTGCATCTTGCCCCCTAGACTGTCGCCGGATTGCGGCTGCATGGCGGCAATCGGGATGGCGGACAGTCGTCCAACCATTGAAGGATAATGCGCTCCGTCGGCGGCCATCGCAACGCGGGCGATGAGCGGGTTCCGGTTGGAGGAAGGCGGCGCATGCGCAATATCGAGAATCGCCGGGTGATCCTGAAATCGCGGCCGGTCGGCGTGCCCCAAGCGGAACATTTCGCGATCGAGACGGCGCCGGTGCCGGAACTGGCGCCCGGCCAGATCCTCGTCGCCAACCGGTTCGTGTCGGTCGAGCCGGCGATGCGCGGCTGGGTCAACGCGGCCGCGAACTACGCGCCGCCGGTGCCGGTGGGCGACGTGATGCGGGCGTTCGGCGTCGGCGAGGTGGTGGCTTCCCAGGCCGACGGCTTCAAAGCCGGCGATCGGGTCGCCGGCATGTTCGGTTGGCAGCGCTACGCCACCGTCGATGCCGGTATCGCGCGGCGCGTCACCGATCACGACCTGCCGATGTCGACGGCGCTGGGCGTGCTCGGCACCAACGGCGTGACCGCCTATTGGGGCCTGCTCGGCGTCGGCCTGCCCAGGGCGGGCGAGACGGTCGTGGTGTCGACCGCCGCCGGCTCGGTGGGCTCGGCGGTGGGCCAGATCGCCAGGCTGAAGGGCTGTCGCACCGTCGGCATCGCCGGCGGCGCGCAGAAGGTCCGGCAATGCCGGGAGGAGTTCGGCTACGACGCGGCGATCGATTATCGCGACGGCGATCTGGGCGCGGCGCTCGATGCGGCCTGTCCCGGCGGAATCGACGTCTATTTCGACAACACCAGCGGCCGCATCTCTGAGACCGTCTGGCCGCGCCTGGCGGTGCGCGCCCGGGTGGTGATCTGCGGCACGGCCTCGATCGCCAACTGGGACCCGTGGCCCTCGGGCCCGCGCGTCGAGCGGCACCTTCTCGTCAAGCGCGCGCGGATGGAGGGCTTCCTGCTGTTCGACTGGATGGATCGCTACGAGGAGGCGCTGCGCGACCTGGCAGGGTGGATACGCGGCGGGCACCTGCGCTATCGCGAGCACGTGCTGCACGGCTTCGAAGCGGCGCCGGACGCGATCGCCATGCTCTATCGTGGCGAGAACACCGGCAAGCTGCTGATCGAAGTGAATTGACGGGCGCATTGACCGGTGGTGGTCTGCCAGAGGTCGCGAGGAGAGGTGCGTTGGCAGCCGATTTGTCGGTGACGTTCTGGGGCGTGCGCGGCTCGATCGCCTGCAGCGGCCCCGAGTACGTCCGCTATGGCGGCAACACGTCGTGCCTCGAGGTGATGGCCGGCGACCGCCGCCTTGTGTTCGATGCCGGCACCGGCATCCGCAAGCTCGGCGTGAAGATCTCCAATCCGCCTCAGACGACCGAGACCGACATCTTCTTCACCCACACCCATCTCGACCACATCACCGGCTTGTCGTTCTTCGCGCCGATGGCGCGCAGGGACCACAGGGTGCGCCTGTGGGCGGGGCATCTCGCGCCGGACCTCACCTTGCTCGACGTGGTCAAGCACGTGATGGCGGCACCGCTCTATCCGGTGTCGCTCGACGTCTTCCTGGCCAAGATCGAGTTTCATGATTTCGCCTGCGGCGACACGCTGACGCCGATACCGGACGTAACGTTGCGCACCGCGCCGCTCAACCATCCCAACGGCGCCACCGGCTATCGCATCGAGCATGGCGGCAGGTCGATCTGCTACATCACCGACACCGAGCACCGGCCCGGCGAGCACGATCGCAACATCGTCGATCTGTGCCGTGGCGCCGACATCATGATCTACGACAGCACCTACACCGACGAGGAATATCCCCGGTACAAAGGCTGGGGCCACTCGACCTGGCAGGAAGGCATGCGCATCGCCGACGTGGCGGATGTCGGCACGCTGGTGATCTTCCACCACGATCCCTCGCATGACGACGATACCATGGATCGCATCGCCGCCGCCGCCGCCGCGGCACGTCCGGGCACGGCGCGGTCGGGCCTGGCACGGATCACGGTCGCCCGCGAAGGCATGACCCTGGCGCTGTGATGTTCTGGCGCCGATTGAGGCTCGGATTGCCGACGCTGCTGGGTCTCGGGCGTCGCGGCTGGTTCATTCCCTATCGCTATGCCGCGACCCTGCCGGCCGCCAGTGCCTCGCCGCGCTACGAGGCGATCGAGACGCTGTTCGCCGCGCGCGGGGAGTCGTTCGAGGCGGTGCTGGACCTGATCGATGCCGCCGCCCCCGCGCTCGAGGCGCTCGCGCGCAAGGAGCTGCCGGCCGACTGGGCGGGTCCCGCGCCGCGCTTCGATCAGGCCTGGTTTCCCACGCTCGATGCCTGTGCGGCCTATGCGCTGGTGCGCCATCGCAAGCCCCGGCGCATCGTCGAGATCGGCTCCGGCCATTCGACGCGCTTCCTCGCCGCGGCGCTGGAGGAGGGCACGATCACCGCGATCGATCCCGCGCCGCGCGCCGACATCAGCCGCTTGCCGCGCGTCGATGTGGTGCCGCGTACCGTGCACGACGCCGATCCGGCGGTGTTCGCCGCGCTGCGCGCCGGCGACCTGCTGTTCGTCGACTCCAGCCATATCCTGATGCCGGGCAGCGACGTCGATCTGCTGTTCGGCCGCGTCCTGCCGATGCTGCCGCCGGATGTGCTGGTGCACATCCATGACATCGCCTTGCCCGACGACTATCCGCCGGCCTGGGCATGGCGGAACTACAACGAGCAGCAGGGCGTGATTCCGCTGCTGTTGTCGGGCGCCTACGAGGCGCTGTTCTCGTCGCCCTACGCGGCCACGCGCCTGGCCGGGCGCGTCGGCCGGTGCGTGGCCGCGCGCCTGCCGCGCCACCCGCAGGGATGGTCGACCAGCCTGTGGCTGCGCAAGGCGCGATAGCGTGCGGCTATCGACGACGCAATCCCGTGCGATCGGCGAAGCGCGTAGAGTGGCGCCATGAAAGCGATGCTGAGCTGGCTGTTCGACGGCGTCGGCGAACCCACGCCGCCGGCACGGGTGCTTGCGCGCATCCGCGCGCAGCAGGAACGCAGCGAGATCCTGGTCAGCCTGGCGCAGCTGCTGCTCGTGGTGTTCTTCGCCGCGCTCTATCATGTCGCCCCGATGGCGCATGGCAGCCTACAGGCCATCGACATCATCCGGGGCGTCGATCTGATCGACGGCATCCTGGCGATCTACGCCACGCTCACGTTGATCCGGCTGGGCCTGGCGTTAGGGCACATGCTGCGGCCGTGGATGCTGTTCGCGTCCGTCGTGCTCGATATCGCGCTGCTGATGGCGGTGATCTGGAGCTTCCATCTCAAGTACGGCCAGCCGCCGGGCTTCTATCTCAAGGCGCCGACCTTCGCCTATGTCTTCATCCTCATCGCCCTGCGCGCGCTGCGCTTCGAGGTCCGGTTCGTGCTGTTCGCCGGGGCGATGGCCGTCGTGGGCTGGCTCGTCCTCGTGGCGTTCGCGTCGGGCGTGACGGAGAGGTGGGGCTACAACGTCGGCCGCCCGCCGGGCTGCGAGGCGCATCCCTGCCGCACGCGTGACTATGTCGAGTACGTCCGCACGGACTTCATCCTCTACGGCGCCGAGGTCGATCGCATCGTCACGATCACGGTCGTGACGCTGGTGCTCGCGCTGGCCATCGCGCGCGCCCGCCGCCTGCTGATTCGCGCCGCCGCCGAGCAGGTCGCGGCGCGCGATCTGTCGCGCTTTCTTGCGCCCGAGGTCGCCGAGCGCATCCGCCGCAGCGAGATGGCGATCGCGCCGGGCGAGGGCGAGCTGCGCGACGCGGCGATCCTCACGACCGACCTGCGCGGCTTCACGCGGTTGTCGTTGTCGATGGAGCCCGACGCGGTGATGCGCCTGCTGCAGGAGTATCAGAGCCGGGTCTGCCCGGCGATCCTCGCGGCCGGCGGCAGCATCGACAAGTTCCTGGGCGACGGCATCCTGTCGTCCTTCGGTGCGGCGCGGCCCGGGGAGACCTATGCGGCCGACGCGCTGCGCGCCGCCGACGCGGTGCTCGCCGCGATCGCCGCCTGGAACGTCGAACGCGAGGCCGCCGGCCAGGCGATTGTGCGCGTGGGTCTCGCCATCGCCTCGGGCCGGGTCATTTTCGGCGCGGTGGGCGACGGCGACCGGCTGGAATACACGGTCATCGGCGACGCGGTGAACCTCGCCGCCAAGCTCGAGAAGCACACCAAGGACGAGGGTGTGCGCGCGCTCACCGATGCCGCCACCTACGATCTCGCCGCGGCACAGGGCTATGTCGCGGTCGCGCCGGTCGAGCGTCGCGCGCAACGCGCGGTGGCCGGCGTGGCCGCGCCTCTCGACCTCGTGATCCTTGCCGCGTGATTGCCCT
Source organism: Reyranellaceae bacterium (assembly GCA_050183765.1). Lineage (GTDB taxonomy): Bacteria > Pseudomonadota > Alphaproteobacteria > Reyranellales > Reyranellaceae > JAFAZJ01. The sequence goes on along the minus strand of JBFXAZ010000122.1, from coordinate 8,917 downwards.
ATTTCAGGGCCAAATCCGGGCCTGGGCCGGATTGCCGCTTGCCTTGCCCTTTCATGGGCCTCCGCTTATGTAGATTGGGGCCGAGGCGGGTATGGGGCGCTTCGGTCGGCGAGGTTTCCATGGGCAGCCATATCGAAATCATCCTGATTGCCCTCGTTGCGGTGTTCCTGGTGCTGCGGCTGCGCTCCGTCCTGGGTCGCCGCACCGGCAATGAACGGCCGCCGACGCAGGATCCGTTCGCGCCGCCCGCGCCCACGCCAGAGGCGCGGCGCGACAATGGAAACGTGGTGCAGCTGCCGCGGCCCAGCAACGAGCCGCTGCCGCCACCGCCGCGTTCCGGCGGTCAGGTGCGCATCGCGCCGGCTGCGGCGGCCGGCATCGAGGCGATCCGCCAGGCCGATCGCAGCTTCGATCCGCATGGCTTCGGCGGCGGCGCGCGCGCGGCCTTCGAGATGATCGTCGGCGCCTTCGCCAAGGGCGACCTCGCGTCCCTGCGGCCGCTGCTCGACGACGCCACCTTCGGCAGCTTCGAAGCCGCGGTGAAGGACCGCCAGGCGCACGGGCGTGTGCTGGAGACCAGCCTGATCGGTTTCGATTCGACCGAGCTGGTGCGCGCCGAGCTGCGCGGCAGCATGGCGCATGTGACCATGCGGTTCGTCACCGAGCAGATCAACGTCACGCGTGGGCCGGACGGCCTCGTGGTCGACGGCAATCCGAACACGGTCGATCGCGTGACCGATGTCTGGACCTTCGCGCGCGATACACGCTCCGACAATCCGAACTGGCTGCTGGTCGGCACTGACAGCGAGAGCTGAATTCAGGGTTCCATCCGGGGCCCCGACGTGGAATCGTCGGCCGGCCCCGCGCTCTTGCAGGCGGGACCCCACAATCCGGGAGAGCCCTTCTTGCACATCGCAGCTCTACGTTGGGTGTTCGGCGCCCTTGGCCTGGCCGTTCTGGCCGGCTGCACGGCCGGTGAAGGCGTCGGCGCCGACCGTAGGCCGCTTCCCACCTTGAGGCCCGTGGCCTTCGCCGAGCTGCCGGGCTGGCGCGAAGACAATCTCACCGATGCCGCGTTGGCGTTCCGCCGCTCCTGCCCGCGCCTGATCGCGGGCGGCGACACCCGTATCGGCGCCGACAACGGCGAGCTGCGCGCAGGCGCGGACGACTGGAAGCGCGTCTGTGGGCGCGCCGCGAGGGCACGCGACTCGCGATCGGCGCACGCCTTCTTCGAGCAGAATTTCCAGGCCTACGCGGTCGGCGGCCAGGGCGTCGACGTCAAGTACACCGCCTATTATGAACCCGTGCTGCGCGGCAGCAGGGCGCCGTCGCGGCGCTTTACCATCCCCGTCTACAAGCGGCCGCCCGACCTGCAGGCCGACAAGCCGTATCTGACGCGCGCCGAGATCGAGAACGGCGGCCTGCGCAGCCGGGGGCTGGAGGTCGCCTGGGTCGAGGATCCCATCGGGCTGTTCGAGATGCAGATCCAGGGCAGCGGGCGCGTCGCCCTGGTCGAAGGCGGCCTGTTGCGCTTGGGCTTTGACGGCACCAACAACCGGCCCTACACCGCGATCGGCAGGGTGCTGGCCGACGAGGGCGCGATTCCCAAGGACCAGGTGACCGCGCAGAGCATCCGCAAGTGGCTGCTGTCCAATCCGCAGCGTTCGCGCGATGTGATGCGGCGCAATGAACGCTACGTCTTCTTCAAGAGCACGCAAGGCGCCGGCCCGATCGGCGCGCAGGGGGTGACGCTCACCTCGGGCCGCAGCCTCGCCGTCGACGCCTCGGTGATGCCCTACGGCATCCCGGTCTGGATCGACACGATGCGGCCGGGCACGCGCGGCGGCGCGGCGACGCCCTATCGCCGCCTGACGGTAGCGCAGGATACCGGCGGCGACATCAAGGGGGCCGGCCGCGGCGACATCTATCTCGGCTCGGGCAACGCGCTGGGCGATATCGCCGGGCGCTTCAACAGCGGCGGGCGCATGTACCTGCTGCTGCCCAAGGCGAACTGACCGACGATGCGCGATCGGCAACGGCCGGGCGCCGGCCTCGATGTCGCCCTCTTCGTCACCTGCCTTGTCGATCTGTTCCGACCATCGGTCGGCTTCGCCGCGGCGAAGCTGCTCGAGGACGCCGGCTGTCGCGTCGTGGTGCCCGACGCGCAGACCTGCTGCGGCCAGCCGGCCTACAATTCCGGCGACCGCGCCGATGCCGCCGACATCGCGCGCCGGGTCATCGAGGCCTTCGAGGGCTATGACCACGTCGTGGTGCCGTCGGGCTCGTGCGGCGGCATGATCGCCCATCACTATCCGGCGCTGTTCGCCGACGATCCCGGCATGAAGGCGCGCGCCGAGAAGCTGGCGTCGCGCACGCACGAGCTCACCAGCTTCCTGGTCGACGTGCTGGGCGTGGCGGCGGCGGCCCGGTGCGAGGCAACGGCGACGTATCACGATTCCTGCTCGGGCCTGCGCGAGCTGGGCGTGAAGGCGCAGCCGCGCCAATTGCTCGCCGGGGTCGAGGGCCTGAAGCTGGTCGAGATGAAGGGCGCGGAGATCTGCTGCGGCTTCGGCGGCACGTTCTGCGTGAAGTATCCCGACATCTCCAACGCGATGCTCGACGACAAGATCGCCGACATCGCCGCGACCGGCGCCGACATGCTGCTCGCCGGCGACATGGGCTGCCTGCTGAACATGGCCGGCAAGCTGCAGCGCGAAGGCAGGGCCGTGAAGGTGCGCCACGTCGCCGAGGTGATCGCCGGCATGGCCGACGAGCCGGCGATCGGCGAGCCCGCGCCATGAGATCGACGGCGCACGCCTTCAAGGACAACATCGGCGTGGCGCTGCGCGACGCCAACCTGCAGCAATCGCTGTCGATCATGAAGGTGGGCTTCGTCGAGCGCCGCCGCGGCGCCGTCGAGCGCATGCCGGAGTTCGAGGCGCTGCGCGATCGCGCGCGCGACATCAAGAACCACGCGCTGGCGCATCTCGATTTCTATCTCGAGCGCTTCGAGCGGAAGGTGCTGGCGCTGGGCGGCCACGTGCACTGGGCGCCGACGGCCGAGGACGCGCGGCGCATCGTGCTCGATCTCTGCCGCCAGGCCAACGCGCGCACGGTGGCGAAGTCCAAATCGATGATCGCCGAGGAGATCGGGCTCAACGAGCACCTCGAGGCGAACGGCATCGCGCCGATCGAGACCGACCTGGGCGAGTACATCATCCAGCTCCGCAACGAGCCGCCCAGCCACATCATCGCGCCGGCGGTGCACCTGACCAAGGACCAGGTCGCCGACACCTTCCACGAGCATCACAGCAAGCTGGGCTTCACGCGCCGGCTGACCGAGCGCAACGACCTTGTGGCCGAGGCGCGCGAGGTGTTGCGGCGCAAGTTCCAGGAGGCCGATGTCGGCATCACCGGCGCCAATTTCCTGGTCGCCGAGACCGGCAGCTCGATGCTGGTGACCAACGAGGGCAACGCCGATCTGTCGAACACGCTGCCTGACATGCACATCGTCATCGCCAGCATCGAGAAGGTGATTCCGACGCTCGAAGATGCGGCGGCGCTGTTGCGCGTGCTGGCTCGCTCGGCCACCGGCCAGGAATGGTCGAGCTACACCACCTTCAACACCGGGCCCAGGCGCGAGGGCGATCCCGACGGGCCGCGCTCCTATCACGTCGTGCTGCTCGACAACGGGCGCTCCCAGGTGCTGGGCAGCGAGATGCAGGACATGCTGCGCTGCATCCGCTGTGGCGCCTGCATGAACCACTGCCCGGTCTATGGCGCGATCGGCGGCCATGCCTATGGCTGGGTCTATCCCGGGCCGATCGGCGCGGTGCTCGATCCGCAGCTGCTGGGGCTCGAGGAGGCGGGCAACCTGCCCAACGCCTCGACCTTCTGCGGCCGCTGCGAGAGCGTCTGCCCGGTGCGCATTCCGCTGCCCGGGCTGATGCGGCACTGGCGCGAGCGCGAGTTCGAGCGGCATCTGACGCCGGCCACGGTGCGCAAGGCGCTGGGGCTGTGGGCCTTCCTGGCGAAGCGCCCCAGGCTCTATCGCGCCGCCACCGGCATCGCCAATCGCGCGCTGGCGCTGTTCGGCCGCGCCGAGGGCCGCTACGGCACGCTGCCGCTGGCCGGCGGCTGGACGAAGCACCGCGACATGCCCGCGCCACCGGCCGGCGGCACCTTCCATGCGCAATGGAAGGCGCGCGGCGGGGCGACGCGATGAGCGCGCGCGAGCAGATGCTGGGCGCGATCCGCCGCGGCCTGCGCCGCGGCGAGCTCGCGGGCGAGGCACGCGCCGCCGCCGAAGCGCGTCTGGCGCAGCACCCCGTCAACATCGTGCCCGGGCGTTCGCGGATCCCGCGCGAGCGGCAGATCGATCTGTTCGAGGAAGGCGCCAAGGCGGTCCACGCGACGGTGGCGCGCGTCGTCGCCGCCGAGGTCGCCGGCGCGGTCACGGACTATCTTGCCACCAACAACCTGCCCGCCGCGGCCGTGATGGCGCCCGATCCGGCGCTCGATCGCTATGGCTGGGCGAGCCGGCCGATGCTGGCGATCCGTCGCGGCCTGCCCGAGGATGCCGACCGCGTGGCGATCACCGGCGCCTTCGCCGGTGTCGCCGAAACCGGCACGCTGATCTTCACCTCGGGCCCGGACCATCCGACCTCGCTCAATCTTCTGCCCGAGACCCATGTCGTGATCCTGCGCGAGGACGATGTCGTGGGCGCCTACGAGGAGGTCTTCGCCCGTTTGCGTGCGCGCTATGGCGAAGGCGCGATGCCGCGCACGGTCAATACCGTCACCGGACCGTCGCGCACCGCCGATGTCGAGCAGCAGCTCGAGCTGGGTGCCCACGGCCCGCGCCGCATGCATATCCTGATCGTGCGCGACTGAGGCTTGACCACGAAGCCATCCGGGCCATGCTGCCCGGCGGGAGGCCTGACGATGCGATCCATTCTCGCCGGACTGCTGGTTCTCCTTGCCTCGACGGCGGCCGCCCAGCAGGTCAAGCCACCGCAGACACTGCGCCTGAAGGTGATCGTCGACCTGTCCGAGCCGCTATTCGCGACGAGATCGGCGGAAGGCCGCCTCGTCGGCTTCGACATCGAGCTGCTCAACATCCTGTGCGCGCGGCTGAAGGCCGACTGCATCGTCCAGGCGGTCGACTGGGACGATCTGCGCGCCGATATCGCGGCGGGCAAGGCCGATCTCGCCGCGGGCGGGATCGAGACCGGCAACCTGCCGGCCGAGCGCAGCGTGTTCGCCGCGGGCTACGGCCGCGTGCCGCTGGCGATCGTGGTGCGCAAGGGCACGACGCTCGAGGCCACGCCGGCCGGGCTGAAGGACCGGCGGATCGCCGTGCAGCGCTCGACACGCTGGGGGCATTGGCTGAAGGCGGGCGGCAGCGCCACGGTCGTCGAGATGGAAACGCCGAACGAAGTGAAGACCGCGCTGACGTCGGGCAAGGTCGACGGCGCCCTGCTCGATCGCCGCCGCACCGCGACCTGGCTGAAGGGCCCCGCCGGTGCCTGCTGCGAGCTGGCGAAGCCCGACATCCGGGACCCCGCGGCGACCGGGCCGGGCGTCGCCTTCCTCCTGCGCTCCGACATCAAGCTCAAGGAGACGGTCGAGAAGGCCATGGCCGGCCTGCGCAGCGACGGCACGATCCAGAAGCTGGCGGCCAAATATCTGCCATTTCCCCTGATGTAGAATGGCGCGATGCGGATCGGGACGCGGACGAGGTTTCTCGCGGGCGTGACGGTGTTTCTCGTCGCGCTGGCGGCGCTTGGCCCGCCTGCGACTATGGCGCAGCCGCAGGGCACGACGGCGCAGCCGCGACCCAGGCCGGCCACGCCGGCGCAGAGGACCAAGCCGGGCCAGAAGCCGCCGGCGGCGCCGGCGATCAAGGCCACGGTGGTGACCGAGGGCAGGTACCCGCCCTTCAACATGCTCGATGCGCAGGGGCGGCCCGCCGGCTTCGAGGTCGATCTCGCCGCCGAGCTGTGCAAGCGCGCGAAGGTCGATTGCCGCATCGTCACCGCGGCGTGGGACGACATCCTCCCGGGCCTGCTCGACAAGCGCTACGACGCGATCATGGCGTCGATGATCATGACCTCCGAACGCCGGCGCCAGATCAGCTTCAGCAAGCGCTACATGCTGGTGCCCGGCGCCTTCGTGTCGGCCAGGAGCGCCGCGGTGCCCGACGGCGCGCCGGCGTTGTTGCGCGGCAAGACCGTCGGCGTGCAGCGCGGCACGGTCTACGCCGACTACCTCGATCGCGCCTTCCGCAAGGCCGTCCGCATGAAGCAGTTCCCGACGGCCGACGCGGCGCGCAAGGAGCTGGCCGCCGGCAAGCTCGACGCCGTGCTGGGCGACAAGGTGGCGCTGTGGCAGTGGCTGAAGACCCCCGACGGCGCCTGCTGCGATTTCTTCGGCCAGGACATCAAGGACCGGCGCACCATGGGCGACGGCGTCGGTATCGGCTTCCGCAAGGACGACGCCAAGCTGCGCGACCTCTTCAACAAGGCACTGGCCGAGGTCGTGGCCGACGGCACGCTCAAGCGCATCGCCGAGAAGTACGTGCCCTTCGCCATCTACTGAGCACGCGCCGTCGCGTCGTCGCCCTGGCCTTCGCGCTGTCGCCGCTCGCGATCGTCGCCGCGCAGGAACCGACCGTGGAGGTCCAGCGTCCGCATCGCGCCCGTTGGGCGACGGCTACGAAGCCGGTCCGCTCCAGGGCCAGCGCGGCTCGAATCCGAGCTCCGTCTGCAGCTGAACCTGCGCGTCGTGTCCCCTGGCCCCGTCGGCGACCGCAGCGTCGCGCGCCCGGACGAGCGCCGTGTCCCGATCGGTATGGCCCTCGACGGCACCGTCGTTGAGGCGTACGCCCCAGTCCTCTTCGCCGTCACTGACCACGTAGTAGATCCGATCCGCCATCACCTCCTCCATGATCGGGAAAGCCGCAGCCGGGTCCGTGGTTCCCGCTGCGAAGGGGGGAGACAGATCTGGTGGTTCGCGGAGACGGCGGTGCGCATGACTGCGAACACGCGTCCCGCTGATCAGTGAACGTGCCTGACAGGGAACCCGTGCGGGTCGGCGGCGGTTTTTATGCAAGGCCTGGTGCCTTGAGGCTGCCGGATGAACGCTTGGGTCCTGTCATTGATCATCTGCACCGCTACGCCGCTGCCCGATGGCGGCTATTGGGAGACGCGCGCGGTCGACTACGGGCTCAGCCGCGAAGGATGCCAGGCGGCGCTCGCCGTGGAGACGCGGCGGATCAAGCCGCGGATGCGCCTGGAGTGCACCGAGGATCCGGCGCTCTCGGCGCAGCTCGAGGAAATGAACAGCGACGGCGAAGGTCCGTCCGCGCCGTCTTCGCCGGCGACCATGCACAGGCGTTGGTGAGGCAAGCGCCGCGCAACGATCGTCACCGGTCGCCCAGCAGCTTGTCGCGCCGGCCGGCGATCGGTTCCGCGCCGGCCACCTTGGCGACGCGATCGCCTGGCTTGGCGAGGTCGGGCCGCATGCGCGCGAACATCACGCCGGACACCGGCGCCTTCAATGCCAGACGGCCAACGTCGGCCGGCAGCATCGGATCGATCAGGTAGCCGACGATGTCGCCGGCGGCGACGCGCGTGCCGGGCTCGACGCAGGGAACCCACAACCCGGCATGCGGCGTGCGTACGGGCCCGACGCCGTCGAGCGGTGTCGCCGGGCAGGGCGGCGCGGTCGCGGTCGGTGCCTTGCCCGAGATCGCGCCGCGCGCTCGCAGCCAATCGAAGATGCCCTGGGCGTCACGCGCCGCCATCGTCTCGTCGATATCGGTGCGCCCGCGCAGCTCCACCGTGCACGAGATCATCGCGTCGGCCGGGATCGGCTTGTCGGGGTGTCGCGCCATCAATTGCCACCACGGTCGCGTCAGCGCCTCGTCGAACGGCGTATCGCCCGAGTCTTCGGCGGTCAGCAGGGCGGCGGCACCCAGCCGCGCGGCGAGATCGGCGAAGAATTCGGCCTGACGCGGACCGCAATAGATGTGCAGCGACGCCTGGTCGTCGCAGTGCAGGTCGAGCGCGATATCGGCGGTGGCGGCGAGGCGATGCAGGGTGAGCTTGAGGATCGCGCTCTCGTCGTCGGCCTTCTGTTCGGCCAGCAATGCCTCGATCGTCGCGCGGATCGCCGTGACGTTGGCGGCCGCGTCATCGCCAAGCTTGCCGGCCATCGCCGCCTCGATGGAATCGCGCAGGTCGACGAAGCCGCGGTTGAAATTGCCCGAGCCGTCCAGCGCGTAGCGGCCCTGCAGCACGCTGCCGACGACCTGGGTCAGGCCCACCGGGTTGGCGAAGGGCGCGACCATGATCTCGCCGGGGATCTGCCCGTCGCGGTCGGCCGCGGCGAGCTTCGGCATCAGGTGGTGCAGCACCAGCGGGCCGGGCAGCTCGTCGGCATGGATCGCCGCCTGCAGCCAGACGCGCGGCCGCGCACCCGGGCGCCCGAAGCGATGGATGGTCAGATGGCGGTCGGTGCCCGGCGAGGGCGAGGGAAGCGGAATGCGCTCGATGGTGCGCGCCATGACGCAACGTAGCGCTTTGCGTCGGGGCGCTGTCAACGATCCTCAGTGCTGCGCGCGGTCCATCGCCTCCCAGTCGAACAGGGCCGGCTGCTTGTCGCCGAAGCGCGCGACCGCCTGGCGGTGATAGTCGGTGTTGCGCGCGATGGCCTGGCCGTAGGCCTCGAGCTCCAGCACGCCGCGCAGATCCATGTTGAACGACTGGTTCAGCGCGTTCTTCGACAGGCCGATGGCCGTGGTCGAGGCGTTGCGGAAGCGGCCCGCCAGCTTGCGCGCCTCGGCCATGATCGTCTCCGCCGGATGGATGGCGTAGACGATGCCCATCGCCTTGGCCTCCTCGGCCGGCAGGCG
>JBFXAZ010000121.1:0-15262 GCA_050183765.1 Reyranellaceae bacterium | reverse complement strand
GGCACAAGCAGCATTCGGCCTTCCTCGTCGAGCTGCCCAACCCCGGCTACCGGATCAAGCGCAACATCGCCAACATGGCGCTCGAGGGCCCGCACCACGACAAGGTCGCCGGCGGCCACTCCGAGATCGAGATCAAGGACCTGAAGGTGCCGGCCGAGGACCTGTTGGGCGGCGAAGGCAACGGCTTCAACATGGGCCAGCATCGCCTCGCCTATGGCCGCCTGCGCCACGGCATGCACAACATCGCCAAGGCCCAGCGCGCGCTCGACATGGCGACCAAGCGCGTCACCGAGCGCTCGACCTTCGGCACCCTGCTGGCCGACCGGCAGGCCGTGCAGTTCATGCTCGCCGACTGCGCCAGCGAGCTCTACATCGCGCGCCTGATGCTGCTGCACATCGCCTACAAGGCGGAAAAGGGCATGGACCTGACGCAGGAGAACTCGATCGCCAAGGTCTACCTCGCCCACATGGTGCACAAGGTGGTCGACACGGCGATCCAGCTGCACGGCGCGCTGGGCTACAGCCAGGACACCATCCTGGCACGCTGGTATACGCAGATCCGCTCGCAGCGCCTGGTCGACGGGCCGGACGAGGTCCACAAGTGGAAGGTCGGCCGCAACGTCATCAAGGCCTACCGCAAGTTCGGCACGACGGCGTCGGCCGCGGGCGGCGACCTCGGCGTTTAGGTCGCCGAGCGTTCGTCGAGCGAAGTTGTCATCCCGAGCGAAGCGAGGGATCCAGGCCGGCACTGGATCCCTCGCTGCGCTCGGGATGACATTCCTGATTCAATGCGCCCGGACATTGCCCTAGCCGACCGCCGGCGTGCCGACCTGGGTGAACTTTCCGGCGGCGGCGTCGGGCAGCACGGCGAAGACCGCCGTCGCCTGCCCGACCGGCTGGGCCTCGCCATCGGCGTAGAACACGACCTCGCCGAACACCGTCGAGCGGCCGAGCTTCAGCGGCCGCGCTTCGGCGATCACGTCGCAATCGACGGCGGCACGCATGAAGTTGGTGGTCAGCGACACGGTGGCCATGCTGGGCTTGCGGCCCAGCGCCTCGCTGAACGCCAGCACCAGCAGCGTATCGGCGGCGGCCATCAGCGCCTGGCCCATCACCACGCCGCCGGGACGCTGGATGCGCGTCGAACGCGGCAGCCGGGCGCGCACGCCGTCCTGGTCGATGCGCTCGATGCGCAGGCCGAGATCGGCGATCCAGGGCGAGAAGTGCCCGCCCGCCGACACCATCGCCTGGGCTTCGTCGACCGATATCAAGGCCATGGTGCGCGCTCCCCTCTCCCCGCTACGATGGCCGCACCTTAACACTGGCAGTACCCCGATCATGAGTTCCATCGCCGGCCATTTCTCCGACAGCTATGCCGAGGCGCGCGAGAAGTTCTGTGCGTCGGTGGCGGCGGCAGGCGGCAGCTTGCGTTCCCTGCGCAACCCCACGCTGGGACCGGACGGCGGGCGGCTGTTCATGGACGTCGCACGCTTCGGCGCCGACGACGCGCCGAAGATGCTGGTGCTGATGGCCGCGACGCATGGCGTGGAGGGCTATTGCGGCAGCGGCGCGATGATCAACTGGCTGCGCGCCGGCCGTGCCGCCGCACTGCCCGCCGACACCGGAGCATTGCTGATCCATGGCGTGAACCCGCACGGCTTCGCCTGGATCCGCCGCGTCAACGAGGACAATGTCGACGTCAACCGCAACTTCGTCGATCACGGCAAGCCCTACCCGGCGAACCTCGGCTATGTCGCGATCGCCGACGCGCTGAAACCGGTCTCCTACGACGAGGCCAGCCTGGCCGAGAGCAGGCGCGTCATCGACTCCTTCACGCAGGAGCACGGCGCCTTCGGCTTCCAGCAGGCGGTGAGCGGCGGCCAGTACAGCCATCCCGATGGGCTGTTCTTCGGCGGCCACAAGCCGACCTGGACCAATCGCACCATCCGTCGCGTGATCCGCGAGGAGCTCGGCCGAGCACAGGTGATCGGCTGCATCGACTTCCATACCGGGCTGGGGCCGTTCGGCTATGGCGAGCTGATCAACGTCTCGCCGCCGGGCAGCGCCGCCTTCGACCGCGCCAGGCAATGGTACGGCGAGGAGATGACCTCGCCCGAGCAGGGCAGCTCGACCTCGGCCGTCGTCACCGGCGCGGCGCTCGACGCCTTCCCGCAGGAAGCGCCCGACGCGGCCTTCTGCGGTATCGCGATCGAGTACGGCACTTATCCCGTCAACGAGGTGCTCGAGGCGGTGCGGCGCGACAACTGGCTGCACGTGCACCGCGATCTGAACTCGGCACAGGGTCGCGCCTTCAAGGCCTATCTGCGCGAGCGCTTCTATCCGGCCGGCGCGCCATGGGCCGAGATGGTCTGGACGCGCGCCGACGCGGTGATCGGCATGGCCCTGGCCGGGCTGGCGACAAGCTAAGGGGGAAACGCCATGACCTATCCGCTGCAGCCGGCCGATCCGGCCACGCTGGGCTTCCGCACCGAGCAGATCGAGGCGCTGATCGCCTTCATCGACAAGCAGATCGACGACGGCTACTACCCCGGCTGCCAGATCGCGCTCGCCCGCCACGGCAAGCTGGCGTTGGTGCGCAGCTTCGGCAACGCGGTGACCGATCCGACGCCGCGCGAAGCCAACGACTCGACCTTGTGGCTGCTCTATTCCAACACCAAGGTGATCTGCGCCGCGGCGCTGTGGGTGATGGCCGAGCGCGGCGCGCTGCGCTTCGCCGACAAGGTCAGCGAGCACGTCCCGGACTTCCGCCGCAATGGCAAGCGCGACGTCACCCTGCTGCAGCTGATGACGCACCAGGGCGGCTTCCCCAACGCCGTGGTGCCGAAGGAAGCCTGGGACGACCACGAAAAGCTGAAGGACGTCGTCTGCAACTTCACCCTGGAATGGACGCCGGGCTCGAAGGTCCACTACCACGGCCTGTCGGCGCACTGGACCGCCGCCGTCGTGATCGAGGCGATCACCGGCCAGGATTTTCGTGACTTCATCCGCGAGACGGTGATCGAGCCGCTGGGCCTGGGCAACGACCTGTTCATGGGCGTGAGCCGCCCGTCCGAGCTGGCGCGCGTCTCCGACATGCACGTGTCGCCGCCGCTGGGCGGCAACCCGCAGAAGGATGTGGAGGCCAACTCGCCGGAATGGCGGCGCGCCGGCGTGCCGGGCGGCGGCGGCTACGGCACGGCGCGCGGCATGGTCGCGCTCTATCAGATGATGCTGGCCGGCGGCGCGCTGGGCGGCACGCGGCTGGTCTCGCCGCGCACCCTGCAGTACGCGATCCGCAACTGGACCGGCGACCGCGTCGACGAGTTCATGGGCATGCCGATGCATCGCGGCATCGGCCCGCATGTACGCGGCGATACCGAGACCATCCGCGGCCTGGGCTCCTTCGCATCGCCGCGCGTCTTCGGCCATGGCGGCGTCGGCACGTCCTATTGCTGGGCCGACCCCGATTCGGGCGTGTCCTTCGCCTACATCACCAACAACCGCATCCCCGATCCCTGGCACACGCGTCGCCTCGACCTCGTGGCCAATTTCGTGCACGCCGCGATTCTCTAGCGCATGCGCTGGCGGTTGCCGGCCTCGAACACAAGTGCCGCCGCCGCGATCGCCAGCGCGCCGAGCGACATGAGCATGACGGGGCCGTAGCTGCCGGTGTGGTCGAGCAGCTTGCCGCCGATCCATGCGCCCAGCCCGGCGCCCACGCCCATGCCGATCGTGATGCAGCCGAGGATGCGGCCGAGATGGGCGCCGCTGTAGCGCAGGGTCGCCAGAGTCGTGATCATCGGCCCGCGCGAACCCGAGGTGCTGCCGAAGAGCACGACGAAGGCGGCGAGCAACGGCCAGTCGTCCGGCCCGCGCACCAGCCAAAGCGCCACCACACCCAGCGCGGAACAACCATAGGCCGCGGCGGCGCCCAGCACGCGTCCGCCGCGATCGGCCAGCCAGTTGAAGCCGATCATGCCCAGCGGCATCATCAGGCCGCTGATCGCCCAGACATTCGCCGCTTGCGCGGGCGCGAGCCCGCGGCTGCCGAGATAGGCGACGATCTGCGGCGCCAGGCTGAAGATCGCCACCGACGTCATGGCGAAGGACAGCACCAGCGCCCAGAACGGCAGTTCGCGCACCGCCTGGCTCAGCGTCGGGCCGCTCGTGCCGGCCGGCCGGCGCAAGGCCATCACCGCCGGATCGCCTGAAGCGACGCGCTTCCACGGCAGCAACAGCACCGGCACCATCACCGCCAGAACCCCGCACCCCAGGACGAGATAGGCGAGGCGCCAGTCGCGCGCCTGGATCAGCGCCTGTGCCAGCGGCGCCATGATCATCTGGCCGATGCCGGACGCCGACCACGCCACTGCCAGCGCCGTGCCCAGCCGCATCGAGAACCAGCGGCCGAGGATCGAAGCATGGAACACGCCGCCGATCGACGCGCCCGACAGGCCGATGGCGACGCCCAGTCCGAGGTAGAGCTGCCACAGCGCCTCGGCCTGCGAAGCCGCCACCGCGCCGCCGCCGGCGGCGGCGAGCCCGAACAGCGCCAGCCTGAGCGGGCCAAGCCGATCGACGACCAGACCGATGAACGGTCCGCAGAAGCCGATGGCGATCATGGCCACGCTGTAGATCCCGGTGATCGAGGCGCGCGGTGCCGAGAACGCGCGCTCGAGCTGCGGCACGAAGACCCCGAAGGAGTCGTTGAAGCTGCGGGTCGCGACGCCGAGCGTGAAGCACAGCGCGACCAGTCCGAGCGGCAGCCATCGGCCGGGTTGATTCATCGGCGGAAGAATGACCCACGCCGCGGGGTTGCGTCCGGCCGAAGCGCACGGCAGGTTCGCCGCGCGAAAGGGTGCCAATGACAGACGAAACACTGACGATCGACCGCCGCTATTCGGGGCCGCGCCTGACCGGCAATGGCGGCTATGTCGGTGGCATGCTCGCCAGCCGTCTGGCCGCCGACGAGCGCGAGCCGGTCGAGATCACGTTCCGCGCCCCCGCGCCGCTGGAGACGCCGCTCAGCGTCGCGCGCATCGGCGACGACCGGCTGACCCTGAAGCATGGCGAGACGCTGATCTGCGAGGCGCGCCGCGCTCCGCTCGACGTCGAGCCGCCGCCCTTCGATATCGACTGGCCGCGGGCCGAGGCGATCTGGCGGGCGGGCGGCAGTCCCGAAGGCAGCAACTTCTACGACTGCATCGTCTGCGGCCGCGGCCGCGCCGAGGGCGATGGCCTGCGCGTGTGGGGCGGGCCGGTGAACGGCGGTGGCCTGTCGTGGTCGCTCTACCATGCACATGCCGCGCATGCCGACGCCGGCGGGCGCATCGCGCGCGTGTTCGTCTGGGGCACGCTCGACTGTCCGGGGGCCTGGGCGGCGCAGGATCCGCGGGACTGGCGGCCGGCGGTGACCGGCCGACTGACCGCCAGCATCCTCGAGCGGCCGCGCGCCGGCGAGCGCTGCATCGTCGTCGGCTGGCGCATCGGCGAGGACGGCCGCAAGCTCTATTCCGGCACCGCGCTCTACACCGAGTCCGGCACGCTGTGCGCCAAGGCGCTGCAGACCTGGATCCTGCTCAAGGACGCCGCCGAGCCGGGCCTCGCCGATCGGCCGCGCGCGCCGACGTGAGCGCGCCGCACTGGTGAGCGCGCATCGCTTCTGGTACTGCGGCGCATGACCGACGCCGACCCGCCAAACGGCCATCCCAGCGACGTCGCCTTCACGCCATCGGTCAAGGCCGCCCAGGCTCGGCTGGGCTCGCGCCCGCTGATGGCGCGCGCCGAGCGCGAGCGGCCCTGGCGCACGGTGGTGACCGAGGAGCTGGCGCAGTTCCTCGGGCATATCGACAGCTTCTTCCTCGCCACCGCGACCGCCGAAGGTCAGCCCTACATCCAGCATCGCGGCGGCCCGCCCGGCTTCCTCAAGCCGCTCGACGAGAAGACTCTGGGCTTCGCCGATTTCGGCGGCAACAAGCAGTATGTCACCGTCGGCAATCTTGCCGAGAACGACCGCGCCCACATCTTCCTGCTGCATCACGCCACGAAGCAGCGGGTGAAGCTGTGGGGCCGCGCGCGCATCGTCGAGGGCAATGAGGCGCTGCAGAGCCTGCTGGCGATGCCCGGCTACACAGCGCGCATCGAGCGCGCGATCCTGTTCGAGCTCACCGCCTGGGACGCCAATTGCCAGCAGCACATCATGGCGCGCTACAGCGAGGCGGAGATCGCGCCGGGAATCGACAAGCTCGTCGCGCGCATCAAGGAGCTCGAAGCGGAGGTCGAGCGCCTGAAGACCGATTGAACGGAGATCGGTCTACAGTCGCACGCACGCCGGGCCTGAAGGATTCAGATCCGTTCGGCTGACCGGCAACGCACAATCGCGACGATTCCCCGGTGGGTGACAAGCGCGCTCGCCGATAGCGTCTCGCCCGTTCCAGGAAACGAGGCGTGCCATGGGCATCATGTCCGAGACAATCCGGCGCGAGATCGACGGCGAGCGCATGGCGTACGTCGCCAGCGTCAACGACGACGGCACGCCCAACCTCTCGCCCAAGGCGACGCTGGCGACGGTCGACGACGATCACGTCGCCTTCTGCGACCTCGCCTCGCCGCGCACGCTGGCCAACATCGCCGTCCGCCCGGCAGTCGAGGCCAACACCGTCGACCTGATCCGACGCAAGGGCTGGCGGCTCGCCGGCACGGCGCGCGTGGTCGACGGCGGCGCCGAGTTCGAATCGCTGGCCGCCCTGTTCCGCGGCCGCGGCAGCAACCTCGACGGCGCCGGCCGGCAACCGCCGGTTCGCCGCTTCGTGGTGATCCGCCTGTCGAAGGTCTCGCCGCTGATCTCGCCCGCCTACGCCATGGGCCAGTCGGAACCTCAGGTGGTCGACTACTGGAGCAATCTGTGGCGCAGCCGCGCGCATGTCGCGCACGCCGCCTCGCAGCCTCGGCCGCTGCAGGTGCCCGAAGGAGCCGTCGCGCGCGACTTCAGCACGGAGGCGGCCCCGCCGTCGGGCATCACCATCGCGCGCGAGGAAGGCCGGCTCGGCGCGCTGGAATTCATCGACGTTCTGCGCAAGTCGACGATCCGCCGGCCGCTCGACGATGTCGGCCGCATCACCGAGATGCTGCGCCATGCCAACCTCTTGCTGACGGCGCGCAACGATGCCGGCGCGCTCGTCGGCGTGTCGCGCGCGCTCACCGACTTCTCGTATTGCTGCTATCTGTCCGATCTCGCCGTCGACAAGGCGTGGCAGGGCCGCGGCGTCGGCAAGGCCCTGCTCTACGAGACCAAGCGCATCATCGGCCCGCAGGCGATGCTGTTGCTGCTGTCGGCGCCCGACCCGATGACCTACTACCCGCGCATCGGCATGGAAACCGTCACCAACGGCTTCATCATCCGCCGCGAGTTCTGAGCTGATGCGTCACTCAATCCCTAAGCCGACCGCCAAATGTGTTGGGCTTGGCTGCGTCAAGCCGTCGGTGAATAAGCGAGAGGGTGCCCATCAGGTCTTCGGCATCCCGCATGCTAACTTCCCATTCGACTTTTGGCTCGTGGGCTAGCGGGTTCCGGAACATGCTGAAAATCCCCTTCAGCAAGTTTGCGAAACCTCTTTGCTCAGTTCGTTCGCTGGGCTTCGAAAGATTATTTATCGCTAAGAGAGGCACATCCCCTTCCAGTGTGCTTTGAACCAACTCATGACCGTCACTCGATAATCCCGTCAATTTACGAAGTTTGGCGGCCACACTCTTCGTCGCCTCAAACACCGCGTGAAAGTAGTTCTTCTGTACCAATTCAGCTCTACAAAACGACACGACATCAGGATGAAGATGTCGACCAACTAGTGAAGTCCGTAGCTCGCTTGCCCGAGCCTCGGCTTCTGAAAGCGTTGATGCTGCTGCTACAGCTTCCAGTTCTCCACTTTCATGAACGACTATGCCGACGAATGCTAGAGCATGGTTTACTCTTGCGCGGAGCGGCTCGAATCTCTCGGGCATGTGAGTGTGCCGAGTCGGACGCATCGCTTTTCGAACAAACGCAACAATTGGAGTCCGATCACCACGTTCGTTTTGCGCAATCGCGAGTGCATCAAACAGTCTCCTCCATTTCGTAGATGTCGCACTCGGGTCCTTGAGGCCGCATTCAATGAGAATCCTGGCGATCTCCGACCCAGTAAGACCCCCTTCGCTATCGCCAAGAGCTCGACACAGCGCCTGAAGCTGCTCGCTTGAAAAGTGAGCCACGTAGCCTCAGCCGCAGCGCGAATAGCCGCAATTGAAGCACAGGTCGCAGCCGTCGCGATGGGTCAGCGCCGCCGCGCCGCAGCGCGGGCATTGGCCCAGAGGCGTCGACGGCGCGCCTGATGTCCCCCGAGCCTCACCGTCCTCGCCGTCGCCGGGCGAGCCTGCACCGCTCGCCGTCGCCGCCGCGCGCAGGGCGTGCGGATCGTAGACCAGCGGTGGGTCGCCGGGCTTGAGAAAGCCGATGTCGATCAGGTGGCGCTCGATCACCTGGCCGATGGCGGCCAGCAGCGAGGGCACGTAGCGGCCTTCCATCCATTGCCCGCCGCGCGGATCGAACACCGCCTTCAGCTCCTCGACCACGAAGGAGACGTCGCCGCCGCGCCGGAACACCGCCGAGATCATGCGGGTGAGCGCCACGGTCCAGGCGTAGTGCTCCATGTTCTTGGAGTTGATGAAGATCTCGAACGGCCGGCGGCGGCCGTCCTGCACGATGTCATTGATGGTGATGTAGATCGCGTGGTCGCTGCCCGGCCACTTGATCTTGTAGGTCAGGCCCGGCAGTTCCTGCGGCCGGTCGAGCGGCTGGGCGATATAGACCACGCCGCTTTGAACCCCCTCCCCCCTTGTGGGGGAGGGTTGGGGTGGGGGGGCTCCAGTCGAACCCGCGGGAACGGCATTCCCCCCTCCCCGCCCCTCCGCCACAAGGGGGGAGGGAGAGGAAGACGAAGCCGCCGCGGGCGCGGTCGACAGCACCGAGCCGGTGACCTTGTTGGGCCGGTAGGTCGTGCAGCCCTTGCAGCCCAGGCGATAGGCCTCGGCGTAGACGTCCTTGAACGCCTCGAATGAGATCGTCTCGGGCAGGTTGATCGTCTTGGAGATCGAGCTGTCGACGAAATCCTGCGCCGCCGCCTGCATCGCCAGATGCGCCTCGGGCGGCAGGGTCTGGGCGTCGACGAAGGCGTCGGTCGGCAGCGCATCCGCCCCCTTCAGATGGCGGTACAGCCGCCAGGCGTAGTTCGAGGCCTCCTCGACGCGCTTCGATCCGTCCGGCATCAGCACCGTGCGCTCATGCGCGAAGGCGAAGACCGGCTCGATGCCGGAGGAGACATTGTCGGCGAACAGCGAGATCGTCCCGGTCGGCGCGATCGAGTTCAGCAGCGCGTTGCGGATGCCGTAGCGGGCGATCGAGGCGCGCACATCCTCGTCCAGCGAACGCACCGTCTCGCCCTGGAGATAGCGCGTCTGGTTGAACAGCGGGAAGGAGCCCTTCTCTGCCGCGAGGTCGCTCGAGGCCATGTAGGAAAAGCGGCGCAGCGCGCCCAGCCATTGCCTGGTCAGCGCCACCGCCTCGGCCGAGCCGTAGCGGACGCCGCACATGATCAGCGCGTCCGCGAGCCCGGTGACGCCCAGCCCCATGCGCCGCTTGTTGCGCGCCTCTTCCGCCTGCGCCGGCAGCGGGAAGCGCGAGACGTCGATGGCGTTGTCGAGCATGCGCACCGCCAGCGGCACGACCTCCTCCAGCGCCGCCATGTCGAGCGCCGCGCCGGCCTCGAACGGCTCCTTCACCAGCCGCGCCAGGTTGATCGAGCCCAGCAGGCACGCGCCATAGGGCGGCAACGGTTGCTCGCCGCAATTGTGGACGTAGAGGCCGTTGGCGTCGAAAGCGTTCACGCCGGGAACCTGGACGTCGAAGACATCCATTGCGCCCGCGTCCTCGACCGCCTCGACACGGGCGAGGAAGCGCTCGCGATTGGGCTGACGGCGATAGGCCTCGATCAAGACCTTGAGTCGGGCCGCCTTCTCGCCGTGGGCAAAGCCGACAACCTCGGCGAAGCGCACCACGTTGCTGCCGGCGATCACCAGCTCGTGCTGCGCGAGCGTCGGATACTCTTTGCGGCCACCGCGTCCGTCAGGCAGCGACGACGTGCCCGGCGGTCGCCGCTCGCGATAGATCGTGGAGACGATTCCGAGCCGCAGCAGCATGCGCTGTGCGCCCGCCAGTCGCTCCAGGTCGCTCTGGGCCAGCCGGATGCTGACACCCTTCGCCTGCGAGCCCAGCACGGCGCCGTCGGCATCGAAGAAGCCGCGCAGGAAGCCGCGATGGAAATCGCTCGAGGTGCGCTCCATCGCCGGCGTGATCGACTTCGCCCCCGGTGCCATGCCGAGGTCGAGCGCCATGCGCTTCAGCGCACCGAGCGACAGCCGGCGTTCGTCGCGGCCGGCAACGCGCTGCCAGCCCGCGAAATCGGCACGGTGCGGCAGGGCGCGCGCCGCGTTCAGCGCCGCGTCCATCACACCGGTTACGCCGTCCACCGGATCGCCGCCATTGGCCGCGCGGCGCGCCGGCCAGACGCTGAGCACCGCCTTGTCGTCCTTCAGGGTGCCGTCGCCGAGCAGCAGGCCGAGGAGATAGCCCTCATCATGGCCGTAGGCGCCTGCCCAGCCGGCGCACAGGCGATGGTCGTGCAGCACGACGCGATCCCCGGGCACCAATTCGCCGGCCGCGCGCCACGTGGTCTCCAGGCGCCACCGCGTCTCGCTGGTGACGACCCGCACGGGATGATCGGCGGTCAGGCGCAACGCGTATCCTTCGACGGTGCGCAGGATCCGCGTCGGCTTGCAGCCGGTCGCGAAGAAGCCCTGGGCGCCGCTGGCGTGAGGCCGGCCATCGACGAGCAGCGTCGCAGGCTTGCCGACGAGCTCGGCGACCTGGCGCGGGCCGTCGGTGGTCAGCACCCAGGTCTCGCCGGTGACGCATGGATTGGTCGCGCTGATCGTCTCGCAGTAGGCGAGATTGTTGGCGCGGTTGATGCGGTCGATGAAGATCACGCCGGGCTCGGCGACGTCGTAGGTCGCGCGCATGATGCGATCCCACAGCGCGCGCGCCTTGAGCGTGCGGAAGACGCGGCCGCCGAACGTCAACGGCCACTCGGCATCGTCGGCGATCGCCGTCATGAAGGCGTCGGTCACCAGCACGGAGAGGTTGAAGTTGCGCAGGCGCGTAGGCTCGCGCTTGGCCTCGACGAAATCCTCGATGTCGGGATGGTCGCAGCGCAAGGTGGCCATCATCGCGCCGCGGCGCGAACCCGCGCTCATGATCGTACGGCACATCGAGTCCCACACGTCCATGAAGCTCAGCGGCCCCGAGGCGTCGGCGCCGACGCCATGCACCGGCGCGCCTTTGGGCCGCAGGGTCGAGAAGTCGTAGCCGATGCCGCCGCCCTGCTGCATGGTCAGGGCCGCTTCGCGCAGATGCTCGAAGATGCCCGCCATGCTGTCGGGGATGGTGCCCATCACGAAGCAGTTGAACAGCGTGACGTCGCGGTTGGTCCCGGAGCCGGCCAGGATGCGGCCGGCGGGCAGGAAGCGGAAATCCTCCAGCGCGCCGTAGAAGCGCCCGGCCCAGCGCGCCGGCTCGCGCTCGTTGGCCGCCAGCGCCGTGGCGACGCGCCGCCATGTATCCTCGATCGCGACGTCCACCGGCGTCCCGTCGAGGGCCTTGAGGCGATACTTCATGTCCCAGATCCGGGTCGCCAGATCCGAGGGTGGCAGCGGCCGATGGGCCATGGGTCTCTCCACCCTTCTACCTAGGCTCAACCACTCCGTCGGTCAACGGATGTTCGTTCTATGTTCCGGCTTTAGCGCACTGGTTTATCTACAGGATAGGTCAATCTAACTTATTGGTCTGTCAGGTAGGATTCGCACTGTCCCCATTGTTTTCCACTGTTCCCGAGATCGACCGCGCATCCTCGATCAACCCGGCGGTAGCACCCTCGATCCGCTCGCGCAGGAGATCCATGAAGGCGGCCCGCGACAGCCCGGGCTGGATCGGCGGCAGGATCTGGACGGTGATGGTGCCGCGCTTCTTCAGGAAGGTGCGCCGACCCCAGAACAGGCCTGAGTTCAGCGCCACCGGCACGACCTGGATCTTGAGTTGGCTGTACAGCGCCGCCACGCCGGGCTGGTAGGGCCGCGTCGAGCCGGGCGGCGTGCGCGTGCCCTCGGGGAAGATGATCACCGGCCGGCCATCGTCGAGCGCGCGGCGGGTATCGCGCAGGATCGCGCGCAGCGCCGAGGTGCCGGCGGCGCGGTCGATGCCGATATTGCCGGCCCGCCACATCATCCAGCCGACGACCGGGATCCACATCAGCTCCCGCTTCAGCACGAAGGCGCAGTCGGTGAACACCAGGTTCGCCGCCAACGTCTCCCAGGTCGATTGATGCTTGATGGCGAGGATGCAGGGACCGGCCGGCAGGTGCTCGCGGCCGATGACACGGTGGCGCAGGCCGCAGGTCAGCGCCAGCCAGCCGAGCACGGCGCGGCACCACACGCGCGACCAGACGATCACCGCGCCGCGCGGCAGGACCAGCACCGGCAGGCCGACCAGCGCGAGCACGGTGCTGATGACGTACATGCCGACGTTGAACAGGAGCGAGCCGAACCACATGGCAAGCGCCTAGGTTTGCGCCAGCAGGGCGTCGACCGCCGCCGCCAGGTCGGCATGCACCGCCACGGGCAGCAACGCGGCGGGAATGCCGGCGGCCTGGGTTGCGGCGCCTTTGCCGGTGCGCACCAGCACCCGCGGACATCCGGCCGCATGGGCGGCCTCGAGATCGCTGAGGGTGTCGCCGATCATCGGCGTCTCGTGCGGCGGGGCGCGGAAGCGCTGCATCGCCTCGATCAGCATGCCCGGCCTGGGCTTGCGCCGCTGCGAGGGCGCACCGGGCGGATCGGTGCAGACGAACAACGCATCCAGGCGGGCGCCTTCACGCGCCAGCATCTCGGCCAGCCGATCATGGATGATCTCGAGCTGGCGCGGCGGGATCACGCCGCGGCCGACCACCGACTGGTTGGTGACCACCGCCACCTTGATGCCGGCGGCGTTCAGCCGGGCGACGGCGGCGGCCGACCCCGGAATCAGAACCAGCTCGTCCAGGCTCTTCACCGAGTCGCGGCGGTCGACATTGATGACGCCGTCGCGGTCCAGCAATGCCAATCGCCCCACAGTTTTCGCCTCGTGTTGCTTGTCTGACAACAAATGGTGAACTAGGATTTTGGCTATCACTAAATCCGGTATCCTCTCTCGATGCAACTCGTCTGCCCGAACTGCTCGGCGCGCTATTTGGTCGATCCGGCAGCCATCGGACGGAACGGCCGGACCGTGCAATGCTTTCGCTGCGGCCATAAGTGGATGGCCTATGTCGAGCAGCAGGAGGCCGAACCGCCGGCCGAGCCGGTGCTGACCGACACACGGCCGGTCCCCGACTTCGTCATCCGCCCGCAGAACCACGACGAGCTGGTTGCGCTGCCGGCCATCCCGCCTGAGCGCGGCATGCCGATCTGGCTCAAGGTGACGCTCGGCCTGGTGATCCTGATCGGCCTGGTCGGCGCCATCGGCTATGCGATGCGCGACACGCTGACCGGCCCGCCGACGGCGCCGCCCGTCCCGGCGCCGCCCGTCCCCGCGCCCAAGCCCCCGCCGTCTGCGCCGCCGCCGCCATCGGCGAAGCCGCCCTCTGCCGTACCCGCTCTGATGCCCGACAAGGTAAAGGTCGAGCTCATCGCCGGCGCCGAACACTCGGTCATGATCAGCGGCGAAATCGTCAACATCAGCGACGCCGAGGCGACACCGCGGCGCCTGCGCTTCACCTTCCTGGACAAGGAGAAAAACACGGTCGGCGAGAAGAGCGTGGATCTCGAGCCCGACGCCATTCCGGCACTGGGGCGCCGGCCGTTCCGCCAGCGCATCGACGATCCGCCGGCGGGCGCCGCCGATGTCAAAGTCACGATCGAGCCGCTGGGCTGAGCATGACCGGGCGCGAGGAGATTCCGGTTCGCATCTCCTCGGCCGAGATCGCGGCACGCATCGAGGACATGGCGCGCGACATCCGCGGGACGATGAGCGATCAGACCATGATCGTGCCGGTACTGACCGGCAGCTTCGTCTTCGCCGCCGATCTCATCCGGGCGCTGGCGCGCGCCGGCGCCGACTGGCCGCTCGATTTCATCACGCTGTCGAGCTACGGCAAGAGCAGTGAATCGTCGGGCGAGGTGCGCATCGTGCGCGACCTGGTGATGCCGGTCGAGGGACACGACATCCTCCTGGTCGACGACATTCTCGATACCGGACGCACGCTCACCGCGGCGCGCGAGATGCTGCTGGCGCGCGGCGCGCGCTCGGTGCGCCTGTGCGCGCTGCTCGACAAGCCCTCGCGGCGCGTCGTGGCGCTCGACGCCGACTTCGTCGGCTTCTCGGTGCCCAACGAGTTCCTGGTGGGATACGGGCTGGATCACGCAGGCCGCCATCGCGGCCTGTCGTATATCGGGGTGGTCGAGAGCTAGTTGATCGCCACGAGCAGCGGCGCGTCGAGGACGCGCGTGCCCGGTTCCTCGGCGGCGAGCAGGCGGACCAGGCCGGCGATCCAGACGGCGCGCGCACGCTCGACCGTCAAGTCGCGATCATGGCGCAGATTGCCCCAGGCATCCCAGTCGAGAAGCGTGCACAGCGCGTCGAGAAGCGTGCCGGCGTCGTCATCGTCGAGACGGGCGAGTTCCGACGCGAAGACCGAGCGAATGCGCTCGCGCAACTGCCCGCGCACAGCCTGGCAGCCCTGCCACAGATCGGCGTGCGCGTAACGAAGGGTCGCGGCGGCGCGCTGGAACGGCAGCCACTGCTCGCAGGCCTGCGCGTGGTGAACGACCAGGTTCTCGATGCGCTCGGTGCGGCTGCCGCGGCGCAGGTCGCGCCATTCGCCGGCCAGCATGTCGTCGAGCACGCGCTTGATCGCCGCCTGATAGAGCAACGGCACGTCGGCGAAGTGGGCGAACAGGCTGCGCGCCGACACCGCGGCTTCGCGCGCGACGGCGTTGGCGGTGGGCGAGGTTGCGCCGGCACGGAACAGGCGGATGGTCGCCTCGACCAGGGCGGCGTTGGTGCGCAGGGTGCGGCGGCGCCGGCCGTCGCTCTCGCCGTGCAGCACGTTGAGCAACGCCGGAGCGAGGGCCTCAGGCGCCGGCT
>JBFXAZ010000120.1:0-15543 GCA_050183765.1 Reyranellaceae bacterium | reverse complement strand
GCTTGGGAAGCTTCTGCTCTACCATTGAGCTACACCCGCGCTCCCGCAGATGTAACGAAAGCCTGATATCCGGGTCAACGGCAGCGGGCGCCGGTTGACAATTTTTGGCTTGCCCGACGAATCCCCTGTCCAAGCCGGATGTTTCGTGGCATACTTGGCGCCGAGTGATTGATCACATTTGTTTCGTCCCCTGCCTGGGATGAAGGAGGCACCGCCATGTCGATCAGCTCGTGGTTCATGCGCATCGACCGCTATTGCAGCGTGCACGCGGTGCGCTCGCAGGACACCATCACCAAGGGCGGCAAGGACAGTTCCAACTCCTGCGGCATCGCCAGCATCCTGATGGTGAACTTCAAGCAGAAGAAGCACCTGATGGTCGCCGGCCTCTCGGCCGGCGCGGCAATCTCCTCGTCCGGCGTGCCCGGCGGCACTTACATCGGTGGCCAGCTGTCGAAGCTCGCCATCGAGCAGGCGGTCAAGGAGGAGCCGGAGATCTACAAGATCTACACTTCCGTCACCGGCTCGGTTTACAACGGCTCGACCTACAGCGACGCGATGAACTTCCCGGAGGTCCTGCGCCGCCTCTCGCTCGGCACCTGGTCGTGCGACTGGGTCGGCCCGACCGGTTTCTACGCCGCCGCCAAGGCGGCGACCGACGCTGGCAATCCTGTGATCGGCCACGTCGCCTGGAACGACGGCGGCGCGCATTTCGTCGTCATCGACGAGACCCATACCGGCACGATCAGCGTCTGTGATCCCTGGGATGCCGAGCTGCGCATCGTCAGCGCCCAGGCCGGCCAGACGATCAACTACGACCCGAGCGGCTGGGTCTGGTCGTTCTCGCTTGGCGGCCAGCGCCACTCCTACGACAAGCCCAGCCCGGGCAAGTTTAGCGGCTGGATCGTGCGCAAGACGGCCTGATCCATTTCATCAACACAATCGGGGGGGCCTGCCATGTCGATCACCTCGTGGTTCATGCGTATCGACCGGTATGCCAGCGTGCACGCGGTGCGCTCGCAGGACACGATTACCGTGGGCGGCGCGGACAGTTCCAACTCCTGCGGCATCGCCAGCATCCTGATGGTGAACTTCAAGCAGAAGAAGCACCTCATGGTCGCCGGCGTCTCGGCCGGCGCCTCCATCGCCTCGTCGGGCGCGCCGCTGGGCACCTTCATCGGCGGCTCGCTCGCGCGCGCCTCGATCGCCAACGCGGTGAAGGAGGAGCCCGAGATCTACAAGATCTACAGCGACGTCACCGGCTCGGTCTATGACGGCTCGACCTACAGCATCGCCGGCCAGTTCCCGGAGGTGCTGCGCCGTCTGGGACTCGGCACCTGGGAACGCGTCTTCGTGCCCGAAGCCGATGTCTACACATCGATCAAGGCATCGGTCGACGCGGGCGCGCCGGTGATCGCGCGCATCGCGTGGAACAGCGGCGGCGCGCACTTCGTCGTCGTCGACGAGGTGCACACCACGTCGACCGGCGGCAAGCTCTGCGTCTGCGATCCATGGGACGGCGAACTGCGGCTGGTCGACGGTGCCGCCAACGCGGTCACGAACTACGATCCGACAGGCTTCGTCTGGTCGATGTCGTTCGGCGGCAATCGCCACTCTTACACTGGTGGCGCCGGCAAGTTCAGCAGTTGCATCGTGCGCAAGGTGTAGCGCGCCGCGGCGCGCCGTCTAGACAGCGACGGCCGAAGTCCGCAAGCTGCCGCTGAAGCAACCTGCGGGACCGGCGACGATCCAATACGCCCCCTCGTCCGATGGGGTCGCATTCGCCGGGGCGGGAATCGTCACGCCCATGTCCACGCCAATCCGGGCGCGCCAGCGGCCGGCTCGTTTGCCAGACCACCTGACATCCTTCACAGCTAGGGGAGACCTGCCATGTCGATTACTTCCTGGTTCATGCGCATCGATCGCTACGGCAGCGTGCACGCCGTGCGCTCGCAGGACACCGTCACCAAGGGCGGCGCGGACAGCTCGAATTCGTGCGGCATCGCCAGCATCCTGATGATCAATTTCAAGATGAAGAAGCACCTGATGGTCGCCGGCCTTTCGGCTGGCGCGGCGATCTCCTCCTCCGGCGTGCCCGGCGGCACCTACATCGGCGGCCAGCTGTCGAAGCTCGCCCTCGAGCAGGCGGTCAAGGAAGAGCCCGAGATCTACAAGGTCTATTCCAACGTCACCGGCTCGATCTATGACGGCTCCAGCTACAGCGACGCGTCGTTCTTCCCCGAGGTGCTGCGGCGCATCGGGCTGAGCGGCTGGGAATGCATCTTCGTCACCGAGAGCCAGGTCTACGACACGGTCAAGGCCTCGACCGACAAGGGATACCCCGTGATCGCGCGCATTGGCTGGAACAACAACGGCGGCGGCCACTTCACGGTCATCGACGAGGTCCACACCCTGTTCGGCGGAACGGTCTGCGTCTGCGATCCGTGGGACGGCGAACTGCGATTGGTTTCCGCCTCTTCAGGCAGCCCGATCAAGTACGACACGACCGGAATGGTGTGGTCGTTCTCGCTGGGCGGCAACCGCCACGCCTACAATGGCAGCAAGGGCAAGTTCAGCGGCTGCATCGTGCGCAAGAAGCCCTGAGCGGCTGGACTTCGGCAGCGCGTATCCGCAAGCTGGTCCGGCCCATCGGGGGCGAGTGAGGGGACATGGCGGGCGGAGACGCGCCGGCGGCGGGCGACGGCACGGCGAGGCCCGCCTCGCGACTGGGCCAGGTGTCCTGGGCGTTGTTCGACTGGGCCAACCAGCCGTTCTTCACCCTGGTCACCACCTTCATCTTCGGCCCCTACTTCGCCGGTGAGTTCATCGCCGGCCTGCAGGAGGCGCAGCTGCTGCAGGCGCTGGGCCACACGCCCACGCCGTCCGAGCTGGCGCAGGTCAAGGAAGCCGCCGGCGCCGCCGGCCAGGCGGCGCTTGCCTTCACGCAATCCGCCGCCGGTGTGCTGCTGGCGCTGCTCAGTCCCTTCCTCGGCTCGATGGCCGACATCACCGGGCGGCGCAAACCCTACATCCTGGTCTTCCAGACGCTGACCGCGATCGGCTGCGCCCTGCTGTGGTTCGCCACGCCGGGCGACGCCGCGATGGTGCCGGCGATCTCCTTCGCGCTGATCCTCGCCACCATCGGCGCGGAGTTCTCGATCGTCTTCAACAACGCGCAGCTGCCCGCCATCGTCGAGCGCAAGCGCATCGGCTGGCTCTCCGGGCTCGGCTGGGGCCTGGGCTACACCGGCGGCCTGCTGTCGCTGTTCGTCGTGCTCGCGGTGCGCGACCCGTCGATGGTCGGTCTGGCGCCCTCGGGCAGCCCGCCGCTGCTGGGGCTGGATCCCAAGACCTTCGAGGTCGAGCGCCTCATCGGCCCGGCCTCGGCGCTGTGGCTGGCGGTCTTCGTGATCCCGATGTTCCTGTTCACGCCCGACGGCAAGCCGACGGGCGTCTCGCCGCTCGACGCCGCGCGCGAGGGCGCGCGCAAGCTGTGGGCGACCATCCGCAAGGCGGCGCACTACCGCAACCCGTTCCTCTTCCTGATCGCCTACATGATCTACAACGACGGGCTGGCGGCGATCATCGCCTTCGGCGGCGTCTATGCGAAGGGCGTGTTCGGCTGGAGCACGGTGATGCTGGGCATCTTCGGCATCATCATCACGGTGGCGGCGATTCCCGGCTGCCTGCTGGGCGGCAGGCTCGACGATCGCATCGGCTCGCGCCGCCTGGTGCTGCTGACCACCGCGGGCGTGATCGTCGCCGCGTCGGGCATCCTCTCGGTCTCGGCCAACCGCATCCTCTTCGTGATGCCGGCCGCGCCGCTCGATCCGGCGCGCGGCATGTTCGGATCGGCGCAGGAACTGACCTTCATGGCCTTCGCGCTGCTGCTGGGCGTCTGCATGGGGCCGATGCAGGCGGGCAGCCGCACGCTGATGGGCCGCCTGGCGCCCGAAGGCATGGCCGGCGAGTTCTACGGGCTCTTCGCGTTGTCCGGGCGGGCCACCGCGTGGATGGCGCCGACCGCCATCGCCATCGTCACCGCGGCCACCGACACCCAGCGCTGGGGCGTCGCCGTGGTCATTCCCTTCCTGCTGATCGGCTTCGCGCTGCTGTGGTTCGTGCGCGAGCAGCGCGCCTCAGCGGCGCATTGACGGCGGCCGCTGCTGCTGGGCCGCCTGCTGCTGCCTGCGGCGATCGCGGAAAAATGTCGTGAGCACGAAGCGCCGTCCCTCGCTCACCGGCAGCGCCTCGTGCAAGAGCGAGCAGGAGAAGACCGCGGCCATGCCCGCCTTCGGCTTGTAGCGCGTCGGACCGAACTCCGGGAACACCAGCTCACCGCCCTCGTAGTCCTCATTGAGGTTCAGCGACACCGCGAACATGCGGTCCGCGGTCTGCGGCGTGCCGTTGTCGCGATGGGCGCGGAAGTAGTGCTGGTGACCGGCGGCATACGAGAGAACCACCGGAGCGTCGAAGCTGAACTCGGCTTCCCAGGCGAAGACGCGCATCAGCTCCGGGCCGACACGATAGGCCAACCGGTCCGAGATCTCCTTCACCGTCGCCGGATCGCGCACGATGTGGTCCTCGGTGCGCTTGCGGTCGGCGGCCATGACATTGCCATAGCGGCTCGACACGCCGCCGTCGCTGCGCTCGCCCGTGGTCCACAGCTCGATGAGGCTCGTGCAGAACGCGGGCTCGAAGACGCGCGGCAGCATCATCACGGGCGCGGCCGAGCCGCACAGCACTGACTCGGGCGGCCGATCGGCGCGCGCCACCTCGATCGCCGCCAGCACCGGTTCGCGCAGCGCACCCTCGTCGCCGCCGGCGAAGGCGCCGACCAGTCGCTGGTTGGCGTCGAGCACGATCAGCCGCAGATCGTGCTGCGCGGTGGCCGGCGCGCCGTGCGCGGGATCGGGCGAGAGCAGCGCCGTGAGCACGCGGCGCTCGGGATCGCACATCACCAGCGGCGCGCCGCCGGCGCCCGGCTTGGCGAAGTCCTTCAGCACCGTCTGCGCCGCGGCGACGTTGACGCCGGCGATCACCACCGCCGACACGCCGACCTCGGCCAGCGACGCGATCAGGCCGGCCATCGGCGCGGCCGTCAGCCGCCGCAGATCGCCCAGCGCCACCACGACCAGCGGCTCGCCCTGCAGGCTCCAGCTCAGCTTGTGGCCCATGCCGTCGATACCCGGCAGGGCCACCTCGGGAAGCCGCTGTCCAGGCTGGAAGGGAAAGAAAATGCCGCTCATCAGACGCTCAGGTTGAAGGCGATGGAGATGCGCTCGGCGGTGCCGCGATAGGGGCGCACGCCGTGCAGCAGCCAGGACGGGAACATCACCAGCCGGCCGGCGCGCGGCGGGATCGACTCGCAGGCGCCGCCCGACAGGCCGCCCGGGGTGCCGAAGGCGAGCTGCGGCGCGTACATCGCCGGCGCCGCGCCGCGCGGGTCCATGAACTCGAGCTCACCGCCCAGCGCCGGATCGGCGGCGATGCCGCCGTCGTCGACATAGTAGACGCCCGACCAGAACGCGCCGGGGTGCGTGTGGAACTCGTTGCCGTGGCCGGCGCGGTTGATGTTGGCCCACATGTTGGCCTTCCACTGCACGCGCACCGGCTTGCCCTCGCGGTCGGCGGTCAGGCGGTTGGCGACGTCGCGGCCGGCATCGAGCAGGCGCAGCGCGCCGGACCCGCCCCACTGGTTCATGTCCCAGCTCGACTGGTAGCCGCCGAGATTGCTGTGCTGCGTGCCGGGCACCTTCTTCTCGCGCTCGGCGATCACACGGCGCAGATCGGCGTTCATGCGCGCCGCGTCGGGCAGCTCGACGAGGATGACCGGCGTGGGGAAAAGCGCCGTCACCTCGACGCTCACGCCGTTGGGCAGGGTGTCCTTCATTGTCGTCAGCCTACACCTTCACGCCGGCGCCGACACCGGATCGGCCGATCACCGCGCGGGCGGTTTCGTCGAGCGGCCAACGCGGGCGCGGCGCGAAATCCAGCCCGTCGCGTTGGCCCATCAACAGCCGCTCCATGCCGGCCCAGGCGACCATCGCGCCGTTGTCGGTGCACAGGGCCGGTGGCGGCGCCAGCATCACGGCGTCGTGCCCGGCCGCGAGATCGCTCAGCCGCGCGCGCAGATAGGCGTTGGCGGCGACGCCGCCGGCCACGACGAGCGGCGCGGGGCTCGGCGCGCGCGCGCCCAGCCGGTCGCGAAACATCGCCAGCGCATTGGCGCAGCGATCGGCCAGCACGTCTCCCACCACGCGCTGGAAGCTGGCGGCGAGATCGGCGACGCCGCGCGTGTCGCCGGGGCTCAATGACTGCGCCGCCAGCCGCACCGCCGTCTTCAGGCCGGAGAACGAGAAGTCGCAGCCCGGCTTGCGCCACATCGGCCGCGGCAGGTCGAAGCGGCGGGCATCGCCGCCCTTCGCCGCGCGCTCGACCGCCGGTCCGCCGGGAAAGCCCAGCCCCAGCAACTTGGCCGTCTTGTCGAAGGATTCGCCGACCGCATCGTCGATGGTCGTGCCCAGGCGCCTGTAGCGGCCGACGCCTTCGACCGCGAGGAGCTGGCAGTGGCCGCCCGAGACCAGCAGCAGCAGGAACGGGAACGCGACTGGCTCGACCAGCCGCACGGTCAGCGCGTGCGCTTCGAGGTGATTGATCGCCAGGAACGGCTTGCCGGTCGCCAGGGCGATCGCCTTGGCCGTCGTGACGCCGACGATCACCCCGCCGATCAGCCCGGGCCCGCCGGTGGCGGCGACGCCGTCGAGCTGGTCGAAAGCGAGCCCGGCCTCGTCCATCGCGCGCCGCACGACGGCGTCGACCACCTCGACATGGGCGCGCGCGGCAAGCTCCGGCACCACGCCGCCGAAGCGCGCGTGCTCGGCCAGCTGCGCGCGCACGACGTTCGAGCGCAGCCGGCCCAGCGGCGCCTCGTCGGCCTCGACCACGGCAGCCGCGGTCTCGTCGCAACTGGTCTCGATGCCCAGGACGATCATGGCGGCCTTGTAGCCCATCCGTGCGGCACGATGGGGCTTTTCCGCCGTCGCCTCGCCCGCTACAGGGGTGACCATGAGCAAGCCCGTCCTGCGCCTCGGCACGCGCGGCAGCCCGCTGGCGCTGATCCAGGCAAACCAGGTGCGCGATGCCCTGATGACGGCCCATGCCGGGCTTGCCGTCGAGATCGCCACCATCCGCACCACCGGCGACAAGGTGCAGGACCGGCCGCTGTCGGAGATCGGCGGCAAGGGGCTGTTCACCCGCGAGATCGAGGACGGCCTGCTCGGCGGCACGCTGGACATCGCCGTGCACAGCGCCAAGGACATGCTGCCGGTGCTGCCCGAGGGGCTGATGCTGGCCTGCTTCCTGGAGCGCCAGGACCCGCGCGACGCGCTGGTCTCGCCCGGCCGCATCGCGCGCATCGCCGAGCTGCCCCGGGGCGCGACGGTCGCCACCGTGGCGCTGCGCCGCAAGGCGCTGCTGCTGCACGCGCGGCCCGACATCAGGACCGTGCCGATCCGCGGCAATGTCGACACCCGCCTGCGCAAGCTCGACGAGGGCGTGGCGCAGGCGCTGGTGCTGGCGCGCGCCGGCCTCAATCGCCTGGGCCGCGGCGAGGTCGGCGTGCCGGTGCCGGTCGAGGATTTGCTGCCCGCCGCCGGCCAGGGCGCGGTCTGCGTCGAGTGCCGCGCCGCCGACGGTGCGACGCGCGAGCTGCTGTCGGCGATCAACCACCCGGCGACCGAGACCTGCGTGCGCGCCGAGTTCGCGATGCAGGCGGTGCTCGAGGGCTCCTGCCGCACGCCGATCGCCGGATACGCCGTGCTCGCCGACGGCGGGATGTGGCTGCGCGCGCTGATCGCGCGGCCCGACGGCTCGGAGGTCATCGCGGCGGAGCGGCGCGGCATGGTCGACGACTGGCGCGCGCTGGGCGAGGATGCCGGACATGAACTGCGCGGCCGCGCCGGTCCGCGCTTCTTCGAGGAGTGATCGCCATGCGCGTGCTGGTCACCCGTTCCGAACCCGACGCCGGCCGCTTCGGCGAGGCGTTGCGCGCCAAGGGCCACGAGCCGCTGCTGGCGCCGCTGCTGCGCCACGAGACGCTGGAGCCGCCCGCCGACCTCGACCAGCGCCTCGAGGAGGCGCAGGCGGTGTTGCTGACCAGCGCCAATGGCGCACGCGCCCTGGCCAAGGCCACCGCCAGGCGCGACCTGCGCCTGCTGGTGGTGGGAGATGCCACCGGCGAGACCGCCGAGGCGCTGGGCTTCCACGACACGCTGTCGGCCTCGGGCGACGTGACGGCGCTGGCCGTGCTGGTGCGCAAGCAGATCCGGCCCAATGCCGGCCCGCTGCTGCATGTCGGCGGCACGGCCACCGCCGGCGACCTCGTGGGCCAGCTGGCCGCTTCCGGCTACGCCATCACGCATGTCGCGCTCTACGAGACGCGGCTGTCCGACACGCTGCCCTTCGACGTCGAGCACGCGCTGGCGGCGGGAACCATCGACGTCGTGACGCTTTTTTCGCCACGGACCGCCGAGGCCTTTGTTAAGCTCGCGTCCAGGCCGGAGATCGCCGGCGGACTCGCCAAGGCGTCGGCCGTGGTAATGAGCCAGGCGGTCGCCGAGCGGGCATCGTCCCTGCCGTGGCGCGAGGTGGCGGTCGCCGGTCGGCCGACACAGGACGAGATGCTGCTGGCCATCGACCGATTGACGCCTCCCCCGGCGGCAGCGGCGGACCAGGGAGAACCTGTCATGAGCGACGCGCCTGCGAAACCGACGCCCGCCGCCGCCGAGGCACCGCCGCCCTCACCCCCGCCGCCGCCGCCCGAAAAGCCGGCCGAGAAGCCGGCCAAGCCCGTGCCGACACGACAGCCGCGCCGCGGCGTGGGCGTCATCGGCGCCTTCATCACGGGCATCGTCGCCACAATCGTCGTGCTGGTCGGCATCACCGCGGTCTATCTCGCCGATCCCGAGACGATCCGCGGCGCCGCCTATTCGCTGACCGGCCACTCGCCGCCGCCGCGGACCGCGGACCAGATCAAGCCGCTGCAGGACCGTATCACCGCGCTCGAAGCGCGGCCGGCGCCGGCCGATCCCGCGCCGGCTCTGCGCGAGGCGATCGGCCGCGTCGAGCAGCGGGTCGAGGCGCAGGAGCGCCGCGCTGCCGCCGTCCAGGATCTCGCCGCCAGGCTCGACGCGCTGACCAAACGCGTTGAAGCAATCGCCAATCGACCGCCGCCACCGGCGCCTACCGGTCCGTCGCCCGACACCGTGCGTCTGGAAGGCGCCTTGGGCCAGATGCGCGCCGAGCTCGCGGTGCTGAAGAGCGAGCTGCAGAGCGCGCAGGCCGCGCTCAAGGCGCTGTCGGCCCGGCCGGCCGATGCCCCAGCCGCGACCCCGGGCGCCGCGCCGAGCGCCGACCAGGGCGACGCAGCGCGCCAGGTCGCCGTGCTGACCGAGCGGCTCGACCGGCTGGAAAAGCGCGACGCGCAGGCCGCCGGCGCGACGGCCAATCTCGCCGAGAAGGCCGAGGTCGCACGCCAGCTCGCCGAGCTCGAGGCGCGGCTGCGCGGCGAGATCGCACGCGGCGGCGGCGACGCGGCCGCGCGCGATGCCGCCGCCCAGGCCAGGGCGCGTGCCGACGCCGTCGAGAAGGAAGTCGCCGCGCGGCTCGAGGCCATCGCCAAGGAGACGGCGGCGAAGATCGAGGGGCTGAGCCGCGATCTCGAGACGCGCGCCGGCGGCAACCAGCGCGCGCTCACCAGCAGCCGCGGCGCGGCGGTGATCGGCGTCGCCGCGCGCCTGCGCCAGGCGCTCGAAAGTGGCGGGCCGTTCACCTCCGGCCTGGAGCTGCTGGCGCCGCTGGCGGCCAGCGATCCGCAGATCGCGGCGATGCGCGACGAGCTCGCCAAGACGGCGCCGACGGGCGTCGTGCCGGTGCGCGTGCTGGCCGGCCAGTTCCCGACCGTGGCGCGCGCGGTGATCGCCGCCGACCTTGCCGACGATTCGTTCTGGCAGCGCGTGCTGGGCAAGCTCAAGAGCATCGTCTCGATCCGCCGCGTCGGCGAGAACACCAAGGGCATGGAAGCCGACGCGATCCTCGCGCGCGCCGAGGCGGCGGTGAACGCCGGCGATCTGGGCCGCGCCGTGAGCGAGATGAAGCAGCTGTCCGGCGCCGCCGCGTCGCCGGCGGCGACCTGGTTGATCAACGCCGAGACGCACCTCGCAGCCCAGCGCGTGGTCGACCGGCTGAGCCTGCACGGCGTGGCCCTGCTCTCGCGCGGCACCGCGCAATGACGACGCTGCGCACGCTCCTGTGGTTCGCGCTCGCCGCGATCGCGATGGTCGCCGCGGTGTGGCTGGCCGACCGGCCCGGCGACGTCACCATCGAATGGCATGGCTGGCGCATGGACACCAGCGTCGGCGTGCTGCTGCTGGCGGTGGTGGTTTTCGCCGCGCTGTGCACCGCGCTGTACGGCATCGCGCGCTGGCTGCGCCACGCGCCCGGCTCGCTGATGGGCAGCTGGGGCGACGGCCGGCGCCGCAAGGGCTATCGCGCGCTGAGCCAGGGCATGGTCGCGGTCGCTGCCGGCGATGCCGGCGAGGCGCAGAAGCTCGCGCGCCAGGCCGAGCGCCTGCTCGACGAGCCGGCGCTGACCCTGCTGCTGTCGGCGCAGGCCGCGCAGCTCGCCGGCGACCGCGAGGCGTCGCGGCGCTATTTCAACGAGATGCTGGAGGACGAGGAGCTCGCCTTCCTCGGCCTGCGCGGCCTGCTGATGCAGGCGCTGCGCGACGGCGATCCGACCAAGGCGCTGAGCTACGCCCAGCGTGCCTTCGCACTGCGGCCCGACACGCCGTGGGTGGTACGCACGCTGTTCGACATGCAGGCACGCGCCGGCAAGTGGCTCGATGCGCAGAAGACCCTGCAGTCGGGGCTGAAGAGCCGGCTGGTCGATCCCGAGCGCGGTCGCACCCTGGACGCGCTGCTGCTGGTCGAGCGCAGCCGTGCCGCCGAGCGCTCGGGCAGCGACATGGACGCGATGGAGAACGCCCGCGCCGCCTTCGGCCTGGCGCCCGAGCGCATTCCCGTCGCCTATCGCTACGCCGAGCTGCTGCTGAAGCGCGACGAGACGCGCAAGGCGACCAAGGCGATCGAGAAGACCTGGGCGACGGCACCGCATCCCGACCTGGCGCAGCTCTATCTTTCGGCCCAGGGCGAGAAGGATCCGGTCAAGCGCGTCCAGGCGCTGACGCGGCTGGCGGCGGCCAATCCCGACGAGCTGGAAAGCCGCATCGCCCTGGCGCGCGAATGCCTGGAGGCGAACCTCTGGGGCGAGGCCCGGCGCCATCTCACCGCCGCCGGCGGGCGACGGCCGGTCGTGCGCGTCTGCAGGCTGATGGCCGATCTGGAGGAAGCCGAGTTCGCCGACGGCGAGAAGGTGCGCCATTGGCTGGCGCGCGCCGCCGATGCGCCGGGCGATCGGCAATGGCGCTGCACCGCGTGCGGCGCGGTGCACGAGCGCTGGCAGGCGGTGTGCGATTCGTGCGGTGCCTTCGGCACCCTGCAATGGCGTGCGCCGGAGCCGACGGCGGGCGAGGTCGCCCGCGACGAGCCGGTCACGCCGGTGGTCGTGGCCCCGGCCGAGATCCTGCCACCGGAGCGTTAGGGGGGCGCGCCGTTCCAGTGGCGCGTCTTGTCGAACGCCTATAGCGCCACTGGAGTGGCGCGCGCCCAGCGTAGAGACAGATTCACGCCGCCGGTGGCGGCGCAGGCACCGCGGGCGGCGGCGTGACGGCGATCGCGATGCCGGCCTCGGCGAGGTTGTCGAGCACCGCGTGGTTGAGCTGGGTGCGCGCCGCCGGCGTGGTCGCGATGTTGCGCAGGAAGCAGCGCAGCTCCCACTCCAGCCCGTTGGGCGCGATCTTGCTGAACACCGTGAACGGTTTGGGCGTGGTCGCCACCAGGGGATTGTCGCTTGCCGCCTTGACCAGCGCGGCCTCGACCTTCGCGAGGTCGCTGCCGTGGGCGACGGTGACCGGGATGTCGACGCGCGACATGCTGTCGGCATAGGTCCAGTTGATCACCGCGGTCTGCAGGAACTCGGAGTTGGGCACGATCACCGAGGCGCGCTGCGCGGTCTGCAGCTCGGTGGCGCGGATGTTGATGCGCTTCACCGAGCCCTCGTGGCGGCCCACCGTGACCCAGTCGCCGACCTTGATCGGCCGCTCGACCAGCAGGATGATCCCCGAGATCGTGTTGTTGGCGATGCCCTGCAGGCCCAGGCCGATGCCGACCGATAGCGCGCCGACGATCAGCGCGAGGTTGGAGAAGTCGACGCCCAGCGCCGTGATGCCGAGCAGGGCGGCGGCGACGATGCCGACATAGTTCAGCCCGGCATCGATGGTGTACTGGACCGTCTGGTTGACCTCCATCTGCGCCAGCACGCGCTCGCGCATCGTGCGGCGCAGCAGCTGCAGCGCCGCCAGCGCCAGCACGAAGACGGCGATGCCGATCAGGATGGCGACCAGCGAGATGGTATGACCGCCGATCTTCAGGCCGGTCAGCAGGCGCCACAGCCAGTCGAGGATGTCGTCGGACGGCACGCCCCAGATCGCCGGCAGCACGACCGACAGCGCCGCCAGAATCGTGAGGTCGAGCACCAGCAGCAGCAGGAAGCGCCCCTTGAGCGGCGAGTCGGGCGCCAGCCCCATCGCCTCGCGCATCCAGCGGCCGCTGGGCGTGTCGGGCGCCGACGCGGTCTCGACCAGGTCGTACGCCGCCTGGCGCACCAGGATGGCCGCGACGATGGCGATCAGGCTGAACAGCAGCGACTCGTAGAGATGACCGGCGAGATTGCCGTAGCCCAGCACCGCGGCACCCAGCGATGCGAGCGCGATCAGGGTGATCAGATGGCGCCCCGCCGCCCAGGCGCGGCCGCCCAGCGGCTGGCGCGAGCCGTCCTCGCCGGGCCTGCCGCGGCTCCACGCCTCGGCGCGGAACACCGGAATGGTGAGCGGCACGGCGATGGCTACGAAGAGCAGGGTGACCAGCGCCTCGAGCGCCGGCCGGTCGGGAAACGGCGGCACCAGGAACCCCTGGAGCGAGGTCAGGATGGCGTAGCCGCCGACGAGGCGCTGCAGGCGGTCGGAGAGCAGGCGCGCGGCGGTGTCGTCGAAGGCGGCGATGCGCCAGACCGGCCGCCGCGGCGCCAGCGCGGCTTCGCCGATCCCCGAGGCGAGCAGCGCGATGGCCAGGCCGATCGCGGTCTTGCTGACGAAGTGGGTCGTCGCCGCGCTCGGACTGCCGCTGCGGAACACGACCATCAGGAAGAGCAGCGCCAGCACGGGCGCGGCGACCGAGCCCAGCCCGTCGAGCGTCGCGGCGAGCACGCGCTGGCGATAGGTCGGCTCGGCGATCCCGCTGTCGCGGCCGTGGCGCTGGCGCAGGCGGCGGATCCACCACCACAGGCCGACCGTGACGATGGCGCCGATCACCGCGACCGGCGCCGACGACAGCGGCCCGAAGGTGGTGTCGCCGCCGAAGCGAAGGGCGGCGCCGACGCGCTGCTGCACCAGGACGTCGCCGAAGTCGATCGACGCCTGCTCCCAGGTCGCCGGCGCGAAGGGTGCCGGCGTCTTCTGCAGCAGGGTGCGGATGAACGTCTCGCCGCGCAGGCGGTTGAGCTTCTGGATCAGCAGGTCGGCGCGCACCACCGCGAGCTCGGCCTGCTTGATGCGGCCTTCGACCAGCGCCACCTGGCTGCGCAGCCGCTCGCGCTCCTGGCGGATGTCGTCGGGCTCGTCGCCGCGCTTCCTGCGTTCGCCGGGCTTGGCGTCGGCCGGCGTCGCCGGATCGACTGCGGCCAGCAGGGTGCGCAGCTGGACCAGCTCGTCGCGCGCCGCCGCCGCGGCTGCGTTCGCGGAGTTGCGCACCTCGACGGCTTCGAGGCGCAGCTGCTCGATCTCGGCCGGCACGAGATTGGGCCGCGTGGCGGTATCGGCGATGCGATCGAGCGTGCGCGTCCAGCCCGCCAGCATGGCGGTGAAGGGCCGCTCCGGCGCCCCGGGTTGCGGCTGCTGCGCGGCCACGCCTCCCGAGAGCGCACAAAGCGCGAGAAGCGTCAGAAACAGGCGCCGCACGGCGCAGGCGGGAGCATCCATGG
The DNA here is from genome assembly GCA_050183765.1 of Reyranellaceae bacterium. GTDB lineage: Bacteria > Pseudomonadota > Alphaproteobacteria > Reyranellales > Reyranellaceae > JAFAZJ01. The sequence continues at coordinate 1,388 of JBFXAZ010000120.1, read as the reverse complement.
TCGTTCCGCTAGCGTGCCATGCGGCGCGGCGCAACGACAGCCGTTCGGTGTCGAACCGCCTCCCCCGCTCCGCCACGGGGGAGGCGGCAGGACCTACGCCACCGGCCCGGCGGGGCGTGCCGGAGCCGCCGCGGGCGCGACCGCGAGCCGTGCCGCGCGCCGGCGCTTGGCCAGCATGATCATGCCCACCGTGCCGCCGATGCCGACGACCAGCACGAGGATGCCGACGATCGGCCGGTAGTACAGCCAGGCGATGGCGATGGTCAGTGTCGCCAGCAGCAAGGTCAGCACGAAGGCGATGGCGCCGGTGCCCATGCGGATGACGTCGCCGAGGATCGGCAGCACGTCGCCCAGCACGCCGAGCGGCCGGAAGAACAGGCCGAAACCGATGAACATCGCCACCGCGCCACCGCCGCGCAGGATCCAGGTCAGCGTCGAGTTGGCCGCCTGCGCCTCGCTGAAGAGCTGCGCCGCGGGCACCACGCCCTTGGCGACGATCATCAGCGAGTCGCCGGCCTTGGTCTGGTAGCGGCCGAAGCCGGAACCGGCCTGGCGCGCGATGACGGTGAGCTGCGGCGAGGTGACCTGCTCGAAGCTGATGCGCAGGTCGCCGATGCGCGGCGAGTTGGGATCGACGCCGACATAGATCGCGCCGTCGGTGATGCTGACGCTGCCGCCCAGGTTCTGGCGCAGGGCCGGCAACCGGGCCTCCTCGACCGGCAGGCGCTCGCCGCCGCTGACGTGGCCCAGGGTCTCGCTGGTGAGCTGGAAGGCGCCGATCGTTCCCGAGGGCGCCACGAAGTCGCGGCCGCTGTAGCGCATCTCGGGATTGGCGTGGCCGCCCGGCCGCTTGAAGCGCGAGGAGTCGATCTTCCGGTCCGACCAGGTGCGGACATAGGTGTAGGTCGTCACCGTATCCTGGCTGCCGCCGGTGTTGGTGCGCTTCTCCTGCTTGGATTCTTCCTTCCACTGGTACATCTCGACCTTGCGCACCAGCTTGATCGCCGGCACCGACAGGCCGAACTCGGGATCGGCCGCCGGGCCGCCGAGCTTCAGGTCGCCGGCGACATGCACCAGCTTGCCCTCGTTGGCGGCCGTCACGCTCGCCGGCGGCACGCTGACCACCGCCGCCGCCCCCTCGGTCAGCGAGCGCGCCGTCTGCACCGCGCGCCCCTCGTTCCAGAACAGCACGCCGACCGACACCACGACCAGGACCAGCCCGGTCAGCACGCCGGTGATGGCCTGCTTCATGCGATCGAACCAGGAGACATGCGTCGTTTCGGTGAAGCTGTCGCCGGTGGTCCCGCTGTCCCCGAAGCCGGGAGCGTAGCCTCCGCTCTGTGGCTCGTCCGACAGTGCCGCCTCCGTCGCTGCGACACACGCGGGCG
>JBFXAZ010000119.1:0-15598 GCA_050183765.1 Reyranellaceae bacterium | reverse complement strand
GGGGAGAAGGTGCCGAGCGCAGCGAGGCGGATGAGGGGCTTACGTGCGCAACGACACAGATCGATGCTGTTGTGACTCGGTGAAGCCCCTCATCCGCCCTTCGGGCACCTTCTCCCCGCCTTCGCGGGGAGAAGGAATCAAGGCCGACCATCACGGCAACCCCTCGACGAGGGCGGCGCTGTCGGACACCGAGCCGAAGACGCCGCCCTGCATCTTCACCATCTTGACCGCCGCCAGGTGGTTGCCGTGGTCGGTGGCGCCGCAGCAATCCTCCAGCAGCAGGCACTCGAAGCCGCGATCGTTGGCCTCGCGCATCGTCGTGTGCACGCAGACGTCCGTGGTGATACCCGACAGCACGATGTTCTCGATGCCGCGGGTGCGCAGCATCAGCTCGAGATCGGTGGCGCAGAAGCTGCCCTTGCCCGGCTTGTCGATGATCGGCTCGCCCGGCGCGGGCGCGAGCTCGGGGATGATGTCCCAGCCCGGCTCGCCGCGCACCAGGATGCGCCCGCACGGTCCGGCATCGCCGATGCCGGCGCCGATGCGCTGCGAGCGCCAGCGCTTGTTGGGCGGCAGGTCCGACAGGTCGGGGCGATGGCCCTCGCGCGTATGGATGACGTGGTAGCCCTTGGCGCGCATCGCGCCCAGCACGCGCTTGATCGGCTCGATCGGCGCGCGGGTGAGCGAGAGATCGTAGCCCATGGCGTCGACATAGCCGCCCTTGCCGCAAAAATCGGTCTGCATGTCGATGATGATCAGCGCCGTGTTGGCCGGCCGCAGATCGCCGTTGTACGGCCAGGGATAGGGATCGGCGACGATGGTGCTCACGCGGGGCCCCCGTAGGTGCGGTTGGGCACGGGAAAGCCGCAGCTCGTGCCGTCCTTGACCTTCACCTCGTCCTCCCACGGCAGGCGGTACTTCCCGCCGACGAGATCGTGCATGTAGGTGTAGGGGCAATCGCCGGCGCCGCCGTTGACCGCGACATAGCCGCGATGGCCGAACTGGTAGATGTTGTTCTCGACGCCCCAGCCGGCGCGCGCCTCGCGGATCAGGTCGGGTCGCACCTCGGCGGTGATGATCTCGTCGGGGATGCCGTTGCCTTCGACCAGCATGGTGCCGTCGAGGTCGCAGATCATCGCCTCGCCCATCGAGTTGAAGGTGCCGTCGGTGCCGCACATGCAGACGCTGGCGGTGGCCATCAGGTTGCAGAAGGCGTTGGCCTGGTTGGTGACCTTCCATGCATGGCGGATCGGCGCGGTGTAGCCGGCGGTGCGCAGCATGATCTCGGCGCCCTTGTAGGCCGCCTCGCGCGCCATCTCCGGGAACATGCCGTCGTGGCAGATGATCAGCGACAGCTTCGAGCCGTTGGGCCCGTCGCACACCGGGATGCCGATATTGCCCGGCTCCCACGGCTCGACCGGCACCCAGGGATGGAGCTTGCGGTAGTACAGGCGGATCGCGCCGGTATCGTCGATGATGATGCCGCTGTTGTAGGGATTGCCGTCGGGGTTGCGCTCCATGATCGAGAAGCAGCCCCATATCCTGTTGGCGAGGCACGCGCTGCGGAACGACGCGACCTCCGGTCCGTCGAGATCGCAGAGGATCTCCGGCCGCGTGTCCATCGACAGGCCATGCAGCGAGTATTCCGGGAAGACGACGAGGTCCATCGTCGACATGCCGCGCCTGGCCTTGGCGACCATCGAGACGATCTTCGCCGCCTGCTTCGCGATGTCGGCGCGCGTCTCGATCACCGGCAGCTGCAGCTGCACCAGACCGATCACCACGCCGTTAGCCGATTTGTTGAGTCCGCCCAGGCCGCTCATGGTTCCTCCCGGCGCTCTTGTCATCCCGAGCGCAGCGAGGGATCCAGGGCAGTCCTAGATTCCTCGCTGCGCTCGGGATGACAGGTGGGGTTGTTCGATCGGGACATGGTCTATCGCGTCACGCCGAGCTCGGCCGGCGCGCCGCGCAGGCTGCGCGTCGGCGAGCAGGTGGCGATCATGATTCCCAGGGTCAGCACGTAGGGCGCCGCGCCGAAGAGATAGTAGCCCCAGGTGATGCCGACCGACTGCAACGCCGGCCCGAGCGCGCCGGCGGCGCCGAACAGCAGCGAGGCCCAGATGCACCGGATCGGCTGCCAGCGCGCGAAGATCACCAGCGCGATCGCCATCAGGCCCTGGCCACTCGACAGGCCCTCGTTCCACGAGCCCGGGTAGAACAGCGAGAGAAACGCGCCGCCGATGCCGGCCATCGCGCCGCCCGCTGTGGTCGCGGCGAAGCGCATGGTCTCCGCCGAATAGCCCATCGCGCGCACCGCCTCGGCGCTGTCGCCGGCGGCGCGCACGATCAGGCCCCATCGCGTGCGGCCGAGGAACCAGGTCAGCGCCAGCGCCAGCAGGATGCCGACGACAAACAGCGGGTTGATCTCGAGCGCCGCGCGCAGCTCGCGCTGCTCGATCCACCAGCCCAGCGGAATCGACGGCAGGTTGGGCGCCTTGGGCTGCACGAACGGCTTGCCGAGAAAGAACGCGATGCCGGTGCCGAACAGCATCAGCGAGATGCCGACGGCGATGTCGTTGACCTTGGGCAGGCCGCAGAGCAGCGCGTGCAAGCCGCCGAGGAAGGCGCCGGCCAGCATGGCGACCAGCACGCCGAGCCACGGCGAGCCGCTGAGATAGGAGATGCCGTAGGCGCTCATCGCACCCAGCACCAGCGTGCCTTCGAGGCCGAGATTGATGCGGCCGGAACGCTCCGTCAGGCACTCGCCGAGGCTGACGAAGATGTACGGCGTGCTGACGCGGATCGCGCCGCCCAGCATCGCCACGGGCACCGCCCAGAGTCCGAGGTCACCGGCCATGGGGTGCCTCCGTCCCTTCTCCCCGCGAAGGCGGGGAGAAGGTGCCGAGCGTCAGCGAGGCGGATGAGGGGCTTCCTCGTGCAACGAGCGGTGCCGTCGTTGTTGAGGCGCCGCGAAGCCCCTCATCCGCCCTTCGGGCACCTTCTCCCCGCCTTCGCGGGGAGAAGGGAAGAGGTGCAAGTTCGTTGCCCATCTCAGCGTCCGAACAAGCTGCGCCCACGCAGCGTCTCGCTGGCGAGCAGCACGACGAAGAGGATGCCCTGCAGCACCAGCACCGTGGCGTCGGGCAAGTCCATGCGCCGTTGCAGCAGGCCGCCGGCGGCGTTGATGCCGCCGAACAGGATGGCGACGGGAATGATCGCGGCCGGCTCGTGCCGGGCGAGGAAGGCGACGAGGATGCCGGTGTAGCCGTAACCCGTGTTGAGCGAGGCATTGGCGCGGCCGTGGATGGCGGCGACCTCGATCATGCCGGCCAGGCCGCCGGCGGCGCCGGCCATGGCGCAGGTGGCGATCACCAGGCGGCCGATCGGCAGGCCGGCCATTTTCGCCGCGCGCACGTTGCCGCCGACCATGCGGGTGGCGAAGCCGAACGTCGTCTTGCGCATCAGCACGGACATGGCGAGGCAGACCACGATGCCGATGGCGAGGCCCCAATGCACCTCGGTGCCGGGGATGTAGCCGATCATGTGCCCATCGCCGATCGAGGAGGTCGACGGTTTGTTGAGGCTGGCCGGGTCGCGCAGCGGGCCTTCGACCAGATGGTTGAACACGGCGACGGCGATATAGGTCAGCAGCAGGCTGGAGATGGTCTCGTTGACGCCGCGCGCATGGCGCAGCCAGCCGGCGAGTGCGATCAGGGCGGCGCCGACGATCATCCCGGCGACCGCCATCAGCAGCAGCGCCGGCACGTAGGGTGCGTCGACCATGACCACGCCGGCCACCGCCGCGCCCAGCCCGCCCAGGACGATCGCGCCCTCGCCGCCGATGATCACCAGCCCGAGCCGCGCCGGCAGGGCCGTGCAGAGCGCGACCAGCAGGAGCGGCGCGGCGCGCAGCAGCGTATTCTGCAGCGAGAACCAGCTGGCGAAGGCGCCGGTCCAGATCAGCTCGTAGACCTCGATCGGATCGGCGCCGGCGCAGAACAGGAACACGGCGAAGATGAGCGCCGTGAGGATCAGTGCGAACACCGTCGGCGCGGCGGTCTGCGCCGCCGCCCGCACCTTCGCACCCAACCCCGCCGGCCGGTCGGCGCTGACGCCGGCGGCCGTCGTGACGCTCATCCCGCGACCCTTAGGAGATCACGCCTTCGACCAGCCAATCCATGGACTCGAGCCACGGATCGGTCTGGGCATGCATCTTGCCGGCGGCGATGACCTCCTTGCCCTTGTTGTCCTTCATCGGTCCCTTGAAGATAGTGAAGGAGCCGGCGAGCATCTGCGCCTTGATGTCGTCCGCCATCTTGCGGGCCTTCTCGTTCACCAGCGCGCCGTAGGGCGAGGTCTTGACGAAACCCTCCTTCAGGCCGCCGCGCACGAAATTGCCCGGCGCCTTGCCGGCCTTCATGCCGGTGATGAAGTCCGTGTAGACCTTGATCCAGTTCCACTCGGCGCCGGTGAGGTAGCCCTTGGGCGCCAGCTTCGACTGGTTGGCGTGATAGCCGCAGGTCATGATGCCGCGCTTCTCGGCGGTCTCGACGACCACCTTCGGGCTGTCGACGTGGCAGGTCACGACATCGACGCCCTGCGCGATCAGGCTGTTGGTCGCCTCGGCCTCCTTCACCGGCAGCGCCCAGTCGCCGGTGACGATCACCTGGGTCGTCGCCGCCGGGTTGACCGAGCGGGCGCCCAGCGTGAAGGCGTTGATGTTGCGCAGCACCTGGGGGATCGGCTTGGCGGCGATGAAGCCCAGCTTGCCGGTCTTGCTGGCGTGGCCGGCGACGACGCCGTTGAGGTACTGGCCCTCGTCGATGTAGCCGAAGTAGCTGCCCGTGTTCATCGGGTGCTTGTCCTTGGTCCACATGCCGCCGCAATGGCGGAACTGAACCTTGGGATACTTCGCCGCCATCTTCAGCATGTGCGGGTCGAAGTAGCCGAACGAGGTCGGGAACACGAGCGAGGCGCCGTCGAGGTTGATCATGCTCTCCATCGACTTCTCGACGGCGACGGTCTCCGGCACCTTCTCCTCTTCCAGGATCTTCACCCCGGCCATCTTCTTCAGGGCGGCGGCGGCTTCGGCGTGGGCCTGGTTGTAGCCATAGTCGTCGCGCGGCCCGACATAGATGAAGCCCACGACCAGGGGCTTGCCCTGGGCGAGGGCGCCGCCCAGCGGCAGGGCGGCGGCGGCGAGGCCGGCGGCTGTGCTGCCGAGAAGGCGGCGGCGGCCGATGGTGGCGAAGTCGGTCATTTGCGTTCCCCCAAAGTCAGGCGGAGGCCTCCCGCGGCCTCGATTGCCATCGATGGAAGAGCAAGCGATGGGCCAACCCTGATAAGGCGAAATCGCGCACTATCTTGAAGCCGTCAGCGCGCCTATGCCTAGTAAATAGGCACAAATCTGAAAATGTATACAGGTATGCCCATCACCCGGGTCGCATCGACTCGTGCTGGCACGAGCAGAGCGACGCCGACGATTCGGGAGAAATCGAGTGGCTCGCGCTACTGGAGGTAGTGGCCGTGCTATCGTCGGCGCGGGAACGGGAGGGAGCCATGGATCCGAACTCGATCACGACGATCAAAGTCTATCCACCACTGGGTCTGGCGCGCATCGGCAATGCGACCAGCAAGGACGACTACGTCATCGGCCCGGAGGTCATCGGCGGCCCGCCGACGCTGCCGGATGGTTCTTCTGCTTTCTACCTGGATCATTTCAGGACGGCGGATGGCAGCATCAAGCGGCAAGCCGCTCGGTTTCGCGTCTATGCCCACTTCGAGGATGGCAGCATCGTCGAGGTCACGGCCGATGATGCACGCATCGAATGGCGAGTGGCGGTGGCCAACCTCAAGGCTGGTTGGTACGACTTCAACCAGGCCATGGACATGACCGATGACCTGGCTGCCCCGGCGTTGCGCCGCAACCGCGATCTGCCGTTGCCAGTCGACCGAAGCATCCTCGACATCGTACCGACGCCGCTGATGATCGAGGGCCGCAACGCGCCGGTCGTCACCTTCAATGACGGGACGTTCTGGCGTCGTCTCGTCCCCCTCGGCGAGTTGCGCACGGACGACAAGGGGCGCCTGCTGTTCCTGGGAGGGCACGGTGCCGCGGGTCCGTTCCGCAAGGGCCTCGTCCCACTGACCTTCGCCAACAACGTCGGCTGGTACGACGACATTTCCGACGGTCCGGTCCGCGCGACGGTGACGTTTTCGGGTGGCGTGACGATCGAAGCGGAGCCTGGCTACGTCGCGGTCACCCCCCCGAACTATGCTCCGGGCGTGACGGGGCTGGTCACCATGGACGACGCCGTTCGCGAGACCTTCCAGGCGCACGGCTGGATCGCCAAGCCGGTCGCGAGTTCGTTCACCTGCGATGTTTGGCCGATCTTCGACCGACTCACCGGCCTGCAGTGGATCAATCACGGTCTGTTCGTCGTCCATGGTCATGGCTCGCCGATCGACGCGCGCGATCCCGGTGTCATCGACCGGATGCGCGACGGCGGTGCCGCTAACAAATCATGGCGCAATGCGGTCTTCGCCCTGTTTCGCAATCCCGGCGCCGGCGGCCCTCTGGATGAACCGAAGATTCCGCAGGTGTTCGGCGACGGCGTCGACTCGCTATTTGAAGATCGTGCCGGTGCCGGCGGCCTGCTGTCGGTGACGCCGACCCAGTACGACCACCTGCAGCGTTGGGCGGAAGGCAACTTCAGCGACGATTGGCAAGGTTCGATCCCAGTGGTGCCGTCCTTCACCAGCCTTGCTCCGGCGGACCAAGTCGCACACCTCGAGAGGGCTGCGCTTCATGACTGCCTTGGAGGACCCTTCCATCCCGGTATCGAGCTGACCTGGGTCATGCGGCTGCCACTGCTGTGGGCCGGTGCCTACCGCCTCAAGGTTCTGCCGGGCGACATGCCGGCCAAGCAGAACTACGGACCCGAACTCACGCCGGCGGTTTGTACTGGCGCCGGCGGGCCATATGACGGCGTGGCGGCGGGCGCCTTGACCCGCTTCATGGGCGTTCCATGGCAGACCGACGGAACGTCCTGCAACTCGTCGTCTGACTACTTTCCGTCGACGTTTCTATCGATGCCGACCTTCTGGGGCGCGCGTGTTCCCGACCAGGTGCTCGCCGCCGCCAACTACGAGCGCGCCAGTCGCCTGGACCCGGCGACGCTGCCTGTCCAGGCCCAGAAGCACTTCATGCTCAGGGTCGACTGGCTGCGTGACGTGCGCGGGCAGGACTACTTTGCCCGTCTCCAGCGGATGGTCACGCATTGGGCGACCCTTGGAATGGTGCTGCCCGTGGCGAACCCGCCTGAACACCTGCCGCCCGATACGCGCTTCGAGCAGGGACGAGATCCCAAGATCGCCGGCAGCGACCTCAAGATCGGCCTGGTGACCGCGGTGGAGGAACTGGGCTCGGGTACGGTGACACCGGTGGCGATGGCGGCCGACTTCGCAGCGCCTGCTGACGTGCCGCGTGTTCCGCCTCAACGCAGGTTCCGGCAAGGCGAGATTTAGCGCTTGGAAAGCGTGGACACAGACATTCTCGTTGTCGGTGCGGGACCTGCCGGCGCTACGGCTGCACGTCTTCTGAGCCTGAAAGGACGGCGCCCGCTCTTGATAGATGCGGATGCCGCAAAGGCCGATCGACTCGAGCTCCTATCGCCCGCATCGCTGCCGTTGCTGGCGGCGCTGGATCTTCATGAACTGCTGTCCGATCCCGCAGTCGCGCGACCGTGCGCTGGTATTCGACGCCGGGCCTATGCCGATGCCCCGGTGGAGTTCGACGACTTCCTTCGCCGGCGGGGCGGGCGTGGGTTCGTCGTCGACCGTCTGCGGCTGGACGAGCGGCTTCGCACCCTCGCCATGCGGGCAGGTGCGGTGCGCCGCGTCGGGCGCGTCAGAAGGATTGAACGGCTGAACGGCCGGTTCGAGATTGTCGTCGAAAGACAGGGCGCCTCGGAGAGAATCCGCACGTCGGTCGTCATCGACGCGAGCGGCCGACCTGCGGCCGTAGCCCGGAGGTTGGGGGCAAGGAGGCTGGTGAGCGAACGCCTCGTGGCCGAGCGGTGCCTGCTCGACCCCGACGGCGACACCGTCCATGCACCCGCTTGGCTCGATTTCGACGGTTGCGATGACGGGTGGTACTATGGCGTGTCCGGCCCGGATGGTCGGCGAGAACGATGGAAGGTATGCCGCCAGAGGGCAGGCGTTTTCGATGGACCGCGGATCAATGCCTCGTCTTCACGGCTCTCCGAGGCGGCTGGTGGCGGGTGGATCGCGATCGGTGACGCTGCAATTGCCTTTGATCCCATCGCCTCACAGGGACTGGCCAACGCCCTATCGACGGCGCTGGTCGCGACAGGCGCTATCCTTTCGTCCCCTGGGCTCGTCGACGAAGCGATATCCGCCTACACGGAAGCCATCGCTGCGACATTCGCGAATTCGGAACTCGGCCGTGCGGAAGTTTACGCCGCTCTGAGAAGTAGGATGCCGACGATGAAAGGCAGCTGACGGATCCTGTGGAGAGGACGCCGCTTCAGGCCGGTTGTGCCGCCACCCGCGCCGTTGGTTTTTCGTCCATCATCAGCTGCATCGTGCCGGCGATCAGGCCGATGACGACGCCGATCTTCCAGGCAAGGTCGTAGTTGCCGCCCCAGTCGTAGAGCAGCCCGCCGCCCCAGGCGCCGAGGAAGGAGCCGAGCTGGTGGCTGAAGAAGGTGATGCCGTAGAGCGTCGCCATGAAACGCAGGCCGAAGATCTGCGCGATCAGCCCGTTGACCAGCGGCACGACGCCCAGCCAGGTCAGCCCCATCGCGGCGGCGAACAGCAGGGTCGACAGCGGCGTCGGCGGCAGGGCGAAGTACAGCCCGAACACCACGGTGCGCACCAGGTAGATGATCGCCAGCAAAATGCGCTTGGAGTATCGGTCCGAGAGCCAGCCGAAGAGGAACGAGCCGGCTATGTTGAAGGCGCCGATCAGCGCCAGCGCCTGTGCGCCGACCATGGGATCGATGCCGCAATTGGCGAGGTAGGTCGGCAGGTGGGTGGTGATGAACACCAGCTGCAGGCCGCAGACGAAGAAGGCCAAGGTCATCACCACGTAGCCGCGATGGCCGCGCGCCTCGAGCAGGGCCGCGCCCAGGCTGAGCGCGCGGTCGTTGGAGGCGGCGGCGGGGACGCGGTCGGCGATCCCGGTGGCGAAGGCGGCCGGCAGGATGGCGAGGGCCAGCGCGAGGAAGCCGAGCAGCGCCATGCGCCAGTCGAATTCCTGCATCATCGACTGCGCGAACGGCGCGCACACCAGGGTGCCGAACGAGCCGGCGGCCGAGACGATGCCGACCGCCAGGCCGCGGCGCGCCGACGATACGCTGCGCGTGGTGGCGTTGAGCGCGGTGGCGAAGGCGGTGCAGGAGAGCGCGACACCGATGCCGATGCCGGCGCCCAGCACCAGCGTGAGCAGCGAGTCGCCCCAGATCATCAGTGCCAACGAGCCGATGTATATCGCGCCGCCGATCACGGCGATCCAGCGCACGCCGTAGCGGTCGACCCACGGGCCGATCATCGGCTGGGTGATGCCCCACACAGCGTTCTGCATCGCCAGCGCCAGGGTGAAATCGGCGGCCGACAGATGCAGGTCGCGCACCATCGGCGGCATGAACAGGCCGAGGCTCTGGCGCATGCCCATGCTCAGCGTGAGCATCACGGCGGCGCCGACGAGCACGGCGATGGTCTGGGTACGCGGAAGCGGGGCGGTACTACGGATCATGGGCCGCGTCTTTGGCGATTCCCGTGCGCCATCACAACTGCGGAATTCGCACCCATGGGTGATCGGAAATCATGCGAGGGCGATGCCGGGCTGGCTGCGCCGAGCAGGTCGATCCATGTCGACGGGTTATGCACCGTGACTCGTGCACCCGGATCGGCGAGGCTGCGGCGCGCGCGGGTGTTGGGGGAAAGGGATGGCGACGTATGTGCTGGTGCATGGCCCTTCGCAGGGCGGATGGGTCTTCGGCCGGGTGGCCAAGCTGCTGCGCGCCAAGGGGCACGACGTCTACACGCCGACGCTGACCGGAGTCGGCGAGCGCAGCCATATCAAGGGCGTCGACGCGAATTTGTCGCTGCACATCGAGGACGTCGCCAACGTGCTGCGCTACGAGCAGCTCACCGACGTGGTGCTGTGCGGCCATGCCTATGGCGGGCTGGTCGCCACCGGCGTCGCCGATCACATGCCGGGCCGGGTGCGCTCGCTCGTCTATATCGACTCGTTCATCCCGGAGAACGGCGTCTCGATGTGGAAGCGCATGCCGCCGGCCTTCGTGCCGATGCTGCTGGGCAGCACGGGCAACCAGGGCGGCCTGCGCATCGAGCCGGTGCCGGGCGAGGTCTTCAGCCTCAACATGGCCGACCGCGAGATGTTCGATGCGCGCTGCACCGGCATGCCGCTGGCCTGTCTGCTCGAGGCGATCCAGCTCAACGGCGCCTACCGCACGGTGCTCAACCGCCACTACATCGTCACCACGGGATGGGCGGCGTCGCCCTTCCTGGCCGAGGCGGAGACCCTGAAGGCCGATCCCGGCTGGAAGGTTCATTCCACGCCCGCCGGCCACATCCTGATGCTCGACGATCCGCAGTTCCTGGCCGATGTGCTGCTGCGGGCGGTCTGAGCCTGCCACCGCAATTCGGTATCTTATCCACAGATGTTCGCGCTAGGTTCCCAAGCGTGAGGTAGGAGCGGTCCCCGCCGCTCCGGGAAAGCCGAAAGGAGGCCGTCATGGCCGGCAGTGTGAACAAGGTGATTCTGGTCGGAAATCTCGGCCGCGACCCCGAGGTCCGCAACATGCCCAGCGGCGGCATGGTGGTGAACATGTCGGTCGCGACCTCGGACAACTGGCGCGACAAGGCCACCGGCGAGCGCAAGGAGCGCACCGAGTGGCACCGCGTGGTGATCTTCAACGACAAGCTGGGCGAGATCGCGCAGAAATACCTGCGCAAAGGCTCCAAGGTCTATCTCGAGGGCCAGCTCGCCACCCGCAAGTGGACCGACAAGGACAACCAGGAGCGCTACACGACCGAGGTCGTGGTGCCGCGCTTCGGCGGCACGCTGACCCTGCTCGACAGCCGCGGCGGCGGCATGGGCGAGGGCGCCGATGACGATGGCGGCGTCTACGACGACGGCGGCAGCCGCAATGGCGGCGCGCGCGGCGGCTCGGCCCGCCCGGCGGCGGCGCGCGGCGGCAAGAGCGACCTCGACGACGACATTCCGTTCTGACCGCCGTAGGGGCGGAAATAGGACCCTGACGCCGGCGGCGGTATCATCGGCTCCTGACCTGCATCAGGAGCCGATCGCATCGCCGTGCCCAATCCCGTTCCGCCCGGCCCTCGACCGCAAGACGCCAGGCCGTGGCGCCCCGGTGAATCGCCGGGACCACAGCAAACCACAGCAATCGGGTCGGACGGGCCGCGGCGCGCGGGGCTGCACCATGGCAAACCATGGCAAAGCGATCCGAACGGACCACAGCAAACCACAGCAAGGCCGCCCGGCAGGTCAGGCCGGCAGGCCCATGGCGCGCAGCTCGGCGATCGTCTGATCCGGCGTGCGGTGGTGGATGGCGCGCAGTCCGAAGGCGCGCGCGCCCTCGACGTTCTTCAGCGAATCGTCGACGAACACGCCCTGGTCAGGCGTGAAGCCGCCGCGCTCGCAGACCAGCGCGAAGATGCGCGGGTCGGGCTTGACGATGCCCTCCTCGCCCGAGACGACGATGTGGCCCATCAGCTCAAGCACCGGCAGGCTTGGCCGGGTGGCGGCGAAGGTGTCGGCCGCCCAGTTGGTCAGCCCGTGCATCGGCACGCCGGCCCCGTGCAGACGGCGCACCAGGTCGCCCATCGGCGCGATCTCGCCGCGCACGGTATCGGCGAAGCGCTCGACATAGGTCTTCAGGTGATGCGCATGGTCGGGGAACAACGCCATGTGCGGCCGGGCGGCCTCGTGCGAATCGCGGGCCAGGTCGAGGGCAAGGAAGAATTTCTGGTTGCAGACATGGTCGAGGAACCAGTCGAGCTCGTGCGTCTGGGCGATGATCGAGCTGAACAGGTAGCGCGGGTTCCAGTCGGCGATCACACCGCCCAGATCGAACACGACGACCGACGGCGGGACGGCGGCGGCAGGACTCACGGGACCTCCTGGAACAGGGCGCCGGACCCTAGCCCGCGGAGCGGATTTCGGCGACCAGATTCGTCTTTGTGACAGCGGGATTGCCGCGCCTTCGCAATCGCAAAAACGGTTCTCTTTTATTATGTAATATCAATGGGTTGCGGGCGCCAAAAGGGTGCCGATTTTGATTGCCTGAAAAGGCCGGTCTGATAGTGTGCGCCGCGCCGGTTTCGAGGCTCAAAACGTGGCCCGGAAACCCTTGGAAAACGACACCGAATCCACCCTTTGAGCGACATCAACGAACCGCCTCCGCCACCGCCCTCGACGCCCCCATTGCCGCCTCAGGGCGGCGGCGACGTGGCCCCCGTCACCATCGAAGAGGAGATGCGGCGCAGCTACCTCGATTACGCGATGAGCGTGATCGTGGCGCGTGCGCTGCCCGACGCGCGCGACGGCCTGAAGCCGGTGCAACGACGCATCCTCTTCTCGATGCGCGAGCTGGGCTACGACTCCTCGAAGCCCTACCGCAAGTCGGCGCGCATCGTCGGCGACGTGATGGGCAAGTATCACCCGCACGGCGACAAGGCGATCTACGACGCCATGGTGCGCATGGCGCAGGATTTCTCCATGCGCCTGCCGCTGATCGACGGGCAGGGCAATTTCGGCTCGATGGACGACGATCCGCCGGCGGCGATGCGCTACACCGAGGCGCGGCTGGCCAAGGCGGCGGAAACGCTGCTCGACGACATCGACAAGGACACGGTCGACTTCCAGGCCAACTACGACGATTCGGCGCGCGAGCCCACCGTGCTGCCGGCGCGCTTCCCCAACCTGCTGATCAACGGCGCCGGCGGCATCGCCGTCGGCATGGCGACCAACATCCCGCCGCACAATCTCGGCGAGGTGATCGATGCCTGCTGCGCGCTGATCGACGATCCGGCGACCACGGCGCTGAGGCTCAACGAGATCGTGCCCGGCCCGGACTTCCCGACCGGCGCGCTGATCGTCGGCCGCAACCAGATCCGGCTGGCCTACGAGACCGGCCGCGGCTCGATCGTCATGCAGGCGAAGACCGCCGTCGAGGAGCTGCGCGGCGGCCGGCTGGCGATCATCGTCACCGAGGTGCCGTTCCAGGAGAACAAGGCCAAGCTGGTCGAGCGCATCGCCGAGGTGGTGCGCGACAAGAAGGTCGAGGGCGTCTCCGACCTGCGCGACGAGAGCGACCGCGACGGCGTGCGCATCGTCATCGAGCTCAAGCGCGACGCCACGCCCGAGGTGGTGCTCAACCAGCTCTACAAGTTCACCTCGCTGCGCACGACCTTCCCGGCCAATATGCTGGCCCTCGATGGCGGTCGCCCCAGGCTGATGGGCCTGAAGGAGCTGCTGCAGGCCTTCATCCGCTTCCGCGAAGACGTCATCACCAGGCGCACGCGCTTCGAGCTCAACGCTGCGCGCGATCGCGCCCATGTGCTGGTCGGCTTGGCCATCGCGGTCGCCAACATCGACGAGGTGATCGAGCTGATCCGCCGCGCGCCCGATCCGCCGACGGCGCGCGAGCAACTGATGGCGCGCGCCTGGCCGGCGCACGACGTGAAGCCGCTGATCGAGCTCATCGACGAGCCGGGCCGCGGCGTCGCCGCCGACGGCACATACAGGCTCTCCGAGATCCAGGCACGCGCCATCCTCGACCTGCGCCTGCAGCGGCTGACCGGGCTGGAGCGCGACAAGATCGCCGAGGAGCTGGGCGAGGTCGCCAAGCAGATCTCCGGATTCCTCGAGTTGCTGGCGTCGCGCCCCAAGCTCTACGCGCTGATGCGCCAGGAGCTGGTCGAGGTGCGCGATGCCTATGCCACGCCGCGCCGCACCGAGATCGTCGAGATCGAGGACGAGACCGATATCGAGGATCTGATCGAGCGCGAGGACATGGTCGTCACCGTGACGCAGGGCGGCTACGTCAAGCGCGTGCCGGTGGCCGCCTATCGCGCGCAACGCCGCGGCGGCCGCGGTCGCGCCGGCATGTCGACCAAGGACGACGACGTCGTCTCGACCGTCTTCGTCGGCAGCACCCATGCGCCGGTGCTGTTCTTCACCAGCCGCGGCCTGGTGCACCGCCTGAAGCTCTGGCGCCTGCCGCAGGGCGCGCCGCAAGCGCGCGGCAAGGCTTTCGTGAACCTGCTGCCGCTGCAGGAGGGCGAGACCATCACAGCCCTCATGCCGCTGCCCGAGGACGAGACCACCTGGGGCGACCTGCAGGTGATGTTCGCCACCGCGCGCGGCAACGTGCGGCGCAACCAGCTGTCCGATTTCGAATCGATCCAGCGCGGCGGCAAGACCGCGATGAAGTTCGAGGGCGACGACGCGGGCGACCGCCTGATCGCGGTGCAGATCTGCCGCGACGACCAGGACGTGCTGCTGGCGACGCGCAACGGTCGCGCCATCCGCTTCCCGGTCGACAAGGTGCGCGTCTTCGCCGGCCGCTCCTCGGTCGGCGTGCGCGGCGTGCGCCTGCTGGGCGACGACGAGGTCATCTCGATGACCCTGATCGACTCGGGCAAGGATGTGACCTCGGCGGAGCGCGAGGCCTATGTGCGCCAGATGCGCGCCCTGCGCGCGGCGGAGAACGGCGTCGAGGACGAAGACAGCAACGGCCACGAACCGCAGGCCGAGGCCGAGGGCGAGAACGGCGTCGAGGCGGCCGAGTCCGCGCCGGCGGTCGAGACGCTGTCGGAGGAGCGGCTGCGCGAGCTCGAGGGACGCGAGGAGTTCATCCTCACGGCGACATCGGACGGTTTCGGCAAGCGGACCTCGGCCTACAGCTTCCGCGTAACCGGTCGCGGCGGGCAGGGCGTGGCCTTGATCGCGCTCACCGAGGGCGCCGAGGTGGTGGCGATGTTCCCGGTCAGGCCGCTCGATCAGATCATGCTGGCCAGCGATGGCGGCATGGTGGTGCGCATCCCGGTCGAGGGCATCCGCATCATGGGCCGCAGCGGCCGCGGCGTGCGCCTGGCCGATGTACGCGAAGGCGAACGCATCGCCTCCGTGTCGCGCATCGCCGACGACAGCGGCGAGGATGCCGAGGGCGAAGGCGAGGACGAGGGCGAGCCCGGCTGATTCCGCCGTGCTGTGTTGCAGTGCCGCAACAAGGTGGAAACCCGCCGGCAATCCCGCTAAGGGTCGTCCCGCAACGCACCATAAACGTCGATTCAGACGGCGGGGGGAACATGGCGAACGAGCGGATCGGTGTCTATCCGGGCACCTTCGACCCGATCACCAGCGGCCATGCCGAGATCGTGCGGCGCTCGATGCGGCTGGTCGACCGGCTGGTCCTGGCGCCGGCGATGAACGTCGGCAAGGGGCCGCTGTTCTCGCTCGAGGAGCGGGTCGAGATGCTGGAAGAGGTGATCGCCGAGCAGCCTGAGGATGAGCGCGCGCGGA
>JBFXAZ010000118.1:0-15864 GCA_050183765.1 Reyranellaceae bacterium | reverse complement strand
GATCTCGCCGCCCTCGGTCTCGATGTGATGCAGGAAGCCCTGCAGCGAACCATGGCCCGCCGTCGACCACGACAGGGCCTGCGCCAGAAACTCATCGATCGGATCGAGCGCATCCGGCCCCAGCCGCTCGAGCAGGGCGCAGCGCGCGCCCTCCGGCCCCAGCAGGCGCGCATAGAAGGCATAGGGCGGCAGGAAATCGGCGCGCGCGAAGATCGTCGACAGCCGGGCATGCGCCTGCGCAAAGGGCGCCTCGCCCGACGCGGCGCGCACCCGCAGGGCCGACCACAGATCGCGATCGCGGCCATGCGCCAGCGTGAACAGCGCCGCCTCGTCGAGGCCGATCAGCGGGCCCTTCAGCACGCAGGCCAGGGTGAGGTCGTCGGTCGGCAGCAGCGCCGCCTTGCCCAGCGCCACCAGGTCCTGCACGCCCAGATCGTCGAACAGGCTGAGCCGGTCGCGGCCGGCGACGTCGATGCCACGCGCCTTGAGCTCGCCGATCAGCTCGCCGACGAAGGCGTTGCGCTTGCGCACCAGCACCATGATGTCGCCGGCGTCGATCAGCCGACCGTCGGCCAGCCGCTCGCGGCCGATCAGCCGGGCGCAATGCGCGGCGACCAGGCGCGCCATGCGCCGCACGGGCAGCATGTCGTCGGCATCGCCCTGCGGCTTGCACAGCGGCCAGAGCTCGACCAGCCCGGGCTGGCCCGAGCGCGTCGCGAGATGGCTGATCTCGCCCTCCTCGCCGACACCTTCGTTCGCCGGCAGGCCCGCGGCGAAGACGGCGTCGACCGCCGCCAGCACCGCCTCGGTCGAGCGGAACGAGGCGGTAAGGCCGACGCTGCCGAAGCGCCGACGGGCGCGTTGCGCCGCCTCGTCGAAATGCCGGTGCATCTCGGCGAGCTTGCGCGGATCGGCGCGCTGGAAGCTGAAGATCGACTGCTTGGCGTCGCCGACCGCGAAGACGGTGCGCTCGCGCACGGCGGCGCCTTCGCCGCTGAAGAACTCGCCGGTCAGCGCCCGCACGATGTCCCACTGATCGGGATTGGTGTCCTGCGCCTCGTCGACCAGGACATGCTCGATGCCGCCGTCGAGCTTGTAGAGCACCCAGGCCGCCGCGCGATCGCCGGCCAGCAATTGCTTCACGCGCAGGATGAGGTCGTCGTAGTCGAGCGCCGCGCGCGCCAGCTTGGCGACCTCGTAGCGGCCGGCCATGTCGAGCGCCAGGCGCAGCAGCGCGCCGCTCATGTCGGCCAGCACCGCCGCGCGTCGCCGTTCCTCGGCCGCGATCAAGCGTGCCGCCTCGTGCTCGATGACCTGCAGCAGCGCCGGATTGGCATCGCGCCACTTCTTGGTCGGCGCGTCCTTGCGCGGCTCGTCCTTGGCGGTCAGGAAGGCCGCGCGATAGTCGGGCCACAGCCGCCGCGCCTCGGCCTCGCCACCATCGCCGCGATCGAGCCAGGCCCTGATGCCGTCGGCCGTCGCGTCGTTCTTCGAGCCGGGCATGTGCGACAGGCGTTCGACGATCTCGTACAGCGTCGAGGCCATCGCATCGGTGTCCCGCCAGGTCGCCGAGAGGACAGACGCCTCGTCGTCGTGATCGCCCAGCCCGAGCCCTTCGCGCAGAGCGGCGATCACCACCTCGACATCGCCGCCCAGCGCCGCCAGCCGGCCCCGCTCGCCCAGCAGGCGATCGAGCGCCGTCGCGTAGTCGGCCTCGCTCACGCGCCGCGCCACGGTGTCGAGCGCGGCCACGAGGGCCGCGTCCTCGCCATGCGCAATGGCGGCGATCTGCTCGTCGCGCGCCTGGTCGAGCAGCTGACGCGCCTCGGTCTCGTCGAGCACCTTGGCGTTGGGTGCGACGCCGGCCTCGAGCGGAAAGCGGGTCAGCAGCCACTGCGCGAAGGCGTGGATGGTGAGGATGCGCACGCCGCCCGGCGCATCGAGCACGCGCGCGAAGAGCTGGCGGGCGCGCCGCAGGGTGCCCGCGTCGGGTGCCGGCAACGCCAGCTTCTCGAGCTCCGCGGCGAGCGCGCTGTCGGTCATCAGTGTCCAGCGCCCCAGCCGGCCGGCCAGCCGGTTGCGCATCTCCGCCGCCGCGGCGCGCGTGAAGGTCAGGCAGAGGATGCGCTGCGGCTGGGCGCCATCGAGCAGCAGTCGCAGGATGCGGTTGGTCAGCACGTGCGTCTTGCCCGTGCCGGCATTGGCCATCACCCAGGTCGAACGGGCCGGATCGATCGCCAGACGCTGCTGGGCATCGGCGATGGCGCGCACGTCGCTCACGACGCGTCCTCCTCATCGGGATCGACGCGCGTCTGCCATTCGTCGAGACGTTCGAGATGGGCGTAGTCGTTGAACGCCGGCGCATAGGCCGGCTGCGGGATCGCCGCGTAGGGCGCCCCGGCGCCGTAGAAGGCTTCGATCATCTCGCCCAGGACGCGTTCCGTGGCGGCGATCACCTCGGCGACGTCCTTCACCGCCATCGCGCGCTGCGCGTCGCCGCCGCCGGTGCGCCAGTAGCTGAGCGCGATGTCGTCGCCCGCCTTGTCGCCGTAGCCGCCGGCGCGTGCGATCAGCGCCTCGACGGCGAGCTGGGGCGCGTAGACGCCCTTGATCTCGTCGCGCGTCGGCACGCGGCCGGTCTTGTAGTCGATGATCTCCCAGGCCGACCCCTTGCGGTCGATGCGATCGACCTTGGCGTGGATCGTCACCGGGCCGATCAGGCGCTCGCCGCGCTTCTCCTGCACGTAGGGGCGCCAACCCTCGGCGCGGCGCTGGCGCTCGATGTCGCAGAACCATCCCGCCAGACGCTCGAAGCGCGGCCACCAGAAGGCGCGATCGGCCGGACGCGAGAGCAGCGGCGCCAGCGTCTGCCGGCCGAGCTCGATCAGCTTGGCCGCGGCGTCGTCCGGCAGCACCTCCGGCCAGGTACGGACGAAGAGCTCCAGCGCGTCATGGATCGCCGTGCCACGCTCGGCCGGCCCGAAGGGCTGCTCCAGCGGATCGAGGGGCGAGAGGCCCAGGATCAGCCGCGCATACAGGCCGTAGGGGTCGCGGCGCCACTGCTCGATCGCGCTGGCCGATAGCCGCTTTGGGCGGGCCGTGACCGGCGGGCTGTAGCTCGGCCGCACCGGATTTGCGCGCGCCACCGCCGCATCGAGATCGATCGCCCAGTCGAGATAAGGCAGGCCCGCCACGATGTAGGCTGGCGGCGTCGCGTCCTTGTCCAGCGAGTCGTAGCCCAGGCGCGCATCGAGCCGCGCCAGCCAGCGCGCCGGCACGGTGGGCGTGCCGCCGACCCGGTTGCCGCGCACGAGAAAGACTTCCTCGGCGGCGAAGGCCTGGGCGAAGTCGTGTGCCGCCTGGCCGATGCGCTGCTCCGGCTGCGGCAGACCCAGCGTCCGGCGCATCGGCCGGTTGAGCCAAGGCCCGGTGTCGACGGTCGCCGGCCACGTTCCCTCGTTGAGGCCGCCCAGCACCACGCGATCGGCGCGCTGCAAGCGGGCTTCCAGCGGACCGAGGATCGCCAGGCGCGGATGGCGGCCGTGCCGTGGCCGCACGACGATGCCGGCGAGCAATTCGTCGAAGAGATCGGGCAGCTGCGCCAGCGTCACCGGCGGCAGCTCGTCGCCGCCGTCGCGTCGTGTCGCGATCATCCGCGCCAGCGCCTCGCCGGCGTCGCCGCGCCAGATCGTCGCCGCGCCGGGCATCGTGTCGGTGGCAGCGAGCGCTTCGAGCGACTCGGCGATGGCGGACAGCCAGAGCGGTACCGGCTGCGACCCGCGATCGCCCAGCACGGTGAGCGGCTCGCATGCCTTGGCGAGAGCCGCCAGTAGCGCCTCCAGGTCGCGACGCTCATCGGCCACCTGGCGTTCCGCAAGCGACCGCAATGCGGTGAGCCCGGCATCCGGCCGCGGCCCTCGCAACAGCCGCGCGTCGAACAGGCGAGCGCCGTGCAGGCACGCCTCGCGCGTCATGCCGAGCGCCACGAAGGGATGCTGCAGCACCGACAACAGCGCCACCGGCGCGAAGCCCTCGGCCAGCATCATCGTCACGAGCCGTGCCAGCGCCGCCGGCGGCGTCTCGAGCAGCGGCACGCCCGCCGAGTCGTCGATGTCGATGTCCCAGCGCTGCAGCTCGGCCGCCACGCGCCGCGCCAGAGCGCGATCGGGCGTGATCAGCGCCGCGGTGCGTTCGGGCTCCTCCAGCGTCTGGCGCAGCGCCAGCGCCACGGCGACGGCCTCGGCCTGCTCGGTCGGACAGTCGATACGCACCACGCCGGCCAGCGCGCTGTCGGCGTCCGTCATGCCGCCGATCCACCGATCGGTCGTCGCCGCCGGCCGCATGCATTCCGACAGCAGCGCGGCGCGCCCGCCGATGCCGTCCTCGATGCCGGGCCAGGGCTTCACCTCGTGGCGCGAGCGGTCAAGGCCGGCGAGCAACTCGCGCAGCGCAAACTGCGGATGCGTCTCGTCGAGCGCGTTCCAGCCTTCCTCGTCGAGATCGAGGTCGAGGCCGGGCAGCACCACTGCGCCAAGCGGCAACTCGGCGATTGCCGCCAGCAGCTCACGCGTTGCCGGCTGCGTGCCGGTCGAGCCGGCGGCGATCACCGCGTGCGCCGGTGGCTGCGTGCGCCAGCGCGCCGCCTGGGCGCGCAGCAGCCGATTGCGCCGGTCGATCGGATCGATCGCATTCAGGCGCTCCAGCTCCTTCGGCCAGCGCGTGCGCAGGAGGTCGAGGAACTTCAGCGTGCCGCGCCAGTGGTCGGCATGTTCGTCGGCGACCAGGCCCGACAGCGCGTCGAGCGGCACGCCGGCGATCTGCATCTCGTCGAGCAGGCCCGCGAGCTCGCGCGCCAGGCGAAGCGCCTGCGCCGGCGAGAACATGGCGGCATCGAGACCGGCGAGTTGCGGCCCCTCCTCGATCACGAGACGCGCCAGCAGCGCCTCTCGCTGCTCGAGAGCGGCGGCCGGCGGCATTTCCTCGATGCGCATCGCATCGTCGCCCAGCGCCGGCTCGGCCGCGAACGCCAGCTCGTCGTCGTCGAGGTCGCCGATCGGCCGGATGCGCGGCAGCAGCAGCGGACGGCCGTCGGTCGCGCGCAGGAAGGCGTCGCGCAGCGCGCGCACGGCGCGGCGATTGGGCAGCAGCACCAGGGCATCGGCGAAGGCCAGCGGATCGCCGCCATAGGTGTCGAGCAGGCCGCGCGCCAGGGCGTCGACAAAGGCATGGCGCGGCGGAATGTGGAACAGGCCGCGCATCGCGCCTACTCCATCGCCCGGCGCGGCTTGCCGCCGTCGGCGAACCACGCCCGCGTCTCGGCCAGCGCCTGCGGCGTGCCGACATGGAAGAACTCGCCGTCGTGACGCATGCCGTAGAGCCGGCCGCGCGCCTCGGCCTCGTTCCACAGGCGAAGCTGCGAGAAGGCGCCCTGCGGCGCGCCCTCGAACAGCCGGCGATCGCACAGCGTGACGCCGGCGAAGACGAAGGGCGCCACGCCGATGCGGCCGCGCCAGCGCGCGCGACCATCGGCGGCGAGATGGTAGTCGCCCATCGCCTGGCTTTCGTAGGCATGCGCGGTGATGGTCGAGTGCAGCAGCAGCAGCACGTCCATGCGCCGAGCATCCCATTGCGCCGCCAGGCGCGCCAGCATCGGCGTGCGCCCATCGAGCCAGAAGGTGTCGGCGTTGACGGTGAAGAACGGCTCGTCGCCGAAATGCGCCAGCGCCTTGAGCACGCCGCCGCCGGTGTCGAGCAGCATTTCTTCCGGCGACAGGACGATGCGCGGTGCCGTGCGATCCGCGAGGTGCGCCGCCAGCATGTCGCCGAGATAGTGCGTATTGACGACACAGGTCTCGATGCCGGCGGCGGCCAGCGAGTCGAGCGCGCGGTCGATCAGCGTGCGGCCGGCGATCTCGATCATCGGCTTGGGCATCCTGTCGGTGATCGGGCGCATGCGCTGGCCGAGCCCGGCGGCCAGCACCATGGCACGGCGCGGCATGTCGCTCATGTCGGAATGCCGCGCTGCGCCGGCGGGATGTGCGCGTCCACCCAGCGCCGCAACGGCGCCATCGCCTCGTGCCGCAGGGAGCGCTCGAGCAGGCGCCAGACGCGCGGCAGATGCGGCAGGTAGGTCGGCTTGCCGTCGCGCCGCAGCAGGCGAATGAACAGGCCGACGACGCGCGCGTGCCGCTGCGCGCCCAGAATCGCGAAGGCGGCCAGGAAGCCCTGACGGTCCGCCACGCCGGCACGGTCGAGGTAGTGCTCGATCATCGCCGTGCGCAGGTCGTCGGCGATGTCGCGGCGCGCGTCCTCGACCAGCGACATCAGATCGTAGGCGGGATGGCCCGTCGTGGCGTCCTGGAAATCGAGCAGGCCGCAGGCGCGCACACCGGGCCGATCGCGCAGCCACAGCAGATTGTCCTGGTGATAGTCGCGCAGCACGAGCGTCGAGGGCGACGACGGCAGCGCGCGCAGGCATTCGCGCCATGCCGCCCGGTAGGATTCGAGCTCGTCCGCCGTGGCCGGCCGGCCGCCGACCTGCGGCAGGTACCATTCCGGCAACAGCATCGCGGCGTCAATCAGCGCCTCGCCGCTGTAGCTCGCGAGCCCGGGCAGCACCGCGGCGGGCCCCTGCGCCGCGAGATGCACCAGCACGTCGGTGGCCAGCGTGTACATCGCCCACTCTTCGCGATCATCGCGGCGATCGCCCCAGCGCGGGTCGTTGAACCAGCGCGCATACGTCGAATCGCCGAGATCCTCCTCGAGCAGAAAGCCGGCTTGCGCGTCGACGGCGAGAATCTCCGGCGCGCTCAGGCCCAGCGCCCGCAGATGCCGGGCCAGGCGCACGAACGGCCGCACATCCTCCTGCGGCGGCGGCGCGTCCATCACCACGGCGGTCTGCTGGCCGCGCGTCAGCCGATAGTAGGTGCGGAACGACGCGTCGCCCGCCAGCAGCGATTCCCGCGCGTCGCCCCAGCCGCTGGCGACGACAAACGCGCGCCGGTCCGCCGCACGATCAGCCATGCGCGACCTCGTGGCGCAGCCCGGCCAGGCGCTCCGCCCACGACGGACCGGCCGACAGGACAGCGGCGCGGGCCTCGCGTCGATCGATGGCGAGCGTCACGTCGAGTCGCCTGGTCGGCAGCAACGCACCAATGCGCTCAGGCCATTCGATCAGGCTGATGCCGCCGGCAAGCGCCTCTTCCAGGCCCAGCTCCCAGACCTGGTCCGGCGATTCGAGGCGGTAGAGATCGAAATGCCAGATCGAACCCGACGTCGTGTCGTAGGTCTCTGCCAAGGTGAAGGTGGGGCTGGGCACCGTCAGCGACTCGTCGCCCGCGGCGGCGCGGATGACGGCGCGCGCCAGCTCGGTCTTGCCGGCGCCCAGATCGCCATGCAGCGCCACGACATCGCCGATCGCGAGGCGGCGCGCCATCGCCGCACCCAGCCGCCTCGTGGCGGCAAGGTCGGGCAGCGCCAAATGGACGATCGATGGCGAGGGGCCGGACACGCCGGCCGATGTAACACGAAGACGCGCCGCCGGGGCGACGCGTCTGCTGTGGATCAGTAGCGGTAGTGCTCGGGCTTGAACGGCCCGGTCTCGGGCACGCCGATGTACTTCGCCTGGTCGGGACGCAGCCTGGTGAGCGTCACGCCGATCTTCTCGAGGTGCAGCGCCGCGACCTTCTCGTCGAGGTGCTTGGGCAGGGTGTAGACCTTCTTCTCGTACTTGCCCGGGTTGGCCCACAGCTCGACCTGCGCCAGGGTCTGGTTGCTGAACGAGGACGACATCACGAAGCTCGGGTGCCCCGTGGCGTTGCCGAGGTTCACCAGCCGGCCCTCCGACAGCAGGATGATGCGCTTGCCGTCGGGGAACTCGATCTCGTCGACCTGCGGCTTGACGTTGCTCCACTTGAAGTTCCGCAGGCCCGCGACCTGGATCTCGCTGTCGAAGTGGCCGATGTTGCAGACGATGGCGCGATGCTTCATCGCCCGCATGTGCTCGACGGTGATGACGTCGACGTTGCCGGTGGCGGTGACGAAGATGTCGGCGCGCGGCGCGGCCTGCTCCATCGTCACGACCTCGTAGCCCTCCATCGCCGCCTGCAGGGCGCAGATCGGATCGACCTCGGAGACCATGACGCGGCAGCCGGCCTGGCGCAGCGAGGCGGCCGAGCCCTTGCCGACATCGCCGAAGCCCGCGACCATCGCCACCTTGCCGGCCATCATCACGTCGGTGCCGCGGCGGATGCCGTCGACCAGCGATTCGCGGCAGCCGTAGAGATTGTCGAACTTCGACTTGGTCACCGAATCGTTGACGTTGATCGCCGGCCACAGCAGGCGGCCGTCCTTCTCCATCTGGTAGAGGCGATGCACGCCCGTCGTGGTCTCCTCGGTGACGCCGCGGATGTTCTTGCCCAGCGAGGCGTACCAGCCGGGCTTCTCCTTGTTGGTCTTCAGGATGGCGGCGTAGAGCACCTCCTCTTCCTCGTTGGTCGGCTTGGCGACCAGCGACGGGTCCTTCTCGGCCCGCGCGCCCAGATGCACCAGCAGGGTCGCGTCGCCGCCGTCGTCGAGGATCATGTTCGGCGTGCCGCCGTCGCCCCACTCGAAGATGCGGTGCGTGTAGTCCCAGTATTCCTTCAGCGACTCACCCTTCACCGCGAAGACCGGCGTGCCCGACGCAGCGATCGCCGCCGCCGCGTGGTCCTGGGTCGAGTAGATGTTGCACGAGGCCCAGCGCACGTCGGCGCCCAGCGCCTTCAGAGTCTCGATCAGCACGCCGGTCTGGATCGTCATGTGCAGCGAGCCGGCGACGCGCGCGCCCTTCAGCGGCTGCGACGGACCGTATTCCTTGCGGATGGCCATGAGGCCCGGCATCTCGGTCTCGGCGATGTCGAGCTCCTTGCGGCCCCATTCGGCCAGCCCGATATCCTTGACGATGTAGTCCTTGGCCATGGCGCGGCTCCTGAAATTGTGGAGCGCCCTATATCAGCGACGACCGGCAGCGACAACGCGGCCGATATAAAGACATGCTGATGTAAGAATATGCGCTCAGTCTTCGCCGAATTTCAACGTCACCAGCTCGCTAAGCGCGGCCATCGCCTCGGCCGCCTGCGGCCCGGTGGCGCTGATCTCGATGTCGCTGCCGATGCCGGCGGCGAGCATCATCAAGCCCATGATCGACAGGCCCGATACCGTCTGGCCGCCATGGGCGACGCGCACCGCGGCGTCGAACTGACCGGCGGTGCGCACGAACTTCGCGGCGGCGCGCGCGTGCAGGCCGCGCTTGTTGAGGATCTTCAGCGTGCGTCTGTCGCCGTCGGCAGCGCCGGCATCGGCCATCAGCCGGCGTCCTTGGCCATCAGGCGCGAGGCGACGGTGATGTACTTGCGGCCGGCGTCCTGGCAGGCGGCGACCGCCTCGGCCATGGTGCGATCGACGCGCACCGAGGCGAGCTTCACCAGCATCGGCAGGTTGACGCCGGCGATCACCTCGACGCGCGCCCGGTCCATCACCGAGATCGCGAGGTTGGAGGGCGTGCCGCCGAACATGTCGGTCAGCAGCACCACGCCCTGACCGGAGTCGCAGGCCGAGATGGAGGCGAGGATCTCCTCGCGCTTCTTTTCCATGTCGTCGTCCGCCTCGATGCAGACGGACGCCGCCTGCTTCTGGGGACCCACGACGTGCTCGAGGGCGGCTACGAATTCGCGCGCCAGCTTTCCGTGCGTAACCAGCACGATGCCGATCATCCAGATCTCCCAGTCCCCGCCACCGGCCGCGCCGCGCCTGCTTCCAGGTCGCGATGCGTCAAAGTGACGATACGCCCCCGCCGCCGCAGCCAAGCCGCGAGTTCCTCGGCCACCAGCACCGATCGGTGCCGGCCGCCGGTGCAGCCCACCGCAACGGTCAGGTAACTCTTGCCCTCACTATCGAAGCGCGGCAAGAGGGGTTCGAGCAGCGACGTAATGCCCCGAAAAAAAGCCTTGAAGTCCTTGTCGGCTTTCACATAGCGCGCGACCCCCTCATCCCGTCCGGTGAGCGGCCGCAGCGTCTCGACGTAATGCGGATTGCGCAGGAAGCGCATGTCGAACACGAGATCGGCCTCGCGCGGCAGGCCGCGCCGGTATGAGAACGACATCACCGCAATGCGAAGACCGCCTTCGGCACGCGGCGCGAAGTGGCCCAGCATCAGCGCCTTCAGTTCCTGCGGCGCCAGCTGCGAGGTGTCGATGGTCACGTCGGCGTGGTCGCGCAGCGGCCGCAGCAGGCGGCGCTCGTCGACGATGCCGTCGAGCACCGGCCGTTCGAGAGCCAACGGATGGGCGCGCCGCGTCTCGGTGAAGCGCCGCAGCAGCACATCGTTGTCGCAGTCGAGATAGAGCAGGCGCACGTCGAGATCGGGCCGCGCCCGCAGGTCGCGCACGCGATCGACCACCGCCGCCGTGGTGAAGCCGCGCGAGCGCACGTCGATGCCGAGCACCAGCGGCTGCGCGTCGCCGGTACCCGGACGCAAGAGATCGCCGACCAGGAACAGCGGCAGGTTGTCGACGGCGACGTAGCCGTGATCCTCCAGCGCGTTGAGCGCCGTATTGCGCCCCGCGCCCGACAGGCCCGTGACCAGCACCACCGGCCGGCGCGCCGGCGCCGATGCGCGGCGACGCGACGACACCTTGGTCTTGCGGGCAGTGGAACTCGTCACGGCGGCGATGATGTCGAGGCCGACGCGAGCAGCGCAAGCCTGATCTTGGCCGGCGCCGAGGCTTCGAACGGCGCCAGCGCCACGCGCTTGAGCTGCACGCCGAGCAGATCCTCGCGCGCCGCTTCGGGCAGACGTTCGACGATCGCGGCGTCGACGAGATCGACGATCAGGACGACCGCGACTTCGGCCGCAAGCTTCTCCGGCGGCAGGCGCAGGATACCGACGCCGCGCGCCTCGATCAGGCCGGCGATGCTCGCCGGCGCGCGCGCGATCAGCAGGTCGCCCTCGCGCATCAGGTCCGTTCGGTCGTCGGCCACCAGGCGCGCGCCGCCGTCGATCAGGCGCAACGCGAGGTCCGATTTGCCCGCCCCCGAGTCGCCACGCAGCAGCACGCCGCCTTCCGGCAGGGCGACGCAGGTGGCATGGATCTGGCTCGACACGGAGCAAGCCTGCTGAGCGTCGGGCGAGCCGTCAATGCCGATGCTTGATCGGCCGGCGTGCCGCCCGCATGGTGTGGCCCGCTCATGACCCTCGACCTGATCGGCCAGCTCTTCACCATCATCGCGCCCGTACTGCTTTGCGTCGCCATCGGCTACGGCTGGGCGCGGCTGGGCCGGCCGTTCGATCCGGGCTTCGCCACGGCGCTGGTCT
The DNA here is from genome assembly GCA_050183765.1 of Reyranellaceae bacterium. Taxonomy (GTDB): domain Bacteria; phylum Pseudomonadota; class Alphaproteobacteria; order Reyranellales; family Reyranellaceae; genus JAFAZJ01. Next base: position 4,511 of record JBFXAZ010000118.1, on the reverse strand, counting down.
CGGGCATCGGCGCGCCCTGCCTGATCTTCAGCGCGCTGACGCGGGCGCAGATCTCGACCGACGCGCTGGGCACGCTCGCGGCGGCTGGCCTCGCCTGCTACGCCGGCATGGCCGCGCTCGGCCTGGCGATCCTGAGACTGGCGCGCCTGCCGGCGCATTCGTATCTGCCGGCGCTGATGTTTCCCAATGGCGGCAATGTCGGCCTGCCGCTCTGCCTGCTGGCATTCGGCGATCAGGGCCTGGCGCTGGGCATCGCCTGGTTTGCGATCGGCGCCGTCGGCCAGTTCACGGTCGGCATCGGCATCGCCGCCGGCAGCCTCTCCCTGCGCGCGATCGGCCGGCAGCCGCTGGTCTATACGCTGGCGATTGCGCTGGCGTTCGTTCTCACCGGCACCAGGCCGCCGGAGTTCATCGCGCGGACCACCGAGATCCTGGGCGGGATGCTGATCCCGCTGATGCTGCTGTCGCTCGGCGCCTCGCTGGCGACGCTCACCGTCAGCCGTCCCGGCCGCGCCTTCGCGCTGTCGCTGGTGCGGCTGCTGGGCGGCTTCGGCGTCGGGCTCGTCGCGGCGTGGCTCTTCGGCCTGACCGGCGCGGCGCGCGGCGTGCTGCTGATCCAGTCGTCGATGCCGGTGGCGATCTTCAACTACCTCTTCGCGCTGCGCTACGAACGCGAGCCGGCCGACGTCGCCGGCATGATCATCATCACGACGCTGCTGTCCTTCCTCACCCTGCCGGCGCTGCTGCTCTACGTGCTGCCGTAGGCACCGCCTGGCAATCCTCCACGGTGAAGGTCTGGCTGAGCAGCTTGCGCCCGCCGAACCAGACCTCCTGGATCCATTCGCCACAGGCGATCTGCCACGACGAGCCGAAGCTGAAGCCGCGCATGTGCAGCCCGCCGATGATCGAGGTGAACTCCGAGATGCTCTGGCGATAGAGCCTGCCGCTGTCGGGGTTGCGGATGCCGGGGTCGGGGATGCGCCAGACCGAGCGCAGCCGCACCGACTGCCGCGGCGGCGTCCCGACGATGCGGAAACGCGTGCCGAAGCGGATGCCGATCCTGGCCGGGACCCGCGCCGTGGTCTGGTAGAACTCGATGTCGGCGATCGTCTTGGTCTGCCCGTTCACCGCCAGCGGCGCGTCCTGATGACCGATCGTGCGCGCGCGATAGAGGCCGAAATCGACGACCTCCAGCGCCGTGACGTCGGCCGCGGAGACCGGCCCGGCCAGAAGCGCGGCGACAAGGCAGATCAGCCAGCGCGGCATGCGGCGGGCTCTCGCGGGTGGCCGGCACAGCGACGCGGCTCGCGTGCCGAGATGGGGCGGCCTTCGCAGCCTTCGACGATGAAGGTCCGGCTGAGCAGCTTGCGTTCGCCGAACCAGACCTCCTGGATCCACTCGCCGCAGACGATCTCCCAGGCGGCGTCGAACGTGTAGCCGCGCATGCCCTGGGCGCCGATCATGGCGGCGGTGTCGGCGACGCTCTGGCGATAGAGCGTGCCGGTCTGCGGGTTCCGCAGGCCGGGCTCGGGAAAGCGCCAGACCGAGCGCAGCGTCGTCGTCTGGTTCGCCGGCGTGCCGATCACGCGAAAGCGCGTGCCGAAGCGGATGCCCACCCTGGCCGGAACGGTCGAGGTGTGGCTGTAGAACACGACGTCGTCGAGCAGCTCGGTACGCTCGTCCACCGCCTGGGGCGAGGCGATATGTCCGGTCGTCCTCGCCCTGAAGAGACCAAACTCGATGACGGGCAGCGCCGTGACGTCGGCGGCGGCGGCCGGCCCGGCGGCGAGCATGGCAACAATGCAGATCAGCCAACGCGCCATGCGGCAGCGGCTCCCATGTTCCTGATGCAAGGATAGCATGCCGCCATTAGGCTTGGCGGAATCACGGGCTCGGGAGGGATGCGTATGCTGCCGCTGGAGGGCATCAAGGTCGTCGAACTGGCTCAGAACCTGGCCGGGCCGTTCTGCGCGGAGATCCTCTCGCATCTCGGCGCCGAGGTGATCAAGATCGAGAAGCCGAAGATCGGCGACGACGCGCGCCATTGGGGCAAGCTCCTGTCGGAGGACGCCGGCGCCTCGTTCAACGCCATCAACATCAACAAGAAGTCGGTGATGCTCGACCTCAAGGATCCGGCCGAGCGCGACAGGCTGCTGAAGGTGATCGACGGTGCCGACGTCGTCGTGCAGAACATGCTGCCGGGCGTGCTGGAGAAGATGGGCCTGGGCGCGAAGGACTTGATGGCGCGCAACCCGCGCCTGATCTACTGCTCGGTCAGCGCCTACGGCAACGCCGGCCCGAAGAAGAACGAGCCGGGCTACGAGCCGATCGTGCAGGCCTTCTCGGCGATGTGCATGATGTCGGGCTGGCCGGGCGGCCCGCCGATCCGCATGGGCACCCAGGTGCTCGACCACGGCAGTGCGATGTGGGCGGCGATCGGCGTGCTGAGCGCCATCATCGAGCGCGCCAGGACCGGCAAGGGCAAGCTGGTCGAGACCTCGCTGTTCGAGACGGCGACGGCGTGGTGGATGAACCCCTACTCCAACTACGCCGCGACCGGCGAGGTGCCGGAGCGCCATCCTTCGGGCAGCAACGGCGTGGTGATCTTCAGCGGCTTCGAGACAGAGGACGCGCCCATCGTCATCGCCGCCGGCAGCGACCGGCTGTTCCTCAAGCTGGCCGACGTGCTGGGCAAGCCGGAATGGAAGAGCGAGCCGGCCTACGCCAACAACCGCGGCCGCGTCGAGCACAAGGAATACCTGCTCGGCGAATGCCAGCGCATTCTCAAGACCAGGCCGCGCGCGCACTGGCTCAAGGTGATCACCGAGGCGGGCGTGCCGTGCACGGCGGTGAACACCCTGCCGGAGATGCTCGCCGAACCGCAGACCGCGGCGATGGGCATGCTGCAGTCCGTGCCCAATCTCGCGCAGGACGTGAAGCTGATCGGCCTTCCGATCCAGCTCGACGGGCAGCGGCCGAAATTCCGCCAGCGCGCGCCGCGGCTGGGCGAGCACAACAAGGAGGTGCTGGGCTGACCGGACGCGCCGGCGCTGCCGGCGGGACTACTCCGGACGTTCCCCGGCGCGCTTGAGGCGCGTCGCCAGCGTGCGGGCGGCGGCCAGCGATTCGCGGATCGCGTCGAGCGCGCCGGGCTGCAGCTCGGGCGCTTCGTTTTCGGCCAGTTCGAGCGCGACCACCGATTCCTCGGCGGTGGCGAGATCGCCGATGCGTTCGGCAAGCGTCATCAGGGCCGCGCCGATATTGCGCTGGGTGTTGATCCAGTTGCGCGGATCCGTCTTCGGCGAACGGATCGATTGCGCGCGCTTGAAGGCGGCGACGGCGGCGCGCAGCGGCTCGGGATCCTCGCGCCCCTCGGCGCGCACCAGATGCGCCACCGCCAGATTGTTCTGCGCCGCCGACCAGTTGGCGTCGCGCCGCTCGAAGCCGTTGGCCGCCGCCTCGAGCATCGCCGTGGCGCGGTTGAGGTCGTCGTCGTCGTCGCGCTGCTTGCCGCGGCGCAGCAGCGCCGCGCCCAGCGCCATGCGCGCCTCGGCGAGCGGCCGCGCCACCTCGGGCCCGCGCGGCACCGACAGCGCCTGCTCGAGCATGCCGATCGCCTTGTCGAGCCGTTCGTCGTCGTCGTCGAACATCGACAGCCGCGCATGCGCCTGGCCGAGCTCGGTGCACAGCTTGACGAACAGGCGCGGCTCGTCGCTCTTCGACACCAGCGGCAGCGCCTGGTCCCAGCTGGCGATGGCGCGTTCGGAGTAGCGCGGGTCGTCCTCGTGATGGGCGATGTCGTTGAGCGCGCAGCCGCGGCGGAAGAAGGCCTCGGCGCGCTCGATGCGCAGATCCTCGCCGGTCAGCCCGTTGAGCGACCGGTCGTAGTGGTCGATCGCCGTGCGCAGTTCCTCGATGTCGTTGTCGTGGCGCGCCAGCGCGTGCATCGCCTCGCCGGCATAGCGCTCGATCATGCCGACACGCATCGCGTTCTCCGGCCCGCGCAGGATCTCCAGCGCGCGCTCGGCGGCTTCGATCGCGCCGGTGTACAGATCGAGATCGTCGTCGGTGCGCGCGGTCATCACGGCGCCCTGCACGCAGGCCAGCCACAGGTCGGGCATCACCGCGGCGTCGGGGATGTCTCCCAGACGCTCGAGTGCTTCGTCCATGCGGCCCGCCTGCAGTGCGTCGAACAAGACGCGTAGCGCGGCCACGGTTTCGCTGCGGTCCATGGATCGTTCCTAACCGGAATCTGGCACCGACGCACCCGCAAAGCGAGCGCCCGCTATTCCACAGGGCGACCGCCCTGTGGCTAACCCGCCGACGGCATGCGGATGGTGAAGCGGGCGCCCAGCGTCTTGCCCTGGGCGTCCTTGATGTTGCCGGCGGCGATCGAGCCGCCATAGGCGTCGACGATCTGCCGGCAGATCGACAGGCCCAGCCCGGAATGACGGCCGAACGAGGCGGTCGGCCGCTCCGAGTAGAAGCGGCGGAAGATCGTCTCGACGAGA
>JBFXAZ010000117.1:0-15910 GCA_050183765.1 Reyranellaceae bacterium | reverse complement strand
CCGCACACCAACGTGCAGGACCGCATCCTGCGCGGCGACAAGCTCGGCACCATGCTGGAGCAGAAGCTCTAGCTCAATCGTATCACTGTCATCCCGAGCGCAGCGAGGGATCTAGATGACTCCTAGATCCCTCGCTGCGCTCGGGATGACAGACGCGGCGGATAGAGGTTGACGATGAGTGGCGACATCAGCTTCGGCTTCCAGGCCGCGCCCGCTAGCGACGTCCACAAGTCGGACCAGGCCCTCTATCGCGAGGTGATGGAGGACTGCGGGCTTTGCCACAAGCTCGGCTACGACGCGGCCTGGCTGCTGGAGCACCATTTCAGCGACTACTATCCGACGCCCAGCCCGCTGCTGTTCATGGCGCACATCGCGGCGGCGTATCCCGAGCTGTCGCTCGGCACCTCGGTCCTCGTGCTGCCCTGGTACCATCCGGTGCGGCTGGCCGAGGAGATCGCCATGCTCAACAGCATGACGAAGGGCACGCTGCACCTGGGCATCGGCCGCGGCACGGCGAAGATGGAATATGACGCCTACAACGTCGATATGAACGAGGCGCGCGCCCGCTTCGCCGAGTGTTACCGCATCATGGAGAAGGGCCTGAGCGGCGAGACCTTCACCCATGACGGGCGCTTCTGGAAGATCGACAAGCCGATCCGCCTGCGGCCTGAAAAGGTCGACAAGAAGATCCACTTCTACGGCGCGATCGGCAGCCCGGCGAGCGCCGAGGTGATGGGCGAGCTCGGCATCGCGCCGATCTGCCTGGCGACCTTCCCCGACAAGCTGCTGGCCCGCATCCTCGAGCGCTGGCGCGCCAGGGCCGGGGCGAAGGCCGACGGCGCCATCTTGCCGATTTCCGTGAAGATGTTCATCGCCGACACGGACGAGGAGGCGAGGGCGCTGGGTCGGCAGTTCTATCCGCCGTACTTCGAGCTGCAGTGCAATCACTACGAGTCCGACGCCAACCCGTGGGCCGACATCCCGGAGTACCAGGATTTCAGCCGCATGTTCGCCAATCTGCGCAAGCTCACCGATCCCGGCGAGCTGGGGCCGTTCCTCGATTCCAATCTCGTGGGCAGCGTCGAGACGATCTGCAGGCGCATCGACCAGCTGGCGGCGCTGGGCTTCAACTACTTCATGGTGTCCTGCGCCACGCCGGGCACGCCGATCGAGCTGCGCCAGAGGATGATGACCCGCTTCGCCGAGGACGTCTGCCCGCGCTATTCCAGCGCCATGCGCAAGAAGCGCGCGGCCTGATCGTCACGAGCTGAACTTCACCGTCGGCCAGCCGAGGATGATGTTGGGCGACTTCTCGATGAAGAAGTCGACGCTGCGGTCGACGAAAATGCCGGTGCGCTGGCCGTCCTTGCCCGGATACGGGTGATACGGCTCCATCGCGATCACCTCGCGGCCCACCTGGCCGAACAGCACGTTCATGTGCGTGCCGGCGTTGGGATGGTTGTAAGCGATGATCACCGGCTTGTCGCCCAGCGGCAGGCCGCGGCCGCGATACTGCGAGGTCTTGAATACGCCGGTCGACATCTTCAGGCGGGTGTCGTTCTTGAACACCTCGAGCAGCTTCAGCGGATCGAAGCCGCCATCGTCGTTGGTGTACTTCGTGTATTCGACGATCACCTGGTTCTGCGTCCATGACGGCCGGCCGTCCTTCACCGCCTTCAGCCACCACGCCAGGCACGCCGCCCAGCACGCCATGCTGTCGTTCTGCCCGATCGCCGGTACGGACTTGTAGTTGTTCTTGTCCAGAGTCGTCATTGGAACCTCCCGCGCCGTCCCCCGGCGATCCAGTTGTTCCCCTGTCAACACCCCGTGGGCATTGTGCCATCACGCGGCCGATCTGCCTATGCCCCGCGCTTGCGCTCGGCATCCATGCGCTTGAGCTCGCGGCGCAGGATCTTGCCGGTCGTGGTCAGCGGCAAGGTGTCGAGGAACTCGACCTCGCGCGGATACTCGTGCGCCGCCAGCCGCGTCTTGACGTACTCGGCGATGTCGCGCTTCAGGGCGTCGTCGCCCGCCACGCCGGGGCGCAACTGCACGAACGCCTTGACGATCTCGGTGCGCACCGGGTCGGGGATGCCGACCACACCGGCCATCGCCACCGCCGGGTGCTTGAGCAGGCATTCCTCGATCTCGCCCGGGCCGATGCGGTAGCCGCCCGAGGTGATGACGTCGTCGTCGCGGCTCTTGAAGAAGACGTAGCCCTGATCGTCCATGCGCCCGAGGTCGCCGGTCAGCAGCCAGTCGCCGGCGTACTTCTTCGCCGTGCCCTCGGGGTTCCTCCAGTATTCCAGCATCACCACGGGATCGTGCCGCCAGCCGGCGATCTGGCCTTCCTCGCCCGGCGGCAGGACATTGCCGCGGCTGTCGACGATCGCCACCCTGCGGCCGATCGCGGCCCGGCCGCAGGAGCCGGGCTTGACCGGGAACCAGTTGGGTGAGTTCAGCAGCATCAGGTTCATCTCGGTCTGGCCGTAGCCTTCCGAGATGGTCGAGCCGAAGACGTCGCGGCCCCATTGCAGCAATTCCTCGCCCATCGCCTCGCCGCCGGTGTAGACGCAGCGCACGTCGTAGTCCCAGCGCCCACGGGGGCCGTCGACCTGGCGCATCATCTTCAGCGCCGTCGGCGGGATGAAGGCGACGCCGACGCGGTGCTTGGCGAGCATGTGGAAGGCGCGCTCGGGATCGAACTTGGCGAAGCGATGCGCCAGCACCGGCGTGCCGTAGTACCAGGCCGGAAACAGCGCGTCGTAGAGGCCCGCGATCCACGCCCATTCCGCCGGCGTCCACATCACCTCGTTGCCGTGCGGCCAGAAATCGGCCCACTGGTTCACCGCCGTGATCACGCCCAGCATCATGCGATGGGCATGCAGGGCGCCCTTGGGCTGGCCGGTGGTGCCGGAGGTGTAGACCAGCAGCGCCGGATCCTCGGCATCGGTGTCGAGCGCTGGGAAGGAATCCGACGCCGCGCCGACCAGGGTATCGTAGTCGAGGAAGTCTGCCGCATGCCGGCCGGCACCGATGACGATGATGGTCTTCAACTCCGGCAGCCGCTCGCGTACCGCCAGCACCTTGGGCAACTGCGTCATGTCGGTGAGCAGGGCGCAGGCACCGGCGTTGGCGGTGCGGAACTCGACGGCGTCCTCGCCGAACAGCGTGAACAGCGGCAGCGCGATCGCGCCCATGCGATAGCAGGCGAGATGGCCGATCGCCAGCTCGGCGCTCTGCGACAGGAAGACCGCGACACGATCGCCTTTGCTCACGCCGCGCGCGCCCAGCGCATTGGCCAGCCGTGCACTGGCGCGCGACAGCTCGCCGAAGGTCCAGTTGCGCACCGAGCCGTCGGCGTTCTCGACGATCATGCCCAGCGACGCCGGCGGGTGGCGATCGCACACCGCGCGGGCGATGTTGAAGCGCGCCGGCCTGGGCCAGCGGAAATCGGCCTGTGCCTGCTCATAGCTGCGGCCGGGCGGGATCATCAAGGCTGGATACTCATCTGTTGCGTTTCCTCAGGCCGCCGACTGTAGCGCTAGTTCCGGCGCGCGTCGCTGCGATGGATCACGCCGGCGTCGAGCAACTCCTCGTGCGTCGGCACCCACATGGAGTCGGGCGGCGTATTCATGACCTTGCGGACGAAGGCCGCGTCGACGCCGGCGAAGATCATGAAGTCGCGCAGATACCGGTTACCCTCGGCGAGTTCGGCTTCGTCCATCCCCGGGAAGCTCGTGCGATGGAAACCCAACCGGCCGGCTGATCCGACGCTGCGGTGCACGCCGCCAAGGAACATCATGGTGCAAGCCGAGTAGCATGTGCGTATGGCGCGCGTATCGAGTCGGCGCGCACGGATGAGTGCGTAGATCTCGTAGGCCGCGCCCAGGCGGCCGCCAGGACCGGCTGTGATGACAGTACGGATGGTGGGGTTGGCGTCGAGCGCGTCCTTCACACGCTGGGCAGCACCGATGCCCAGCCGGCCATCGACGACAAGGGTGTGGCCGTTGCTGGAGACGATGATATGCAACTCGCTCTTCTTGTCGCCGTTCTGGATGTCCCACATCTCCATCAATTGCGGCACCGCCTTTTCGTGCAAGATGCCGATGACGGCGGCCGCGGCGAGTGCCGTGCCAGCGAGGGCAAGGGTGGCGAGCCGAGGGTTGCTGCCATCGCGCAGGGTGCGGCGTGCCGCGACCGCGACCAGCCAGAGTTGCCACAGCGCAAAGGCCGCGCCAGCGGCACACAGCACGCCGGGAAGCACGACATGGAAGATGCCGAGATAGCGCTCGTAGGAATCCGCCATGGAGATGCTGTCGATACCGATGATCATCGCCAGCGCCGCCCAGACGACACGGTGGTTGATCACCTGTCCCAGCGACACCGGCGCGTCGCGCCAGATCGGGACGCCCAGCATGTCTATGGGCTGCCCGGCACGGTTTCCGCGTCGAGGTGCTTGCGCATCCAGACTGCCTCGCCGGCGCCGGGAATGACGACGCGATCGTAGATGGCGTAGCCCAGCTTCTCGTAGAGCACGATGTTCTCGGTGAAGCGGGCGTTGGTATAGAGGCGCATCTCGTTTACTCCGAGCTCCGCGGCGACTCGCTCGGCGAGGGCCATCATCTGCGTCCCCAGGCCGCGTCCCTGCGCCGTGGGAGCCACCGCCACGTTCTCGACCAGCACGTGGTCGGCAGAGGGGATCAGCTCGAGCGCGGCCTCGAGCCCTCCGGGCGCCTCGACCACGAACACGACGTGATCGCGCACGGCCTTGTCGTAGTCGGCGGTCATCGGCTTGGGCTCGCGGCCGATCAGCGGCACCCATTTGGCATAGGCCGTGCGCACCAGGAGGCGCAGCGCTTCGGCATCGCCGGGAACCGCCCGGCGTGCCGCCGGCGCATCGGAATGCCGGGATGGCGGAACTGATGACAAAGCGATTGTCCTCCAGTGGATCGGGCGCTTTCTCGGCCGCCCGGACGCCGATATGATGGGCAACTTTAGTGCGGAGCGTCCATATCCATGGCCCCTGATGGAAGCGCCCGGCCGGGCAAGGCCGCCGAGGCCCGACAGAAACCGACCCTGGTCAATTCGGTCTGCCCGCACGATTGCACCAGCACCTGCGCGCTGGAGGTCGAGCGGCTCGACGCACACACGATCGGGCGCGTGCACGGCTCGCGGCGCAACAGCTACACCGCCGGCGTGATCTGCGAGAAGGTCGCGCGCTACGCCCAGCGCGTGCACCATCCCGATCGCCTGCAGCACCCGATGAAGCGGGTCGGGCCGAAGGGCTCGAGCCAGTTCAAGCGCATCTCCTGGGAGGAGGCGCTCGACACCGTCGCCGAGCAGTTCATCGCCAAGGCGGCGCAGCACGGCAGCGAGACCGTGTGGCCGTACTTCTACGCCGGCACCATGGGCCTGGTGCAGCGCGACGGCATCAACCGGCTGCGCCACGTGATGAAGTACTCGCGCTGGTACTCGACCATCTGCGTCACGCTCTCCGACACCGGATGGATCGCCGGCACCGGCGTCAAGCGCGGCGTCGACATGCGCGAGGTCGACGAGCATTCCGACGTGGTGGTGATCTGGGGCGGCAACCCGGTGAACACCCAGGTCAACGTCATGCACCACGCCATGACCGCGAAGAAGCGCGGCGCCAAGGTGGTCGTGGTCGATCCCTACCGTACCGGCACGGCCGAGAAGGCCGACATGCACCTCGCGGTGCGGCCCGGCACAGACGGCGCGCTCGCCGTCGCCGTCATGCACGTGCTGTTCAAGGAGGGCTTCGCCGACTGGGACTACATGCGCAAGTACGCGGATTGTCCTGACGATCTGGTGAAGCACGTCGCGACACGCACGCCGGAGTGGGCGGAGAAGATCACAGGCATTCCCGCCGCGCAGATCGTGGAATTCGCGCGGCTGTATGGCTCGAGCAAGAAGACCTACATCCGTTGCCACCATGGCTTCAGCCGCTCGCGCAACGGTGCGGCCAACATGCACGCCGTGACCTGCCTGCCGACGGTGACCGGCGCCTGGTCGCAGCTGGGCGGCGGCGCGCTCTACGGCCACACCGGCATGTATCCGCTCAACCGCAACCTTATCGAGGGCAATGACCATATCGATCTGTCGCTGCGCGAGCTCGACCAGTCCAGGCTGGGCCCGATCCTCACCAACGATCCCGAGGCGTTGAACGGCGGCCCGCCGGTGACGGCGATGCTGATCCAGAACACCAACCCGGCGATGGTCTGCCCGGAGCTGCATCTCGTTCACAAGGGCCTGGCGCGCGAGGATCTGTTCCTCTGCGTGCATGAGCAGTTCCCGACCGAGACGGCGGCCTTCGCCGACATCGTGCTGCCGGCGACGACCTTCCTCGAGCACGACGATTTCTACACCGCCTCGGGCCACACCTACTTCCAGGTGACCAGGAAGGTGATCGAGCCCTACGCCGAGAGCCGCGAGAACCACTACGTGATCTGCGAGCTGGCCAGGCGGCTGGGCGCCGAGCATCGCGGCTTCGACATGACGGCGTGGGAGATCATGGACGAGACGCTCAAGGTCTCGGGCATGTGGGACGCCGAGACCAACTTCCAGAAGGGCGGCCAGGATTTCGTCAAGCCGTTCGAGACCGGCCACTTCCTCGACGGCTTCGAGAATCCGGACCGCAAGTTCCATTTCCGGCCCAATTGGAAGAAGTTCGGCGGCCGCTGGCAGGACATGCCCGCGCTGCCCGACCACATGGACGTGATCGACAACGCCACGCCGGAGAAGCCCTTCCGCCTCGTCGCCGCGCCGGCGCGCACCTTCCTGAACTCGACCTTCACCGAGACGCCCGGCTCGCTCAGCCGCGAGAAGCGGCCGACGGCGCTGGTGCATCCCGAGGATTGCACGGCGCTGGGCGTGAAGTCGGGCGATCGCGTGATCCTCGGCAACGAGCGCGGCGAGGTGCTGGTGCATGTCAAGCCGCAGGACGGCCAGCAGCGCGGCGTCGTGATCGTCGAGGGCATCTGGCCGAACAAGCACTTCGAACGCAAGATCGGCATCAACGCCATCACGTCAGCCGATCCGGGCTGGCCCAATGGCGGCGCGGTGTTCCACGACACGGCGGTGTGGCTGAAAAAGGCCTGAGCGCGTGCAGGTCAAGCGCATCGTCGCCAACGTGCCGACGCCGGAGCCGGCGGCGGCGAAACGCTTCTATCAGGATGTGCTCGGCCTCGACCTGCTGATGGATCACGGCTGGGTCGCCACGTATGGCGGTCCACATGAAATGCGCGTGCAGGTCAGCTTCTTGTCCGAAGGCGGCTCCGGCACGCCGGTTCCCGATCTGTCGGTCGAAGTCGACGATCTCGACGCTGCGCTCGGGCGCGTGAAGGCGATGGGCATCGCGGTCGAGTACGGGCCCGCGGACGAGCCTTGGGGCGTGCGTCGCTTCTTCGTGCGCGATCCGTTCGGCAAGCTCGTCAATATCCTCGTGCACGCACGATAAGTTTTCCCAAGGCGGGTGCCTCGCATCCGGCATTTGGCAGGTGTAGGGTTTGCGGGACCGAGCCGGCACAAGACCGGCCGTCATCGACGCACAACCCCTCGGGCGCCGACCATGAACCAGATCGCCTTGCGGCCGTTCCGTGCCGCCGTCAATCCCAGCATCGTGCAGGCGCAGGCCAGCAGCGCCGGGCCGCGCGGGCATGTCATCGTCTTCGGCAACGAGAAGGGCGGTTCGGGCAAGTCGACCGCCGCGATGCACGTCGCCGTGGCGCTGCTGCGCGAAGGCAGGAGCGTCGGCACGATCGACGTCGACGCGCGGCAGGGCACCTTCACGCGCTATTTCGAGAACCGCCGCAGCTACAACGCGACGCGCGCCCCCGACATGCCGATGCCGCGCCACCACGCCGTGCTGCCCAGCACGCTCGGCACGAAGGTGGAGGCCGAGGCCGACGAGACGGCGCGGCTGGAGACGGCGCTCAACGACCTGCTGCCGTCCTGCGATTTCGTCGTCATCGACACGCCGGGCAGCGACACGTTCCTGTCGCGCCACGCCCACACCTTCGCCGACACGCTGGTGACGCCGCTCAACGACAGCTTCGTCGATCTCGATCTGCTGGCGCGCGTCGATCCGGAGACCTTCAAGGTCGTGCGACCCAGCATCTATGCCGAGACGGTGTGGCGGCAGCGTCAGATCCGCGCCATCGCCGGCGGGCGGCCGATCGACTGGCTGGTGATGCGTAACCGGCTCTCGGCCCTGACCGCGCGCAACAAGCGCGACATGAGCACGGTGTTGCAGAACCTGTCCAAGCGCATCGGCTATCGCCTGACCGCGGGCCTGAGCGAGCGCGTGATCTATCGCGAGCTCTTCCTCAAGGGACTGACCCTGCTCGACCTGCGCGAGGAGAAGACCGGTATCGCCATGACCATGTCGCACGTCGCGGCCCGCCAGGAAGTGCGTGACCTGCTGGCGGCGCTGAAGCTGCCGACATTGACGATCGAGGAGCCGCCGGCGGCGGCGGACAAGACACCGCCGTCGTCCTGATCCGTGCGTCGCCGTGCTCAGGGTGGCGTTCTGGCGGCTGCCTCGATTGGTGGGCGGGCGCGGAAGAGGAGCAGCCACAAGAGCGCGATGACCTGCAGCGCGATCAGCAGGCCGAAGGCCCAGGTATAACCCTCCGGCGCATAGCCCTGCGCGGTGCGCGGCCACAGATCGACGATGCGGCCAATGCCCCATTGGCCGAAGAAGATGGTGCCGAAGGTGACGAAATTGGCGGTCGTGGTGACGCGACCGGCCAGCTCCGGCGTGAAGGCCTGGGCCAGGGGCGGAAAGTAGACGATGCCGTAGGCGCCGAAGTAGCCGAACAGCATCCACCACAGGGTCACGTTGGCGGGCTGGAGGAACGTGATGATGCCCATCACGGCGCAGAAGATCACCGCCGCGCCGGTCGCCGCGTGGAAATCGCCGTAGCCGAAGCGGCGCATGACTCCGGCGACCATGCCTGTCGTGAAAAAGCCGACCGTCATCGCCGCGGCGGTGAGGAACAGAACGTTGGCGCGATCGGTGGCGTCCATGCCGGCGATATCGCGCAGCCAGGGACCCGCCCACAGGGTCTGGATGCCGATATAGGCGCATTGCTGGAAGGTCAGCAGCGGCACGATGCGCCAGAAATAGCCGCTGCGCAGGATGCGGCCGACCACCGAGATCTGTTGCGCCAGCGAGCCCGAGGCGCGGCTGTCGGGCTTCTCCGGCACCACCAGCCAGATCACCAGCGCGACGATCAGGGTGATGCCGGCGAGCAGGAAGAACAGGCCGTGCCAGCTGGTGTACTGCAGCGCCGCCTGGGTCGGCGCAGTGGCGGTGAGCGAGCCGACGCCGCCGGCCGCCATGTGGATGCCGTTCATCAGCGTCCAGCGCTGTGGCGGGAACCATAGCGAGATCGCCTTGATCGCCGCCATCAGCCCGCCGGCGACGCCCAGGCCGATCAGGGCGCGGCCGATCACCAGCTCGCTCATCGACGAGCCGTTGCCGAAGACTGCGGCGCCGACCGCGGCGATCGCCAGCAAGGTGCCGTGCACACGGCGCGGGCCGTGGCGGTCAAGCGCCACGCCGAGCGGGATCTGCACCGCGGCGAACATGATGAAGTAGGCGCTGGTGAGGAAGCCGAGGTCGCCGGCGCTGAGCTTCATCTCGTCGGCGATCACCGGTCCGACCACCGAGTTCACGGTGCGATAGAGGTAGGACAGGAAATAGGCCGCGGCGAAGGGCAGGTAGATGCGCAACACCAGCGTGCCGATTCCCGGCGACGCACCCGCGCCGGCGGCGATGGCCATCAGTCGTTCCCTCCGCGTCGGACGCGCTTTCTTGGGGCGCCGCTCTGGACGACGGCGCCGGGGCGTCACCATATTGGGGCGAGCGGGGAGGGTCAAAGCGCATGGGCGCCGAGGACCGAAAGTCATCCATACCGGCGCCGCGCGGGGCTCTGTCGCGCGAGGTCGACCGGTTCCTCGACCGGGCGCGTCGCGTGCCGGCGGTGGCGTCCGACGCATCGACGGCGCGCGGCCGTCTGTTGTTCTGCATGGACGCCACCGCCAGTCGCGAGCCGACCTGGGACCAGGCCAGGCGCATCCAGGGCGACATGTTCGTCGCCGCCGAGAAGCTCGGGGGCCTGGCCGTGCGACTGGCGTTCTATCGCGGCTTCGACGAGTTCAAGGCGTCGGAATGGGTGACCGGCGGCGTCGAGCTGGCGCGCCTGATGTCGCGTGTCGACTGCCTCGCCGGGCACACGCAGATCGCGCGGAGCCTTGCCTTGGCGGTCGACGAGGCGTCGACCAGCCGCCTGCATGCCATGGTGCTGGTCGGCGATGCGTTCGAGGAGGAGATCGAGTCCGTCGGTCCGGGCGCCGGCAAGCTCGGTCTGCTGGGTGTGCCCGTCTTCGCGTTCCAGGAGGGCCGGGACCCCGCCGCGAGCCGCGCCTTCCGCCAGATCGCGAGACTGAGCGGCGGGCGGCATTGCGCCTTCGACTCGGCCAGCCCCGACGAGCTGCGCCGATTGCTGGGGGCGGTCGCCGCCTACGCCTCGGGCGGCGCCGCGGCGATGAATGAATACGCGCGCCTGCACGGCGGCGCGGCGCGACGGCTGCTCGATCAGCGCGGCTAGCGATGCTGCAGCTGGTCGTCGGCCTTCTGTTGCTGATCGCCCTGGTGGGCGGGTTGCGCTGGCTTGCCACCGCCAGCCCCGCGAGCCTCGCCACGGCGCTGCGCAGCGCGATCGTCGTCGCGGTGGCATTGGGCATCACCGGCGTGCTGCTGTTCCTGGTGCTGCGCGCGCCGCAGTTCCTGTTCCTGCTCCTGACAACGGCGGCACCGGCGTTGGTGTGGTGGTTCCGCCAGCGGCGCGCGGCCGGAAAGCTCGGCGGCGGCTGGACCACGCCCTCGGGCTCGCAGGGCTCCGGGGTCGAGACCGAGTGGCTGCGCATGAGCCTCGATCACGACAGCGGCGCGATGGACGGCGTGATCCTGCGCGGCCACTGGATCGGGCGCACCTTGTCGGCGCTTTCCGAAGCGGAACTGTTCGAGCTGCTCGACGCCTGCGCCGCCGATCCGCAGTCGGTGCGCGTGCTCGAGGCCTATCTCGACCGGCGCCTGGGCGACACCTGGCGCGATCGGCGGCCGTCGCGCGACGAGGCGCCGCCGCCGCGCAGCAACCGGCGATCCGACGCGATGAGCCGCGAGGAGGCCTGTGCGGTGCTGGGCGTGAAGGCGGACGCGGGCGCAGAGGAGATCAAGGCGGCGCACCGGCGGCTGATGCGCAAGGTCCATCCCGACCAGGGCGGCAGCGACGCGCTCGCCTCCCAGGTCAATCGCGCCCGCGCTGTCTTGCTCGGTGAGTAGCATTGTGCAACCGACGACACTGTGCCGCCTTCCTTCGGCCGCAAGGATCGGTTACTTGCGTGGCCTCGGCAATTATTGATAGCGGGACGTAGACGTCTACGGTAAGATATTGATATTGCCTGATAATGAATGTTTGAAGGATTGAGAGACCGTCTGATGCCTCCCGTCCGCAAGGCCGTTCTTCCCGTCGCCGGGCTCGGCACCCGCTTCCTGCCCGCGACCAAGGCGATCCCCAAGGAGATGTTGACGATCGTCGATCGTCCCCTGATCCAGTACGCGGTCGAGGAGTGTCTTGCCGCGGGCATCGAGGAGTTCGTCTTCGTCACCGGCCGCAGCAAGCACGTGATCGAGGACCACTTCGACCACGCCTACGAGCTCGAAGCGACGCTCGAGGAGCGCGGCAACAAGAAGGCCGAGCTCGCGGCGGCGCGCGACGCCACCATCCCCTACGGCAACGCGGTCTTCACCCGCCAGCAGCAGCCGCTGGGACTTGGTCATGCGATCTGGTGCGCCCGGCACTGGGTGGGCGACGAGCCGTTCGCCATCCTGCTGCCCGACGAGCTGACGATCAGCACGCCGAGCTGCACGGCGGAGCTGGTCGCCGAGCACCAGCGCACCGGCGGCAACGTGATCTCGGTGGTCGAGGTGCCGCGCGCGCACACCAACCGCTACGGCATCGTCGCGCCCGGCAAGGACGACGGGCGCATCGCCGAGGTCGTCGGCCTGGTCGAGAAGCCGGATCCGGCCAAGGCGCCCTCGACCCTGGCGGCGATCGGACGCTACGTGCTGATGCCCGAGGTGTTCCGGCATCTCGACAAGCACGAGAAGGGCGCCGGCGGCGAGATCCAGCTGACCGATTCGCTGGCGCGCATGATCGGCCATGCGCCGTTCCACGCGCTGCGCTATCGCGGCCAGCGCTACGATTGCGGCAACCGGATGGGCTTCCTCGAGGCGAATATCGCCGTGGCGCTGACGCGCGAGGACACGGCCGACGAGGCGCGCGCGATGCTCGCCCGTCTGGCCAAGGGTACCTGAAGCGGCCATGCGTCCGCTGACGGGAATGGGGGTGTCATGCGTATTGCGATGATCGGCACGGGCTATGTCGGACTTGTCTCCGGCGCATGCTTCGCCCAGTTCGGCTTCGACATCGTCTGCGTCGACAAGGACAGGTCGAAGATCGAGGCGCTGGAGCGCGGCGAGATTCCGATCTTCGAGCCGGGTCTCGACCGGCTGGTGGCCGACAACCGCGCGGCGGGCCGGCTGACCTTTACCACCGACCTGAAGGCGGCGGTGGCCGACGCCGGCGCGGTGTTCATCGCCGTCGGCACGCCCTCGCGCCGCGGCGACGGCCGCGCCGACCTCGGCTACGTCTACGCCGCGGCGGCGGAAGTCGCCGAGGCGATGACCGACTACACGGTGGTGGTGACCAAGTCGACGGTGCCGGTCGGCACCGGCCGCGAGATGGCGCGGGTGATCCGCCAGCGCCGTCCCGACGCCGAGTTCGACGTCGTGTCCAATCCCGAGTTCCTGCGCGAAGGCGCGGCGATCGAGGATTTCATGAAGCCCGACCGCGTGGTGATCGGGGTGGAGAGCGAGCGCGCCAAGGAGGTGATGCGCGCGATCTACCGGCCACTCTACCTGATCGAGACGCCGATGGTCTTCACCAACCTCGAGACCTCCGAGCTGATAAAGTACGCCGGCAACACCTTCCTGGCGACCAAGATCACCTTCATCAACGAGATGGCCGATCTGTGCGAGAAGGTCGGCGCCGACGTGCACGACGTGGCGCGCGGCATCGGGCTCGACGGGCGCATCGGCCGCAAGTTCCTGCACCCCGGTCCCGGCTACGGCGGCTCGTGCTTTCCCAAGGACACCCTGGCCCTGGCGTACACCGCACGCGAGGCGGGGGCGCCGGCGACCATCGTCGAGCAGGTGATCAAGGTCAACGACGCGCGCAAGAAGAACATGGCGCAGAAGGTGATCGCCGCCTGCGGCGGCTCGGTCGCCGGCAAGACCATCGGCGTGCTCGGCCTGTCGTTCAAGCCCAACACCGACGACATGCGCGACGCGCCCTCGCTCGACATCGTGCCGGCGCTGCAGAAGGCGGGCGCGCGTATCCAGGCCTACGATCCCGAGGCGATGAAGGAAGCGGCCAAGCTGCTCCACGACATCGACTACAAGCGCACGGCGCAGGAAGCGGCGACGGATGCCGACTGCCTGGTGATCCTCACGGAATGGACGCAGTTCCGCTCTCTGAGCGGCAAGCGGCTGAAGCCCCTGATGCGCCAGCCGATCGTCGTCGACCTGCGCAACATCTTCAATCCCGAGGAGATGCGCGCCAACGGCTTCATCTATGAATGCGTCGGCCGTCCCCAGCCGCGCAAGCCGATCGCAACCGCCCGGGCGGCAGAGTGACATGACCGTGCACGTCTTCGATCCGACCATCCTGCGCGAGTACGACATCCGCGGCATCGTCGGCAAAACGCTCAATCCGGCCGATGCGCAGGCGATCGGCCGCACCTTCGGCACGATGGTGCGCCGGGCCGGCGGCAGGACGGTGGCGCTGGGCTACGACGGCCGCCTGAGCTCGCCGTCGCTGCAGGAAGCCTGCGTCGCGGGTCTGCGCGAGTCGGGCATCGACGTGCTGCGCGTCGGCATGTGCGCCACGCCGATGCTGTACTTCGCGGTCTACGATCTCGACGCCGACGGCGGCATCATGATCACCGGCTCGCACAACCCGCCCGACTACAACGGCTTCAAGATGATGTTCGGCAAGAAGCCGTTCTACGGCGCCGACATCCTGAAGCTGGGCGCGATGTCCCAGGCGGGCGACGTCGAGACGGGCGCCGGATCGCTCTCCGAGCGGCCGGTGAAGGACGCCTATGTCGCGCGCGTGCTGCGCGACTTCCGGCCCGGCCGGACGCTGAAGGTGGTGTGGGACACCGGCCACGGCGCGATGGGCATGGTGATCCGCGACATCGTCTCGAAGCTGCCGGGCGAGCACACCGTGCTGTTCGAGCGCGTCGACGGAACCTTTCCGGCGCACCACCCCGATCCCACCGTCGAGAAGAACCTGCTCGACCTGCGCGCGGCGGTGAAGGAACGCGGCGCCGATGTCGGCATCGCCTTCGACGGCGACGGCGATCGCATCGGCGCGCTGGACGGCCAGGGGCGCATCCTGTGGGGCGACCAGCTGCTGGCGATCTGGGCGCGCGACGTGCTGAAGGAACGGCCCGGCGCGACCATCATCGCCGACGTCAAGGCAAGCCAGGTGCTGTTCGACGAGGTCGCCGCCGCCGGCGGCAAGCCGCTGATGTGGAAGACCGGCCATTCTCTCTTGAAGGTGAAGATGGCCGAGGAGAAGTCGCCGCTGGCCGGCGAGATGAGCGGCCATGTCTTCTTCGCCGACCGCTGGTACGGCTTCGACGATGCGATGTATGCCGCCATCCGACTGCTCAACATCGTCGCCGGATCGCCCGATTCGCTGGCGGCGATGCGCGATCGCCTGCCGCAGCTGGTCAACACGCCCGAGCTGCGCTTCGACTGCGCCGAGGACCGCAAGTTCAAGGTCGTCGAAGAGGTCAAGGAGCGGCTGAAGAAGGCCAGGGCCGACGTCAACGCCGTCGATGGCGTGCGCGTCTCGACCGGCGACGGCTGGTGGCTGCTGCGCGCCTCGAACACCCAGGCCGTGCTGGTGGCGCGCTGCGAGGCCAGGGACCAGGCCGGGCTCGATCGACTGATGACGGACCTGAAGGCGGCGCTGTCGGCCAGCGGCGTGGTGATGCCGGACGAGCCCGCCGCCGGGCACTGATGCGCTTCTTCTTCTACGGCACCCTGCGCGATCGCGACCTGCTGTCGCTCGTGCTCGGGCGACCCGTGGCGCGCGATGGGCTCAGGCCCGCCGTGCTGCGCGACTGGCGGCGCCATCCGGCACGCGGCAAGACCTATCCCATCCTGAGGCGCGAGCGCGGCGCCGAGACCGACGGCGACATTCTCGATGGCGTGACGGCCGCCGAGCAGCGGCGGCTGGCGATCTACGAGGGCGAGGGGTATCGCCTGACGCGGGCCTTCGTCGCCATTGAAGGGGCGGCGAGCCCGGTGGGCGTCCTGATGTTCGCGCCGTCGGGCAAGGCGCCGGCGGCACTCGAGGGCGACTGGTCGCTGGAGGACTGGCGCGCCCGGCACAAGGCGCGCGCCCTGGAGGTCCTGCGCGAGAACGCCGACGGGCCGGGCTTCTAAAGCATGATGATATTAGGCGCGAGCATAGCCTGAGTTGACGAAGAAGTTGGCGCACTCGCGCGCAGGGAAGAGCAGCAGAAGCTCGGCGATGGTGTCACAGATGGCGTCGACGGTTCGGGCGGCGGCCTTGCGCAGCAGGTGTTTGAGCTTGGCGAAGACCTGCTCGATGGGGTTCAGATCGGGTGAGTATTTCGGCAGGAAGAGCAGCATGGCGCCGACCGAACGGATGACGCGGCGCACGGCGGGCCCTCTGTGGCTGCTGAGATTGTCCATGATGACAATGTCGCCGGGCTTCAGGGT
>JBFXAZ010000116.1:0-16456 GCA_050183765.1 Reyranellaceae bacterium | reverse complement strand
CTGCTGATGCTCGACCTGCTCGGCGTCGGCGACGGCGCGCGCGAAGCCGCCGCCGCGATCGGCACCGCCTGGGCGCTCGTCGGCCTGGCGTCGGCGACGCCGCATCTCGCCGCCCGTCGGCGGCTGATGCTGCCGCGCGACCTGATGGGTGCGATCAATCCGGAGACGCTGTTCACGGGCCAGCCCGACGCGGCGCTGGCGGAGGTCGTGCGGGCCGTGGTCGATCGCGCCGCCGCCCTGCTGGCGCAGGCCCGCCGTTTGCGCCGGCAGGTGCCGCCATTGGCGCTGCCGGCCCTGGTGCCCGCGCGGTTGCTCGATCGCCAGATCGCCCGCATTCGTCGGGCAGGCTATCGTGTCTTCGACCTGCCGCCGCAGCCGCCGTCGGCGACGACGCCGATCGGCCTGTGGTGGGCGGTGCGCACCGGCCGCTTCTGAGGCACCATGGCGCCATCACCCGAACACAGGAGATGACATGCCCACGGCAAAGGCCAACGGACTGACCATCGCGTACGAGACCGCCGGCGATCCGCGCAACCCCACCATCCTGCTGGTGATGGGCCTGGGCGCGCAGCTCACCTTGTGGCCCGAATCCTTCGTCGAGGCGCTGACGAACCATGGCCTTCACGTGGTGCGCTACGACAACCGCGATGTCGGCCTGTCCTCGGACTTCGACTCCGCCGGGGTGGTCGACATGAGCGAGGTGATGATGAAGGCGCTCGCCGGCAAGCCGCTCAGCCCGCCCTACACCGTCGCCGACATGGCGGCCGACGGCATCGGCCTGCTCGATGCGCTGGGCATCGGTGCCGCGCATGTCGTGGGCCTGTCGATGGGCGGCATGATCGTGCCGCACATGGCGGTGAAGCACGCCGATCGCGTGCGCAGCATGACCGTGGTGATGTCGAGCTCGGGCCGTCGCGGCCTGCCGCCGGGCAAGCCGGAGGCGGTGAAGATGCTGATGACGCGGCCGATGTCGGACGACCGGGCCGAGATCCTGCGCCACAGCATGGCGCTGCGCCGCGCCATCGCCGGGCCGGCCTATCCCGAGAAGGAAGAGGTGCTGCGCGCCCTGGTCGAGCGGCAGGTCGATCGCCGCTATTACCCGCAGGGCGTCAGCCGGCAGTACTACGCGGTGCTCGCCGACGGCGATCGCACCAGCCTGCTGAAGTCGGTGAAGGTGCCGACCCTGGTGATCCATGGCAGCGACGATCCGCTGCTGCCGGTGGAATGCGGCCGCGATGTCGCCGCCGCGGTGCCGGGCGCCGTCATGCACGAGGAGCCCGGCATGGGCCACGAGATCCCGGCTGCGCTGTGTCAGTCGCTGGCCGAGAGGATCGCGGCGCACTGCAAGGCGGCGGCGGCGCCGCGATCGGTCGCGGCCGAGTAGGCATCCGTATTACCTGTCATCTCGAGCGCAGCGAGGGATCTCGAGAAGATGCCTGGATCCCTCGCTGCGCTCGAGATGACAGTTGGTCTGATTGGTCGCTCGCCGTTCTACGCCGCGCCCATCAGCTGGGCGCCCTTGTCGAGGAGCGGCAGGACCTTGTCCTTGCCCTCCGGCGGGACGCCGAAGACGACGCGGTCGACGCCGGCGTCGCGCGCCTGCTTCAGCGCGTCGCCGTTCATGCCGACGCCGAAGATCGTGATCGGCACGTCGGCCTCGCTGCGGCCGGCCTCCTTCAGCATTTCGCGGAACGGCGCCAGCATCGACAGCGTGTCGCCGCCGCGGCCGCCGATCGGCATCCAGCCGTCGGCATAGGCGATGGCGCGGCGCGCGCCCTGCGGGAAGCCGCCGCCGACGATGATCGGCGGATACGGCTTCTGCACCGGCTTGGGCCACTGCATCATCTCGTCGAACTTCACCATCTCGCCGGCGTAGCTCGGCTTGGACCTGGTCCAGATCGCCTTCATCGCCTCGATGCGCTCGCGCATCAGCTTGAAGCGCGTGCCGAAGGCGGTGCCGTGGTCGGCCATCTCCTCGGCGTTCCAGCCGCCGCCGATGCCGAACAGCAGCCGCCCGTTCGACAGCCGGTCGACGGTGGCGACCTCCTTGGCCGTATAGATCGGATCGCGCTGCACCACGAGGCAGACGCCGGTGCCCAGCTTGATGGTCTTGGTGACCACCGCCGCCGCGCCCAGCGCGACGAACTGGTCGTAGGTGTCATAGTACCATTTCGGCAGATCGGGGCCGCCGGGCCAGGGCGATTTGCGGCTGGTGGGAATGTGGCTGTGCTCGGGGAACCACAGCGATTCGTAACCACGCGCCTCGACCTCGACCGCCAGCTCGTGCGGCTGGATCGAGTAGTCCGTCGGAAACATCGTGATGCCGATCTTCATGCCTGGTCCTCCCGCTCGTGTGCGGAAGAAGCCTAGCTGATTTGTCGGGTTGCTGAATCGGGAATTGCGCTACACCGCCTGCCGATTTCTGAGTGTTCCCCGCTAACAGAAATTCGGCAGTTCACTCTTGCGAACTGGCAGTTTGGGATCGATACCGCGTGACAGCCGAGCTCGTTCAGAATGGCTCACGGCGCCTTCACGTCCGCCTGTAGTTCGCACTGCCTTGAGTCTTCTTCAAGGCGGCTATGGCGATATCGAGTTCGTGGGGATCGCGTAGAAGAACTTTCACTAGCCCACCTTCTCCAAGACCAGAGTTCGAAAGTCCAAGATCGCGTCTCATCTCCTTCATCACTTCATCCATTGATAGCATTGAAGCGATTCCGCCCTGACCGGCTTGTGAGATGGCGTGCGTGTATGCCTTTATGACTCCTGGACTCCCCCAAAGGATCAGATCCTTCTGGAATTGCCTGAGAGCCTTGATGAGGTCATCTGTTCCTTGATCCTCACCGTTATCTTTATCTTCGCCTGTAGTATGAGCTTGGATAAACGACAGCGTCACATTGATGAACTGAGAGTAAACTTCAACCTTCCGCTCTCGATGTGCCGACTTTGCATCATCGATCGCCTTCGTGATGCGAGTTCCTGCCCAAGCCAATAACCCAACAACCGCTGTAAGTACAAGATTGCGAGTAGCATCTGACGTGTCAGCTAATGCGGAAGCAATGAAGCTGATCAAGAACCAAGCAACGACGCCGAGGCCTACTAACAGCGCTACAGCTAAGGTGATTTGAAGGGCGCGGCGCATCGTTTGGGCTCTGGTCCTACTCCGCCGCCTGACGAGTCACGCCGAGCCAGGCATCGAGGTCGGCCAGCGCGCGGCTGGTGATCGCCAGCTTCTTGTCCTTGCCGCGCGGCGGGCGCTTGGCGCCGGCCGGAGTGGGCACGTCGGGGAACAGGCCGAAGTTCACGTTCATCGGCTGATAGGTCGCCGCGTCGGCGCCGCCGGTGATGTGCGCCAACAGGGCGCCCAGCGCCGTGGTGCGCGGCGGCGGCGAGGGCGCGACGCCCCGTCGTTCCGCCGCGGCGAAGCGGCCGGCCATCAGGCCGACGGCGGCGCTTTCGACATAGCCCTCGCAGCCGGTGATCTGCCCGGCGAAGCGCAAGGCCGGGTGCGCCTTCAGGCGGAAGGTGCCGTCGAGCAGGCGCGGGCTGTTGATGAAGGTGTTGCGGTGCAGGCCGCCCAGCCGCGCGAACTCGGCGCGCTGCAGCCCGGGGATCATGCGGAAGATCCGGGTCTGCTCGCCGTGCTTCAGCTTGGTCTGGAATCCCACGATGTTGAACAGCGTGCCCAGCGCGTTGTCCTGGCGCAGCTGCACCACGGCGAAGGGCCGCTTCCCGGTGCGCGGATCGGTCAGCCCCACCGGCTTCATCGGCCCGAAGGCCAGGGTGTCGCGGCCACGCTCGGCCATCACCTCGATCGGCAGGCAGCCGTCGAAGTACGGTGTGTCCTTCTCCCACTCCTTGAACGAGGTTTTCTCGCCGGCGATCAGCGCGTCGATGAAGGCGTAGTAGCCGTCGCGGTCGAGCGGGCAGTTGATGTAGTCCGCGCCGTCGCCGCCCGGGCCTGCCTTGTCGTAGCGCGACTGGAACCAGGCGATTTCCATGTCGATGGAGTCGCGATGCACGATGGGCGCGATGGCGTCGAAGAAGGCGAGGTTGCTCTCGCCGCTCAGCGCAAGGATCGCCTGCGTCAGCGCCGGCGAGGTCAGCGGGCCGGTGGCGACGATCACGCTGTCCCAGTCCTGGGGCGGCGCGCCGGCGACCTCCTCGCGGCGGATCTCGATCAGCGGATCGGCTTCGATCGCCGCCTGCACGGCGCCGGAGAAGCCATGGCGGTCGACCGCCAGCGCGCCGCCCGCCGGCACCTTGTGCCGATCGGCGGCGCGCAGGATCAGCGAGCCGCAGCGGCGCATCTCCTCGTGCAGCAGGCCGACGGCATTGTTGGCCGCGTCGTCGGAGCGGAAGGAGTTGGAGCACACCAGTTCGGCCAGCGAGTCGGTGAGATGCGCGTCGGTGCCGCGAACCGGTCGCATCTCGTGCAACACGACCGGGATGCCGGCGCGGGCCAGCTGCCAGGCGGCCTCGCTGCCGGCAAGGCCGCCGCCGATCACATGCACGGGCTTGAACATCGCTGCCGACACCGCTTCAATCCGCTATTGCGCCTGGGGGAGGCGCAGCAATAGTCCCGCGGGCCGACCGGCGCAATCGCCGACGAGTCGCGGGCGATCGGGAGGCTGAATGCCAGTCACGCGCCATAATCCGAAGACAGTGCCGCTCGCCGGCAAGTACACCCATGGCATGGAGCTGCCGCCGGGGCAGCGGATTCTCTATGTCTCCGGCCAGGTCGGCACGGATTCCAAGGGGCGGGTCGCCGCCGGCATCGAGAAGCAGTGCGACAACGTCTTCAAGAACATCGGCGCGGTGCTGAAGAGCGCCGGGATGAACTACAGCGACATCATCAAGGCCAATGTCTACCTGACCGATTCGCGCTTCATCGGCGCCTATCGCGCCATCCGCGACAAGTACATCCACGACCCGTTCCCGGCGTCCACCCTGGTGATCGTCAACGGCCTCGCCTCGCCCGACATGTTCGTCGAGGTCGAGGTGGTGGCGGCGCGCCCTTAGCCGCCCCGCAGCTCCTCCAGCCGCCGCGTGAGGAACCGGCGCGCCGGCGGCGACGCGGCGAGCCGCGCCGCTTCGGCCAGCGCCGCGGACGCCTCGGCATGGCGGCCCAGCCGGCGCAGCAGCTCGCCGCGCGTTGCCGGCAGCAGGAAGTAGTCTGCCAGCGCGCGCTCGTGGACGATGGAGTCGAGCTCGCCGAGCCCGGCGGCGGCACCCTCGGTCATCGCCACCGCCACAGCACGGTTGAGGCGGTGCACGGGCGAAGGCGCAACCTCGATCAGGGTATCGTAGTAGGCGAGGATGGCGGACCAGTCGGTATCCTCGAACCTGGCCGCCCGCGCGTGCTCGGCGGCGATGCCGGCCAGGAGGTGGAATTCCGACAGGTGCTCGCCTGCGGCGGCCTTCTGCATCCGCGCGAAGCCCTCGGCGATGGCCGCGCGATCCCAGCGCGACCGGTCCTGGTCGGCGAGGAGCACGATCTCGCCGGCGGCATCGGTGCGGGTTGGCAAACGCGCGAAATGGAACAGCAGCAGCGCCGCCAGGGCCTGCGCTTCGGGCCTGCCGGCGACCGGGTGATCGGCCAGCAGTCGCGCCAGCTGCACCGCCTCGCCGCAGATATCGGCGCGGACGAGGCTGTCGCCGATGGCCGCGCCATGGCCCTCGTTGAAGGCGAGATAGAGCGCATCGAGCACCGGTGCCAGCCGCGATGGCAGCTCCGCCGGCGACGGCATGTCGAGCGACAGATTTCGTTCGCGCACGCGCCGTCGCGCGCGCACCAGCCATTGCGCCACGGTCGCTTCCTCCCGCAACACGCCGGCTGCGATCTCGCGCGTGGACAGACCGCAGCCGACACGCAGGATCAGCGCCAGGCGCATCTCCTGGGACAGCGCCGGATGCGCGCACATGAACAACAGGCGAAGCTCGTCATCGGCCAGTTCGTCGGCGAAGTGCGCGTCGGGCGGCGCGGGCGCATGCCTCAGCAGCTGGCACTCGATGGCGCCGGCGTGGCGCCGCAGGGTGGCGTCGCGGCGTACGGCGTCGATCGCCAGGCGACGCGCCGCGGTGAACAGCCAGGCGGCCGGCTCGTCGGGGATGCCGCGATAGGGCCAGACCCGCAGGGCCTGCAGCAGCGCCTGCTGGGTCAGGTCCTCGGCGAGGTCGAGGCGGCCCGCGCCCAGGGTCCGCGCGAGCGCGGCGACGATGCGGCCGGACTCGCGACGGAACAGCCGGTCGACCAGCGCGCCGATGTCGTCGCCAGGCGCCGGCCGCATCGCGCTCACATCTCCTGGATCTCGCGCACCTCGATGGTGCCGGTGGCGCCGGGCCGCACGTGCGGGCAGCCCCTGGCGATCTCGCAGGCGGCGGCGTAGTCGGGCGCCTCGACGAGGAAATAGCCGCCGATCAGCTCCTTGCTCTCGGCGTAGGGGCCATCCTTCACCGTGACCTGCGTGCCGCCGTGGTGCAGCACCTTGCCCGGGTCGTCGCGCAGCTTGTCGCCGCCGACCAGCTTGCCGGCCTCGCGCAGGCCCTGTGACCAGGCGCGGTACCTGGCGATGATCGCCTGCATCTCGGCCGGCGAGAGCGCGGTGAAGTCGCGGGGATTGTCACGCAGAAGCAGCATGAACTTGGCCATGTCCGTCTCCCTCAATTGGACATCCTAGAGACGGACGGGGCTGGACGAAATCGACAACCAGTTATCGATTTCTGCAAGTGAGGATATGCGCACTAAATGGCCGCGACTCGGCCTTCAGCCCGCCTAGCTGCTTATTCGTTGTCGCCATTGCAGGGGTGTCATGTGCATCCTCGCGGCAAACACACGACCGAAGTGAGAGGCGTCGTTGAAACCACAAGAGAAGGCAATATGACTAACCGATCGGTGAAATGCTTCCGGCATGATCAAGAGTCTTGCGGCCTGACGGACGCGCTCGTCGAACACTCGCCGCATGACCGTTTCATTGTTGGCGGAGAAAATGCGCGCCAGCGTGCGTGTCGATACCCTCAGGTCCCGGGCTAACCGATCCGGCGTCAGGTTCGGGTCAGCAAATTTGAGCTCGATCAGACGGCAGGCATTCAGAAAGATTGCGGCGCGCACTGCATCTGAAGGCGTGGCCCGGTCGTAGCGGGCTTCATTCAGCAACTGCGCCAACAGGTCGACCGAATGCCGTGCGAACAGTGACCCGGCAGTCGGCGATAGATCGCCTGAAAGCATGAAGCCGCCGGCCAGATGGTTTGCCCATAGGTGCGCCAGTGGATGGCGGTGCACTACTGCGCCCGAAATCAGATCTGGTCGGGCCACTCGGCCGTCGACCCACTGGGTAGGCAAGGCGACGAGCAAGTGACGCCATGGCCGATCTAGATCAAGCGTGAACTCATGACGGCTGTCCGTGACGAAGACGTCCCCCTTCTGTAGGGCAACCTGCTCGCCGCGGCAGCTAATCCGGGCTTCACCATCTAGGTGAACGCAAGCGGCGTAAAGATGATCGCGGGTGCGTGCGATCTGCACGCGCGTGTGCGACGCCTGAATTCCGCGACCGGAAACCAGCGCGACGCCGAGGTCTCCGACCATTCTCACCTGGACCTCGCCGCGCAGGGACATTTCGCCGGCCGGTTCGATGCACATGGGTGTGACGTGGCGGCTGACGAGATCTGTCCAGAATTCCGCCCGCTCGTGCGGTCGCACACTGTCGGTGGTCATGGACATCATGGTGTCGCTCTCAGTCGAGGCACGTGTCGCCCGCAGCCGAGCGGCTAAAGGATGAACCTGCTAGCTTGCCCGCCACGACGCAGCCTTGCGGCACGCCATTCTAGCCCCCTGATACGGATCGTCGCCATGGCACAAGATCTCAAACCAGTCGAAGAGCTTGTACGTTCGCGCGACGACCAGGAACGGATTGCCGCTCTGAAGCGGGACGTTTCCGCTCTGGAATCCCTGTGGTCCGAGCAGTTCACCGTCAACGCGCCAAACAACCAGGTGGTTGTCGGCAGACGCGCTGTCATGGATACGTTCGTGCGAGCGGGCATTATCAATTTTGCGAAGTTCGACCGGGATATCGAGTTCATCCATATCGACGGGACCTTCGGCATCATTATGGGCCTCGAGACTGTTCAGGCCCTCAGTGATGCCCCGGGCGCCGGCCTCCTGGCCGGGCAGGAAATCAAGCGGCGGTTCACGAACGTATGGAAGAACGAGAGCGGCACCTGGCGCCTGTTTGCGCGCCACGCCAATGTCTTCCTGCTTCGTTGAAATCGATCTCGCCTCGCTGGGCATCAGCCCATCGCCTGGCTGACCAGTGCGAAGCGTTGTGACGGGCCGATCGGTGCCGGCGGCGGGCCCAGCACCATGATCGGCGACTCGCCGCCGCGGGCCAGACCGAGATCGTTCAGCCAGACGGCGATGGCGGCGTGCTCTTTCGGCACGTCGACGCGCAGTATCTGGCCGGCGCGCTGCCTGAGCCAGAATGCGATCAGGCGCCGGGCTTCCTCGTTGTCGCGCGCGATCACCGGGCCGACGACATGGCCATTGCCGAACAGCCGGCAGATCGAGAAGCCGACGATGCCGCCGTCCCGACGCAGGACGACGATCTCACCGGCATCGGCCAGGGCCCGCAGCAACGCCTCGCGGGCATAGCCCAGTGCCGCCGTGTCGAGCGCGACCAGCGCCGGCAGGTCGTCCGCGCCGGCGGGTTCGATCATGCCGGCGATGCCGGGATCGACGGCGGTTCCGATATGCGCGGCGTTCTCGCCGATCACCACGAAGCCCAGCGACTCGTAGAGGCGGCGGCCGGCCTCGGTCGAGATCAACTGCAGCGACCGACCGGCGGCGTCGGCGAGGGCCCGCGTCATCAGCGCCCGGCCCATGCCGCCGCGATGCACTGATGGATCGACCGCGACCATGCCGATCGTGCCGAAGCCTTCGCCGTAGGGGAACCACATCAGCGCGCCGCGCAAGGCGCCGTCGGCATCGAAGGCGCCCAGGCCGCGGCCGAACGACAGCGCGAACAGCCAGTCCTCGTGGCGGTGCGTCCATCCCACCGCGCGGGTGAGGCCGTGCGCGGCCCGCGCGTGCGCCGTCGACAGCGGCGCGATCTCGAAGGGCAGGGTCATGCGAACTCCTGTGTCATCCCGAGCGCAGCGAGGGATGACAGCGTGTGCTTACGCCCGCTTGCGCGCCGCGGTCGTGCCGCCCTTGCGCAGGTGCGGCGCGAGGTACTGGCCGGTGAAGCTCTCGGCGACGCGCGCGACATCCTCCGGCGTGCCTTCGGCGACCACCCGGCCGCCGCCGGCGCCGCCATCGGGGCCGAGATCGAGGATCCAGTCGGCGGTCTTGATCACCTCGAGATTGTGCTCGATCACCAGCACCGTGTTGCCGGTCTCGACCAGCCGGTGCAGGACCTCCAAGAGCTTGCGCACGTCGTCGAAGTGCAGGCCGGTAGTGGGCTCGTCGAGGATGTAGAGCGTGCGCCCGGTGGCGCGGCGCGAGAGTTCCTTGGCGAGCTTCACGCGCTGCGCCTCGCCGCCCGAGAGCGTCGTCGCCTGCTGGCCGATATGGATGTAGCCGAGGCCGACCTGCTGCAGGGTCAGGAGCTTGTCGCGGATGACGGGCACGGCCTTGAAGAACTCGACGCCCTCGTCGACGGTCATCTCCAGCACGTCGGCGATCGACTTGCCCTTGAACAGCACCTCCAGGGTCTCGCGGTTGTAGCGCTTGCCCTTGCAGACGTCGCATTGCACGTAGACATCCGGCAGGAAGTGCATCTCGATCTTGATCACGCCATCGCCCTGGCAGGCCTCGCAGCGGCCGCCCTTGACGTTGAACGAGAAACGGCCGGGCTTGTAGCCGCGCGTCGTCGATTCGGGCAATTGCGCGAACCAGTCGCGGATCGGCGAGAAGGCGCCGGTATAGGTCGCGGGATTGCTGCGCGGCGTGCGGCCGATCGGCGACTGGTCGATGTCGACGATCTTGTCGAGATGCTCGACGCCGTCGATGCGCTCGTGCACGCCGGGCTGCTCGCGCGCGCCGTTCAGCCGCTTGGCCAGCGCCTTGTAGAGCGTCTCGATGATCAAGGTCGACTTGCCGCTGCCCGACACGCCGGTGACGCAGGTGAAGGTGCCGAGCGGAATCGAGGCGCTGACGTTTTGGAGGTTGTTCTCCTTCGCGCCCTTCACGGTGAGCGCGCGCTTGCGGTCCATCGGACGCCGCTTGGCCGGCACCTCGATCTGCCGGAAGCCGGAAAGGTACTGGCCGGTGACGCTGTCGGGGTTGCGCATCACCTGCTCGGGCGTGCCCTCGGCGACGATCTGGCCGCCATGCGCGCCGGCCGCCGGGCCCATGTCGACGAGATGGTCGGCCTGACGGATCGCGTCCTCGTCGTGCTCGACGACGATCACCGTATTGCCGAGGTCGCGAAGTCTGGTGAGCGTGCGCAGCAGGCGGTCGTTGTCGCGCTGATGCAGGCCGATCGAGGGTTCGTCGAGCACGTAGAGCACGCCGGTCAGGCCGGAGCCGATCTGCGAGGCGAGCCGGATGCGCTGGCTTTCACCGCCTGAGAGCGTGCCGGAGGAGCGGTTGAGGTTGAGGTAGCTCAGGCCGACATTGTTGAGGAAGCCCAGCCGCTCGTTGATCTCCTTGAGGATGCGCGCGGCGATCTCGCGCTGCTTGGCGGTGAGCTTCACCGGCAGGGCGGCGAACCATTCGACGGCGTCGCCGATGCCGAAGCGCGTGACCTCGCTGATGTTCAGCCCGCCGATCTTCACCGCCAGCGCCTCGGGCTTGAGGCGGTCGCCCTTGCAGGCCTCGCAGGCATGCTCGTTCTGGAAGCGCTCCATCTCCTCGCGCACCCACGAGGAATCGGTCTCCTTCCAGCGCCGGTTCATGTTGGGGATCACGCCCTCGAACGGCTTGGTCGTCTGGTACTGGCGGATGCCGTCGTCGTAGCGCATGGCGATCGGCTCGTTGCCGCTGCCCTTGAGGATCGCCTCGCGCATCTTCGCCGGCAGCTCGCGCCACGGCGTGGTCATCTTCTGCTTGAAGTGCTTGGCGATGCTCTCCAGCGTCTGGCCGTAATACTGCGACGACGACTCGGCCCATGGCGCCACCGCGCCCTCCGACAGCGACAGCCGGTCGTCGGGCACCACGAGGTCGGGATCGAAGAACATCTTCACGCCCAGCCCGTCGCAGGCCGGGCAGGCACCCTGCGGCGCGTTGAAGGAGAACAGCCTGGGCTCGATCTCCTCGATGGTGAAGCCGGAGACCGGGCAGGCGAACTTGGCCGAGAAGATCGTGCGCTCGCCGCCATCGGCGTTCTCGGCCACGGCGATGCCCTCGGCCAGCTCCAGCGCGGTCTCCAGGGAATCGGCGATGCGGTTGCCGAGATCGGGGCGCACGACGATGCGATCGACCACGACGTCGATGTCGTGCTTGTACTTCTTGTCGAGAGTCGGTGCCTCGTCGATCTCGTAGAGCTTGCCGTCGACCTTGACTCGCTGGAAGCCGCGCTTGCGCCACTCCGCCAGCTCCTTGCGGTACTCGCCCTTGCGGCCGCGCACCACCGGCGCCATCAGGTAGAGCCGCGTGCCGTCGGGCATCGCCTTGATGCGGTCGACCATCTGCGAGACGGTCTGGCTCTCGATCGGCAGGCCGGTGGCCGGCGAGTAGGGGACGCCGACGCGCGCGTAGAGCAGGCGCAGGTAGTCGTAGATCTCGGTGACCGTGCCCACGGTCGAGCGCGGGTTGCGCGACGTCGTCTTCTGCTCGATCGAGATCGCCGGCGACAGGCCCTCGATCGAATCGACGTCGGGCTTCTGCATCAGCTCAAGGAACTGGCGGGCATAGGCCGACAGGCTCTCGACATAGCGCCGCTGGCCCTCGGCGTAGATCGTGTCGAAGGCGAGCGAGGACTTGCCCGAGCCGCTCAACCCGGTGATCACGATCAGCTTGTCGCGCGGCAGGTCGACGTCGATGTTCTTGAGATTGTGCTCGCGCGCCCCGCGTACGCTGATGAAGCGGCTGGGCTCGGCAAGGCTGCGGAAAGCGGGTTGGTTCTTGCTCATTGGGCACTGAACGCGAGGGCAGACGGACCGGGAGGCGCATTATCCGTGCCACCACCGTTCGCGCCATGTTCTTGTTGTCGGGTTGTCCACAGATGGTGGAGGTTCAGCCGTCCACCAAGTGCCTGCGGTACCACGCCGCGAGGGTCGCTTCGTCCAGGCGGCCGGCAGCAAGCTCTGTGAAGACCAGCACGGCGTCTGCCTCTGTCGCCTCAAGGTCGAAGCCGTTGTGGGCGAGGAAGGCGTAGGCCGCGGTGAGAGCGGTGCGCTTGTTGCCGTCGACGAATGGATGGTTTCTCGCGATGCCAAAGGCGTAAGCCGCAGCAAGATCAGCCGCGTCTGGATCACCATAGGTCGCGAGGTGCTGTGGCCGTGCCAGCGCTGACTCCAGCAGACCCTGATCGCGGGTACCGCTGCTGCCTCCGTGTTCGGCAACTTGCTCGTCGTGCATCGCCAGGACGGCGCGCAACGGCAGCCACCGCCAGATGCGCGATGGCTCGGTCACTTTGCGAGTTCGCGCAGCGCGTTCCGATATTTGCGCATGCCCTTGCGAGCAGCCTCCATCACCGCATCGAATTCCGAATCATAGGGCGTGAGTTCGATGCCGTTCGGCGTCTCGACAAGGGTCAGCGTATCGCCCTTGTCGATCTTCAGGCGCGCCAGCACCTCTTTCGGCAGAACAACCCCGACCGAGTTGCCGACAGTTGTGACCTTCACTTTCATTGTTATAACTTAGGTTATAAGTCGAGGCTTTTCAAGCCGCCGCGCCCTGCGCCGCCACGCGCGCTGTGGGCTTGTCGTTCATCAGCAGCTGTGCCGTGCCGGCGATCAGGCCGATCAGCACGCCGATCTTCCACGCCGTCTCGTAGTTGCCCATCAGGTCGTAGAGGTAGCCGCCGCCCCAGGCGCCGAGGAAGGAGCCGGCCTGGTGGCTGAGGAAGGCGAAGCCGGTGATGGTCGAGAGGTAGCGCAGGCCGAAGATCTGCACGACCAGGCCGTTGACCAGCGGGATCACGCCCAGCCACAGCACGCCCATGACGGCGGCGAAGATCAGGGTCGTGGTCGGTGTCGGCGGCAGCATGAAATAGATCGCCAGCACCGCGGAGCGCGACAGGTACAGGCCGCCCAGCAGGTAGCGCTTGGGGAAGCGGTCGCCCAGCCAGCCGGCGCCCCACGAGCTCAGGATGTTGAAGCCGCCGATCAGCATCAGCGCCATCGCGCCGTAATAGGCGCCGTCCATGCCGCAGCTCGCGAGATAGGTCGGCAGGTGGGTGGTGAGGAAGACGAGCTGCAGGCCGCAGACGAAATAGGCGCAAGCCATGATGACGAAACCGCCATGGCTGCGCGCCTCGGTGAGCGCGCCGCCGATGGTGAGGGCGCGGTCGGCCGACGTGCCGTTGGGCAGGCGGTCGGCGCCGCCGCCGATGAAGGCGGCTGGCAGCATCGCGAGGCCGAGGATGGCGAAGGCCCACAGCCCGGCGCGCCAGCCTTCCGTGCTCAGCATGTGCTGCGCCAGCGGCGCGGTAAGCAGGCTGCCGACCGAGCCGGCGGCGCCGACGATGCCGAAGGCCAATGTGCGGCGTTGCGGCAGCACCACGCGGGCCGCGATGTTGGCGGTGATGCTCGAGCTGGTGCAGGACAGCGCCGTGCCGATCAGCACGCCGACGCCGACGGTGATGTGCAGCGCGCTGGTCGCTGTGGCCGCGATGTAGAGGCCCAGCACGTACATCAGCGTGCCGCTGATCGCGACCCAGCGCGTGCCGAAGCGGTCTGCCAGCATGCCGGCGAAGGGTTGCGAGAGGCCCCACGCGACCTGCTGCACGGCGACGGCGAAGGCGAAATCGGCGACGGCGATGCCCAGTCCGTCGGCCGCGGGCTTCTGGAACAGCCCGATGTTCTGACGCATGCCCATGGCCAGGGTCATCATCAGCGCGGCGCTGCCGAGCAGGGCATAGGCCTGCCGGCGCGAGACGAGCTCGCTGTGGAAGGGGGGCGCGGACATGGCACGGATAGTAAGGCCGCCGCGAGTCCGGTGACCATGCCCGCTGCCTACATTTCAGGCATACCTGACCGCCGTGCGGAAGCGCTTTACAGGGCCGGCAGCACCTTCGACAGCGGCGCGGTCCAGCCGACGATGGCGCCCTGGGCGCGGATCATGTCGAGCGCGGCGCGCTTGAACTCCGGGAAGTAGCTCTCGGTGCAGTCCTCGACCAGGAGGCACTCGTAGCCGCGGTCGTTGGCCTCGCGCATGGTCGTCTGCACGCAGACCTCGGTGGTCACGCCGGCGAACAGAAGATGCGTGATGCCGAGGCCGCTCAGCATGTCGGTGAGCGGCGTGGCGTAGAACGCGCCCTTGCCCGGCTTGTCGATCACGATCTCGCCCGGCAGCGCCGCCAGCTCGGGCACGATGTCGGCGCCGGGTTCGCCCGATATCAGGATGCGGCCCATCGGACCGGGATCGCCGATGCGCAGCGAGGGCTTGCCGCGCGTGAGCTTGGCCGGCGGGCAATCCGACAGGTCGGGCCGGTGGCATTCGCGGGTGTGGATGATCGGCAGCTTCGCCGCGCGTGCCCCGTCGAGCAGCCTGCGCACCGTGGGCACGATCGCCGCGACCGGGCGGATGTCGTTGCCCAAGGTCTCGCCGAAGCCGCCCGGCTCGACGAAGTCGCGCTGCATGTCGATGACGATCAGGCCGAGCTTGCCGGCCGGGAACTCGAAGGCGTAGGGCTGCGCGTCGATCACGGGCATGGTGGTGGGACCCTGCGGGTAATCTGTCATCCCGAGCGCAGCGAGGGATCCAGGCGGTCTTCCTGGATCCCTCGCTGCGCTGCAAGGGCCGCGGACGGCCCCGAGGATGACAGGTGAAGTCTCAATGGCCGGCCATGTGGTGGCCGACGATGTCCGGTCGCGCCTCGGCGATCGGCGCGTCGTAGGCGATGCGGCCCTCGAACATCACCAGGACACGGTCCGACAGCTCGAAGATCTCGTCGAGGTCCTCGCTGACCAGCAGCACGGCGGCGCCGGCGTCGCGCGCCTCGACGATGCGCCGGCGGGTCTCGGCCACGGCGACGAAGTCCAGCCCGAAGCACGGATTGGCGACGACGAGCACGCGGGCGGCGCGTCCCAGCTCGCGGCCGAGCACGGCGCGCTGCACGTTGCCGCCCGACAAGGTGCCGATCGGCGCGTCCGGTCCCGGCGTGCGCACCTTGAAGGTCGAGATCAGGCCGCGGGCGCGCTCGCGCATCGAGCCGGGCTGCAGCCACCAGCCGCCCTTGGCGTGCGGCGGCCGGTCGAAATCGCGGAAGGCCATGTTCTCGGCCACGCTCATCGCGCCGACGCAGGCGTTGCGCAGCGGCTCCTCGGGCAGGCAGGCGACGCCCAGGGTCGACGCCTCGGCGCGCGTCGCGCCATAGACCTTGCCGTCGATGGCGATGCCGCCCTCGTCGGCGGCGCGCTGGCCGGCGAGGATCTCGACCAGCTCGCGCTGGCCGTTGCCCGAGACGCCGGCGATGCCGACGATCTCGCCGGCATGCACCGACAGCGAGGCGCCGCGCAGCATGCGCTTGCCGGCCTCGTTGGTGACCGCCAGGGCCTCGACCTTCAGCCGCACCTGGCCTGCGCCACGCTCGGCCCGCGCAGCCGGCGGCACGATCTCACCGTCGCCGATCATCATCGCCGCGAACTGCTCGGGCGAGCCGGTGGCGACATCGGCGCTGCCGACCAGCTTGCCCTGACGCAGCACGGTGACGCGATCGGCGAAGGCCATCACCTCGCGCATCTTGTGGGTGATCATCATCACCGTGATCGACTTCTCGCGCGTCATGGCGCGCAGCAGGCCGAGCACCTCCGTGGCCTCGCCCGGCGTCAGCACCGAGGTGGGCTCGTCGAGGATCAGGAAGCGGTTGTCGAGATAGAGCTGGCGCAGGATCTCGACCTTCTGCTTGTCGCCCGCGGCGAGGTCGGCGGCAAAGGCGTCGAGCGGCACCTTGAACGGCATCTTCTCGAGGAAGGCGTCGAGCCGCGTGCGTTCGGCTTTCCAGTCGATCACCGCCGGCAGCCTGGCGCGCGAGAGCACGAAGTTCTCGAGCACGGTCATGCCCGGCACCAGGGTGAAGTGCTGGTAGACCATGCCGATGCCCAGCGCCTGAGCCGCGCGCGGACCGTCGATCGCCTGCTCGCGTCCGTCGATCATGATCTGCCCGCTGTCGGCGTGATAGAAGCCCATCACGCACTTCACCAGGGTGCTCTTGCCGGCGCCGTTCTCGCCCAGCAGCGCGTGCAGCTCGCCGGCCTCGACCTTGAGCGAGACGTCGTCGAGCGCCTTGTTGGTGCCGAACGCCTTGCTCATGTGCACGGCTTCCAGCGCCAGCGCACGCGGCAGGTCGGCGGGGCG
>JBFXAZ010000115.1:0-16601 GCA_050183765.1 Reyranellaceae bacterium | reverse complement strand
TTCGGCGGATTGGCAAGCAGCGGGTTGCCGCCCGTGCTCTTCTGCTTCGACATGGCGGCGCGCGCCTTGCCGACGTTCTCGACGTCGATCACCGTCCCGGCCGAGGCCAGGTTGGTGTGATCAGCGTGGTAGACATCCTTGCCGTCCGCGAGCTTGCCGTTGAACGCGCTGGCGTAGAACGTCACCTCCTCGAACAGCGCCACCGTCGCGCCGTAGCTGGTCAGCAGTTCGGTGATCGCGCCGAGATCGTCGTTGATCAGCATCTGCCGGGTGACACGGAGCGCGATCGCATAGCTGAACGCCTGCACCTGCTCCTTGCCCTCGACGAAGCTGCCATACTTGATCTCGCCGCTTTCCAGCACCTTCTGCAGCAGCGGGAAATCGCCGAGCTTTACGGTCGTGTCCGGACGGAAGTCACGGAAGTTCCGCTTGCGAGCGAAGCGCTTGAAGGTCGGCGTGGCCAGCGCATAGCGCTGCTCCAGCGTCCGGTTGATCGCCCCTTCGAAGATGATGGGGAAATCCGACGTCGTCATCGACGCGCGGGTGAAGATGTCGTCGATCTGGCGAGCGTTGAGCATGCGACCGCCGCGATAGTCGATGCTGTCGGCGGCGAGATCGACAAGGCCACGGCCCATGAACTGGCGCGCGGCCTCGCTCGGCCCTGCC
Source organism: Reyranellaceae bacterium (assembly GCA_050183765.1). Lineage (GTDB taxonomy): Bacteria > Pseudomonadota > Alphaproteobacteria > Reyranellales > Reyranellaceae > JAFAZJ01. The sequence goes on along the minus strand of JBFXAZ010000115.1, from coordinate 15,935 downwards.
TGTGGCACCGGAGCGCCAAGCCCGTAGGACAGCGCCTCGACCTTGGCCGCGCGTACCCTGTCGGCAGCCTCGGTGCCGAGCTGGGCACGTACATTGCTGTTGGTCGGCGCGGCAGCTTCCAGCTCGACCATGTGATCGAGCAGAGCCGTGCGGAACGCATCGACGTCGGTGCCGGAACGAACATGCTGCGCGCCAAGGTCAACCGCGTTGGCGCGCTGCGCCAGCTCGGTGATGGTGGCGACACGATCACGCTCGGCGGCGACGGCGCGCGTAGCAGCCTCGGCGGGATTGACAGGCTGGGTCCGCGTGCGCGCGCCCTCTTCCGCTTCTTGCTCGGTGATCGCGGCACGAACCTCATCCACCTCGGCCAGGATGGCGGCATGCTCCTGCTCGATCGAGCGGATGGCATCCGGCTCTGTGTCGTCGCCGATCTCGGCCTTCTTGGCTTCGGCTCGCTTGGTCAGGTCGGTCAGCTTGAGCCGCAGCGCGGCAAGGGGCGGCGCCGCCTGGACAAGGTCGGCCCAGGAGAAGTCATGCAGGTTCGGCAGCACCGTGGCCGCGTGGGCGGCATCAGGTGCGAGCACGGCAATGAGGCCGACGCACAGCGTGAGGGCGACGGCCGCGACGGAGAATGAAGCCCTTTTCATGGCTTGCTTCCTTTCGAGGTTTCCGGGGCAGATTGCGCCGTCGCCCTGCGTCCCCGGTGGAGCGCAGGCGGCAAAGAGAATGGGGTGTCTGTTGCTAGGTGGGCGTCAGATGACGCGGTGAAGCCGCTCGGTCATCGCCATGCGGATCCGTGCGTTTGCTGCGGCGGTGTTCGTCAGGCCGTCGATTTCGAGCGGATAGGTTGCGCCAGTCTCGGCGGCGCGCACGCCGGCGTCGGGATCGGCGGGAATCGTCACGAAGGAAACCTCGAACGGTGTCCAGCGCTCGGCGATATGATGCTCGACCTGTCCCTTCTTTTCCGGTTCGACGATCCGCAGCTTGTCGATCGAGTAGCCGACCGACACGTTCTTGATGATCCGGTCGGCAACCATGCCGAACATGCGGTCGGCGCGCTCGTCGATTCCGGCCGACGGGAAGCGCACGGTGGCCTTGCCTTCCTTTCCGTCGATCCACGCTCGTTCGACGACGGCGAGCTGGCCGAACGTCGAGTAGTGCGAATGGCTTTCCAGAACCGGCGCCCCGGCATTGAGGCGATCGAGATTGACCGCCGCGCGGCTGACGATCAGCGTCTCATCGAACGGGATGACCGTGTCCCAGCCGACATAGCGGCGCCGTCGCACCGTGGCGCCGGCCGTGAAGACCAGCGTAACGGTCCGCGCCGCAGTGTCGATCGCGCCTTCGGTGATCGTCTGGAGGCGCGACTGCAACGGCAGTTCGGCGGGAAACTTACGCGTCCTGATCATCGCGATCTTCCTTGTCGTCGGGGTCCGTCTCTTCCCGGCGCTGCTGGGTCTGGCCGGCCTGCGACATGCGGCGCGGGTCGCTGTCCAGGATGATGCCAGCTTTGTCGAGCTTGGCGTTGTCGGCCGCGATCTCGGCCAGCACGTCATCGGGGTTGTAGCCAGTTTCGGCGATGGCCGAAGACAGCGACCGGAAGCCCGCCCTGACTTCGGCCAGCTTGGCATCCACATCGCGCCCCGGGTCAGCCGAATACATGCGCGGCGGCGCCCATTCGGCCGGATGGTTCATGTGGTCGATCTTGCCGGCGAGCCATGCCGCCTCGAGGAACCAGCGCCACATCGGCTCGCAGAGCATCGGGATGATGAACTGCCACTGCAACGCGCTGATCGTGCGCTTGAATGCCTCGATGCCGATCTTGCTCGACGAGTAATTGACGCCACGCAGATTGCCGGTGAGCAGCGCATGCGGCACTCGAAAGCCGGCGGCGATAGTATGCAGCATTGCCGTTTTGTAAGCGTCGTAGGAGCCGGTCGCCGCTGGCTGGCTGAACTCGATGTCCTTGCCGCCCACCGCATTGTAGAACATGCCGGGCTCGAACTTCTCCACGCGCTCGCCATGCACGTCATAGATGCCGGCCGGGAGCGGCTTGCCGTCGTCGCCGGTCATTGCCATACCTACAGGATCGTCGACCTCGGCACCGGTCATGACGCCGACGAGGCATGCTTCCAGGCGCTTGCGAACGAGTTCGGCCTGTTCGTAGCTCGCCAGGTCATGCAGGTCGGCGATGACAGGAGCGCCCCAGGGTGCGCCCCGCACCTGCGTCCGCTGCTTTTCGAACACATGCGCGATGTCGTCGGCCGGCACCGGCTTCGACACGATCGACAGGTGTGGATCGAAGAACGAATTGCCGGGATGCGAGCCGAACATCCAGTAGGCCCGGCGACGACGGATCGCGTCGAACTCGATACCCTGGATGATCAGCCCACCCCCGGAAAGCGTCCCTTCCTTCGTGCTGTCGATCAGGTCGGTTTCCAGCACCTGCAATTGCAGCGGAACAGGCAAGCTGTCTTCGGCACGGCGACGGCGGCGGCGCACAAGCCCGTCCCCCGATTCGAACATGCCGCGGGCGGCAAGCGCCTGAATGCCGTAGAAGTCGAGCGACTCGTCAGCGTCGCAGACCTTGATCCACTCGGCGAAGAGCGCATTGACCTTCGGGTCCTTTGCCCGCGGGACGATGCCGTCGCCGATCGCGTGCGTGACCAGCACAGATATGGCGTTGGCCGCATGCGGGTTGTTGCGCACCAGATCGCGCATGCGGTCGCGCAGGATCCGGCCCGCCTTGGCGATCTCCGCATCGGCCGAGGTCGAGCGGGTCTTCCACGACGATTTGAGCCGCCCTCGGTCCGCGCCGGCATAGTCCCGCGTCAGGACGTCCATCGCCGCGCGATGACGAACACGCCGCAGGCCCGCCTCCGGAGAGAGCCAGCCGATCGCCCGATCGATGAAGGTAGCGCGAGCGCTCATCAGAACGCTGCCAGGATGATGCGGGACCCGCCCGCCTTCTTCGCCTCAAGCGCCGCGAGGGCTTCGCGCATATCCCTGAGCGAGTGATACTCGACCTCGCGGCGTGTCCCGCCCGAATGGAACACGACACGCCGCGCGCCCTGTGCGATCGCATCGTTCAGCGCGGCGATCTGGTCGTCGATCTCGGCCATCTACAGCCACTCCGATCTTGCGATTTTTGGCGTGGACGCTGCGACCAGCATTTCTGGCGGCGTCGCCAGTTCGCCCGCACGCCGCGCCCAATTGACGTTCACGACCTGCCGGGCGGCGAAGGAATAGACCGTGCAGTCCAGCGCCTCGGCCTGCTTGCCCGGGATCCGCTCGATACGGCGTTCCGGCTGCCCGCGGCTGTAGCGCACGACGATGCGCTCGCTCGCGAGCTGCTCATACCAGTCGGCAGTCAGGTCCTGCGAAAACCGGATCATGTTGCCGCGCTGCAGGCGCGAGATGATCGTGCCCTTGATCCCGTCGACGCCGACGATGAACAGATGCCCGCCTTTAGTCTTCTGGCGCGATCGCTCGATCCACGGGCGCTTGCCGAACATGCCCTTGATCGCCAACACCTTCCGGCGGAAACGCGGGAACGCGAAGCGATAGACGGCCTCCATGGTCACGCCGTCCGAACTGTCGATGCAGGTCGCGTCGATCCCGATCACGCCACCGAGCGGATGCTTCCATTTTGTGGCAAGCACCGTGTCGAGTTCGGCCCAGGTCGTATCGTCATCCCACATGCCCCAGACGATCGTATGACCGAGGATGTAGGCATTGCCGGCCTCGTCCCAGCCGACGAAGGTGAGTTCGAGCCGGTCCTTGCGCTGCACGTCGACGCCGGCGGTGATGACCATCACCTGCTCGGGAATGCCCGTGCTCCCCGTTTTCTCGTCGGCGACAAGTCCGAATTTTTCAGCCCGGGTCGACAGTTCGGTATCGTCGAGTTCCTCGCCTTCCTCTCGCCAGCCCTGGCCGAGGATGGTGTTGACGAAGGTCTGCAGCGTCGTCGGGTCGTTCTTGACCGTCAGGAACTCCCGCGCCAGCCGTCCCCACGATGCGTTCGGCAAAAGCGAGATCAGGGCGTTCATGCGGAATCCTGCATGTCCCTTGATATCCGGCCGTGTCGCCCGCCAGCGTCCAGCCGAGATCATTGCCGGCTTGTGGCGCTCCTCGACAACCGAGCCGCAGGACGGGCAACACCAGTGCGCCCGCTCCGGCGCGCCCTCCGGCCAATGGATGTCCTTCCATTCGATCTGGTGGAAGTCGCCGCATTCCGGGCACGGCACTTCGTAGACCCTGGCGTCCGACTGAGCATAGGACCGCAGGACGTGGCTGGTCTCCTCGAAGACGGGCGTCGAGCCCATAACGATCTTGCGATCGGCGAAGGACAGCGTTCGACGTTCGGCCAGCAGGATCGGCGATCCTTCCGCCGTAGCCTCCATGCCGTCCGCTTCGTCGATGAAGAGCACGCGGACATTGTGCCTGCGCAGGTTGCGCGGCGCCTTTGCGGCGACAACCTTGAGCGATCCACCGGGGAATCGCCTCGACAGCAGAGTGTTTCGACCGCTCTCTTCGGCCTCTCCGGATAGCAACCCCGCAAGGGCGGGCGAAGCATCGAAGATCGGCTCGACGTCCGACACGACGTAGTCGCGGCAGTCGGCTTCGGTCGGCAACAACGCCAGGATCGGCGCCGGATCGTTGGAACAGTAGCTCGCCAGCGCGCCGGTCAGCATCGTGGTGAAGCCGACGCGCACAGGCTTCACCAGCGTCACACGCTCGATCGCCGGGTCGCCGATCGCGTCCGCGATCTCCACCTGAGGCGGCCACAGCCTCACCGCCCCTGGAAGTGACGAGACGCCCTCCGGAAGGAAGACGTTCTTCTCAATCCACTCCGACAGTTTGAGCTTCGGCGGCGGAAGCAGGCTCAGCCAAGCCGTCTTTCGCAGCGCCTGCAAGGTTGTCGTCATCGCGCCCGAGACCTGTCAATGCGTCGCGAATCTCGCGATCTAGCTGCTCGACGTCGAAACCGGTCAGGTGCGGCAGGGTCTGTCGCGCGCGGGACGGAACGGCGAGAATCGCGTTGCGTACCTTCCGGCAGATCAGAGACCATTCGCGCTCGACCTCGACTGTCGAGACCAGCTCCCTCCGCGCCGCGGCGTTCTTCAGCGCGGTTGCATCGGCCTGCTCTCTCGCCAGGCGGGCACGCTCCGCCGTCAGCTCCTGCGTTCCGTCTCCGCCGCGGCCGGCGGCAACCGTCCTCAGATGGTCACAGTAGAGGCGGATCGACCGCTGCAGTCCGAAGCGATTCCGACTGACCCGTTCAATGATTCCACGCTCCGAAAACTCGGAGACCGACCGTCGCGAGACGCCGAGCAGTTCGGCGAGCTCCGACCCCGAAACGACCATGTTCCCCACGTCTGGCGGTGGCGGCACGACCGCTTCCGGTGCCGCTGGCTCACTTGATGCCGCATGGACCGGCGCCCGCTGCATCAACTTCACCACGAAGCTGGCGCTGACCCCGAAATGTCGGGCTGCTTCCCGTCTCGAATTGCCCGCGGCGACGAAGGCCGTAACCTTCTCAATCAGGTCGGGCGGATAGCTTTTCGCCATGTGATTCCGATTCCAACCCTATGGCAGCGGAGTCCCCTTGCAAAAAATTGCATCGGGGAAAATCCCGCAGTCGCGCTTCCCCGCGTGGCGGCCAGGGCCGGAGAAGGACCCGACCGAGGGGTGGCCGGCCCCGCTGTCAGGGCACCAGCTTCCTGAGCACCGCATCGACGCGCTCTTGCAAGAGCGGTCCGGCGGTGCGCTCGAAGGCTGCGGCCGTTGCACCCTTGGTCATCTCGACCGGGATGAACATGCCCGATCGCGCCTGCGTGATCTTCGTCCCCGAGGTGTTGACCCGCCTGTAGACATGCCCGTCGAACCTCGCCACGACCTTGCGGTTCGGGAATGCGCCACCCTTCATGAACGTGCCGGGGAACAATGTGCGCTTGCCCCAGGGTTTTGCCGTCACGCCGGGCCGCGTCTCGCGCGGCGCCAGATACTTGAGGCGGATGTTGCCGCCCCGTGTCGTCATCTCGTAGGACAGCTTGCCCGGCCGTGCCGGGTTGGGCGTGCCCACAGCCTTGACGATGGTCTTGCGCGGCAACCCGGTCTGCCCGGTCAGCGCGCGAACGACCTGCGTCTTCGACCTGTTGCCTACCTGATTGACGATGCGCGGCAGCACTTTCGGAAAGCGCCGGTTCAGCTCGACGATGCGCGCGCCGTAGCGCTTCAGATGCGCATCGGCCCACCGTGTGGTGACCATCGCCATCGTCTGATCTTTCCGGAATCAACCCCATCGCGGCGAACCTGACAGGCGTTATCGCCTGCGGTTGGCCTGGGCCCGATGGCGCTGGTCACCTGGACTGCGACTCTTTCGGGTCTCCTAGACGGAATCGGCTATTACAGTTTCGCCAGTTGCGCAAGATCGAGGTCGACCGGCACCTCGCGCCCGAAGATCATCACCTCAACGCGCGCCCTGCCGACGCCCGGCGCATCCTCGATGACAGAGACCACCTTGCCGGGAAACGAGGCGAACGGCCCGTCGGTCACAAGCACCCTCTCTCCGTCCACGAACATGAACGTCGGCCCGGTCACCTGTCGCAGCGTCGCAAGTTCCGCCTTGATTTTCAGGAGCTTGTCGTCATCAAAGAAGAACGGCTTCTCGCCGACACCGAGCACCGCCTTGACGTGCTTGACGCCAGCCACCCCGTGCCACGCCTCGGGCGTATCGGCGATCTTGACCATCATGTAGCCGGGCCAGGCGATCATCCAGACGGGCTGCCCGGGGGCGCCGCGGCGCTTGCCGCCCACCGTCTGATCGGCCTTACGAAGCGGCAACCAGTGCTCGATCATGGCGCGCGACAGCAGGTTATCCACATCATTCTCGCGGCGCGGCTCAACCTTGATGATGGCCCAGCGGCGCTCGGCCTCGACTTCTCCGGCTGCCGCCAGTAGCGCCTGCTGCCGTCGCGTCGCCGCCCGCGCCTTCAGCGCCTTGGCAACGGCCTCGTCGCTCAGAGCCTCGCCGCCCTCACTCAGCCGCTTCACGTCCACCGCCATCATTGCCCTGATCCTCGCCGTCCTGAGCCCGTCGAAGGGCCGCATCGAAATCCGCCAGTCCGACCGGCCCGCCCTTCGGGCAGTAGACGACCGGCGCGCCGTCGAACGCCGCCAGCCAGCGCCAGCCGCGCGCCTCGAATTCCGCCCGCCACGCCGCGAGCACGTTGCAGCCCAGCGGCACCGGCTCCATCGCGCCCTTCAGCGCATGCCACTGCGGATCGAACACCGCGCCGCCCTTCTGGCGCAGCATCGCCTGAAACCACCACAGCGCCGGCCATGCCTCGCGTAGCTGCTGGTCGGCGAGGAACGGCCGGCGCGCCATCTCGGCATCGGCTGGCCCGGCCAGCAGCTTGCCGAAAAGCCACGCCATGCCGACCGGCCCGAGGCACGCCGCCCAACCTTCCGGCTGCGGACGCTCCTCCGGCGACAGCCGCGCCTGTTTCTGCCGCTCGGCGCGTTCGAGGATGGCAGGGTCGAGGCCGGCCCACATCCTGCCGTTGAGGAAATTGCCGACCGCGACGGGCTTGGCCTTGCGGCCGGCGATGTCGAGCAGGTAGGCGTCCCGCCAGCGCTCCGCCTCGGCGCGCTCCGCCGGCGTCAACGCGGCGAACTGCCTGGCGACCCATCCCGGCGACGAGGTGTCCCAGTCCGGCCACGGCCCGGCGGCGAAGCCCTTGCCGGTGCAGAACTTCATCACCCGCTTCTCGAAATCGGCCCGTCCCGGCGTCTCGGCGGGGATGACAGTTTCTGTCACCCTGTCCGTCTCCGGCTGGCCTTCCTGCCCCCGCGCGCCCGCGCCCTCTCTCTCAGGTTCCTTTACTGGTTCCCTTACAGGGTTAGGCGGCAAATTTTGCCGGTTGAGAGCGTCGGATTCTGCCGGTTGAGACGGCTCGTTTTTGCCGGTTGAGGTGCCTTCGTCTCTACCGGCAGAATTTGCCGGTTGAAAGTCGGGCTCGAAGCCGAGGCGATAGCGGTTCGAGCCGCGCCGCTGCCCCTCGCGCGCCGCGTCCCAGTCGATCAGTCCGCGCTCGCGCAGCCGGGCCAACTGGTCGCGCACGGCGCGCTCGCCAAGGTTGGTCTTCGCGCAGATATAGTCCTGGCTGGGAAAGCAGCCGTTGACCGGGTTGTGGCAGTCGGCCAGCACCATCAGCACCGCCCATTCCGACGGCTTCATGTCGCGGTGCAGCTCCGGCTGGTCGAAGGCCCATTTGGTGGCGGCGTGGCTCACGACACACGTCTCCACTGCTCGAATTCCCGCGCCAGCTTGCGCCAGGCCTGCGCAGCCCGCCCGTCGCCATTCAGCTCGCGGCGAGAAGTGATGCCGAGCAACGAGCGCACCTTCTGCGTGGCGCGCTCTTCGGTCAGCGGGCGCTCCAGCCCATGCCGCTGCGCCAGGAACAGCCGGAAGCCCGGCTTGCCGCAGGCGATCGCGCATTGCGCCGCATAATCCCTAGCCTCGCCGGGCGCGCCATCATAGGCGTCGACCGGCGCGAAGGGCCGTTCCCCGGCGATCTCGTCCGGGCAATCGAAGTCAGCGCCGCGCAGCCGGTCGTGCACGGCGCGCATCTCGTCGTCGGACGGCGCGCGGTCGAAGATGACGAACAGCGTCCGCTCGTCATCCGGATCGCGGCCGATCCCCATAGCGCGCAGCACGGTCACTCCGCCGCCTCCAGAAACGGTCATTTCAGCCGCCCCTGAAGCCGCATTTCCTTGCCCAGCGTCGTCGCGGCGCGCTCCAGTCGCTTCTGCGCCACCGATTCGCCGTGCTCGCTGAATCGCGCCTGGGCGAGAGCGTCCATGGCGCGGCCGACCTCGGCGGAAAGCCGCATCAGGCGGGCCTCGGCTTCCTCCTGCCTGGCGATGCGCTTTTCGATGCGCTGCATACGCTCCACTTCGGCCCGCAGGAATTCCGCAACGAGATTGCCGGCCCGCCGTCCGGCTTCGACCGGGTCGATATGCGAGGTCATGACGACGCGCCATCCCCTCGGGCGAACGCCGCGAAGGCGATCCGCACCTGGTCGAAGTCCGGTTTCAGGAAATGCCCGTCAGGCCCGCGCACGGCGTGCCAGGCGGCGCGACGCCACTGGATGAATTCAAGCCCGAGGTCGAAGCTGGCGCGGCGGCAAGCCGCCTCGAAGACGGGCCGGTATTTCGCCATGACGGCGTCGGGCGTGGCGAGCAGGAGGCGCGCCCGGGCCCGGTCGTCGGGCGCGTCGTGCAGCTGGCGCAGGATGGGCAGCATCGTGTCGACCATCACTGATCGACCTCGCCGCAGCCCTTGCCGATGGTCTCGCCACGCGGACCGCTGGTGAAATCACGCCAATGGACCCATCCGCGCGGGCAATGGAAACCCCACTCCCGCAGGCGCGGTCCGGTGATGAACAGCGTCCAGCAGGGACCGTCGACAAGCTCAATCCGGTGCGCGGCATTGGCCCGCCGGAATTTCCAGTCGCCGGCGCGGCGCTCGGTGCGAACGTTGATGCCGCCCGCCGAGATGGTGTGCTCGACATATCGGCCGTCGAGCAGCATGGAGAGGTTCCACCAGGGATGATCGTGCAGCGCGCGATCATCGTCGGAGCGCAGGAATCGGTGCAGGTAGACGTTGAAGAAGCGGTTGCGCGGGATCAGCCACCAGCGCTTGAGATAAGGATTGTCCGCGCCGCCGATGACAACATCGGGCGGCCGGCGTTCCGACGGTGCGATGACGTGCGGCGCCAGCCGCAAGATGATGGAACGGATCATGTCTGCTCCCGTGTTTCACGTGCGGCACCTACTGTAACCGCCTGTTTCACAATGGTTTTCATGGTGACGCGTCGCAGTTTCGCGCGGCGCAGATAGCGGTCGGGCTTCAGCCAGAGCAGCTTGCAGGCGAGCAGGTAGTTGCCGGCCGACAGCGGCTTGCCGTTGGCTGCGCGGCTCCAGAACGCCTTGTTGGTCTCAGGCCATTTCTCCATCGCGGCGGCATAGGAGAGGCCCTTCTCGTCAAGCCGGACCGCGACGTCGTGGGAGAAGGCGAGCCAGTCGATCTCAGCCATGCTCCTGCCCTCCATGGGTCAGGACGATGCCGTGCTCGGCCGGCACGTGGCCCAGCGCGCCCCACAGCCGCGCCCGCGCTTCCGGCGAGAGCAGTTGCGACGCCCGCGCCATGTCCATCTCGACGGCCGTCACCCGCGCCAGGCGACGCAGGCGGTCGGTTTCCGCGCGTGCCGTCCGCCGTGCCCGCGAAGGGCCGGCGCCATCCGCAACAGCATCGTGCCGCGCGCGGGCGAAGCGCGCGGCGAGGAAGAAGCGCAGCATGGCGGGGGAGAAGTCGGGGCGCGGCATCATCGAGATTCCCCGACGTGCGACAGGTCGACGGCCCGCCCGGCAGCGGTGACGCGCAAGCGGCGGCGTTCAAGATAGGGCTCGACGAATCCGAGATCGGCGAGGCGGTTCCAGGTCCCGCGCATGACTGGCGCACGCTCACCGCCGGCGACGAGCACCTGGTTGCGGTCGAACACGCCGTCGCCGTTGCGGTTCACGAGCCACTTCAGCGCGGAGAGCTGGGACTGCGACGCGTTCATGCCGACACCGCCTTGCGCCGGGCGCGCTTCGGTTTGGCCTGCTCTGCCGGTTCAACCGCGGGCGCCAAGTCAGCGGCGACGACAGGCGCAAGCTCTTTCAGTCGCGCCCGCTCGTCATCCGTCAGATCGCCGGAGCGGGCTTTCAGCCGGTTGAACTCGGTATAGTCGCGCAGGGCGTCGCGGAAGCCGCGCTTCCGGCCAGCATCAATCGTCGCCTCGGCAGGGTCGACGACATGCACGGCGTCCCCGTCGGAAGCGGCTTTGATGCGCGGCTCCAGTTCGGCGAGACGCTCCGCGCCACCGATCGTCAGTCCCTTGCCTGCCCAGACCAGGCCGCGCTCAGCTAGAATATCGACAGCCGGCCCGCTGACCCGCATGCCGCCGTCGATAAGGCCGAGCAACCGCCATTCGTCGAGTTCGTCCGACGTCACGGATGGACGGGAATTCTGTGCCGTCTCTCCGGCTGTCACGTCCATGATCTCAGACGTTGCAGACGCCGACCGCCCGGCGTCAGGCCTACTCGCATCTCCCGCCACGCTGTCGGCCGGAACCTCTGCCGGCTCGGTCGCGCCGTTGTCCTCGGATGCTTTCGCTTGGGAATCCACAGGCCCGCATGGGACCGAATTCTCGAAGACCTTCCAGTCGACGCGCAGCATGCGCGTGTCGCGCTTGCCGCCCGCGTCATAGGTGCCGGTCGCCTCGTCCAGCTCCCAGACAAACCAGGCCGTGTTCATGCGGCTCTGCGCTTCCGGCCCGTCCCAGCCGTCGCGGTGCATCATTGGAAGGCGACGCTTGAAGACATAGACGACCGAGGGCGGGCACTCGTCCATCGCAAAGTTGCGGTCGGGATCGTCGAAGCCGCAGAGGAAGTTGAGGTTGAGCAGCAGCGCCATACGGCGCGGCCGGTGGACGCGCAGCGCATGGGCGACGAAGCGGTTGAGGTCGGCGCCGTAAGGCGGGTTGGTGACGATGTCGTAGTCGCCCTCGGCCCGCTGAACCGTCATGAAGTCGGCGACGCCCTGGCACTCACCGTGCCGGGTGACGGTGCCGTAATCGACGAGGTCGGAGATGGCGACGTCATAGCCGGCCGCTTCCAGCTCGCGCAGGATCGCGCCCTTGCCGCAGGCCGGCTCGTAGACACGCGGGCTGAAGCGCATCAGCGACAGCAGCGTCCGCATCGCCTCCGGCGGCGTCTCGTAAAGATTGTTGCCGCGCTCGGCGGCGGTTGCAGTATCGGTGCCGACGGCCGCGCGCAGGTTCTCCCGGCGAGTGATCCCCAGCTCGCGCTTCAGTGCGGCGCGGGTCGGCTCGTCACCGGAGGCGAGGATGTCGTCGAGGGCGCGGCGCACAAGGCGCGGATCCTCTACGATCGCATCCCTGATTTGACGGGAGTTGTAGATTTCCTTACGGGACAGGCCCACATCTTCGGCGGTTGGAACCTTGTTCTCGGCGGGAACAAGGTCGCTGCGCTGCCCCTTCTTGCCAACCTCGCCGCGCTCCTGCGCCGCATCATATTCGTCGGCGAGCCGGCGTTCGGCCATCGCCTCGATTTCGAGCGCGTCGGCCCGCGCCCGCTTGGCGGCGGCAATGACCTCGTCATGCGCCCGCTTCGCCTTCTGCACCCGCTGGAAGTGCTTGGCCTCGGAATAGGCGGCACGGGCCTTGTCCCGTGCGTCGAGCACCTGGGCGGCCGTCTCCGCGCCCGCGAGCGCCTGCGCAGCCCGGTGGACCAGGCTGGCGACGGACCCGGGGTTGATCGCGAGGGCAGTCATGCTGATTCCCCGTCTGTACCGGTGGCGACACCGATCTTGCGGGAGCCGCATTTCGGGCAAAGCGCTGCCAGCGCGAGCTTCGCCGCCGTTTCCAGTGCCATCGGCAGATGCGCGACGATCCAGACGTGACCGCAGTCGCGGCACTTTCCACGCAGCGCGTCGCTCATGCCCCGCCCCGCTTGAGCGCGACCACATTGGCGACGGGCGGCGCAGCCTCTTCCCGCTGACTTGGATAGGCCGCCAGGTCGCGATGCAGCGGCCACGGAAACGCCGCCACGGCGGCGTCGTCGAGGCCGCGCGACCACAGCCTCGGCAGGCCGAGGTCCGGGTGCGGCTTGACCGTCTCGATGGCGCGCCCGATCACGGCGTTGCGGTCCATCGTCCAGCCAGCCTTCGGCCCGACAACGATCTGCCGCTTGATGTGTTCGGCAAAGCTGCGCATCAGCGCCGGCGACGCCGTCTCCATCGACACGGAGAGGACCTGCAAGGCATCGTCAGGGAGGACGAAGGGCGCGAAATAGCGCGCGAGGATGTGCCGCCGCTCATGGTCGCCCGGCAGGGCTAGCTCGATCTGGATTTCGAAACGCCGCCAGATCGCCTCGTCGACGCGACGGCCGTGATTGGTCGCGGCGACGATGAAGCCCTCATAGCGGTCGAAGTTCGCCAGCAGCGTGTTGACGCCATGGTTGTGATCCTGTTCGCCGACCTGGTTCTGACCGCCGTCCATCCGCTGGGCGGCGAGCGAATCGAACTCGTCGAAGAACAGGAAGAATGGTTCCGGCTGCGCCTTCAGCGCATCGAACAGACTGCCGATCTGCATCGCCGTCTGCCCGATCCACTTCGACTTGAGCCGTTCCGGCCGCACGAGCAGCATCGGCAGGCCGAGACGCGCCGCCAGATGATGCGCCAGCGTCGTCTTGCCGGTGCCTGGCGCGCCATGGAAGATCGATCGCCGCCGCGCCTTCAGGCCGACATCCGCCAGATCGTCCTTGGCCCATATCTCGGTCAGCCATTCCAGCAGGGCGGAGCGGACCGGCTTCGCCAGGATGGGTTCCTGCGCCTCCTCGGGCAGGAGCACGTCCCCGAAGCTTTCGATCGTGGCCGGCTGCTCGGCGCGGAGGAACACTTCTATTCCTCCTCTTCCGGACCCATGCCGTCGGACCCGGAGGCGTCCCGCCAGCCGGCATCGAACTCCTGCCTGCGCTTGTCGTCCCACGGGAACGGATTCGAGGTGATCGGCTGGTTCTGCTTGTAGGCGAGACGTCCCAGATCGCGCGCGCCCGCGGCGTCGACATCCGGCACGTCGCGCTTCGGCCGCTCAGGCGCCGCACTGCGCGCGCGAGAAGACGGCTTCGGCGTGTCGTCAACATCTTCCGCTTGCGCCTCGCCTTCGGCGTCGCGATAGAGGCGCACCGGCTGCTTGCCGATCTTGACGATGATCTCGCCCTCGGTCGGCACGAGCTGCTTGAACGCCTCAATCACCTGGTCGCGGGCGGACAGGTCGACACTCATCATGCCGATGGCGCGGAACAGAGGCGCCTCGCCTGCCATGCCGACGGCATGCAGGTACATGTCGAGAAGCTGCTGAGCCTCCTCGATATCAGCGGGCTTGGCCTGCCTGCGCTTCAGCACGTTGCGAACGGTCGGCGCGTTGAAGCCCGCCGCCCGCAACTCGGCGAAGACCAGCTTCTCGTCGTCGGCGAGGTCCTTCTTCTGCCCGCGGATGCGCTCGATGCGTTCGATGAACTCCATGAGCTGCTTGCCGGACACGGTGTTGCGTCCGACGGTCGTCGCCGACTTCGCCATCGTCATTTCCCCTTTCCTGATTTGCCGCGCCGGATCGTGCGCCAGCCGTCGAGGATCCTGACGACGAGGCTTTCAGGCAGGCCGGTTGCGCGGGCGATTTCCTCGCTGTCGCCGATGCCGGCGAGGATCAGCGCGAGCGTCACCTGCCGGTCGAGTTCGGCATCGCTCGCCGGCTGCTCGCGCAGTTGTCCGATACGCGCGGCGAAGGCCGCGTCGAACAGGAGCTGCGCATAGACGCTCGGCGCATAGCCATGCTTGCGCGCCTCCTCGCGCAGCCGCGCATGCTGGCGCGCCATGAGATTGAGCGTGACCGGAAGCGTCTGTGAAGGCGCCATCACGCAGCCTCCGATTCGGCCCAGGCCGCGCCGCGGCAGCGCAGCGCATGATGCCGGCAATAGGGACCGGCCGGCGCGGCGGGCATGCCGCAGAACAGATGCAGTTCGCCGGGCTTCGCATCGTTGACGGGAAATCGGCAGTCGCGCGGGCTTAGCTCGACCAGCGGCGGGTGATGAGATGTGGCGTCATAGACGTAGGGGCTGCGGCCATCCGCCTGCGGCTTGGGCTTCGGGGCGGCGTATCCGGCATCGAGCTTGCGACCTTCCTTCTTGCCGGCGATGTTGCCGGCATGCAGGTTCTGCCTCGCCGGCTTGACGCTGGGCGGCGACGGCTTGCCCGGCGAGGGGCGCCTCCCCTTCTTCGGCCCCGACTTCGCCCTGGCGAAACCGATGGCCTTGAGCCGGCTGTCACGACTGACGAGCCCGATGATGGCGTTGCGCGACACCGTCGCGTGGCGCTCCGCTGTCATCCTGCGGGCGATCTCGCTGGACGACAGGCCGTCGCGCAGCCATTGTGCGATCTGGCCGATCTCGTGACCGGTGTAGGCAAGCGGCTTCACGGGGCGTCTCCCCCGACGAGCGAGGCCCCACCCTTGCCGCGCACCCCGGCGACGACCTTGCGGTAATCGGCAACGGCGCGTTCCACCTGCGACAGTGCCCGGTCGAGCTGGCCGGCTTCCGCCGGGGTCAGCCGGCCGTCGGCGAAGGCGAGCGCGCCTGCCGTCATCAGCTCGCCCATCTGCACCACGGCCGCCGCGTGGCTTGCCATGACGGAGACGTTGTCGCCCGCGCCGATCTCGGCGTCCGCGAAGCGCCGGCCGCGCGCGGCGGCGATCGCCTCGCTCATGTCGTGGCGTCCGCTCTCCTCCTCCAGCGCGAACACCGCATCGAGCGGCATCAGCTCGGGACTGTCGGAATTGGCCCAGCGCCCGACGGTCGACTTGCCGTAGGAGCAGATCGATGCGGCGCGCTCGATGCCGCCGCAGGCGGCGATCAGGTCGCGCTGCTTGGCCTTGAGCAGGAAGTGGCGGGCGTTGGCGTTCGGCACCATGCGGTCGGTCCTTCGGCGCAAAAAGGTTTCCCGCGCCGGGAAAGCCCGGCGTCGTTTCCCGTGGCGGGAAAGGCTGGTTCGGTTCAGGGTGCGGGCATGGAAACCCGCAAACGCATCACATCATGGCGGCCCCGCAGCACTGGCGGGGACGGCCGGATTGCCGCCCCCGCCGCGGTCGCTTCGCTCGGGGGGTATGCTGGTTGCGGGGGTCGGACTCGAACCGACGACCTCCAGTTTATGAGACTGGCGAGCTACCGCTGCTCCACCGCCGCAATGCTCGGGACGAGACGGACGCGACGCCTGCGCCCGTTCGAATTCGGGAACGGCCGACAGATCGCCG
>JBFXAZ010000114.1:0-16622 GCA_050183765.1 Reyranellaceae bacterium | reverse complement strand
ATGCGCTCCAGCAGCGCCGCCCCCTTTTATCCAGGCGGCGATCGCCAAACTGGCCCAACGACAGCTCTACTGCGCACATCGCGACACCTCTTGCGAAGTGCCACTTACAGAATCACAGTCCCTACCGTGCACGCCATCGCCTTCTCAAATCCGAGTCACTGCGTCGCACCGAGATCTGTGCACCCCGTAGCGCCTTCGCGGGGAGAAGGGAAGATAGCTAATTGAAGATCGACGGGTCGATCAGCGGCTTGCCGCGCGGGCGGGCCGGCTCGGGGCGGTCGCAGCGCTGGAACAGGCCGCGGCCGGCCGAGCCGTTCATGCGGCCTTCCTCCATCACCACCTCGCCGCGCGACAGGGTGAGCACCGGATAGCCCGTGAGTTCCTGCCCTTCGTAGGGCGTGTAGTCGCAATTGTGATGCAGGATGGAGTTGGTGAGGCTGACCCGCCGCCTGGGATCCCACAGCACGATGTCGGCGTCGGCACCGACCGCGATGGTGCCCTTGCGAGGATGCAGGCCGTAGATCTTGGCCGCATTGGTCGACGAGAGCGCCACGAATTGCTGCAGGGTGATGCGGCCCTTGTTGACGCCCTCCGAGAACAAGAGCGGCAGGCGGGTCTCGACGCCGGGCACGCCGTTGGGGATCTTGCGGAAGCTCTGCGCCGCGCCGGGCAGCTTCTTGCCGCGCACATCGTCGTAGCGGAAGGCCGCGTGGTCTGAGGACAGCACCTGGAAGGTGTTGGCCGCGAGCCCGGTCCAGATGTGCTCCTGGTTGTCCTTGCCGCGCGGCGGCGGCGAGCAGACGCACTTGCTGCCTTCGTCGCCGGGCTTGTCGAAATCCTCCTCGCTGAGGAACAGGTATTGCGGGCAGGTCTCGCCGTAGACCCGCAGCCCGCGCGCCTGGGCGCGCTGGATCTCGCGCATCGCCTCCTTGGCCGAGACATGGACCAGCAGCATCGGCACGTCGAGCAGTTCGGCCAGCGAGATCGCGCGATGCGTCGCCTCGCGCTCGACCACGAAGGGCCTGGAGGTGGCGTGGAACTTCGCCTCGGTCATGCCCTTGAGCTCGAGCCGCTCGGTCAGCCAGCCGATGCAGTCCGAGTTCTCGGCATGGATCATCAGCATGGCCTGCTCGCGCCGCGCGGCGCTGAGCGCATCGAGAATCTGACGATCCGTGAGCTTCACGTCGTCATAGGTCATGTAGACCTTGTAGGAGGTGTAGCCGTCGGCCACGAGCGCCGGGAAATCCTGGCCCATGGTCTTCTCCGCCGGATCGGAGAGGATGACGTGGAAGGCGTAGTCGATCAGCGACTTGCCGTCGGCGCGGCGGTGGTACTTCTCCACCGCGTCGCGCAAGGACTGGCCCTTGTTCTGGTAGGCGAAGGGAATGATCGTCGTCGTGCCGCCCGCGGCGGCGGCGCGGCTGCCGCTTTCGAAATCGTCGCAGAACACCGAGCCGTCGGCGGTGTCCTGGTCGAAATGCACGTGGGCGTCGATGCCGCCCGGCACGGCGATCAGGTTGGTCGCGTCGATCTCGCGTTTGCCCTTGTCGAGGCGCTCGCCCAAGGCCACGACGCGGCCGCCGACGATGCCGATATCGCCCTGCACGACATCCGCGGCGGTGGCGATGGTGGTGTTGCGGACGACCAGATCGTACTCGGCCATGGCTTCCTCCGTTGGCAGGTGGTACCGCAAGGACCGGGCCAAAGCCATCGTCGAGGGAGGGAACGGAGCATGGCGACGCTGCAGGACAAGGTGGTGCTGGTCACGGGCGCCGGTGCGGGCATCGGCGAGGCAACGGCGCTGGGCATGGCGGGCGAGGGCGCCACCGTCGCGGTGTCCGACATCGACGAGCAGGCGGCGCAGCGCACGGCGCGCAAGGCCGAGGAGAAAGGCGCGCGCAGCATCGCCATCCAGGCCGATTGCGGCGACGTGGCCAGCATCGACGCCATGGTGGCGCGCACGGTGAAGGAGCTGGGCCGCCTCGACGTCATCGTCAACAACGCCGGCGTCACCCGCTCGGCCTACATCATGGACCTCACCGAGGCCGACTGGGACCGCATCCACCGGGTCAATGCCAAGGGCGTGTTCTTCTGCCTGCAGGCGGCGGCGCGCGAGATGATCAGGCAGGGCAAGGGCGGGCGCATCATCAACATCGCCTCGATCGCCGGCCGCGGCTTCGCCGGCACCTCGAACGCGATCTACGCCGCCTCCAAGGGCGCGGTGATCTCGCTGACCAAGACGGCGGCGCAGCAGCTGGCGCGCCACGACATCAACGTCAACTCGATCTGCCCCGGCGTGACCTTGACCGAGCTGGTCAACCGCATCGTCAAGGAGCGCGCCGAGCAGCGCGGCCAGGATTTCGAGAAGATGCTGGCCGAGTTCCAGAAGCCGATCCCGCTGGGCCGCGCCAACGAACCCGAGGACATCGCCGCGATGGCGGTGTTCCTCGCCACGCCCGGCGCACGCAACATCACCGGCCAGAGCTACCACGTCGACGGCGGCCTGGTGACGAGTTGAGCGAGTTCCTTCTCCCCGCGCAGGCGGGGAGAAGGTGCCCGAAGGGCGGATGAGGGGCTTCGCGGCCTTTCAACAAACACCGAGGCGGATGAGAGGCCGCCAAGCCCCTCATCCGCCTCGCTGCGCTCGGCACCTTCTCCCCGCCTGCGCGGGGAGAAGGACTTAAGCCTTCACGTTCTCCGACAGGTAGTCGATCGCCGCCTGGGCGCCGCCCTTGCCGTGCGGGATGGAGAGCGCGTTGAGCGCCATCTCGACCACGCTCAAGGTGCCCAGCATCATCGGCGCGTTGACGTGGCCCATGTGGGCGATGCGGATCGCCTTGCCCGAGAGCTCGCCGATGCCGTGGCCGAGGATCACGCCGCACTGCTTGTTGCAGTACGCCCGCAGCGCCTCGGGATCGTAGCCGTTGTGGAACAGCACGGCGGTGACCGTGTCGCAGCGCTCGTCGGGCTCGATGATGTTGAAGCCCACCGCCTGGCCCTCGGCCCAGACGCCGACGGCGCGGCGCACCGCCTCGGCCAGCAGGCGATGGCGGCGGAAAACATTCTCCAGGCCCTCCTCGAACAAGAGGTCGAGCGCCTGGCGCAGGCCGAACAGCAGGTGCTCGGGCGGCGTGCCGGCGTATTTCTGGTAGTGCTGGTCGCCTTCGCGATCGGTCCAGTCCCAGTACGGCGTGCGCAGCCCGGCGGTCTTGTGCGCCGCGCGCGCGCGCTCGTTGGCGACGACGAAGCCCAGGCCCGGCGGCGTCATCATGCCCTTCTGCGAGCCGGACATGGCGACGTCGACGCCCCACTTGTCCATCTCGAAGGGCATGCAGCCCAGCGACGCCACGGCGTCGACCATCAGCAGCGCGTCGTGGCCGGCGGCGCGGATCGCCTGGCCGATCGCCGCGATGTCGTTGACCACGCCCGATGCGGTATCGACCTGGGCCACCAGGATGGCCTTGATGGTCTTGCCCTTGTCGGCCTTCAGCCGCGCCTCGACCTCGGCCGGCCGCACGGCGCGACGCATGTCGCCCTTCAGGATCTCGACCTCGCAGCCCATGCGCCGCGCGCTCTCGCCCCAGCCGATGGCGAAGCGGCCGCTTTCCAGCACCAGGATCTTGTCGCCCCTGGACAGCACGTTGGTCAGCGACGCCTCCCAGGCGCCGTGGCCGTTGGAGATGTAGATGTAGGCGCGGCCCTTTGTGTTGAAGACGCGCGCGACGTCGGTCAGCAGGCCGTCGGTCAGCGCCAGCAGCGGGCCGGAATAGATGTCGACCGCCGGCCGATGCATCGCCCGCAGGACCTCGTCGGGCACCGTCGTCGGCCCGGGAATGGCCAGGAACTCGCGACCCGCACGCACACTCATTGTCTTCCTCCACGCGCCATCGGCGCGATGATTGCGACAGGCGTCGCCGCATGCCATTGGGCGCGGATCATGCCAGAAGTGAGGCCGCGATGGGGGGCTCAAGATGTCACGGTGACAGAACCTGCGCGGGACCTACGTCGGAGAGAGTATCTTGGATCAAATTCTACTTATGAGGACGATGCTTCCGTTGGCGACCTGGAGCGCCGATACGGCGGCAGCGAACACGACGCCGGACAGTTCGGCGCCTCGGCGCGCGCACGTTCGACGGCGCGGTATGCACCGGTGAATTCGGCCGACACGCTGCGCGTCTGGGTCAGCACGCACCCCGACGACAACATCTTCCACATCTTCGCGCTCGAGGTTCACGGCCTGTGGAGCGCGATGCGGCGCGACCCGCACCGGCGCCATGCGATCGTCCTGCCGGACGACGACGACGAGCGGCCGGGCCGGCGCTGGCGCCGGGCGGTGATGGCGGCGCTGGCGCCGGTCTACCGCGATGCCGGCGAATTGCCGGACGGGCCGCGACGCCTGACGCAGCATCGCTTCGAGGACTGGATCGTCGATCCCTGGCGGTTCAGGAATGATCCGGTCTCCGGCGCGCTCAAGGCGCTGGAGGCGCGGCTGCGGCTGGCGTTCGGCGTTTCCGGGCACGCCGGCAGCGAGGTCGTGATGATCGCCCGCACGGCGGACCGGGTGTTGCACGATGCCGTGACCGGCGAGCCGCTGGAGACGACCATCGCCGCCTGGTGCGCCGCGCGCGGCCTGCCGTTCCGCTGCGTGCGGCCGGAAACGCTGCCGGTCGCGGCGCAGGTTGAGGCGATGAGCCGCGCCCGCGTGCTGATCGCCTGCCACGGCGCCGGCCTGACCAACCTGGTGTTCGCGCCCGACGACTGCGCCATCGTCGAGGTCAGCTTCCGCACGCACTGGTATTGCGATCCGGTCTGCGACGATCACTTCCATGGTCGCCTGTCGCCGCAGACGAAATGCGGCGGCCGCCTCACCTTCGCCCGGAAATTCCACAAGGCCGACTACCACAATCTCGCGCGCATATCAGGCCGACGCCACGTCGAGCTGCCGCTGCACCGGGTCGAAGGATATCTCGGCCGAAACCCGATCGCGGTCCGCCGCGTCGACGTCGATCCGCACCGGCTGCGCGAGGCGCTGGACCGCGCGCTGGCGTGATTGGGCGTTCGTGGCGCCGCTAGGCTCGAGTGCGCGGAAATGGCGTCCCCGAGAGGATTCGAACCTCCGACCTCCGGTTTAGGAAACCGCTGCTCTATCCGGCTGAGCTACGGGGACGTAAGGGCTTTTTAGCACGCGTGGCGGGCCAGTCGCCACACAGTCGCTGATTCCTTGATCCCGATTGTCGCGTTCCTCCAGTACTATGCGCACCTCAGATGGTTCGTTCATGAATCCTTTGCCATGAGTCCCACGCGCCGGATGCGGCTCGGGTTGTTCGGGCAGACGCCGGGCCATCACGTTGCGGGCTGGCGGCACCCCGAGGCCGAAGCAAACACCCAAAGGCGCAAGTTATCGACGGCAAGTTCCGCGCAACGGAGCCACGTTGTTCCGCCCAATTTCAATTATTTCCTTCGCGAACGTGATGTCGTAGGGCGCGATGTATCCATCCGTGGTCTCGAACTCTTTCGACAACCTAACGAGACAGTTATGCAGTCTCCGCAGCAAGGGAATGTCCCTTTCTTCGAAGCCCTGCACGAAAAGCAAGCCATTGGGAGCGTAGGGGGGGCCGAGCTGCAGCGAACTCATGCGGCCCCAAATATTGAGAGTGGGCATCTCCTCCAGCCGGCCGAGCAGTTCCAAAAGTTCGGGATCTATGGTCGTTTGATAGCGTTGGATTAGTTTATCGATGCGACGTTTCAGGTCGGCGTACCAGATTGAAAGAGAATGTTTCCAGGTCGTCGCCGGTAGTTGCCCAGCGTCACCATTGATGTCGAAGTGCTGTTGCACCTCTTGGATGTACTTCTTGGAGAATAGATCTTCACCGATTTCAGGAGTGGTCAGAATAGTACACCTCACAATGGATGCCCAAGTGCTGCACACCATCATGTGAAGACGCACGGCCTCATTATAGGCTTGGAATCGCGCTGATTTCGTTTTGCGCTTGTCGTTCATTTCGAACAACCACTGAATTAAACCGACCGTAATTACGATGCCTGACGATTCAGCAATTAGGTTTCCCGCTAGGTCGGAGCCAAGCACGTGAATCGGAAAATCCCAATAGACGGCGAAAGCCACGAACCACAACGCGACCGCCACAAGGGTCGGCTTGCGGTTTGTGTAAATACCACGCAAATATTGCTCGATTGAGTTGCGCATCATTTCCCCTAACGCTCGTCGATGTACGGCTGATGATCACTTCATGGCCCCATAGATGACCTCTGCCCTATTCGTCTTCCTTTAGGTTCTCAGCTCGTGTCCATTTGGTCCCGCCCGGAAACTGGACGTACCAAAAGCGCCAGCCGTTAACGGAATTGTCGGTGATCATTCGTGCCGCCCTCGAAAAGCTCGAGGTGGTTTCATCATAGCCGTCGACCGATATCCGTCCGTTCCTAATAACACCGAAATAGAACTCCCCTTTGTATTCGGCCCGAAGTTTCGTGCCGGCGGGGAATGTAGTGTTGCCACGAATTAGCGGCTGTTCGCCGTATCGATCCGGTTCGTCGGCAGGTTCCGATGCCTTCAACAAGCGAAGGATCGTCTCGTTGAAGGTCTCCGTTCCCTTCCGCCTATCCAGCAACAAGGCGAGAGTTTCTATCCCTACCGGGATTGATGCAGCGTGCTCATGATCCATGTGACCTCCAGAGAGTGCGTGTTTCTAGACCGGGTCCGCCAGAGTCGCGCGAAAACGCGCTCCACGGCTCACTGTGTATCTTAGCCACTCTTTGCGGTCAACTGCGCAGGGCGGGATTGCTGTGCGTTGGCTAGTGCGGCAGATATCCCGCTTCCTGCGGGTCTGGAATTGGCACTCCGGTCATCGTCGTTATCTTGTCCAGGTACTCCCTCAACGCGACCTTACTCAGCTCCGTCGTGCTCGCCGGCAACCTTACCTCTTCGCCGAGGATGGTCTTGAACACAGGCGGCAACGCGCCGCTTGAAATACTCATGCAGGTCGTTGGCGTCCTGCCCGGTCTCGCGTTCGATCGCTTGGAGAAAGACCCGGTAGTAGGCGTTTTGCGACCGTGACCTCGTCGGCACCTGATGCTCGATGTCGCCGTGCTCCACTATAGAGCACGGCGGGCGCCATCAATTTTTGCTTAGGAAACCGCTGCTCTATCCCGCTGAGCTACGGGGACGTAAGGCTTTTTTGCAAGCGTGGCGGTCCAGTCGCCACACAGTCGCTTATTCCTTGATCCTGATTGTCGCGTTCCTCGCGTACTATGCGGATGGTCCGTTCATGAATCCTTTTCCATGAGTCCCACGCGCCGGATGCGGCTCGGGTTGTTCGTGCAGACGCCGGGCCATCACGTTGCCGGCTGGCGGCACCCCGAGGCCGAGACCACCGGCTGGCCGAACCTCCAGCTGATGCAGCACATCGCGGCTACCGCCGAGGCGGCGAAGTTCGACATGTTCTTCCTGGGCGACGGCTTCGCCACCGGCTACGACGAGCACCCCTCGACCATCGGCAAGTTCGAGCCGCTGACGCTGCTGTCGGCTCTGGCCATGGGCACGCGGCATCTCGGGCTCGCCGCCACCGGCTCGACCACCTACGCCGATCCCTATCACCTCGCCCGCGGCTTCGCCTCGCTCGATCATCTGTCTGAGGGCCGCGCGGCGTGGAACGTGGTGACGACGGCCTACGCCAAGTCCTCCGCCGTGTTCGGCCGCCAGCATCCGCCGCATGCCGAGCGTTACGCCATGGCCGAGGAGTTCGTCGAGGCCTGCCGGCTGTTGTGGGACAGCTGGGACGACGGTGCCTTCATCGGCGACAAGGCCAACGCGCAATTCGTGCGGCCGGGCAGCCTGCGCATCCCGAACTTCTCGGGCAAATACTTCTCCGTGCAGGGCGGCCTCAACGTGCCGCGGCCGCCACAGGGACATCCGGTGCTGATCCAGGCCGGCTCGTCCGGTCCGGGGCAGGCGCTGGCGGCGCGCATCGCCGACGTGGTGTTCACCGCGCAGAACGATCTCGACGAAGCACGCGCCTTCTACGACGGGCTGCGCGCCCAGGTCGCGCGCTACGGCCGGGCGCAGAACGACGTGCTCGTCATGCCTGGTGTGATGCCGGTGGTCGGGCGCACGACGGCGCAAGCGAAGGAGATCTTCGCCGAGCTCAACCGCAACATCGACATGGCCCCGGCGCTGACCGTGCTGTCGGAGCGGCTGGGCACCGACATATCGACATATCCGATGGACGGGCCGGTGCCCGACGTGCCGGAGACCGAGCATCTCAAGAGCCGGGCGGCGCTGCTCATCCAGATGGCGCGGCGCGACAATCTCACCCTGCGCCAGCTCTTCCATCGCGTCGCGGCGGCGCGCGGTCATCTGCTGTCGGTCGGCACGCCGGCCGAGATCGCCGACACGCTTCAGAAATGGTTCGAGGCCGGCGTGGCCGACGGCTTCAACGTGATGCCGCCCTTCTTCCCCGGCCAGTTCGACGCCTTTGCCCGGGGCGTGGTGCCGATCCTGCAGGAGCGCGGCCTGTTCCGGACGGACTACGAAGGAAAGACGCTGCGGGAGAATCTCGGCCTTCGCCGACCAGCCGCGCGTTAAACGCACCACTACCTTCTCCCCAAGGGCGCGCTTGCGCGCCCGGAGGCGGGGGAAGGTGGCGCGAAGCGCCGGATGGGGGTGGCTGTCGAAGACGATGGCGATGTGTTTCCCGGAGCACGACTGGCCGCGCGAGCCACCCCCATCCGTCAGCGCTACGCGCTGCCACCTTCCCCCGCCAGCGGGGGAAGGTAGTCGGTCCACCATATGGGAATCCGCTCTGGACGCCGCTTAGCCGCGGTTCAGCACCCGCCACACCTTCTCCGGCGTCACCGGCATGTCGATATGCGTCACGCCATGGCCCGACAGCGCGTCGACCACGGCGTTCATCACCGAGGGCAGGGCGCCGGCGCAGCCGGCCTCGCCGCAGCCTTTCACACCCAGCCGGTTGGTCTTGCACGGCACCTGGTGGTTCTCGATCGAGAAGTCCGGCGCGTCGGCGGCGCGCGGCAGGGCGTAGTCCATGTACGAGCCGGCCAGCGGCTGGCCCTGCTCGTCGTAGACCGTGCGCTCCATCAGCGCCTGGCCGATGCCCTGGATCACGCCGCCATGCGCCTGGCCGGCCACCAGCATCGGATTGATCACCGTGCCGAAGTCGTTGACCATCGAATAACGCACCACCTCGATCTGCCCGGTGTCGCGGTCGATCTCGACCTCGGCGATGTGGCAGCCGTTGGGGAACGAGAAGGGCGGGTTGTCCGAGATGTGGCTGATGTCGAGCGACGTGGGCACATCCGGCGGCAGGCTGATGCCGGCGCGCAGCTTCTCGGCCAGCTCGATGATGCTGATGCTGCGGTCGGTGCCGGCGATGGTGAAGCGGCCGCGCGCGAACTCGATGTCGGCCGCCGACGCCTCCAGCACGTGCGCGGCGATCAGCTTGCCCTTCTCGATCAGCAGGTCGCCGGCCTCGATGAAGGCCTGGCTCGCGACCAGCGCCGATTTCGAGCCGCCGGTGCCGCCGCCGACTTTGAGCTGATCCGAATCGCCCTGCAGCAGGCGGAAGCGCTCGAAGGGGATGCCGAGCTTGTCGACCAGCACCTGGGCGAATGGCGTGGCGTGGCCCTGGCCGTAGTCGAGCGTGCCGCTCAGCATGGTCACGGTGCCGTCGGCCTCGAAGCGGATGCCGCCATATTCCTTGGCCGGCGGGCCGGTGACCTCGAGATACGAGCCGATGCCGCGGCCGCGCAGCTTGTTGCGCTTCGCGCTCTCGGCCTTGCGCGCCTCGAAGCCGTCCCAGTCGGCGTTCTTCAGCGCCTTGTCGAGGATGGTCGCGAACTCGCCGCTGTCGTACTGCATGGCCGAGGGCGCCTTCCACGGCATCTCCTCGGGGCGGATATGGTTGCGCCGGCGCAGCTCGACCTGGTCGATGCCCATCTCGCGCGCCGCCGTGGTGATCAGCCGCTCCATGAAGTAGTTGGCCTCGGGCCGGCCGGCGCCGCGATAGGCGGCGATCGGCGTGGAGTTGGTGAACACGACCTTGGTGTTCACCTCCATGACAGGCGTGCGATAGACGTCGATCAGGTTCTTCACCGCGTTGGTGGTCGGCTGCAGCGGCGGATTGATGTAGGCGCCGGCATTGCCGGTGCCGCTCAGCCGTACCGCCAGGAAATTGCCGTCCTTGTCGAGCGCCAGCTCGGCCACTCGCTGGTGGTCGCGGCCGTGATGGTCGCTGAGGAAGCTCTCGGAACGCTCGTCGGTCCACTTCACCGGCCGTCCCAGCTTCTTGCTGGCCAGCAGCAGCGGGCCGTACTCGGGATAGGGCTGGGCCTTCATGCCGAAGGATCCGCCGACATTGCCGGTCAGCACGTGCACCTTCTCGGGCGGCACGCCCAGCACGTCGCGCGCCAGGCCGGCACGCATGCCCATCACGCCCTGGCAGCCGACGCGCAGGGTCCAGCGCTCGGTCTTCGGATCGTACGAGCCGATCGCCGAGCGCGGCTCCATGGCGTTGACGACGATGCGGTTGGAGACGATCTCCAGGCGCGTAACATGCGCGGCCTCGGCGAAGGCCTTCTTCACCGCGTCGCTGTCGCCGTAGTGGAAGTCGAGCACGAGGTTGCCCGGCGCGTCGTCGTGGATCTGCGGCGCGCCTGGCTTCAACGCGTCTTGGGGCGTCGTGACGGCGGGCAGCTCCTCGATGTCGAGCACGACCGCCTCGGCCGCGTCCTTGGCCTGGTCGCGCGTTTGGGCCACGACGCAGGCCACCGCCTCGCCGACGAAGCGGACCTTGCCCTTGGCGAGCGAGGGCCGCGGCGGCGTCTTCATCGGCTTGCCGTCGCGGTCGGGAATGTTGATCGCACATTTCAGCGGGCCGAAGCCGGCGGCGTCGAGATCGGCGTGGGTCAGGATCGCCAGCACGCCGGGCAGGGCGGAGGCCGCCGTGGTGTCGATGCCCTTGAGGATGCCGTGCGCGATGCGGCTGCGCACCATCACCGCCCAGACCTGGTCCGGCAGGTTGATGTCGTCGGTGTAGCGGCCCTCGCCGCGCAGCAGCCTGGGATCCTCCGTGCGCGGCACAGGCTGCCCGACGCCGAATTTGGTGAACGCCAGGTCGAGGTCGGTCATGCTGTCCATGCCAGGCTCCGCCGATTCGTGTTGTTCGATGTGGGCGTGACGTTAGTGGAGCCCCAGCCCTGACGCCAGCGCGCTTGCGGGGGGAGTGTCATGCGCTAGGCTGCCGCCGTCCGCGAAGAGGAGGAACACCAATGGCCGAGAGCGAAAACTACAAAAAGGGCAGCGAGATTCGCCGCAAGCTGATGGGCGACGCCTACGCCGAGAAGATGGCGAGCACCGTCTACGACGATCCGATGATGAAGAAGTTCGGCGACTACGCGCGCGAGGCCGTGTTCGGCATGCTGTGGGGCCGGCCGGGGCTGGACCTCAAGACCAAGGCGCTGATCTGCGTGATCTCCGACACCGCGCAGGCGCGCTGGCCGGAGCTCGCCATCCACCTGCGCTTCGCGCGCAACACCGGCTGGACCGAGGAAGAGCTGTCGGAGGCGCTGATGCACCTGTGCGGCTATATCGGCGTGCCCTCGGTGCGCGAGGCGATGCTCACGGCCAAGGAAGTCTTTCACGAGATGAAGCACGAGAAGGCCTGAGCGCCGGCTCTTGATCTGACGCAATGCGGGCCGGACATCGCCGTCCTATGGGATGGCGATGTCACGCATCCTGATCGTGCAGGGCCATCCGGACCCGGCCGGCAAGCATTTCTGCCAGGCGCTCGCCCAGGCCTATGCCGAGGGCGCGGCGGAGGGCGGCCACGAGACCCGCAGCATCGAGGTGTCGCGGCTCGACTTCCCGTTGATGCGCAGCATGGCCGAGTTCGAGAAGGGCGAGGCGCCGCCGGATATCAAGTCGGCGCAGGAATCGGTGCTGTGGGCCGAGCACCTGGTGGTGATCTTCCCGTTGTGGCTCGGCTCCATGCCGGCGCTGCTCAAGGGCTTCTTCGAGCAAAGCCTGCGGCCGGGTTTCGCCTTTGAGTATCGCGAGCGCGGGTTCCCGCTGCAGAAGCTCAAGGGGCGCTCGGCGCGCATCGTCGTCACCATGGGCATGCCCGGCCTGATGTATCGCTGGTGGTACGGCGCGCACGGGGTGAAGAGCCTGCGCCGCAACATCCTGGGCTTCGTCGGCATCGGCCCGATCCGCGACACGCTGTTCGGCATGATCGACGCCAGGCGCGCACCGCGGATGCTGGCGGCGATGCGCGCGCTGGGCCGCAAGGCGGGCTAGTGCGGAGTCCGACCCGATTGAACCCACTGTCATCCCGAGCGGAGCGAGGGATCTAGGAAGGTCGCCTGGATCCCTCGCTGCGCTCGGGATGACAGGTGTGTTTGTATGACGTCTCGCCGCTCTACGCTGCCTTCGCTTGCGCCGGCGTATGGCGCAGCAGGAAGGCCCGCACGCGCCTGATCGATTCCTGCAGATGCTCGGGCCCGCGCCAGTCGGTCTGCACCTCGATGTTCGGCGCCAGCGCGGCGATCTCCGCGCTGGTCTGCGCCGGATGCGGCTTGTCGGTGCCGGGCTGCAGGTAGAGCGGCGTCTTGCAGCTGCGCACGAACTCGCGGTCGACCGAGAACACGAACTCGCCGCCGAACATGTTGCGGCCGAAGCTCTGGATGATGTCAGGCGTCAGCGACGGGTCCTCGGCAAGCATCTTCTCCTGGAAGCCGCTGACGGCGGACTCCCAAGTGTCGCGGTTCTCGTGCAGGCCGATCGGGTTCTGCAGCACCGCCGCCGTGACGCGCTCGGGTGCCATCTTGCACAAGGTCAGGCAGTAGGTGCCGCCGATGCAGCCGCCCATGACGTGGAACTGCGCGAAGCCGAGATGGTCCATCAGCGCCAGATGGTCGCCGGCATAGGTGTGCCAGCCATCGGTGGCGCGCACCTTGGCGTGCGAGGCGCCGGCATTGCGCTGGTCCATGCCGACCACGGTGAAGGTATCGGCCAGCGCCGTCATCGGGTCCATCCAGGCCGGTGCCTTGGTCGGATCGGCCATGCTGACGCGCCAGAAATTCAGCGCCGAGCGCAGTCCGCCCGGCGCGAACAGCAGCAGCGGGAAGCCCTTGCCGTGGACCTCGTAGTAGATCTCGGCATCGTCGCGCCTGAACACCGGCATCGTCTCTCTCCGCGTCTCGTTTCGCGGTGCGCAGCCTATCGGGCCCGGCGAGGGGAACAAGGGCGCAGGCCTGCGCCGTCCGCTACCCGGCCTTGTCCGGCGCGACCTATCCGCCGGGGGGACGGTCAACTATCTTGCGGGCGCGAACCCGAAGAGATGACGAGATCATGACCGATAACGACAACGGCGGCGCCAAGACGGCGACCGCCGAGCAGGTGTTGAGCGGAGCGGTGGCCAGACCCGAGGTCGGCAAGGAGCGGCCGGTCGACGCGACCTACGAGGGCAGCAGGATCCCGGCCATGAAGCCGCGGGACGCCGCCACCCTGATCATGGTGCGCAAGCCGAAGAACCCCGACGGCATGCCCGAGGTGCTGATGGGCTGTCGCGGCGCCGGCCATGTGTTCATGCCCAACCGCTATGTGTTCCCCGGCGGGCGGGTCGATCCGGCCGACGCCAGGGTGCCGGTCGCCACGGGGCTGAGGCCCGAGATCGACGAGCGCCTGCGCCGCGCCGCCACGGCGCAGCGCGCCCGCGCCCTGGCCATCGCCGCGGTGCGCGAGACCTTCGAGGAGACCGGCCTGATCATCGGCGAGAAGTACGACGGCAAGCTGGGCGAGGTGCCCAAGCACTGGCAGGGCTTTCTCGACCAGGGCCTGGCGCCGGCGCTGCACCACCTCGACTACATCGCCCGCGCGGTGACGCCGCCCGGCCGGCCGCGCCGCTTCAACGCCCGCTTCTTCATGATGGACGCCGAGGCGGTGCAGGGTACGATGAAGGACAGCACCGAGATCTACGACATCCGCTGGGTGCGGCTCGACGAGGCGCGACAGCTGCCGCTGCCCACCATCACCGGGCTGATGCTGGGCGAGGTCGCGCTGCTGGCGAAGGAGCCGGCGGCGGTGGGCTCGGAGCGGCGCATCAAGCTGTTCAAGACCATCCACCGCAAGCACATGCTGCTCGAAGAGTAGTCTCCCTCCCTCTCCCCGCAGGCGGGGAGAGGGTCGGGGTGAGGGGGAGCGTCCAGTTGCGTACGGCGATGGTGCGCCACTTGATTCAGCCCCACACCCCAACCCACTCCCCGCGCGCGGGGTGAGGGTGTCGTATGCTAAAAGCGCTTCATGCGCCCACACCGCCGTCTACCGCGGCTGCTCTTGCTGTTGCCAATGACCCCCTGTGCCCATCCGGAACGAGTCTTCGCGTCGGCGGCCAAGAGCTGGTGCCGTCACGCGTTGAACTGCACGGTGTACGAGAGCCCCTGAGCGGCATGGCGCCGGCCGCGAAATCCGTCCTGCTCCTGACGCTGCCGCCCGGCCTCGGCGGGGAGCGCGCGCGGGCGCGCATGGTGCACGACGTGCTGGCCAAGCATGGCCATACCGTCACCGTCGCCTGGCGCGCCTACTACAGCGAGGAGCCGGCGCTGTCGGTGCCGATGTGGCGCGCGCTCGGCCGCCGGCCGTCGATCCGCGAGGTGCCGGACTGGCCCTGCCGCCGTGTCGCCGTGGGCACCTGGCTGCCGGAGTTCGAATGGGCGCACCATCAGCCGTGGAAGCCATGGCGCGCCCTGCTCGAGGGCCATCGCGCGCATGTCGTGTCGTCAGGCAACAACCTCACCGGCTGGGGGCCGACGGCACTCGACCTGCCGTCGCTGCAGTGGATCGCCTCGCCCTACGAGCCCGATCGCGTCGATCGCATCCGGCGCTGGCCGGCATGGCGCCGGCTCTACGATGCCATGCTCAACAGCTGGGTCAGCGCGCGGCAGGAAGTGAAGACGCTCGAACGCGCCGACACGCTGTCGATCAGCCAGTACACGCACGAGGGCCTGCAGCAGGTCACGCCGAAGGCGCGGCTGTTCGGCGTGCTGGCGATCCCCGTCGATACCGAGCGCTATTCGCCCGTCGGTCGGCCGCCGCCCGCCGGCCGCGCGCTGCGCATCGGCTTCAACGGCCGCATCTCCGATCCGCGCAAGAACATGCCGCTGCTGGTGAAGGCCTTCGCGCGCGCCGCCTCGGTGCATCCCGGCATCGAGCTGCATATCCGGGGCGATGTTGCGCGCGACGACTTCATTCGACAGTTCGACGCCGCCGCGATCGCCGACAAGCTGGTGGTCGAGCCGCCGGTGGCCTTCGCGCAACTGCCGGACTGGTACCGCTCGCTCGACATCTTCGCGCTGGCATCGCATCAGGAGGGCCTGTCGATCGTCGGCACCGAGGCGATGGCCTGCGGCGCGGTCGTCGTGTCGACGCGCTGCGGCGGGCCTGAAGATTACGTGCTCGACAACGAAACCGGCCTGCTGAGCGGCTTCGACGAGCGGGAATTCGCCGACAGGCTGATCGCCTTGATCGGCGATCAGGCGTTGCGCATGCGCCTGAGCGAAGCCGGAATCGCCTTCATCCGCGCCCGCCACGCGCAGGCGGCATTCGAGCGCGGCTTCATGGATGCCTTCAGCCGGCTTTACGGCAACTTATAGCGCGCGCCGATGGTCGGCGGGCCGTCGGCCAGCACGCGGCCTTCGGCGACGAACTGCACAAGATGCGCCAGCATCGAGCGCCCGGCAGCGGGATGCAGGTGCTTGGGCACGGCGGCGTAGACCTTGGCCACCATGTCCGGGATCGTCTCGAGCCCGTCGCGCAGGCAGCCCAGGATCTGCTGCTCGCGCTCCAGCCGGTGGTCGATATAGGCCTGCACGAAGGGCTTGGGATCGCGGATCTCCGCGCCGTGCGTGGGGATGAACACGCTCTCGTCGCGCGCCATCACCTTGCGCAGGGCCGCGAAGTAGTCGCGCATGTTGCCGTCGGGCGGCGAGATCACCGCCGTCGACCAGCCCATGACATGGTCGCCCGTCAGCAGCGCGTTGTCCTCGCGCACGGCGAAGCAGAGGTGGTTGGAGATATGGCCCGGCGTATGCACCGCCTCGGCGGTCCAGCCGGCGCCCGACACGACCTCGCCGTCGCGCAGGGTGACGTCGGGCCTGAAGTCGTGGTCGCCGCCCTGCTCGGTGGTCACGCCGGGCGGCGGCTTGGGATGGCCGCCGAAGGCGTAGACCGGCGCGCCGGTCGCCTTGGCCATGGCGCGCGAGGCCGGCGAATGATCGGCGTGGGTGTGGGTGACGAGAATGTGCGTGACCGTCTCGCCGCGCACCGCGTTGAGCACGGCATCGACGTGGTCGGCCATGTCGGGGCCGGGATCGACGATCGCCACCTTGCCGTCGCCGACGATGTAGGTGCCGGTGCCCTTGAAGGTGAAGGCACTGGGGTTCTTCGCCACCACGCGACGGATCAGCGGCGTGACGCGCTGCGGCTCGCCGTAGGTGGGATCAAATTCCTTGATGAACGGGATCGCCATGATGTGGCTCCTGTGGGCGCCCGTCATTCCGAGCGTAGCGAGGAATCTCGAGATTCCTCGCTACGC
>JBFXAZ010000113.1:0-16716 GCA_050183765.1 Reyranellaceae bacterium | reverse complement strand
GTGACGTGCTTGATGCCCTGCTGGATGGTCTCGGGCGTATAGCCGAGCTCGATCTTCGGCCCCAGCCGGTCGAAGAACTGCGGCGCCAGCGCGACGTAGCCGTCGGCGGCGAAGCGGTCGACGACGTTGCGGATGTGGTTGTTGACCCCGAAGATCTCCATCACGACGATGACGTGGCCCTTCGGCGTGCCCGACGGCTTGGCCATGTAGCCGCCGACGGCCGCGCCGTCCGACGGCTTCAGCGCGATCGCTTCACCCATTGAATCCCTCCTCTTGCGGATAGCCGGCCGACAGTAGAGCGCCGCGGGGTCGCGGCACAATTATCTTGTCCCGCAGGGCGGAGCGGCGCTTGCCCGAGCGCGCGGGTGGTCCTAGAGAGCCGCCCGCCTGAAAGGAGCTCCGCGCATGTACGCCCCGCCGCTGTTCGACCTCGCCGACGCCGCCGCGATCCGCGGCATCATGCGCGCCCATCCCTTCGCCACCCTGGTCAGCACCGGCGAGGACGGCGCGCCCTGCGTGACGCACCTGCCGCTGATCCATGTCGAGGACGGCAGCGCCAACGGCCATCTGGTCGGCCACGTCGCCCGCGCCAATCCGCACTGGAAGCTGTTCGGCGAGGCGCCGACGATCGCGATCTTCGGCGGCGCCAACGCCTACATCTCGCCCACCTGGTACGACTCTCCCGACATGGTGCCGACCTGGAACTACCAGGTGGTGCACGCCCACGGCACGCCCGCCATCGTCGCCGACGACGACGCCGCGCTCGATGTGGTGGTGCGGCTCTCGGCCTTCTTCGAGGCGTCGTTGCCCAAGCCGTGGACCATCGACAAGATGACGCCGGGCAAGGCGCTCGGAATGATGAAGGGCATCACCGCCTTCACCATGCCTGTCGAGCGCTTCGAGGCGAAATCCAAGATTGGCCAGAACCGCACCCCGGCCGACCAGCGCGGCGCCGCCGAGGCGCTGCTGGCACGGGGCGATGCGGGCAACGCGGCAATCGGCGAATTGATGCGCAAGGCCGCCGACGCGCGCGGCTGACTACTTCGCCACCACGTCGCGAATCGCCTCACCCAGCAGCCTGTAGTGGGCGGCACGCGCCGAGCTCGGCCGCCACGCCAGCCCGATGCGCCGCAGCGCGTCGCGATCCGCCACCGGCCGGGTCTCGATGTGCGTGCCGCGCAGCGCGCCGGCGTCGACCGCGAGCTTCGGCAGCAGGGTGACGCCCAGGCCCGAGTCGACCATCTGGATCAGGGTCGACAGGCTGGTGGCCTCGACCGCGCGCGCCTGGTCGCGGGCGTCGAAACGACAGACCGACAGCGCATGCTCGCGCAGGCAATGGCCTTCGGCCAGCAACAGCACCGTCTCGCCCGACAGGTCGGCGAGATTGACGGAGGCCGACGCCAGCAACGGATGGCCGCGGGGCGCGGCGAAGAGAAAGCGGTCCTCGAAGCAGTCGAACGCGGCGAGGCGCGGCAGGTCATAGGGAAAGGCGAGCAGCGCGACGTCGATCGTGCCGCCCTCGAGCTGCTCGACCAGCGAGGCGGTGCGCTCCTCGACGAGGAACGGCTGCAGCTTGGGAAAGCGCCGCCGCAGGCGCGGCAGCAGCCTGGGCAGCAGATAGGGCGCCACCGTCGGGATCACGCCCACGCGCAGCGGCCCGACCAGCGGCTCGCCGCTGCCCCTGGCCAGCTCGACCAGATCCTCCGCCTCCGCCAGCAGGCGCCGCGCCCGCTCCAGCACGCGCTCGCCCACCGGCGTGAAGCTCACCCCCCTGCGGCCGCGCTCCAGCAGCGTGGCACCCAGCGTCGTCTCCAGCTCCTTGATGCCGGCGCTGAGGGTCGACTGGGTGACGTTGCAGCGCTGCGCCGCGCGGCCGAAGCCGCCGGTATCGGCGATGGCCACGAGATAGCGAAGCTGGCGGGGACTCGGCAGATCGATCATCGAGAAATTCGATGTTTAGAACGGTTCTAATCAATTAGTGCGAACGAGGCGGAATGTCTAGATCGGTGTCACCCCGTAAGGCACCCGTATTTCCAACCTCGAGGACCATCCAATCATGCTCACCATCGGCGACAAGCTGCCCGCCTTCGATCTCAAGGGCGTGGTCTCGACCGATCCGGCCAAGGCCTTCACCCAGATCTCCGACCGGACCGACGCCGGCAAGTGGCGCGTGATCTTCTTCTGGCCGAAGGACTTCACCTTCGTCTGCCCGACCGAGATCGCCGCCTTCGGCAAGCTCAACGGCGAGTTCAACGACCGCGACGCCGTGATCTACGGCGTCAGCACCGACAGCGAATTCGTGCACCTGGCCTGGCGCCAGAACCACGCCGACCTGAAGGCCCTGCCCTTCCCGATGCTGGCCGACATCAAGCGCGATCTGTCGCAGGCCTTCGGCATCCTCGACAAGGCCGAGGGCGTGGCCCTGCGCGCCACCTTCATCGTCGACCCCGAGGGCGTGATCCGCTTCGTCTCGGTCAACGACCTCAGCGTCGGCCGCAACCCGCAGGAGGTGCTGCGCGTGCTCGACGCGCTGCAGACCGACGAGCTGTGTCCCTGCAACTGGCAGAAGGGCGAGGACGTGCTGCGTCCCGCCGCGTAACCACCGGCAAGGGCTTTGCCTTCCCCCGGAGGGGGAAGGTGCCCGCAGGGCGGATGGGGGATGTCGACGACGAAC
The DNA here is from genome assembly GCA_050183765.1 of Reyranellaceae bacterium. GTDB lineage: Bacteria > Pseudomonadota > Alphaproteobacteria > Reyranellales > Reyranellaceae > JAFAZJ01. The sequence goes on along the minus strand of JBFXAZ010000113.1, from coordinate 14,042 downwards.
ATCGATGTCGTTGAAACATCTCTCATCCGGCGCTTCGCGCCACCTTCCCCCTCCGGGGGAAGGCAGACCCAACGTCCACCTCAAGGAGCTCGCCATGTCCCTCGAAGCCCTGAAGAACGCGCTGCCCGAATACGCACGCGACATGAAGCTCAATCTCTCGTCGCTGGCCAGCGATGCGTCGCTGACAGCGCAGCAGCGTGCGGGTACTTTCGTCGCCTCGGCGCTGGCCGCGCGCAACGCCGAGGTTACGCGCGCGGTGCTGGCGGAATTCGGCCCGCTCCTGTCACCCGAGGCGCTCAATGGCGCCAAGATCGCCGCGACGATCATGGGCATGAACAACGTATACTACCGCTTCGTCCACCTCGTGGGCGGCGACTACAAGAGCCTGCCGGCGAAGCTGCGCATGAATGCGATGGCCAGGCCGGGAGTCGACAAGGCCGATTTCGAGCTGTGGTCGCTGGCGGTTTCCGCCGTCAACGGCTGCGGCATGTGCCTGGAGGCCCATGAGCACGAGCTGCGCAAGGCGGGCCTGGGCACCGAGCAGATCCAGGCGGCCGTGCGAATCGCGGCCACCGTGCACGCCGTCGCCGCCACCCTCGACGGCGAGCGCGCCATCACGGGCGACGCCATCGCCGCGTAACGCCGATCGGCACAACTCAATCCACGAAAGGAGAGGAACATGGACGGAGACGGCTCGAACAACACCGGCAAGTGCCCGGTCATGCATGGCGGCGGCTCGCGGCGGTCGGTCAGGTCGAACCGCGACTGGTGGCCGAACCAGCTGAACATCCAGACGCTTCATCGCAACTCGCCGGCGGCCACGCCGCTGGGCGAGGCCTTCGACTACGCGGCGGCGTTCAAGAGCCTCGATCTCGACGCGGTGATCAAGGACCTGCATGCCCTGATGACGGATTCGCAGGATTGGTGGCCGGCCGATTTCGGGCACTACGGCGGCCTGTTCATCCGCATGGCGTGGCACAGCGCCGGCACCTACCGCATCACCGACGGTCGCGGCGGAGCCGGCGCGGGTCAGCAGCGTTTCGCGCCGCTCAACAGCTGGCCCGACAACGCAAATCTCGACAAGGCGCGGCGCCTGCTGTGGCCGATCAAGCAGAAATACGGCCAGAAGATATCCTGGGCCGACCTCATGATCCTCGCCGGCAACGTCGCGCTGGAGTCGATGGGCTTCAAGACCTTCGGCTTCGCCGGCGGCCGCGCCGACGCGTGGGAGCCGGAGGAGCTCTACTGGGGCCCCGAAGGCAGCTGGCTGGGCGACGAGCGCTACAGCGGCGAGCGCCAGTTGCAGGAGCCGCTCGGCGCGGTGCAGATGGGCCTGATCTACGTCAACCCGGAAGGCCCCAACGGCAACCCCGACCCGGTCGCCGCCGCCCGCGATATCCGCGAGACCTTCCGGCGCATGGCGATGAACGATGAGGAAACCGTGGCGTTGATCGCCGGCGGCCACTCGTTCGGCAAGACGCACGGCGCCGGCGATCCGTCGCTGATCGGCCCGGAGCCCGAAGGCAGCGCCATCGAGGACCAGGGTCTGGGCTGGAAGAGCAAGTTCGGCACCGGCATGGGCGCCGACGCGATCACCGGCGGTCCGGAGGTGACCTGGACGCAGACGCCGACGAAGTGGAGCAACCTCTTCTTCAAGAACCTGTTCGAGTACGAATGGGAACTGACGAAGAGCCCGGCCGGCGCCAAGCAGTGGCGCGCGAAGAACGCCGAGAAGACCATCCCCGACGCCTTCGACCCGGCGAAGAAGCACGTGCCGACGATGCTGACGACGGATCTCTCGCTGCGGATGGATCCGGCCTACGAGAAGATCTCGCGCCGCTTCTACGAGCATCCGGACCAGTTCGCCGACGCGTTCGCCCGCGCCTGGTACAAGCTGACGCATCGCGACATGGGGCCGATCGCGCGCTACCTCGGCCCGCTCGTGCCGAAGGAGACATTGATCTGGCAGGATCCAATCCCGGCCGTCGATCACAAGCTGATCGACGCGCAGGACATCGCGGCGCTGAAGGCGAAGATCCTGGCTTCCGGCCTGTCGGTATCCGAGCTCGTCTCGACCGCCTGGGCTTCGGCCTCGACCTTCCGCGGCTCGGACAAGCGCGGCGGCGCGAACGGTGCCCGTATCCGTCTTGCGCCGCAGAAGGACTGGGTGATCAACCAGCCGGCACAGCTCAAGACCGTGCTGGCGAAGCTCGAGGCGATCCAGAAGGCGTTCAGCACCGGCGGCAAGAAGGTCTCGCTGGCCGACGTGATCGTCCTGGGCGGTGCCGCCGCGGTCGAGAAGGCAGCGAAGGATGCCGGCGTCGACGTGACGGTGCCGTTCACCCCGGGCCGCATGGACGCCTCGCAGGACCAGACCGACGTCGAGTCCTTCGCGGCGCTCGAGCCGACGGCCGAGGGCTTCCGCAACTATTTCGCCGGCACGCAGATCATGTCGCCGGAAGAAGCCCTGGTCGACCGGGCGCAGTTGCTGACGCTGTCGGCGCCCGAGATGACCGTCCTCGTCGGCGGCCTGCGCGTGCTGGGAGCGAACGCCGACGGTTCCCGCAATGGCGTGCTGACCCAGAAGCCCGGAACGCTGACGAACGACTTCTTCGTCAACCTGCTGTCCATGGCCACGGTATGGCAGCCGACGGGCGACAACCTGTACGAAGGGCGCGATCGCAAGACGAATGCGCCCAAGTGGACGGCCACGCGAGTCGACCTGATCTTCGGATCGCACTCACAGCTGCGCGCGCTGGCGGAGGTCTATGCCTGCGCGGACTCCAAGGCGAAGTTCGTGCAGGACTTCGTCACGGCGTGGGCCAAGGTCATGGACCTCGACCGCTACGACGTCGCCTGAGGCACATCGCCCTTCTCCCCGCGCATGCGACGCGCATGCGCGGGGAGAAGGAGCGTGCATGCGCCTCGTCTCCAGAACGCGATGACGACTGGATCGACGTCGGCAATCCCGAACGTGACGGATGAACTCGTCAGGTTGCTGTCACTGCCTACACTCGGATCAGCGGTCGCGCGCAGGTTTCAAGCGGATGCGGTGATGGCGACGTGATCGGCTCATAGCGCGTCAGTTTCGCGCTTGCCATCTGGCCAACCGGTTTACTTTTTCGGCAGCCGCGCTGCCACAGGGTCGTCGATGTCCTGTACATGCGGGGCATTCGCGGGTTGGCGCGCATCTTGCGATCACGGATGCGGGCCAACGGCGGTCCACTCTCAGTACTTCGCCCAACGACGGGCCATTCGGTGACGGTATCGCTTCCGATTCCCCTTGGGGTCGGCCAGCGGTGTCAGATGGCTGCGAACGGACGCGAAGTTGGAACTCCCCGCACAGCGAAGTCCAGTCGTCGTCGGCAACGGTCGAGCGTGCGCAGATGCGCGACAGCCCCTGCCCGACACTGTGCCCGTGCCCTGCCGCATCGCGGCGGGCAGCGCCGGCCTGCGGACAGCCGACAACCACGCAGCGACCGACACCCTGGCACGCCTCAAGGCGAGCCCGGCATCGCCACCGCCAGCGAACAGAACCCTTTCACGCTGAAAATCCAGGAGAGAAGGAAAGTCCAATGGCCTATCTCGCACCTTCGGAGTTCGTCACCAAGATGGTGGATGCCGGCGAATCCAAGATCTTCATGTCGACGCGCGACACGGTGATCCGCGCCTACATGGCCGGCGCGATCCTGGCGCTGGCCGCCTACATGGCGGTCACCATCATCACCCAGACCGGCATGCCGATCGTCGGCGCCGCGTTCTTCCCGGTCGGCTTCTGCATGCTCTATCTGCTGGGCTTCGACCTGTTGACCGGCGTGTTCGTGCTCTGCCCGCTGGCCGTGCTCGACCGGCGACCGGGCTGCACCTGGGCCGGCGTGGCGCGCAACTGGGGGCTGGTCTTCATCGGCAACTTCGCCGGCGCACTCACCGTCGCCTTCTTCGCGGCGATGATCAGCACCTACGGCTTCTCGGTCCCGCCCGACAAGGTCGGCCAGACCCTGGGCAATATCGGCGTGGCGCGCACGCTGGGCTACGAACAGTATGGCGCGGCCGGGATGGCGACATTGTTCATCCGCGGCATGCTGTGCAACTGGATGGTCTCGACCGGCGTCGTCGGCGCGATGATCTCGACCAACGTGACCGGCAAGGTGATCGCCATGTGGATGCCGATCATGCTGTTCTTCTTCATGGTCTTCGAGCATTCGATCGTGAACATGTTCCTGTTCCCCAGCGCGCTGATGCTGGGCGGCAAGTTCTCGATCATGGACTACTTCATCTGGAACGAGATCCCGACGGTGGCCGGCAATCTGGTCGGCGGCCTAGCCTTCACCGGCCTGACGCTCTACGCCACCCATGTCAGGACGGCCCCCAAGCGCGCCGCGCAGCTGTCCGTGGCGACCCGGCAGGCCGCCGAGTAAGTCGACCGAACCCGAGCCTCGCCCCCGGGCGAGGCTCGGGCTACCCATCCCCGCGCATGTCCCGCGACCTGCAGATCTCGATCGGCCAGCACTCCGACAAAGGCCGCAAGGAATCCAACCAGGATTTCCACGGCGCCATGATCCCTGCCCAGCCGCTGCTCGGGTTGAAGGGCATCGCCGTCGCGCTGGCCGACGGCATCAGCAGCAGCGCCGTCGGCGGCGTCGCCAGCGAATCGGCGGTCAAGAGCTTCCTCACCGACTACTACTGCACCTCCGGCGCGTGGTCGGTGAAGACCTCGGCGCAGCGCGTCATCAGCGCGACCAATTCCTGGCTGCATGCGCAGACCCGTCGAGGCCCCCACGCCTACGACATGGACAAGGGCTACGTCTGCACCTTCAGCGTGATGGTGCTGAAGTCGACCACGGCGCACATCTTCCACATCGGCGATTCGCGCATCTATCGCCGCGTCGGCGACGCGCTCGAGCAGCTCACCGAGGATCATCGCGTCGTCGTCTCTTCCCGGGAGCACTATCTCAGCCGGGCGCTGGGCATGAACGCCCAGGTCGAGATCGACTACAGTGCGATTCCGCTCGAGAAGGGCGACGTCCTGATCCAGGCAACGGACGGCGTCTGCGAGCATGTCGGCGCGCAGACGCTGACCGCGATGATCGACACCCACGCCGGCGATCTCGATGGCGCCGCCCGGGCGATCACCCGGGCGGCCTACGATCGCGGCAGCCCGGACAACCTGAGTGTCCAGATCATCCGCGTCGACGAGCTGCCCGATGGCGACGCCCCTGAAATTCTCGGGCGGGCGTCCGGCCTGCCGCTGCCGGCGCTGCCGGAAGCGCGCGCGCTATTCGACGGCTATCGCATCGTCCGCGAGCTTCACGCCAGCAGCCGCAGCCACATCTACCTCGCCGTCGATACGCAGACCGAGGCGGTGGTCGTCCTCAAGCTTCCCTCGATCGAATTGCGTGACGATCCCGCCTATCTGCGATCCTTCATGATGGAGGAGTGGATCGCCCGGCGCATCGACAGCCCTCACGTGCTGAAGCCGTGCCTGCAGTCGCGCCCACGCAACTCTCTCTATGTCGCGACCGAATTCATCGACGGGCAGACGCTCGGCCAGTGGATGGTCGACAATCCGCAGCCCGACATCGAGACCGTGCGCGGGATCGTCGAACAGATCGCGCAGGGGCTGCGGGCCTTCCACCGCATGGAGATGCTGCACCAGGACCTGCGGCCCGAGAACGTGATGATCGACAAGACGGGGACCGCCAGGATCATCGATTTCGGGTCGACCGAGGTGGCCGGCGTGGTCGAGGCTGCCCCCGCCGCAGACCGCAATCCCCTGCCGGGCACCGTGCAATACATGGCGCCCGAATATCTCCTCGGCGAAAGGGGAACCGTGCGATCCGACATCTTCTCACTCGGCGTCATCGCCTATCACATGCTGACGGGACGCCTGCCCTACGGCGCGGAGATGGCGCAGGCGCGGACGCGATCGCAGCAACGCAGGATCGCCTACCAGACCGCGTTGGCGGGCGATCGAGCGATCCCGGTCTGGATCGATCGCGTGCTGCAGAAGGCCGTGCATCCCGACCCGCGCCAGCGCTACGATGAATTGTCGGAGTTCGTCTTCGATCTGCGCCATCCGCCTACCGGCTGGAGCCTGTCGCCGGCGCCGCTGATCGAGCGCAATCCGTTGTTGCTGTGGAAGGGCCTGTCGGCCGTGCTCGCCGGCACGGTCCTGGTGCTGCTGTTCATCCTGTACGGCCGCTAGTCACGCCGTAACGGAGCCGTCACGCTTCGGTGACAGCAATGGGTGTCTGAGTAAGGCTCCATGCAGGGAGATAGCCATGACCGACAGCCGGCACCGCATCGACGAGTCCGAGAACATCGGCTCCAACCCCGGCACCGAGACCTCGATCGGCGAGCTTATCGAGCGACGACTTCGGCGACGCGACGCGTTGCGCGGTCTCGCCGGGCTGGGCGCCGCCGCCATGCTCGCCGATCAACTCGCGGCGACCCCGGCGCAGGCGGCCGGTCCGTCGACGCTCACCTTCACCGAGCCGCCGCGCCATCTCGACGCCATGCACCACGTGCCCGACGGCTACGAGGCTCAGGTGCTGATCCGCTGGGGCGATGCCGTCGCGGCCGGCGCGCCGGCCTTCGATCCCGCCAAGCTGACTTTGGCCGGCCAGCAGAAGCAGTTCGGCTACAATTGCGATTTCATCGGCCTGCACCCGCTGCCGCCAGGCAGCGCCTCGTCGGACCGCTTCCTGATGGTGGTGAACCACGAGTACACCAACACCAACCTGATGTTCTCGGGCATGGGCGCGGGCCACGACGCCAACCTGAAATCCAACAAGGAGCAGTGCGAGATCGAGATCGCCGCGCACGGCGGCTCGGTGATCGAGATCGCGCGCGAAGGCGGCACGTGGAAGGTCGTGCCCGACAGCAAGTACGCAAGGCGCATCACCGGCACGAGCGAGATGACGGTCGCCGGCCCGGCCGCCGGCCACGACAAGCTCAAGACCTCGGCCGATCCCAGCGGCAAGAAGGTGCTGGGCATGCTCAACAACTGCGCCGGCGGCGAGACGCCGTGGGGCACCTGGCTGACCGCCGAGGAGAACTTCAACGGCTACTTCGGCGGCGACGCCGCGAAGATGCCGGACGCCAAGGCCTACAAGCGCTACGGCATCAGCAAGGCGAGCTGGTACGGCTGGGTCAACCACATCGAGCGCTTCAATGTGGAGAAGGAGCCAAACGAGCCCAACCGCTTTGGCTGGGTGGTCGAGATCGATCCCTACGATCCCGCCTCCATGCCGGTGAAGCGCACCGCGCTGGGTCGCTTCAAGCACGAGGGCTGCCACCATGCCCTGGCCAGGGACGGCCGCGTGGTGATCTACATGGGCGACGACGAGCGCTTCGACTACGTCTACAAGTTCGTCAGCGCCAAGCCCTTCGACCGCGCCAACCGCGCCGCCAACCGCGACCTGCTCGACGAAGGCACGCTCTACGTCGCGCGCTTCAACGAGGACGGCAAGGTCGAGTGGCTGCCGCTGGTGCACGGCCAGGGCCCGCTGACGGCGGAGAACGGGTTCCCGAGCCAGGCCGAGGTGCTGATCCATGCGCGCGCCGCCGCCGATCTGCTGAAGCCCACGCCGATGGACCGGCCCGAGGATGTCGAGGCCAATCCGGTCACCGGACGCGTCTATGTCATGCTGACCAACAACAGCCGCCGCACGGCAAACCAGGTCAATCGCGCCAATCCGCGCGCCGCCAACAACCACGGCCACGTCGTCGAGATCACGCCCAAGGACGGCGATCACGCCTCCGCCGAGGGCACCTGGTCGATCTTCCTGATGGCGGGCAAGCCGGGCATCGACGCGGGCGCGATGTACCATCGCGCCACGTCGGGCAACGGATGGTTGTCATGTCCGGACAACTGCACCTTCGACAGCAAAGGCCGCATGTGGATCGCCACCGACGGCGCGCCCGGTGCCGCGGGAGTGGCGGACGCCGTCTACGGCATGGACACGCTGGGCCACGGCCGCGCCCTGCCGCGGCTGTTCTTCCAGGCGCCCACGGGGGCCGAAGTGTGCGGTCCGATCCTGACGCCGGACCAGCGCACCATGTTCCTCGCCATCCAGCATCCCGGCGAAGACCGGGGCTCGACCTTCGAGAAGCCCTCGACGCGCTGGCCCGACTTCAAGGATGGGACGCCGCCGCGCCCGTCGGTGATCGCGATCACCAAGAAGGATGGCGGACCGATCGGGTCCTAGACGTTGAAGCGGAAGTGGAAGATGTCGCCGTCGGCGACGACGTAGTCCTTGCCCTCGAGGCGCATCTTCCCCGCATCCTTGGCGCCCTGCTCGCCGCCTGCGGCGACGAAATCGTCGTAGGAGATCGTCTCGGCGCGGATGAAGCCCTTCTCGAAGTCGGTGTGTATCGCGCCGGCGGCCTGCGGCGCCTTGCTGCCGCGCCGCACCGTCCAGGCATGCGCCTCCTTCGGCCCGACGGTGAAGAAGGTCACGAGATCGAGCAGGCTGTAGCCGGCGCCGATCACGCGGTTCAGCCCGGTGTCGTGCAGGCCCAGCGACTCGAGGAAGTCGCGCTGCTCCTCGGCCGGCAACTGCGCCACCTCCGCCTCGATCGCCGCCGAGACGATCACGTAGGGCGCGCCCACGGACTTGGCGTAGGCAATCGCCTTCTCGCTGATCGCGTTGCCGCTCGCCGCCGAGCCCTCCTCGACGTTGAGCACGTACATCTGCGGCTTCGCCGTCAGCAGCTGCATGCGCTTGACCGTCGGCTGCTCCTCGTTCGAGAACGAGACGGTGCGCGCCGGCTTGCCCTCGCGCAGCGCCGCCACGATGCGCTCCATGATGCCGGCCTCGACGCCGGCCTCCTTGTCGCCGCTCTTGGCCTTCTTCTGCAGGTTGGGCAGGCGCTTCTCGAGGCTGTCGAGGTCGGCCAGCATCAGCTCGGTCTCGATGATCTCGGCGTCGCGCACCGGATCGACGCTGCCGGAGACATGCGTGACGTCGCCGTCCTCGAAGCAGCGCAGCACCTGGGCGATGGCGTCGACCTCGCGGATGTTGCCGAGGAACTGGTTGCCCAGCCCTTCGCCCTTGCTGGCGCCCTTCACCAGACCGGCGATGTCGACGAACTCCAGCTGCGTCGGCACGATCTTCGCCGACTTGGCGACCTCGGCCAGCGTGTCGAGCCGCGCGTCCGGCACCGAGACGCGGCCGATGTTCGGCTCGATCGTGCAGAAGGGATAGTTCGCCGCCTGCGCCGCCTGGGTTGCGGTCAGCGCGTTGAACAGCGTCGACTTGCCGACATTGGGCAGGCCGACGATTCCACAGTTGAAACCCATGGGCGGGGGAGATCCGGGTTGGAAGACGGTGGCGCGACGTAGCCAATGCGCCGGCCCGGGTCAATCGCCACATTGCCGCCCAACGGCCTTGCGATCATCCGGGTCGTCGAGTTCCTGCCTCCCCGATCCACTCTTCCCAGAGGTCGCGATGTTCCATCGCTTCGCGGCGCCGGCGATTGTGCTCGCCTGCGCGCTCGCCCTCCCCTTGTCCGCCGCGTCGGCGCGCACCGACGCCATGGTCGAGTACACCTGTCCGATCGACGGACAGAAATTCCGGGCGATGACGCCGATGTCCGGCACGTCGTTCGGCGCGCGGCTCGACGGTCGTCGAATCGGCCCGATCGCCGTGCCCTATCCGTATCCTGTCTGCCCCGGCAATGGCTTCGTGCTCTATCGCGACTCGACAAAGCTGGACGCCGACTATGTCGCCCGGGCCAAAGCGCTGGTCGCGACCGAGGAGTACCGTCGCATCCGCGACAGCGAGAGCAAGTTCGCGCTGGCCGCCTGGATCGCCGAGCGCCTAGGCGAGGGCCAGCCGAGGATCGTCGGCCTGCTGCGCGAGGCGGCATGGGACGCGGAAGGTACCGCCAGGCACGTTCCCTACCTCCACGCCGCCGCCGCCAAGCTGCGCGCCTGGCAGACCTCGCAGAGCGACCACGACGAGAACTGGCTGTACCGTCAAATCCTGCTGGCGGAGCTGCTGCGCCAGGCCGGCGACTACGGCGACGCGCGGGCCGTGCTCAACGACACGCCAGGCGCCGCGCTCGAGGGATTCGTCGCGAAGCATCCCGTGCTGAAGGAGATGGTCGGCGAACTGCGCCGTCGAATCGACGCCGGCGAGAACGCACCGATCTCGCCGCGGCGATCCTGAACCGCCACGCGCTCAGCGCGACGGCGGCGCGTCGTCCTTCGGCGGCTTGGGCGGCGGCGGGCCCACCAGGAACGCCACGCGGCTCATGAACTTCTCGTCGTCGACCTTGGCGCCGCTGGCCAGCAGCGGCGCTTCGGTGACGATCGCGTCGATCACCTTCGGCAGCCAGTCCTCGCGCTCGGCCTTGCCGAAGTCGCTGAGCACGTAGCCGTGCACGAGATCCTTGTGGCCGGGATGGCCGATGCCGATCCGCACGCGGCGATACTCCTTGCCGAAATGCTGGTCGAGGTCGCGGATGCCGTTGTGGCCGCCGGCGCCGCCGCCGGTCTTCACCCGCACCTTGCCCGGCGCCAGATCGAGCTCGTCATGGAAGACGACGACGTCGTTCATCGCGACCTTGAGGTAGCGCGCCGCCTCGCCGACCGACAGGCCGGAATCGTTCATGTAGGTCATCGGCTTGAGCGCGACGGCGCGCTCGCCGCCCAGCGTGCCCTCGGCGACCTCGCCCTGGAAGCGCTTGCGCCACGCGCCGAAGCCATGGCGGCGGACGAGTTCGTCCACCACCATGAACCCGACGTTGTGACGGTGTGCCCTGTATTTCGGCCCGGGGTTGCCGAGCCCGACCAGCAGCAGCATGACGGCCGCGTCGCGGCGGCCGCCTTACTTCTTCGAAGCCGCGGCCGCAGCCTTGCCCGGCGTCGCCTTGGCGCCGCCGGCAGGGGCCGCCGTCGTCGCCGCAGCACCGCCGGCGGCCGGCGCCGCGGCCGACGTGGCAGCCGCAGCGGCAGCCGTGGCATCGGTCTCGCGGACCACCGTCGGCGGCGCCACGGAGGCGATCGTCGCGTCCTTCTCGCGGCTCAGCACGCGCACGCCCTCGGGCAGGTTGAGCTGGCTCAGGTGCACGGTGGCGCCGATCTCCAGGCCGGTGAGGTCGACCTCGAAGAACTGCGGGATCTGGTCGGCGCGCGTACGCACGGCGATCTCGTGCAGGATGATGTTGAGCACGCCGCCGCGCTTGATGCCGGGCGAGGCCGCTTCGTTCTTGAAGTGCACCGGCACCTGCACGGTGATCACCGAGTTGGCACCGACGCGCAGGAAGTCGAAGTGGATCGCCTGGTCGGTCACCGGATCGAGCTGCACGTCGCGCGGCAGCACGTCGTACTTCTGGCCCTCGACCTCGACCAGGACGCGGTGATTGAAGAAGCCCTCGCTGTGCATCACACGCTCGAGCTGCTTGGGCTCCACCGAAATCGGCATGGGGGGTTGCTTGTCACCGTAGATCACGGCCGGGATCAGACCCTCGCGACGCGAGGCCCGGGCGCCCCCCTTACCGGCCCGGTCCCGCTTCTTCGCGGGGATGGTCAGCATGTCGGACATTGTCCGCTATCTCCATGTAGAACCAGACACCCTCCGGGACCGTCCCGGCGGGCCTTTCGCGGGCCGGCCTCCAGGGGTGCCGCGCCTGCCAAAAGTACGGTGCCGCCGGAGCGAGGTCCGACGGCGGTGCGTGCTTCAACACCATTGGCCGCGGCGCGTCAACGGCCGGTTTGGTTGACTCGGGAGTGGCTTGCCCGTATAGCCATCCGCCGTATTCGACCGCCCGCGGCCGGCCGCCGGCGGTCGTCGTTTTTCGCAACGAAATCCGTTGCTTAGGGAGTTTTCACCGTGAAACGGACCTACCAGCCCAGCAAACTGGTGCGCAAGCGCCGCCACGGCTTCCGCAGCCGCATGGCCACGGTCGGCGGTCGCAAGGTGCTGGCCAATCGCCGGGCCAAGGGCCGCGCGCGCCTGTCGGCCTGAGCCGGCCACGCCGCGAGCATCCCGCACGACGGCCGCCCGATGACGGCCGACCCCGCTGCTTCCCCGGGCCGCATCGCGCGCCTGCCGGCGCGCCGCGACTTCCTGCGCGTGCAGGCCGCCGGCCGCAAGCAGGTGACACCCGGCTTCATCCTGCAGATGGCGCCGCTGCCCGAAGGTCTCGGCAGCCAGCACAGCCCGCGCGTGGGCTTCACCGCCAGCAAGAAGATCGGCAATGCCGTCGCGCGCAACCGCGCGCGGCGCCGACTGCGTGCGCTCGCGCGCGAGGTGCTGGCGCGGCTCGCCGTGCCCGGCTTCGACTTCGTGCTGATCGGCCGCCAGGGCACGCTGCAGCGCGATTACGCGGCCATGGCGCGCGACCTGAAAGGCGCGCTGCGCCGCCTGCAGGAGGCCCGGGCATGATCGGCCGCGGCGCGGCATGGGTCCTGATCGGCCTGGTGCGGCTGTACCAGGCGACCTTGGCGTATTTCTTCCGCGGCGCCTGCCGCTTCGAGCCGAGCTGCTCGCGTTACGCCGCCGAGGCGCTCGCGGCGCACGGCGCGGCACGCGGCAGCGTGATGGCCCTGCGACGGCTGTGTCGTTGCCATCCTTGGGGCGGTGCGGGATATGACCCGGTGCCGACGCCGACGCCGCCGCCTCCACTCGCCTCGATGCCTCCGCGCACCTCCCGCGCGATCGATTTCTGACGGTCACTTCGATGGATCAAAAGAACCTCATCGTCGCCATCGCCCTTTCGGTGGTGATCATCCTCGGCTGGCAGTTCATCATGGCGCCTTCGCCCGAGGAGCAGCGCCGAGAGGCCGCCGAAAAGCAGCGCCAGATCGACGAGCAGCGCAAGGCGCAGCCCGCGCCCGGCAGCCAGCCCACGGCACCCCAGGTGCCGACGCCACAGGCGCCGGGCGGACCCACGCCAACGACGGCGCCGGCACCCAGCGCGTTTCTCGACCGTGCCGACGCGCTCAAGCGCTCGCCGCGCGTGACCTTCCGCACGCCCGAGCTCGAAGGCTCGATCGCTCTCAAGGGCGCGCGCATCGACGACGTGCGGCTGGTGAAGCATCGCGTCACCGTCGACCCCCAGAGCGCCATGGTGCCGGTGCTGTCGCCCGAGGGCGCGCGCGACGCCTACTACGCCGAGTTCGGCTGGGCGCCGAAGCCGGGTGGCGCCGCGAAGGTGCCTGGCGCGGATACCGTCTGGACCGCCGACCGCGAGACGCTCGAGCCGGGACAGCCATTGACGCTGACCTGGGACAATGGCGCGGGCCTGATCTTCCGGCAGAGGATCGAGATCGACACCAACTTCATGTTCACGATCACCCAGGCGATCGAGAACAAGGGCACCGCGACCGTCGATCTCGCCCCCTACGGCCTGGTGACCCGGCACGGCGAGCCCAAGACCGAGGGCATCTACCTGCTGCATGAAGGTCCCTACGGCGTCTTCAACGACAAGCTGAAGGAGTACGACTGGAGCGACTTCAAGGAGGGCAAGAACCGCCAGGAGCTCACGACCACCGGCGGCTGGCTGGGCTTCACCGACAAGTACTGGATGGCGACCCTGATCCCCGACCAGAAGGACAAGGTCGCCGCGCGCGTCTTCAAGATCGACGACCCGGTGCTGAAGAAGTACCAGGCCGACTTCACCGGGCCGCTGCTGGCGATCAATCCCGGCGAGCGCAAGGAATCGATGGCCCGGCTCTTCGCCGGCGCCAAGATCGTGCACACCATCAACGACTACACCGAGCGCCTGGGCATCGCGCGTTTCGACCTGTCGATCGACTGGGGCTGGTTCTGGTTCTTCACCAAGCCGCTGTTCTGGCTGCTCGACAAGATCTTCGGCCTGATCGGCAATTTCGGCGTCGCCATCATGGTGCTGACGGTGATCGTGAAGCTGCTGTTCTTCCCGCTCGCCAACAAGTCCTATGAGTCGATGACCAAGATGAAGAAGCTGCAGCCCGAGATGGAGAAGCTCAGGGCGCGCTTCGGCGAAGACAAGATGAAGATGAACCAGGAGCTGATGGCGCTCTACAAGCGGGAGAAGGTCAACCCCGCCGC
>JBFXAZ010000112.1:0-17325 GCA_050183765.1 Reyranellaceae bacterium | reverse complement strand
GTCTCCGGCCCGTCGTCCTGCATCTCCACCAGATCGATGCGCACGCCTTCGGCCGGCTTGCCCATGTGCGTATCGAGCACATGGGTGGAAAGGCGGCCGTTGACGGTTGGCTTGCCCGGGCCGTCGACGGCGCCGTCGAGACGCAGGCGGGTGATCAGGCCGATCTCGTGCAACGCGGCGGCACGCTCGGATGCGGCGTCGTGGCCCAGGCGGCGCTCGAACTGGCGCAGGATGGAGCCGCGCGTGTGGCGGCGCACGCAGACGATGAAGGGGATGCCGAAGCGCTCGGTGTAGGCGGTGTTGAGCCGGTGGAAGCGGGCGTACTGCTGCTCGCTCAGCCGGTCGAGCCCGGCGCCGGCCTGCTCGGCGGTCGAGTCCGCCGTCAGCGCGCCCGCGCGCGCCGCCTTGCCGGCGAGGTCGGGATGGCCGCGCAGGAACTGCGTCTGCGTGTCGGCCGACGCGGTCTCGACGACGCCGAGCATGGCGCGATGCAGATCGGCGACGGTGGCGAAGGGGCGCTTGCCGGCGGCACCGTCGGCCACCCACGGCGCGTGCTCGAAGATCGAGCCCAGCGCGGCGACGAAATCGTCGCGCGACATGGCGTTGAGGGCATCGAGGGTTACCGTCATAGAGGCTTCATCCAGCAACTGTCATTCCGAGCGCAGCGAGGAATCTCGATTCATGGATTCCTCGCTGCGCTCGGAATGACAGACGAGTCGTTGGCAGGTTCCGCCCCATAGCCGCACGCCCGCAGCGCGTCGAGCATGTGGCGGGGCGGCGGGGCGGTGACGTCGATCGGCGGCTTGGCGGGATAGAGCGGCAGGCGGATGGCGCGGCTGTGCAGGTGCAGCGGCGCGCGCGGCGGCTTGGGGCCGTAGACGGGATCGCCCAGCACCGGGCAGCCCAGCGCGGCGGCGTGCACGCGGATCTGGTGGGTGCGCCCGGTGCGCGGGCGGAACTCGATCCAGGTGAGCTCGGCGCTACGGCCCTTGACCTCGTAGTCGGTGATCGCGCTCTGGCCCTCGGGGTCGGGCACCATCTTCCAGCCGGTCTCCTTGCGGCTCTCCTTGCGCAGGGCGAGGTCGATCGTGCCGCTGTCCTGCGGCGGCGCGCCGACGACGACCGCCCAGTAGGTCTTGCCGGTCAGCCCCTCGCTGAACAGCCGGCCGAGGCGACGCAGCGCCTTGGGATGGCGGCCCAGCGCCAGGCAGCCCGAGGTATCGCGGTCGAGGCGATGGGCGAGCGCCGGCGGCCGCGGCAGGCCGAAGCGCAGGGCGTCGAAGCCAGCCTCGAGGTTGAGGCCGCCGCCCGGCCCGGCATGCACCGGCACGCCCGCCGGCTTGTCGATCACCAGGACCAGGCCGTCGCGGTACAGCACGCGATCGGCGAGGGAGAGGGGCGGGGTGCGCATGGCCGCCGATCCATCGCATGGCGCCGCCACCGGCGCCAGTTGCACAGGTGATGTGCTTTGAATAACCATGCAGCGGGTATGGATACATATTGCGGCTGCGGATCAATCCCTGCGCTATTCCTAGATGCGGAATGCACGGCTATTCCTTGACAGGGATAGGGGTCCGGGTGTCAATCCGGGCCTCCGAATGCCAAGAAACGGTTACGTTCGGGAGGGCTCTGTTGAAGCCGACTGATATCGGCAATCCGGATTACTTTCACAAAGTCGTGGATTGCCAGTGGGCGTGTCCAGCCCACACGCCTGTACCCGAGTACATCCGCTTGATCGCGCACGGTCGGTTCTCCGACGCCTACATGATCAACTGGAAGTCCAACGTCTTCCCGGGGATCCTCGGCCGGACCTGCGATCGTCCCTGCGAACCGGCTTGCCGTCGCACGCGCGTCGAGGACGAGAACCTCGTCCATGGCAAGCGCGAGCCGGTGGCGATCTGCCGGCTCAAGCGCGTCGCCGCCGACTACAAGAACGGCGAGATCCACGAGCGCATGCCCAAGGCGCCGGCGAAGAACGGCAAGCGGATCGCCTGCGTCGGCGGCGGCCCGGCCTCGCTGACCGTGGCCCGCGACCTCGCCGTGCTGGGCTACGAGATCACGATCTTCGACCAGGATCCCAAGCTGGGCGGCTTCATCCGCACCCAGATCCCGCATTTCCGCCTGCCCGAATCGGTGATCGACGAGGAAGTCGGCTTCATCACCGGCATCGGCAACATCGAGTTCGTGCACAAGCGCATCGACTCGCTGAAGGCGGTGCTGGCCGAGGGCTACGACGCGGTGTTCGTCGGCTCCGGTGCGCCGCGTGGGCGCGAGCTCGACGTGCCCGGCCGCCAGGAAGCGGCCGCCAACATCCATATCGGCATCGACTGGCTCTCGTCGGTGTCCTTCGGCCACATCACCAAGGTCGGCAAGCGCGTCATCGTGCTGGGCGGCGGCAACACGGCGATGGATTGCTGCCGTACCGCGCGCCGCCTGGGCGGCGAGGACGTCAAGGTCATCGTCCGCTCGGGTTTCGAGGAAATGAAGGCGTCTCCCTGGGAGAAGGAAGACGCCATGCACGAGGACATTCCGATCCTGAACTTCCTCGTGCCCAAGGAAGTCCGGCACGACAACGGCAAGATCAAGGGCGTGGTCTTCGAGAAGGTGAAGGCGATCTACGACGCCAAGGGCCGCCGTTCGCTGGTGCCGACCGGCGAGCCGGACCCGTTCTACGAGTGCGACGACGTGCTGGTGGCGATCGGCCAGGAGAACGCCTTTCCCTGGATCGAGAAGGATGCCGGCATCGAGTTCGACAAGTGGGGCATGCCGGTCGTCGACGAGCGCACCTTCGCCTCGACCAATCCCAAGGTCTTCTTCGGCGGCGACGCGGCGTTCGGCCCGAAGAACATCATCTGGGCGGCGGCGCACGGCCACGAAGCGGCGATCTCGATCCATGCGCTGTGCACCGGCGGCGCCGTCGGCCTGCGCCCGGCGCCCGGCGTGAACATCGTCAGCCAGAAGATGGGCATCCACGAGTGGAGCTACGACAACGACATCTCGGTCGTGAATCGCTTCAAGGTGCCGCATCGCGACAAGGCCGAATCGCTCAAGGACATCATGGCCGAGGTCGAGCTCGGCTTTGACCCCGAGCTGGCGTGGAAAGAGGCGCAGCGCTGCCTGAACTGCGACGTGCAGACGGTCTTCACCGACAATCTGTGCATCGAGTGCGACGCCTGCGTCGACATCTGCCCGATGGACTGCATCACCTTCACGACCAACGGCGATGAGAAGGACCTGCGCGGCCGGCTCAACGCGCCGGCGCTCAACCAGACGCAGGACCTCTACGTCTCGGGGCTGCTGAAGACCAACCGGATCATGGTGAAGGACGAGGACGTCTGCCTGCATTGCGGGCTGTGCGCCGAGCGCTGCCCGACCGGCGCCTGGGACATGCGCAAGTACTATGTCGAGATGACGCACGCGGAGCACGCATGCCAAACCCGATAGAGGCGGTGAACGACTTCGTCGTCAAGTTCGCCAACGTCAACGGCTCGGGCTCGGCTTCGGCCAACGAGCTGTTCGCCCGTTCGATCCTGCGCATGGGCGTGCCGGTCAGCCCGCGCAACATCTTCCCCTCCAACATCCAGGGCCTGCCGACCTGGTACGAGGTGCGGGTCAGCGAGAAGGGCTATCTCGGAAGGCGCGGCGGCGTCGACCTGATGGTAGCGATGAACCCGCAGACCTGGGCCGAGGACGTCAAGGAGATCGAGCCCGGCGGCTATCTCTTCTACGACGCCACCAAGCCGCTGCCGGCCTCGGCGTTCCGCCCCGACATCACCCTGATCGGCGTGCCGCTCACCGCGATCACCAACGCGACCTACACGGACGCGCGCCAGCGTCAATTGTTCAAGAACATCATCTATGTCGGCGCGCTGTCGGTGCTGCTCGACATCGATCCCAACGAGATCACCCGGCTGTTCGGCGAGCAGTACAAGGGCAAGGAGAAGCTGCTCGACTCCAACATCAAGGCGCTGAACCTCGGCCGCGACTGGGTGCTGCGTCACCTTGATCCGGCATCGGTGAAGCTCAAGGTCCGCCGCGCCGACAACGTCGGCGACCGCATCTTCGTCGAGGGCAACAACGCCGCGGCGCTCGGCTGCGTCTACGGCGGCGCCACGGTCTGCGCCTGGTACCCGATCACGCCCAGCTCGTCGCTGGCCGAGGCGTTCCAGACGCACTGCAAGCGCCTGCGCCACGACAAGGAGACCGGCAAGGCCAAGTACGCCATCGTGCAGGCCGAGGACGAGCTGGCCTCGATCGGCATGGTGATCGGTGCCGCCTGGAACGGCGCGCGCGCCTTCACCGCGACCTCGGGTCCCGGCATCTCGCTGATGACCGAGTTCATCGGCCTGGCCTACTTCGCCGAGGTTCCCGCGGTGATCATCAACGTGCAGCGCGGCGGCCCGTCGACCGGCATGCCCACCCGCACGCAGCAGGCCGACATCCTGGGCTGCGCGCTGGCCTCGAACGGCGACACCAAGCACGTGCTGCTGTTCCCCGAGGATCCGAAGGAGTGCTTCGACTTCGGCGCCGAGTCGCTGAACCTCGCCGACCGGCTGCAGACGCCGGTGTTCCTGATGACCGATCTCGACATCGGCATGAATCACCGCCTGTGCAATCCGTTCGAGTGGGACGACGCCAGGGCCTATGACCGCGGCAAGGTGATGACGGCGGAGGAGCTCGAAGCCGGCAAGCAGTTCGGCCGCTACCTCGACGTCGACGGCGACGGCATCCCGTACCGCACCTATCCCGGCACGCACCCGACCAAGGGCGCCTACTTCACCCGCGGCACGACCAAGGACGAGTTCGCGCGCTACTCGGAAGAGGGACCGGTCTACGTCCGCAACATGGAGCGGCTGGAGAAGAAGTTCGACACCGCCAAGAAGATCGTGCCCAGGGCCATCGAGCGCAAGGCGAAGGCCGCGACCAGGATGGGCGTGATCTATTTCGGCTCGACCAGCCCGGCGATGAACGAGGCCTTCGACCAGCTCGACGAGAAGGGCATCGCGCTCGACGGCCTGCGCGTGCGCGCCTATCCGTTCGGCCAGGAGGTCGTCGACTTCGTCGACAGCCACGACACCGTGTTCTTCGTCGAGCAGAACCGCGACGGCCAGCTGCGCATGCTGCTGATCGACCAGATGAACGTCGATCCGAACAAGATCGTCGCCGTCCTGCACTACGACGGCACGCCGATCACGGCGCGTTTCATCACCAAGGCGATCGGGGACCACCTCGCACCGCCGCGCCGCATGGCGGCCGAGTGATGAACGCGTTGCACGTCGTACCTTCCCCCGGAGGGGGAAGGTGCCCGAAGGGCGGATGGGGGATGTCGAGGACGGACGCCGAGTCCGTTGACGCATCCCCCATCCGTCGCGCTACGCGCGCCACCTTCCCCCTCCGGGGGAAGGTAGATCTTGGAGCGTTCAGGTCATGACCTATATCGCCAAGCCCAAGCTGCACCATCCGACCCTGCTGAAGAACAAGGCGGGCTACACGCGGCGCGACTACGACGGCGCGATCTCGACCCTGTGCGCCGGCTGCGGCCACGACTCGATCAGCGCCGCCGTCGTGCAGGCCTGCTTCGAGCTCGACATCCTGCCGCACCAGGTCGCCAAGCTCTCGGGCATCGGCTGCTCGTCCAAGGCGCCGACCTACTTCCTGGGCGGCAGCCACGGCTTCAACACCGTGCACGGACGCATGCCCTCGGTGATGACCGGCGCCAACCTCGCCAACCGCGACCTGATCTATCTCGGCGTCTCGGGCGACGGCGACTCGGCCTCGATCGGCTTCGGCCAGTTCGCCCATGTCATGCGCCGCGGCGTGAACATGACCTACATCGTCATGAACAACGGCGTGTACGGCCTGACCAAGGGCCAGTTCTCGGCCACCGCCGACTACGGCTCGGTGAGCAAGAAGGGCGTCAAGAACAGCGATTCGCCGATCGACATGGTCTCGGTCGCCATCCTGATGGGCGCCACCTTCGTCGGCCGCTCGTTCTCCGGCGACAAGCAGCAGCTGGTGCCCCTGATCAAGGCGGCGCTGCAGCATCGCGGCGCGGCCTTCCTCGACGTGATCAGCCCCTGCGTGGCCTTCAACAACCACGCCGGCTCGACCAAGAGCTACGACTACGTGCGCGAGCACAACGAGGCGGTGAACCGCCTCGACTTCATCGAGACCCGGGCCGAGATCACCACCGATTACGCGCCGTGCGCGCTGCAGGTCGTCGAGCAGCACGACGGCTCCGCCCTGCGCCTGCGCAAGCTCGACGAGAATTTCGACCCCAGCAGCAAGGCCGACGCGCTGCACCGCGTGCAGCAGGCCGAGGCGGCGGGCGAGGTGCTGACCGGGCTGCTCTATGTCGAACCGCTGCCCCAGGACCTGCACGGCCACCTCAACACGGTCGAGGTGCCGCTCAACACGCTGAACGCCGAGGAGCTCTGCCCCGGCAAGAGCGCGCTCGACAAGATCAACGCCTCGCTGCGCTGAAGCGGATGGAACCGCCCCGCTGCGGGGCGGTAGGAGAGGGGCGATGGCCGACCTCTTTCCTTCACCCGAGCGCCTGCGCCTGCCGGGCGCGGACGTGGTCTATGTCCGGCATTTGCTGCCGGATCTTGACGCGTCCGTCATGCTGCGAAGGCTGATCGAGACGATCGCCTGGCGTCAGGACAGCATCGTGCTGTGGGGCAGGAGCGTGCCGCAGCCGCGCCTGACCGCGTGGTACGGCGATCCCGGCCGCAGCTACACCTATTCGGGCCTGACGCTCGAGCCGCTGCCGTGGACCGATGAACTGCGGGCCTTGCGGCGCAGGACCGAGCAGGCGAGCGATGCGACGTTCAACAGCGTGCTGCTGAACTACTACCGCGACCACAACGACAGCGTCGGCTTCCATTCCGACGACGAGCCCGAGCTGGGTACGACGCCGAGCATCGGCTCGATTAGCCTGGGCGAAACGCGCACGCTCACGTTCAGGCCGAAGCGGCGCAAGGACCAGGAGCCGGTACGCATTGCGCTCGAGTCCGGCAGCCTTCTGGTGATGAAGGGCGACACCCAGCGCAACTGGCGCCACGCCATCGCCAAGGAAAGCCGACCCTGCGGCCCGCGAGTCAACCTGACGTTTCGCCGGATCCTCGACTGATCAGACCGGAAAGATCAGGCAGGTCGTCGTGCCGTGCGCCAGAAGTCGGCCCTGTGCGTCGGTCAGCCGACCCTCGGCGGTTCCCACGCGGCGTCCGCGGCTCAGCACGACACCCTCGGCGCGGATCGTGCCGGTTTGCGGCGTGATCGGCCGCGTGAGCGAGATCTTGAACTCCAGCGTCGTCTGGCCGACGCCTTGCTCCAGGGTCGACTGGACGGCGAGGCCCATGCAGCTGTCGAGCAGCGCCGCGGCGAGGCCACCGTGCACCGTGCCTGCGGGATTGAGATGCGCATCGGAGGGCTCGGCGACCACGACGACGCGGCCACTCGACGCCTCGGCGATCTGGTATCCCAACGTCCGTGCGATCGTATTGAGCGGCAGTGAGCCATCGGCGAGCCCGCTGACAAACGCCAGTCCGCTCATCTCCTTCCGTCGTTCGGCACTGACGGTGCCATAGGTACGGTTCGTCACGATCCTCTCCCCAGCCAGTCTGACGGCGCGAGGAGGGTGGCAGCCCTGCCGCAAGAGGGCTGGCGATTTCCGGACCTGACTGAAGGATGGCTGCCAGGGAGAGCCGACCCTGCGGCCCGCGCGTCAGTCTGGCGTGCCGCCGGATCCTCGGACCTCGCTGATCCATCGCCGCGCCTGCGCGATCGTTTCGCGCGGTCGTTCGACGGGCGGGAAGTGCCGGCATCCCGGCAGGGCGACGAGCCGTGCGGCGGGCATCAACGCCGCCATGCGCCGGCCGATGTCGATGGGGACGAACTGGTCATCTTCGCCCCACAAGCGCAGGGTCGGGGCGGTGATCCGCTCGAGATTGCCCCAGCGATCGATGCGGCTGACCAGTGCCTCGTGCTGGCGCACGAAGCGATCCGGACCCGACGCGCGGGCCATCGCGCGGAAGCGTTTGCGCGCGGCATCGTCGCCTTCCGCGACGATGATCGGCGCCCATTCTTCCAGCATCGCCTCGATGCCCTCCGTGCGCACGCGAGCGGTCAAGCGTCTGGCGTCGGCGGGATTGCCATGAGCGCCCGGATTGCAGTTCATCAGCCAGAGGCCGGCCACGCGCTCGGGTGCGGCGAGCGCAACTTCGAGCGCCAGGCGGCTGCCATAGGCCGTCCCGGCCAGCAGAAAGCGCGGCGGCGCCGCCGCCAGGATGCGGTCGGCCGACTCCGTCAGGCTGGGCGCGTCCTCGACCATGACCCTGCAATCGGCCAGATCCGATAGCGCATCGACCTGGGCGGCATAGAACTCGGGGCCGCACGGCATCGCCGGCAGCAGTATCAGAGTTGGACGGCCGGCCACGGCGTTACGCCTCGTTCGCCAGCCACGCGCGATAGTCGGCGGCGCACGCCGCCGCGGACGTGAAGCGCGGACGGTAGCCGAGATCGCCGGTCAGCCGGTCGATCGCCAGCATCGCGCGGTCGCGGTCGCCGAACAGGTCGACATTGGGCACGGCGCCGACGCCGACATCCGCGCCCAGCGCCGCTGCCCATTCCGAGAGCTTCCAGGTGGTGCCGGGGCCGACGTGGTAGAGGTCGAAGCGAGGCTGCGCCTTGTCTATCAGTGCCAGCACCGCGCCGGCGACATCGCGCGAGTAGACCCAGTCGCGCGGCGTGTCGCGCGGCAGCACGATCGGCTTGCGGGAGCGCGCCAGCTGGGCCACCTGGAAGGGCGGGCTGAGCGTATCGCGTGCGCCGGTCGGATGCTCCCACGGTCCGAACACAGCCGACAGCCGGACCATGCGCACATCCATCGACCACAGCGCACCCAGCCGCCGCGCCACGCCTTCGCCGGCGAACTTTGTGATGGAATAGAGGCTCGATGGCGCCGGCGGCGGATCGTCCTCGGCCAGCGGCGCCTCGCGGAACGCCGCATCGCCGAACGCCGAGGCCGAGCTCAGCAGGATGAAGCGCTTGACGCCCGCCGCCCGCGCCGCGCCCATGACGCGTGGCAGGCCGCCGAGATTGACGTCGAGCACGCGCTGCGGCTCGGCCGCATCGCGCGCTGCGTCGGCGGTGATTGCCGCGCCATAGATCACGATGTCGGGCTTGCCGGCGAAGGCACGCGCCACGTCCTCGTCGCGCCGCACGTCGCCGACGATCGTCGCCGGGTTGCCGGGCAGCGCGGCGTAGGGCTCGCGTGTGTCGAAGAGGGTGACCGAATCGCCCCGCGCCAGGAGCGCTTCGGCGATCGACATGCCGACGAAGCCGGCGCCGCCGATGATCAGGATATGCATGCGGCCTCGCTAGCAGAACCACGCGGCGGACGGAAGGTCACAGGTCCCGCGCGAAGGTCAGCGGGAACTCCGGCGTGTCGTAGGCCATCATCGTCGCGTAGTGGTGCTCGATGTCGGCGGTGAAGAGATCGCGGGTGATGGCGAAGGCCAGGCGCGGGGCGGCGAACTTCATGCCGTTGATCGACGAGCCCGAGGGGCCGAAGCTCATCATCGTGCCGAAGTCGAAGACATGGATGTCCTTCAGCCACGGCGCGGCGCCCGGCAGCTTCTCGACCAGCTCGAAGCCGGGACCGAGATAGGGATAGCGGCCCAGCCGCGCATCCTCCTGGCCGGGCGGCGGCGCGTAGCGATCGGCCCAGGTGGCGATGTGCGGGATCGCCTCGGCGATCTCGTGTCGCGCGGTGATGTCCATGTCGAAGCCGGTGCCTGAAATCGCGAAGTCGGCGGCGTGCCGGCCCTTGGGCGTGGTGATCTCGATGGCGCCCTCGACGACCCGCGCATCGAGCCACGGGCTGCCGGTGTGCAGGTGGAAGTTCGCGTGGCCGGTGACGCGGTTCCACGTCTCGACCGGCAGCGCCTCGCGGATCGACAGCAGGTGGCGCATGAAGCGCCAGCGCGTGGCATCGTCGAGCGTGCCGAAATGGCGCAGGAAGCCCGCCGAGGAGATCGCCTTGTAGGGCTGCACGCGCTGCAGCTGCGGCCGGCGGCAGTACAGCCGCACCTCGGCCGCGCCGGCTTCCAGCGCCGTGGCGGCGTTGTCGAAGGCCGAGGCGCCGGCGCCCAGCACGGCCACCCGCCTGCCGCGCAGGGCGGCGAAATCGATCGCGTCGGCGGCATGGGCGCGCACGTGTGGGGGCAGCGCGGCGATCTCGGGCGGCATGGTCCAGCGGCCGCTCTTCTCGATGCCCATCGCCAGCACGACCTTGCGCGCGAACAGCCTGCGCTCGGCGCCGTTCTCGCGGACGTCGGCCGCGAGGCAGCCCTCGGCGGGGCCCACCCGCAGCAGCTCGACGCTGTTGCGCACCGGCAAGTCGAGAACGCGGCGCAGCCACAGCAGGTAGTCCTGCCACTTTTCCTTGGCGATCTTGCCCAGCGCCTCGAAGGCGGCGGCGCCGTGCTGCGCCTCGAACCAGGACTGGAAGGTCAGGCTGGGCATGCCGAGGTCGGGGCCGGTGACGGTCTTCCAGGTGCGCAGCGTGCGCATGCGGGCGAAGCTGCGCCAGGGCCCTTCGCCGCCCTCGGGCGCGCGGTCGATCACCAGGATGTTGTCGACCCGCTCGCGCTTGAGCTGCGTGGCCACCGCCTGGCCGCCCTGGCCGGCGCCGACGATCAGCACGTCGAGGATCGGCTCGCCTGTTGCGGTACGGCGCGGCGGCACCCAGCGTGGTTCGGGAAAGCAGGTCAGCGCGTGGTCGCGCGCAATTTGCGCTTCGAGGGCGGCGAGGCCGGATATGGTCATGCGCCGACACTACGGTATAACCGGGGCGGGGATCACCACGAGCATGCCGCATCACACGCCCCTGATCGCGACCATCGTCGCTGGTATCGGCATCGCCTTCCTGCTGGGGGCGCTGGCCAACCGGCTGCGCCTGTCGCCGCTGGTGGGCTATCTGCTGGCCGGCATCGTCGTCGGCCCGTTCACGCCGGGCTTCGTCGCCGACCAGCACCTGGCGGCCGAGCTGGCCGAGATCGGCGTCATCCTGCTGATGTTCGGCGTCGGCCTGCATTTCTCGCTCAAGGATCTGCTGGCGGTGAAGCGCGTCGCCATCCCCGGCGCGCTGAGCCAGATCGCCTGCGCCACCTTGCTGGGCCTGGTGCTGTCGCTGGCGATGGGCTGGGGCGTGATCGCCGGCCTGGTCTTCGGCCTGTCGCTGTCGGTGGCCAGCACCGTGGTGCTGCTGCGCGCCTTCGAGGAGCGCCGCATGATGCAGACCGAGCGCGGTCGCATCGCCGTCGGCTGGCTGATCGTCGAGGACATGGTGATGGTGCTGGCGCTGGTGCTGCTGCCGGCGCTGGCGCATGCCTTCGGCAGCGCCGGGGCCGAGTCGGGCATCGGCGTGCGGATCTGGAACGTGCTGCTGGCGCTGGCCTTCACCATCGGCAAGGTCGCGGTGTTCATCGCGCTGATGCTGCTGGTCGGCCAGCGCATCATTCCCTGGCTGCTGCACCGCGTATCGCTCAGCGGCTCGCGCGAGCTGTTCCGGGTGGCGGTGCTGGCCATCGCGCTGGGCGTGGCCTTCGGCGCCGCGGCGCTGTTCGACGTCTCCTTCGCGCTGGGCGCCTTCTTCGCCGGCATGGTGCTGAGCGAGTCCGAGCTCAGCCACCAGGCTGCGAGCGAGACCCTGCCGCTGCGCGACGCCTTCGCCGTGCTGTTCTTCGTCTCGGTGGGCATGCTGTTCGACCCGGCGATCCTGGTGCAGCAGCCGCTGGCGGTGCTGGCGACCCTGCTGATCATCACCGCCGGCAAGTCGGCGGCCGCCTTCGCCATCGTGCGCGCCTTCAGGCTGTCGCGCGGCACGGCGCTCACCATCTCCGCCAGCCTGGCGCAGATCGGCGAGTTCTCCTTCATCCTGGCCGGCGTCGGCCTGGCGCTCGGCCTGATGCCCAAGGCGGCGCAGGACCTGGTCCTCGCCGGCGCCATCCTGTCGATCCTGGTCAACCCGCTGTTCTTCGTCGCCCTCGACCGCCTGCGCGCGCGCTCGCGGCCGCAGCCGGTGGCGCCGGCATCCGGCGACGATGACGATCCGCCGACGACGGCGCTGACGGATCATTCGGTGATCATTGGCTTCGGCCGCGTCGGCAGCGTGATCGCCGAGGCGCTGCGCAAGGACGGTGTCGAGATGCTGGCGATCGAGGAACGTCGCGACTACGTCGAATCCGCGCGCCTGTTCGGCATCGAGGTGATCCTGGGCGACGCGCAGATGCCCAAGGTGCTGGCCGCCGCCAACATCCCGGGCGCCCGGCATCTCTTCGTCGCCATCCCCAACGGCTTCGATGCCGGCCAGATCGTGGTGAAGGCCCGGGCGCTCAATCCCGACCTGGAGATCGTCGCGCGCGCCCATTCCGACGCCGAGATCGAGCATCTGCGCGAATGCGGCGCGCACGCCATCGTCATGGGCGAGCGCGAGATCGCGCTGGCCATGTACGACCAGATGGCGAGCGGCCGCGCCCGCGCGCGTGCCCGCGCCATGGCCGACATGAACCGCCCCTCGGCGCCGCACTAACGCTGTCATTCCGAGCGCAGCGAGGAATCCAGGGCAGATCTAGATCCCTCGCTGCGCTACAGGGGCCGCGGACGGCCCCGAGGATGACAGAACCATCGGAGCACCACCATGGACCTGTCGAAGATCCCCATCGGCCGCAACCCGCCCTGGGACGTCAACGCGCTGATCGAGGTGCCGCAGGGCGGCGAGCCGGTGAAGTACGAGCTCGACAAGGCATCCGGCGCGATGTTCGTCGACCGCTTCCTGCACACCGCGATGTTCTATCCCGGCAATTACGGCTTCATCCCGCACACGCTCTCGGGCGACGGCGATCCGGTCGATGTCGTGGTCGTGGGCCAGACGCCCGTGGTGCCGGGCGCGGTGATCCGCTGCCGGCCGGTGGGCGTGCTGCTGATGGAGGACAACGCCGGCAGCGACGAGAAGATCATCGCCGTGCCCGTGGACTCGCTCCACCCGTTCTACACCGGCGTGAAGAACTACGACGAGCTGCCGGCGATCCTGACCCAGCAGGTCGCCCATTTCTTCCAGCACTACAAGGACCTCGAGCCCGGCAAATGGGCCCGCACCCTGGGCTGGGGCGACGCCGAGAAGGCGGCGCAGATGATCGTCGAGGGCATCGAGCGGGCGAAGCAGGGCTGAAGGGCCCCGCGAGGCCGCGCGTCACTGCTTGTCGGGTCGGGTACCGCCGCCGGTGCCGCGCTCGTACTGGCCGCCCGAGATCGGATCCGGGCCGGGCGTCGGCGGCCTGGGGGCGGGCTTGGGCGCAGGCTTGGTCGAGGGCGTCTTGTCAGCCTCGTCCTGACGACGGAGCTTGTCGCGATGATAGTTCTGGCCCTGCTGCCCGGCGCCCATGTCGGGGGTCGTCGCCACATGTTCGACACCTTTGCGGCTCGGTTCGCTTTTCGCCGGCATGATGCCCTCCTGCGATCTGGCGTCTGGTCTGCAAACGTCGGGACGCCGGGTTGGTGCCGCGGCACCGCGACCGGATTGGCGCGTTGTCGCGTCATGAGGATCACGATCGAAGCCACCAACCAGAAGGTGATGACCGCCGACGGCACCGAGTGCTGGCTGTGGCGCGGGCGCACCGAGGGCGGGCTCGACTGCATGATCGCGGTCGCGTCCATCGGCTGCCGGGCGCAAGACGCCGAGACCTTCGAGCGCGAAGCCGGCGAGGAGGGCGAGGCGCTCTACGACGGCCCGATCTTCGGCGGGCCGCCACCCAAGCCGATCTGACGCGTGCGCGTTGCCGGTCGCGGTCGCCGGGCGTAAAATCTCCGGCAAAGCAAGACGCTTGCGGAGGAATTCATGACCGTCGTCGTCAGCCCGCTCACGCCGGGTTTTGGCGCCGAGATCGCCGGCATCGACCTGCGCCGGCCGCTCGACGAGGGACATTTCGAGGTCATCGAGGACGCCTTCAACCGCTTCTCGGTGCTGGTCTTCGTCGAGCAGGAATTGACCGACCAGCAGCAGATCGATTTCAGCCAGCTGTTCGGGCCGCTGGAGAGCAGCGTCACGGCCATCCGCCGGGACACCAAGTCCCGCCTGCCGCGATCCGAGCTGGCCGAAGTCTCCAATCTCGACGAGAACAACGAGATCCTCGGCGCTGACGACCGGCGCCGCATGTACAACCTCGGCAACCAGCTCTGGCACACCGACAGCTCGTTCAAGCGCGTGCCGGCGCGCGCGTCGCTGCTGTATGCGCGCTCGGTGCCGCCCTATGGCGGCTGCACCGAGTTCGCCGATCTGCGTGCCGCCTACGACGCGCTGCCCGAGGACATGAAGCGCAAGCTCGAGGGGCTGGTGGCCGAGCATTCGATCTTCTGCTCGCGCGCCAAGACCGGCTTCACCAATTTCTCACCGGAGGAGCGCGAGCAGCTGCCGCCGGTGCCGCAGGTCGTGGTGCGCACGCACCCGGGCTCGAAGCGGCGCACGCTCTACATCGCCTCGCACGCTGACCACATCATCGGCTGGCCGCTGGAGGAGGGGCGCAAGCTGCTCGCCGAGCTGATCGCGCACGCCACCCAGCGCCAGTTCGTCTACACGCATCGCTGGCGGGTCAACGACCTGGTGATGTGGGACGACCGCTGCACCATGCATCGCGGCCGGCCGTTCGACGATCTGAAGTACAAGCGCAACGTCCAGCGCACCACGGTGTCGGACGAGCTCACCACGATCGAGCGCGAGGGCATCCGCCTGGTCGCCTGAGCGCGGCGCTCAGGGCAATCCCCACGGTCGCGGCAGCGGCTTCACGTCTGGTCTGGAAGCCTCGGCCGGCTTCGGCGACGCGCCGTCCTTGTGCGGCGGCCGGGCATAGACGCCGACACGGCACTGCTCCATGAACGTCACCCGACCGATGCGGCCATCGTCGGGAACGACCCGACCGTCGTGGCGAGCGGCGGCAAGATATGGCTTGGCTTCCGCACCCATGACCACGCCGTCGCGATTGGCGTCGGCCTTGGTCCAGAGCTTGGCGCAGGCCTGCTCGGGGATGGGCCACGTCGCATGGGCGGCGGCGCCGACCAGTGTTGCGAGAGCGATGGCGAGCGCCATGGCGCGCGGCAGGACTCCGGTCCTCGGGCCATGGCAATCGAGCGGCGCGCTCATGAGGGCGAATCCTCGAACTCGACGATGACCTTGATGTCGCCGGTGCGGCGCTCGAAGGCTTCGTGCCAGCGGTTCAACGGCACGCGTCGGGTGATCAGGCGGGCAAGCCAGCGCGGGTCCGCCGCCGCGAGCGCCGCGGCCCCCAACTCGTAGTGCCGGCGATTGGCGTTGACCGAGCCGAATACCACGGCGTTGTGCAAGACCGTCCGGCGGTTGAAGGCGCCGACATCGAAGGATTGGAGCTGGCCGGCGGCCGAGACGCCGACAAGGCAGACGATGCCGTCGATGGCGACGCGCATCATGGCGTCAAGCACAAGCTGATGCGCGCCGGTGCATTCGAGGATCACGTCGGGATGCAGCCCGTCCGGCAGGTCGCCGTGGTGGTAGGTACCGCCCAGGGCGCGCACGAGCTCGGGCTTGGCGCCGGCGTTGGGCCGGTCGAGGACATGGATGTCGAGACCGCGCTGCGCCGCCATCATCGCCGCCAGCAGGCCGACGGGGCCGGCGCCCGTGACCAGCGCGGTCGCCGGCCGCCACGAGCGCGCGCGTGCACCAACTCCCTCGATATGGTCCCACGCCTTGGCGACCACGCTTGCCGGCTCGAGCAGCACGCCCAGCACGCCCAGTTGCGGCGAGACCTTCACCGCGTAGTCGGGCTTGAGCGTGAATCGCTCCGCGCCATAGCCGTCGAGCGCCTTGATGCCGCGCTCGGTGTAGCGTCCGTTGCGGCACATATCCCATTCGCCCGCGGCACATGCCGCGCAGGGCAGCGGATCCGGCCGCCGCACGATGCCGACCACGAGGTCGCCGGTGGCGAATCTCGAGCCCGGCGGCGCCTCGATGATCCGGCCGAGCGACTCGTGCCCCAGCACCAGCCGCTCGTCTCGCGCACGCGGCCAACCATAGGTGCCGTCGATGATTTCGCGGTCCGTGCCGCAGACGCCCAGTGCCATGGCCTGCACCAGCAGGTCGTGCTCGCTGCCGTAGGGTTCGGGTCGTTCGTCGAGACGGACGGAGTTCGCGGTGCCGGGTTGGACAGTGATGGCTTTCATGGCGCGCCGCCGGATTGTGCTCGCACGAAAAACGGGTGCGCCACGAGCCCGGTTCCGCGCGCCCAAACGACGCGCTAGGGTCTGCCCGCAAATCCACGACGGGAGAGAGACGATGGAATGCCGGATGGACGGGCGCGTGGCGGTGATCACCGGCGCCAGCATGGGCCTGGGTCGCGCCATGGCCGAGACCTTCGCCAAATCGGGGGCCAGCGTGGCGCTGCTGGCGCGGCGGCCCGAGAAGCTCGCCGAGGCCAAGGCCGCGATCACGAAAGCGGCCGGCACCAAGGTCGAGGGCTATAGCTGCGACGTCAGCAATCGCCAGGATCTCGAAGGCGCCTGGGCGCAGGTCGTGCGCGATTTCGGCAAGGTCGACATCCTGGTCAACAACGCCGGCTCCTCGGCCGCCAAGCCGTTCGAGAGCGTCACCGACGCCGAGTGGGAGGCCGATTTCAACGTCAAGATCTGGCCGGCGATCCGCCTGTGCCGCCTGGCGCTGCCCGGCATGAAGGAGCGCAAGTGGGGGCGCATCATCAACGTGCTCAACATCGGCGCCAAGGCGCCGACGGCCAGCTCGACGCCGACCAGCGTGTCGCGCGCGGCGGGCATGGCGCTGACCAAGGCCTTGTCGCACGAGGGCGCGCCGCACAACGTGCTGGTCAACGCGATGCTGGTCGGCCTGATCGAGAGCGACCAGTGGCGTCGGCGCTACGATGCCGGCGCCGGACAGGGCAAGACCTACGAGCAGTTCCTGCAGGGCATGTCCGATGCCCGCAAGATCCCGCTGGGCCGCATGGGTACGGCGCAGGAATTCGCCAACATGGCCTGCTTCCTGGCGTCCGACGCCGGCTCCTACATCAACGGCGTGGCCATCAACGTCGACGGCGGCACCAGCCCGGCGGTGTAGTTTCTACCTTCCCCCGCCGGCGGGGGAAGGTGGCGCGAAGCGCCGGATGGGGGTGGTTCGCGCGACAACGCCGATGATCGAGTGTGACCGCGATGTCGGCCACCCCCATCCGCCCTTCGGGCACCTTCCCCCGCCAGCGGGGGAAGGTAGGGGTTGTTACGCTACTCGCT
>JBFXAZ010000111.1:0-17388 GCA_050183765.1 Reyranellaceae bacterium | reverse complement strand
GCGATCGGCGACTGGGGCATCGCGCGGTTCTGACGGGCACCCGTCGTCCCGAGCGCAGCGAAGGACCTGGCGGTATCGCGGCCACAGTTTGGCGTGGCGCGCATCGGCACCACCGCGGGGTCCTTCGCTGCCGCTCAGGACGACAGCATCAGGGCACCCGGGCAGACGTCGTCCTGAGCGCAGCGAAGGACCTCGCGGTATCGCGGCCACAGTTTGGCGTGGCGCGCGTCGGCACCACCGCGGGGCTCTTCGCTGCCGCTCAGGACGACAGCATCAGGGCACTTGGGCAGACGTCGTCCTGAGCGCAGCGAAGGAGCTGGCGGTATCGCGGCCACAATTTGACGTGGCGCGCGTCGGCACCACCGCGGGGTCCTTCGCTGTCGCTCAGGACGACAGCATCAGGGCACCCGGGCAGACGTCGTCCTGAGCGCCGCGATGGACCTGGCGGTATCGCGGTCACAGTTTGGCGTGGCGCGCATCGGCGCCACCGCGGGGACCTTCGCTGTCGCTCAGGACGACGAGGTCAGGGCACCAGCACCGCGCGGCCCATGATCAGGCCCTTGCGCAGGTCCTGCAGGGCGTCGTTGGCGTCGTCCAGGCCGCGGGTGGTGACCGGCACGGGGCTCACCTTGCCGGCGCGCACCAGCGCCATCATCTCGGCCATCTCGGCCGGCGTGCCGGTGACCGAGCCCATGAAGGCGGCGCCGGTGAAGGCGAACATCGGCAGCGGCGTGCTGAACGTGCCGCCGAACAGGCCGACGATGATCAGCCGGCCGCCGCGCGCCAGCGCGCGCTGGCCGAACTGCGCCGAGCTCTCGGCGCCGACGAAGTCGATCGCCGCGCCGACGCCGGTGCCGCCGGTGATGTCCATGATCTGCTTGCGCGCTTCCTTCTCGCGCGGATCGACGACCGCGCAGGCGCCGTGCTTCAGCGCCAGCTCGCGCTTCTTCGGATCGATGTCGGCGACGATGGGATCCCGGCCCAGCACGGCGCGCGCCAGTTGCACGCCCATCAGGCCGACGCCGCCGGCGCCGATGATCAGGATCGGCTTGCCGATGTCGTGGCCCTGCGCCTTCTTCACCGCGCCGAAGGCGGTGATGCCCGAGCAGGCGTAGAGGCAGGCGAGCTCGGTGGGCACCGAGCCGTAGTCGAACAGGTACCTGGCGTCCGGCACCAGCGCGTGGGTGGCGAAGCCGCCATCGGCGTTGACGCCCATGGCGCGCGGCGCGCCGCACAGATTCTCCAGGCCGTTGGCGCAGTGCCAGCACTTGCCGCAGCCGATCCAGGGATAGACCACCGCCTTCTGGCCGACCGTCGCGCCTTTCGCGTCGGGGCCCACGGCCTCGACCACGCCGACGATCTCGTGGCCCATGATGCGCGGCGGGTTCATGGTCTTGGCGGTCGAGTACTTGTTGCCGCCGCCCATGTCGAAATAGCCTTCCCACAGATGCACGTCGCTGTGGCAGACGCCCGCCGCCGTGATGCGCACCAGCACCTCGCTGCCCTGCGGCACCGGCGTCGGCTCCTCGACCTTCTGCATCGGCTGGCCGAACTCGACGACCTTGTAGCTCTTCATCGCACTCGTTCCCTGGTTTCGTTGGGCGCGAGTGTAGGGGCGAACGCGGCGCAGAGATAGAAGGGCGATTGCCGCCTTGACCCACGTCAAGGCGTGCGCCACGCCGTTCGCCGAAAGTCTCCTGCAGCGGCGTGACGCCCCCCACGAACGGGCGCGACGCGGGAGGCTGACACGACATGCGATCGATCCTGGTGGCGCTCGACGCCACGCCATCCTCGGACCAGGCGCAAGCCGTCGCGCTCGCGCTGGCGAGCCGACACAAGGCCCGGCTCTCGGCGGTCGTGGCGATCGAGCTGAGCGACGTCGAGCGCGAGGGGACGATCGCGCTGACCGACGCGATGATCGCCTACGACCGGCTGAAGCACCGCGACGAGGTCATGGCGGTGCGGCGTGCGCGTTTCGCCGAGATCGGCGCCGCGTTCGCCCAGCGCGCCGGCGCGGCGGGCGTGCCGGCGGCCGTCACGACCCTGGAGGGCAACGTCCGCCGGTCCATGCTGCGCCTGCTCGAGTCCCAGGACCTTCTGGTGGTCGGCCGCGACACCGAGTTCCACCTCGAGGCCAACGGCGAGCTGACATCGACCGTCGAGCTGCTGGTCGCCCAGAGCGCGCGTCCGACGCTGCTGACCGGCCCGGCCGCGCCGCAATCCGGCCCGGTCATCGTCGCCTACGACGGCAGCGCCGCCTCGGGACGGGCCCTGCACATCGCGACCCTGCTCGGCCTGTTCGACGGCGAGGCCGTCCAGGTCCTCTCGACCATGCCGCATGGCGACAACGCCCGGCTGGCGTGCGAGCGCGCCTGCGGCCTGCTGGCGCTGTACGGCATCCGCGCCCAGCCCAACGCGATCACCTCGGGCGAGGATCCGGCCACGGTCGTGCTGCGCGAGGTCGCCGCGCACGGCGCGCGCATGCTGGTGATGGGGGCCTACGGCAATCGCGGATGGCGCGAGTCGCTGTTCGGCTCGTGCACCCGGCACCTGCTCACGGCCTCACCGGTGCCGCTGTTCATCCATCACTGAGCGAGCCGCGTCCTACAGCCCGTCGGCACCGGTCGGGGTGCCGAACCCGATCTCATAGACGTGACTGTTGACGATCGCGGTGCGCAGGTCGGTCGCCCCGTCCGTCGAGACGTGGGCGCCGCGCAGGTTGGCGATGCGTCGGGCGATCGCGCCCGCCTTGACGAAGATCGGATCGATCGCGCTGCCCTGCGTCCGGCCGGTCTCGTAGAAATGGTACAGCGCGTCGGCCGCATAAGCCGCCGCCTCGTTCTCGCTCTCGGTCATGAAACGCGAGCCGCCGCGCGCGTGGTAGTAGCCGGCGCCGTAGATGTCGTGGGCCGCGACGTCGCTCGAAGACACCGGAACGACCGCGACGCGCACGACCTTGGTGGCGATGAGGCCGCGGATCGCGAGCAGTCCCGCGGCGTCGACATGCATCAGGCCCATGTGGAAGTCGGTCTTGCGCGCCGATGCCGAGGTGAGAACGCCCTTCACACTCCGCAGAGTGTCGGCCGTTTGAGCCCTCCTGTCGCCTGCGAGAGGATGGACCGCGCGCTCGAGCGGGTCTGTTGCCGAGGCACACTCAGGGCAACTGGCGCGGCGACGGGAGCGGGGCGGTGGGATTGACCTTGATCGTGGTCGAGCCCTTGCCCGTGGTGACGGAAACCAGGCGTTCGCGATACTCGGCCTCGCCGGCGAAGATCAGTTGCTTCATGTCCTTGGTCAGGCCGTGATAGGCGACGGCGACACCCGTCGTGGTCGGCTTCGGCGGCAGGAATTTCTTCACCCATGGCTCGAGCGCATCGGGCGAGGTGGCCATGGCTTGGAGGATTGTGCGACCGCCCAGCGTGTAGCCCAGCGCGTAGCGCTTGGTGCCGTCGTCGATCATGCTGTTGGTCGGGTGCTTCTTCAGGAAATCTCTCCAGTCCGCGGGATTCCTCGTGTAGGTGGGCGACGGCAGCGGGCCGAAGGCGTCCCATGAATCCGGCGCGCAGCAGATGTCGGCGTTGAAGAACCACTGCAAGCGCTCCAGCGTATCGACGGTCTTGCCGATGTTGCAGGCGCGCAGATCGACGCGGTGCAGCTGGAGCGCGTGGACCTGCGCCATCGCCGCCTTCAGGGCGTTGAGCCGGCCGACGCCGGTCGGATCGCCGGCCTTGGCATCGGCGAACTTCAGGCGCCGGGCGGCCTCCGCGTCGTCGAGCTTGTTCTCGACGTTTTCGCGCAGGAACCTCAGAGCGTCCGCCTGCAGCACGTCGTCCTCTCCAAGGCCGATCTGCAGCTTGAGGTTCTTGTCGGTGCCATGACATACGAGCAGCACCGAGCCATTCTTCTTCACCTTGGCGGCGATCGCCGCCAGCGCTGTCGTCGCCATGTTGTCGGCGAGCGCGATGGGCGGCGCGACGGCGAGGTACTCGCCGGAGCCGGCCGGCGGGATCGGCTCCGACGGGAACTGCAGGTAGTACGGCCCGGCCGCCGGGTGCACGTTCTTGAGAAAGAAGCAGGTGGTCGTGATCGTCACGGTTGGCGCGTCCTCTGTTCACCCGATGGCGTGAACGATGCGCTGCCATACGCCGCGACGCTGTTCCCGGAGGCACACCCGCGACGCTTCACCTTGACTGTTCATCCCGGTGGCTAGACGCCGTCGGCGATAGTCAGGTCGTCGTACTCGTAGTGATTCCTCGAGTCCGGCGATGACTTGGCGAACCGCACGATCTCCTTGCGCAGGGCGCTGGATTCGGCGGTCGAGACGAAGGCCCCGGGTCGGTTCATGATTCGCTTTGCGATCGCGCCGGCGGTCTGGAAGATCAGGCCACTTGCATTCGTGCACGATGCTGGCCTTCTCGGCGGCGTTCGCGCCGAAATCCGCGCGGGGAAGTCGACAGGATGGGCCGTACATCAGGGCGCGTCTGTTACCCACGGCACAGACGCGCCGAAAGAGGCGCCGCGGTTTCCCGCGACGCCCCTCTTCGACTGTCCGAATAGGAAGGGGAGAAGAACTACTCGGCAGCCTGGAGCTGCGGACGGGCCGACGCGCCGGCGCTGACCGGGATCACGCGCGGCTTCTTCTCCTCGGGAACCTCGCGCACCAGCTCGATATGCAGCAGGCCGTTCTCCAGCTTCGCGTCGGTCACGCGCACATGGTCGGCGACCTCGAAGCGGCGCTCGAAGGCGCGGGCGGCGATGCCACGGTGCAGGAACGCGCCCTGCTCATCCTTCGCGGCGATCTTGCCGGAGACCTTCAGCGCGTTCTCCTGCTGCACGATCTCGATGTCCTGGGCGGTGAAACCCGCCACCGCGAGCGTGATGCGGTAGCCGTTCTCGCCGACCTTCTCGATGTTGTAGGGCGGGTAGCCGTTGCCACCCATGTCGCTGTTCACGGAGTCCAGAAGCTGGAAGACGCGGTCGAAGCCGACGGTCGAGCGGAACAGCGGGGAAAAATCGTAAGCGCGCATTGGGAACACCCTCCAGGTGAGCGATGTGATCAAACATTGGCCCCCGAAGTGCGGACACTCCTGGCGGATCGGTTACCGCCGCCCCTGATGGGCTCGGCAGTGACCTTGAGATAGGTGGCACGAGCCATGCTTCAAGGGGGTATTCGCGGGCCGGATCAGGCTTGATTCCGACGGTGAATGCGCGGTCACTATCGGACAGTTGGGGAGCCCAGAGGATCATGAAGCGCATCACCCGCCGTACCGCCCTGATCGGAACCGCCGTCCTGCCGCTGGCCGCGCCGGCCCTCGCCAAATTCCCGGAGCGGCCGATCCGGCTGATCGTGCCCTGGGCGCCGGGCGGACCGGCGGATATCGGCTTTCGCATCCTGGGCGAATCGGTCGCCGGGAAGCTCGGCCAGTCGGTGGTGGTCGAGAACAAGGCCGGCGCCTCGGGCATCCTGGGCGCCATGGCGCTGCAGAACGAGAAGCCCGACGGCCACATCGTGTCGCAGATGCACATGAGCGTGCTGCGCCAGCCGCTGCTCAACAAGCAGCTTACCTACCACCCGATCAAGGATCTGACCTACATCCTGCAGATCACCGGCTTCGTCATGGGCGTGGTGGTCCGGGCCGACGCGCCGTGGAAGACGCTGGCCGAGCTGCTGGCGCACGCCAAGGCCAACCCGGGCAAGCTGAACTGGGGCACCCTGGGCATCGGCTCGACCCAGCACCTGGCGATGGAGCGCGTCGGCGCGGCGCAGGGCGGCCTGAGCTGGACGCACGCGCCCTATCGCGGCACGGCCGACACGCTGCGCGCGCTGCTGGGCGGCGAGATCGATTTCGCCTCGGAGTCGTCGGGCTGGGCGCCGATGGTCAACGCCGGCAAGCTGCGCCTGCTGGCGGTGTTCACCGCCACCCGCGCCAAGCGCTTCCCCGACGTGCCGACGGTGAAGGAGCTGGGCATCGACGTGGTCGTCGAGTCGCCCGGCGGCCTGATCGGGCCCAGGGGCATGGAGCCCGCCATCGTCAAGACGCTGGGCGACGCCTTCAAAGCGGCGGCGCAGGAGAAGGCGCATCTCGACTTCCTCGAGAAGGTCGACCAGCCGCTGCTGCTCAAGGACGCCGCCGAGTACGCCGCCTACATGGCCAGGACCTACGACGAGGAGCGCGAGCTCCTGCGCAAGCTGAACCTGCTGCCGGCGTAGTAATTGGCGCCTTGAAAGGGATAGCATCAGATGCTACATTTCAATTGTGGTTGACGTGCGAGTCTTCAAGACTCGCGTGTTCAGCAGATTGGCTCGCAAGGCGCACATCAGGGACGGCGAGCTTTGCGAGGCCGTCGGTGAGGCAATGAAAGGCCAAGCCGACGATCTCGGCGGCGGTGTGTTCAAGAAGCGCCTGAACAAGAACATGCATCGTAGCATTGTTCTCGCGGAGGGTGGTCGGCATTGGTTCTACGTGTATCTCTTTGCGAAGAAGGACCGAGCCAATATTGGCGATGACGAACTGGCTGATTTTCGTACTCTCGCCAAGAGTTACGCCAAGCTGAACGATCAGCAGCTCGCCCGCCTGTTGAGCGACAAGGATCTGTTGGAGATATGCCTATGACGAGCAAGCGTAGGTTCAGAAGCGATCTGTCCGAGGCGCTCCATTCATCGGCGGCGGCGTTGCACAAGGTCGGTGCGCTCGACAAGGTGACGATGCGTGACTTCGACGTGCGGCATCTCTCAGTGCCCGAGAAGATCGCGCCAGAGGAGATTCGGCGGCTGCGCGAGGCGAACAAGGTCAGCCAGCCGCTGTTCGCTCGCTATCTCAACACGAGTGAGAGTACGGTTGAGAAATGGGAAACCGGTGTCAATCGCCCCAGCGGCATGGCACTGAAGCTCCTGACGATTGTGCGCAAGCACGGACTCCAGGTGCTCACCTGAGTGCCGGTCGGAGATTGCCATGACCCAGACGATCCCCATCCTCGATCTCGCGCCGCTGCGCGAGGGCAAGCCGGGCGCGCTGGAGCGGCTCGGCGCCGAGTTGCGCCACGCCTTCACCGAGGTCGGCTTCTACTTCATCAAGGGCCACGGCGTGCCGCAATCGCTGCTCGACGCCACCTTCGCCGAGGCCGAGCGCTTCCATGCGCAGCCGCTCGAGGCCAAGCAGGCGATGAAGATCGACGAGCACAACATCGGCTACATGCCGATGCGCGGCGCCACCGCGCGCTACAATCTCGTCGGCGACACGCCGGTGCTGCCCAACGTCAACGAGGCGGTGTTCTTCAAGCGCGAGCTGCCGGCGGATCATGTCGACGTGCTGGCCAAGGCGCGCTTCCGCGGCCGCAACCGCTGGCCCGCCCTGCCCGGCTTCCGCGAGCAGATCCTCGCCACCTGCGACGCCTTCGAGAAGCTGGCGCTCAGCCTGCTGCCGATCTACGCCCGCGCGCTCGACCTGCCGGCCGACCATTTCGCGCGCTTCTTCGTCGATCCGATGTACACGCTGCGCATGTCGCACTATCCGCAGCAGGCGCCGAGCGCGCCCAACAACGAGTTCGGCATCGCGCCGCATCTCGACACCAGCTTCATGACCATCCTGGCCCAGAACAGGATTCCCGGCCTGTCGCTGCGCCTGCCCGACGGTCGCTGGCTCGACGCGCCGGCGCTCGAGGGCGAGCTGCTGGTGAACGGCGGCATGATGCTGCGACGCTGGACCGACGGCCGCTTCCTCGCCACGCCGCACCGCGTGATCAACCGCTCCGGCCTGGAGCGCTACGCCATCCCGTTCTTCTTCGACTGCAACTACCGCGCCGTGATGACGCCGATCACGGCGGACGGCAGCGCCGGCAAGGAGCCGCCGTTCACCTACGCCGAGTTCATGACGACCTACCAGCAGGCCAACTTCCACCACGCCCAGGTCGACGGCAAGAAGCTGGAGCTGCAGGGGGCTTGAGAGCGCCCAGAGTCTCGATCGTCGGCGCCGGCATTGTCGGCGCGTCGGTCGCCTATCACCTGACACTTGCCGGCGCGCGCGTTGCATTGTTCGACGCGGCCAGCGGGCCGGCGCGTGGCGTCACCGCCCGTGCTTTCGGCTGGGTCAACCTCGTGCATGGCAACCCGGCCGACCCGGTCGCCTACGGCCTGCGCCGGCAGGCGATCGCCGAGCATGAGCGCCTCGCCCGGGCGCTCCCCGAGGCGTTCCGCGCGGCGCGGCGCGGCTCTCTGGTCTGGAAGGAGACGGCGGCGGCAACCGAGGACCTGGTGAGGCGCCACCGATCCGCGGGCGCGTCGATCGAGATCATCGAGCGTGCCGCGATCCGTGCGGCGGAACCGCACCTGCGCGACGTGCCGGCCATTGCCGCGCTGTCGCCCGCCGATCTGGCGGTCAATCCCGTACGCATCACCGAGGCGCTGATTTCCGCCACCGTCGAGGCGGGCGCCGAGGCGCACTGGCAGCGCAAGGTCCTCGGTCTGGAGACATCGGGCGCGCGGGTCCGCGGCATTCGCGTGTCGGACCGCGTGCTGGACGCCGATGTCGTCGTCCTCGCCGGCGGGCCGGACACCGATGCGCTGCTGTCGCCGCTCGGCATCGACATCGGCCTCGCGCGCTCGCCGGCCGTGTTGCTGCGCTTCACGTCCGACCGGCCGCTCATCAACCATATCGTCAATGCGCCCGATCTCGAGATCCGCGAGACCGAGCGAGCCGGACTATGGGTGGCCGATTCGCACGACGGCGATGCGTCGGGCACAGGCCTGCAGGCGGCGGGACGAAGGGCTCTGGAAGCCATCACGCGGCGGTTCGGCACCGTTGCGACAGTCGTGTTCGACGCCGCGCATGTCGGCTCGCGGCCAGTATTCGCCGATGGCCTGCCACGCCTTGGCTTCCTTTCGGCGATAGACGGCCTCTACATCGCCGTCGGCCACCCGGGCGTTATCCTCACGCCGTTGCTTGGCCGTCTCGCCAGCGAGGAGATCGTTGCCGGCAAGCGCTCGTCCTTGCTCGCCTCCCGATCGGCGGCATAGCGCTCCTCGGCGCCATGCACCGCGCGCCGCCTCTACTTCAACGTCGCGATGTACGCCGCCAGATCCGCGGCCTCGGCGCGGGTCAGCGACATGTCGGGCATCTTGGGATGCGGCGCGAGCAGGAAGAAGGCGATCGTGCGCTCGTTGAAGTCGGGCTTCTGCGCGACGACCGGAAACGGCGTCGCCTCGGTCACCGTACCGGTCTGCTTGTTGGACACGACGTGGCAGCCGGCGCACCAGCGTCGCGCCAGCTTTTCGCCGTTCACCGGGTCGGCGGCGAGCGCCGGCCCCGCCGCCCAAGCCATCAACGCCAAAGCCAGGAGAAACGGACGGTTCATCGGTCCCACCCCACGCGGTCCGCGCGCACGCGCTCGAACAACCATCATGCGCCGCGGCCGCGCGGCGCGGATTGATTCAGATCAAGCTTTCGCCGTCGCCTTCGCATACGAGCGTTTCGCCGCGCTCTCTTGATCGCGCTGCCGGCTCGCCCAAATCGAACCTCGAAACGCCGGCCGAGATCGCGATCGGCAAGAGCCAGCACCAGAGGGGATACGCCTTGCCATGACGAAACCCATCGCCGACAAGGCGGAGGTCGCGCTCGAATATCCGGACAAGGTCTATGTCGGCATGTTCGAGCGCGCCTCGCGCTTCGAGGCGCATCTCGATGCGAGCGGCTTCGCGCTGGTGCTGGAGCGGCCGGGCCAGGGCGACGACCACAAATCGATCCACATGCACATCAACTATGGCCTGTTCGCCGACATCCTCAAGGACCTGGCGAAGAGCGTCGGCCGGATTCCCCGGGACGACGTGGTGCATCGCGAACAGCTCAGTGAAGCGGTCGCGATGCTGCACAAGGCGCTGGCGCGCAAATAGCGCGGACCGCCCCAGCGCGGCGGCGCATGCGGCGACATCGACAGCGACAAACGGCGCGAATATTGCCAGAGAGGGATACGCGCAACTTTCGCCCCGTGTGCACTGTTGAGCCTCGCATGGCATCGCGGCCGACCATTGCTGCCGGCGAGCGGGCTCGTCTCGAAAACGAGCTCGCGCTCACCGATCTGCTGATCGCGCTCGCCGACGAGAGCGCCGCCGGCCAGCGCCTGCGCGCAACACAGCCGGGACTCGAGGGCGAAGCGTTGGCCGGGACCCTGATCAGCCTGGCGACCATCGAAGCGTCGATCGAGCTGCGCAGGACCGAGCGAAAGAGGCTCCTCGCGGCGTTGTCCGGGTTGTCGCCGGATTCTCCGGCTGCCGTCGGAGAGACAGATGAGATGGCCGGCCGGCGCCTGATCGGCGCGGGCTAGGTCGCGCGTCAGCGCGACCCGCACGACGCCGGCGACGCGATGCCGTGTCGCACGGAAAGCAGGCACGGCGGTGGACACGACCTGCGAAAGGGCGGATAAAAGCTCCAGGCTTCGAGGTCCAGATAGCCCTCGATGCCCGCGACGGGCGAAGCGCCTTCCCCAAGAGGTATCGCCCAAGACTGGCGGCTCCGTGGTGCCTGCCTTCGTTGCGGAGCCGCAACTTTCACAAGTCAGACTGCACCTCCCGACATCGGGGTCCGCCGATGCAATCGTGGCGCGACTGGATGACTCCGCCGATCCCTGTACCTGCCCTGCTGATCATCATCGTGGTCGCCTGCGGGGTGTTGCGGCCGGTCGCGGACTGAGCGGACGGCGCGACAAGGTCGCCCAAACGAAAGGACGCGACGCCGATGCCGCACTATTGCCTCTGCTCAGTTGAGGACGAGCCCCCGCGACGGCTCTGGGTCCTCGCCGACTCCGAGGCGCACGCGCGCCGGCTCGTGTCGTTCAACATCGAGGATGCCGCCGATGCCGCGAACATCGACAAGTTCGAGTGCCATGTCGATGCCACGCACCAGCCGCCCTATGGCGCGATCTACCGCGAGGGCGGCGAGGTCACGTCCATCGCCCATCGATAGACTGACGCTACGCCGTTGTCGGCACGACGATCGGCAATCAAACCGCTCATGTCGGACGACACGGACAGGCGCCGGTCTTCGACAGCTTGGTGGAAACACGCGCTCATGCCCCGGAGGCCTTTTCTGATGGCCGGTTCTGACCGGATTTCACCGGCGTCCTGCCGCTCGCCGGGCGCGTGGCGATCACTGCGTGAGCGCGCGGGGTCGCCCGATGGCCGTCGCAAGGGCATTGCCTGCCGTGACCGCGCCGTTCAGCCCGCGTTGCGCAATTGCCGACCAGTCACGCCGCCAACGCCCATCGGCCTCGCCTCGCCATCCGACGTGACCATACCGGAGCCGGTGATGATCGAGCGCCTGACGTCGTCGCAGATCGTGGCCCGTCTCGAGCATATGATTGCGCGCCACCCCGGCTGTCGCGGTTTCCACGTTGAGGTCCAGGTGCGCCGCCTCGTGCAGGGCCTCGGCCCGCACGATCGCTGGGAGGCGGACTTTCACGCGACCGGCGATATCGACGGCCGAATCGCCTGCGAACAGGCGCTCATGGAGATCCTCACGCACGCCCACGAGGAACTTGAGCTCAGCCTCGATTCGTAGCGCTCCGGGGCCTGTCCCGAGGCACGGCTGTCACATGCGCGCGTGTCGGATGCAGCACCGCCGCCGCGTCGTCGTCGCCGAACCGGCCATCGACGCAGGCTTCGATCGTGGTGTCGCCCTCGTCCAACCAGGGGCTATTCAGCGGCTGCCCGGCCGACGGCGCCGCCACGTCGAACTCTTCCGCCGCGAGGAAACGCGCATCCAGCGGCGATCGCGCGCGCACGATGACCGGGCCGACCGAACCGTCATAGAGCGATCGTGCCCAGTTCTTCGACCGCTCGCGCCGCACCGGCAGCAGGCGCCACATCGTCATGGCCTGGTGGAACGTCGCGTCGCTGATCGCGACGGCCTCCTCTTCCAGCGCCACCGCCCGGTCCTCGAGCTGCGAGGCGAACTCGTCCAGATCGGCGCGCACGGCGCGCGAGGGCAGCTGGGGCACCAGCCGCCGGGTTCTGACGGCGAGCGCGCGCGTACCCTCGGCCTGCCGCATGAGCGACTTTCGTTCGGATGACATCGACTCCGTCCGGCGAATGAAGCGGGCTGCCTGGTACACGTCGCGCGCAGCGTGTCGCGACCGGCAGGCTCCTGGATATGGGGATGCGAGTGGGAAATGTCAGGGGAGGACCGGGGCAATATTGGCCACGAGGAAGGAAGGGCGGCCGAAGCCGCCCGTCCCCGCTCGACTAGGTCTGGCGCGAGCCGCGATCGCCCTGCTGCGGATTCTGCCGCTGGCGGTCGCCGCCCTGATCCTGCTTCTGCTGATCCTGGCGCTGCTGCTGCTCGCGCTGGCGCTGCTGCTCCAGCTGCTCCTGGCTCTGGCCCGGCTTCTGGTTCGGATTGTTCTGGTTGCTCATCGCTTCACTCCTGTTCGATACGGCGTGTGCCGCGACAGCCAACGTCCGCCGAAACGCAATCGTTGCCATATCGGTCTGCGGCCGATTGGCGAACGGCGCCGCTGTCGACGGAACAACCACCGCGCAGCTGGGGCATTCCCGTCGCCGTGCCCACCGGCACCTCACAGGCAAATAGAGCGCGTCGCTTCGGCGATTGCGTGGTAGGAACGTGCGTCCTGTCGGTCCAGGGCGGAGGACGGCGGGATGAACCATCGACGAAGCTTCGACGCGCGGGATTTTCGCTGGGCCGGGCCGGAGACGGCCGGCTGTCGGAGTCTCGAATACATCGGCCTGCCGGTGACGATCCGAATCCCGATGCACCGCCGCGCCACGGGCGGCGGCGACTATCGCGTCGGCGAGATCGCCGAGCCCGATTTCAGGCCCGCCGACCACGACGCCTTTGAGCGGTGCGGCGGATTGCAGGGCCTCCAGGACGCGGCCCGCTGGTTTGCCAATAGTCGCTAGCGCCGGCCCGGGCGAGCAGTCAGGGCATCGTCGCCCCGTGGGCCGGATGGTGATCTTCATCGCAGCAAGGCGCCCTGTGGCACGGCCTGGCCGACGCGCGATGCCGGCGCCAGCACCGGCGTAGCCGGCCGGGCCTGGTCGATCTGGCGATCGAGCTCGCGCACGACGATCTCGGCGAAGCTGCCGAGATGCAGGTACATCACGACCTGGCTCATCACCTGCTGCATCGCCGAGGGATTGTGGCGCAGCGTGTCGAAGAACACGCGCCAG
Organism: Reyranellaceae bacterium; assembly: GCA_050183765.1. GTDB lineage: Bacteria > Pseudomonadota > Alphaproteobacteria > Reyranellales > Reyranellaceae > JAFAZJ01. Next base: position 4,211 of record JBFXAZ010000111.1, on the reverse strand, counting down.
AAATGCGGCCGCACGTCGGGGCGTTTCACCGTCGCCCACCAGACCAGGCGGCCCAGCGAGCGGATGTCGCGGCCGATCAGCTTCAGCTCGATCTTGCGGCGATGCTTCGGGCGGCGCAGCAGACGGCCGATCGTGCGCACGCGCTCGAAGAACGCGGCGGGTCGGTAGACGTTGCGCAGCACCGCCTTGTAGTCCTCGAGGATGTGCTGGCGCGGCCGCAGCGGCACGAAGTTGATGCCCGTGGTGCACTGGTCGCCGGCGCCGACATCGAGCGGCAGCAGGCGGCCTTCGCGCTCGAGCCGGCGGGTGAGCTGCGTGCCCGGCAAGGCGGTCAGCAGGCCGACCATGCATACCGCGATGCTGGTGGCCTCGATGCAGTCGATCATGCCGTCGGCCACGGCCGTCTTCTCGGTGTCGAAGCCGACGATGAAGCCGGCGAAGACCATCATGCCGTGGGCGTAGATGCGATGGACGCTGTCGGCCAGGCTGCGCCGCGTGTTCTGCTTCTTCTGCGCCGACACCAGGGTCGCGGTGTCGGGACTCTCGATGCCGACGAAGATGGCGAAGAAATTGGCCTCGCGCATCATCTCCATCAGCGGCCCGTCGTCGGACAGGTTGATCGAGGCCTCGGTCGAGAACATGAAGGGATAGCCGCGCTCCTTCTGCCACTGGGCCAGCAGCGGCAGGAAGCGGCGCAGCGCCTTCTTGTTGCCGATCAGGTTGTCGTCGACGAAGTCGACATGGCCGCGATAGCCAGTGTCGTGCAGCGCCTGCAGCTCGGCCAGCATCTGCTCGTTGGTCTTCGAGCGCGGCACGCGGCCGAACAGCTCGATGATGTCGCAGAACTCGCAGTTGAACGGGCAGCCGCGCGAGAACTGCACGCCAACATAGAGATAGTTGCGGCTGTCGATCAGGTCGAAGCGCGGGATCGGGCTCTGCGTGATGTCGACCTTGAAGCGCTCGCCGGTGAAGCGGCCGCTGCGGTCGCCGGCCTCCCACGCCTCGACGAATTCGCCGATGATGCCTTCGGCCTCGCCGAGCACGAGGAAGTCGGCCGCCTCGTAGGATTCCGGGCTCGACATGGGGTCGGGTCCGCCGACGACGACAGGCTTGCCCCGTGCGCGGCACATCTCGATCACCGCCAGGCTGTCGATGCGCTGCGGCAGCATGCCGCCCGTCATCACCATGTCGGCCCAGTCGAGATCGGCCGCCTGCAGCGTCTGGGCGTTGCGGTCGACCAGGCGGATGGTCCACGCCGCCGGCAGCATGGCCGCCAGGGTGATCATGCCCAGGGGCGGCGCCGGACAACGTACGCCGTAGAGGTCACACGCGGCCTGCAGGCTCCAGAACGAGTTCTGGTTGAAGCGCGGAAAGACCATCAGGACGTTGGGCATTCGTCTGGCTCCACAGGGCGGCTGACGAAGCCGGAAGGAGTCGTCACAAGCCGGAGCAACGACCCGCTGCATTCCGATCCGCGCCCACTCTACACGGAAGAAGCCGCCCACGCCTACCGCTGCCGCGCAAGGCGCAGCGGCAAATCGCCGGCGGCACGCGCTATTCGACGACAGCGAGCTCGCTCACCAGGCGCATGTCATCGGTCTGCAGGCAAAAGCCGGAGAACACCGCCTTCTCACCGGCGATCTCGCCGAAGACGCGGACCGTCAGGCGAAGGAAGCGGCCCTCCTGGCGTTCGGTGACGAGCGCCTCGACCCTGGAAGCCGTCACCCCGATGCGATGCGCATAGATCGCGGCGGATATCCTGCACTTCTTCAAGCTCAGCTCGGACGGCTGAGGCATCGGAGCCTGCGCCGCGGCGGCGCTGCAAACGGCAAGGGTCGCCGCCATCCATATCATGCGCATGAAACCTCCGATGCCCCGGGCGAGACTGGCTCCGGGACGCGCGCGCTGTCGGCAGGCGGCCAGCATGCGGGCTGGAAGCGCGCCGCCCCGCCGGCGCACCGACAAACCTGAACGAGGCAACACAATCGACCGCGAGGGAAAGCGGGGCCCGCAACAAACCGGCGCGGTGGGCCCGGACATCAAGGCGCCGCCGGTTCCGGACGGCTCCCGTGGGGAGGGGTACCGCTCTTGGTGCGCATCGGGATCGCTTGCACCGTTCACGGCTCGGATTCCTTATGTGCCCTTTGCGAGTCCGCGTCCACCGGCATCTTGCGACGCGCGGTCTCGGCGAACGCCTTCAGCGTCCGCCACGGCGCGGTGACAGGATCGCGCTGTCCGGACTAACCTTGTCGGCACGATGACGACCCTGGCCTTTCTCGGCGACCTGATGCTCGGCGGCGACGTCAGCGCCGCCCTGGCGAAGCACGGGCCCAGCTGGCTGCTCGGCGACTGCATCGATCACCTGCAGCGGGCCGACGCGGTCATCGCCAATCTCGAAAGTCCGATCACGACGAGCGCCACGCCGTGGCGACGCACCTTCAAGTTTTATCATTTCAAGGCGGAGCCCGACGCGGTGAGGCTGCTCCAGCTCGCCAATGTCCGCGCCGTCTGCCTGGCGAACAATCACATGCTCGACTACGGCGAGCGCGGCCTCACCGACACGCTGGCGACGCTCGAGGGCGCCGGGATCGCCGGTGTCGGCGCCGGCCGCGACCTGGCCGAGGCGAGAGCCGGCAGGATCCTGGACGTCGCCGGCATGAAGGTCGGTCTCGTCGCGGCGACCGACGGCATGCCGGAATTCGCGGCGACCGAAGGGTCCGCCGGCACCCATGTCCTCGACTTTCGCGCCGGCAATACCGAGTGGATCGCCCGGGCGGTGTCCGACCTGCGACGCGCCGGCGCGGTCCTGGTCGTCCTGTCCGTCCACTGGGGTCCGAATCTCAGGCGATCGCCCAACGCGCGCTTCCGCGCATTCGCGCGCGACGCCATCGATGTCGGCGTCGATGTCGTCCACGGGCATTCCGCCCACGTGGCGCATGGCGTCGAGCGGCACGGCGCGCGCGTCGTGCTCTACGATACCGGCAACTTCATCGACGACTACTGGAAGATCCCGTTCCGCCGCACGACGTCGAGCTTCATCTGGCTCATCGAGAAGCGGCCCGATGCGCATTTGGCCGTCAAGCTCGTGCCGGTCCTCACCAAGCCGCAGCCGCTGCGTCTGGCGCGTGGCGCGCGCTATCGCGACATGATCGATCACATGCGCACGCTGTGCGCGCGTCTGGGAACATCGACCCAGGAGAGCGACGACGGCCTGATCGTCCTGTGAGCGCGTCGCTCGCCGCGGCGCGCCCTCACATCAGCCGATCGAGCCAGCCGGTGGTGCGGATGGCGGCCCAGACCGTGGTGGCGGTGACGGCGAACGACGCCAGCGCGCTGATCATCGCGACGATCAGCAGCGCGCCGTCCTCCTCGAGATGGGCGATGGCCAGCAGCATGATGGCGATCACCGGCGGCACCTGGCTGAAGGGAAAGGGCCAGACCATCGTCACGGCGAGCAGCAGGATGGTGACGCCGATGGCGCGCCGCAGCAGGCCGAACATCTCCGGCCAGCGCGGCCGGATGATCGCCTCGAGCTTTTGCAGCGGCCAGCGCAGGCGGCGGCCGATGCGCTGGACCTTCTCGCGCGACAGGGGGCGTTCGGCGATCCGGCGCGGCAGCACCGGCGCCTCGCGGCCGCGCATCAGCTGCCAGGCGGGAAACAGCAGCAGGATGCCGAGGATCCCCGAGGCGCCGGGCAACAGGCCGATCACCGCCATCAGCAGCAGTACGATGCCGAAGGAGCGTTCGCGCAGATGGGCGATCAGCCAGGCCGGGGTCACCGCTTCGGGCGCGCGCGCGAACAGCTCGTCGAGCACCGCCGACGCCGGCATATAGGCGTCAGGCCGCGCAAGCCGGTGGGGGCCTGGCTGCTGGTTGCGATCGTTGGGCGCGTGCGAGACCATCGCCGCACAGCCTGCCACAGCCTTGGCGGAGCCGGAAATGGCTTGGCCCCGGCCGGGTGGCCTCAGGGGTTTCCGCGCTTGTCCGGATCATTCATCAGCGCGGCGAACTCGCGGAACAGGAACGCGCGATCGTCGGGCGTGGTGATCAGGATGTCGGTGTGACCTGCCGCGATCAGCTGGTGCCCGAGCGCCAGCGCAGCTCGTGCACTGGAAACATCCCCGATCATGTGATCGCCGGCCGCGGAAACCGATACTACCCGGTACATGACGCTCCCCCACCCCGACGGGGACCACGACATTACACCGAGT
>JBFXAZ010000110.1:0-17731 GCA_050183765.1 Reyranellaceae bacterium | reverse complement strand
TCGTACGAAGACATGTCCCTCTTCCCTCCCGCTGCCCTTGTTCGGCATCGCGATGGCGTACCTTTAGGACGGCGCGCCGCCGGACGCCAGTCCACCGGCCGTCGCCGTTCCGCTATGGTGCGCGCGATGCTGGAACTCGATATGGCCCTGCGCGGCGCCGCCGTCGGCCTGCTGGCGCTGCTGACCCTGCTGGTGCCGCGCGGCGCGCCCAGGGCGCCGGCGGCCTGGGTTGTCGCCGGCTATGCGCTTTGCATCGCCGCCTATTGCGTCGTCTCAACGCCCGGCCTCGGCCAGCGCTTCGGCGTCGCCCTGCTGCCGCTGGCGATCCTCGCCCATAGCGCGCCGGTGGCGCTGTGGCTCATGGCCCGGGCGTTCTTCGACGACGTCTTCCGGCCGCGCGGTGTGCACGGTGCGCTGCTCGCCGGCTGGATCGCTGTCGCGCTGCTGTTCTGGTTGCTCATTTGGCCGCTGGGCGGATCGGTCCGCATGCTGGTCAATCTCGCCATCCACGTCGCCGCCGCCGGCTTCGTGGTGCTGGCGCTGATCGCCGCGATCCGCGGCGCGCGCGCCGACCTGGTCGAGCGTCGCCGCCGGCTGCGCCCGGTGTTCGTCGCCATGTCCGGCCTCTACATGCTGATCGTCCTGGGACTCGAGGTGGCGATGCCGGAAGGGCCGGTGCACCCGGCGCTCTCGGCGCTCAACGCCCTGGGCATCCTCGTGGTCAGCTTCGCCTTCGCCTCCGTCGTGCTGGGGCTGGGCGCGGCCGACCTCTTCGTCCAGGTGCCGCGCGACCAGGAACCGGCCGCCGCCGAGGCGTCAGCAACTCCCGATGCGCCGGTGGATGCCGTGCTGCTCGCCAAGATCAGGGCATCCATGGAGCGCGACCGGCTCTACCGCGAGGAGGGGCTGACGATCGCGGTCTTCGCCCTGCGCCTCGGGGCCACCGAGCATCGCGTGCGGCGCGCGATCAACGGCGGGCTGGGCCATCGCAACTTCAACAGCTTCCTCAACGCCTGGCGCATCGCCGACGCCAGGGCCGCGCTGGCCGATCCGGATCAGGCCGAGGTGCCGGTGCTGACCATCGCCATGGATGCCGGCTTCGGCTCGCTGGGTCCCTTCAACCGCGCCTTCAAGGCGGAGACGGGCCTCACCCCCAGCGAATACCGGGCGCGTGCGGCTGCGACCTAAGCCTTTGCCTGGACAGGCGGAATTCGGATCCGACAGGTCCGCGCGAGGAATCGGCTAGCCGGCATCCGCATCCGGCGAGCGCCAATGCACGGCGAAGAAGAGAAGGGGCGTCGTTCCACAGAGGGGAGCCCCTGCGATGTCTTTCGTCTTCGATCTCTTTCGCGATGCCTGGCCGGTGATGGCCCTGATCGACCTGGCGCGCTACGCCATCGCCGCCTCGGTCATGGCGCTGATCATCGTCGTCCTTGCACGCCTGGGCGTCGGGCCCGGCCGCATCCAGGCCCGGCGGCCGACCGGCCGCGACTATCTCAGGGAGATCGCGCTCTCGCTGCGCACGGTCGTGATCTTCTCGTTCAACGGCTTCGCGATCTATGCCCTGGTGACGACGGGCGTGATCGTGCTGCCGCGCACGATCGAGGCGGCGGGCGGCTGGATCGGCATCGCCGCGAGCCTGGTCGCCGTCCTCGTGGCGCACGACACCTGGTTCTACTGGACCCATCGCCTGATGCACGGGCGCAGGCTGGCGCGCCACATCCATCGTGCGCACCACCGCTCGAGCACGCCCACGCCGTTCGCGGCCTACGCCTTCGACATCGGCGAGGCGGCGATCCAGGCGGTGTTCCTGACGCTGTTCCTGCTCGTCCTGCCGGTCCACCCGATCGTGATCTCGCTCTTCCTGCTGATCATGATCGTGCGCAACGTCATGGGCCACGCCGGGGTCGAATTGCATCCGGCGATCTTCGCGCCGGGTCGCGCGCTGGGCTGGATCACCACGACGACGCACCACGACCTGCATCATCAGAACGGCCGCTGGAACTATGGCCTGTACTTCACCTGGTGGGATCGCCTGATGGGAACCGAGCATCCCGAGTACGCACGCCGCTTTCACGAAGCACGCCTTCGCCGCCGGCCGCAGCCGCTGGATGCGTAGGAGGCGATCATGAACCGGTTTCTCCTGCCGCTTCTCGCGCTGCTGGCATTTTCGGCCGGTCGCGCGGCCGCGCAGACGGCACCGCTGGGCGACTGGCTCACGGCTGGTGCTTCGGCGGTGGTGAAGATCACGCCCTGCGCCTCTGGCGAGGGCGATCTGTGTGGGCGCATCGTCTGGCTGTGGGATCCGGCGACGGTCACCGACGCTCGCAACAGCGATCGCGCGCTGCGATCGCGGCCGCTGGTCGGGCTGGAGATGCTGAGCGGCTTCCGGCCTGGCGCGCCCGGCGAATGGACCGGCGGGCGCATCTACAATCCCGAGGATGGCAACACCTACGGCGCCACGCTGAAGCTGCGCGACGCCACCACCCTCGACGTGCGCGGATGCGTGATGGTGTTCTGTCGCTCGCAGGTCTGGCGCCGGCCGTCGGCATTGCCGCGTTGAAGCAAGTCCCGCCGCTCGATCGAGGACCCGCGATCGGGCACGAGCAGGCTGTCAGCGGCGCAGGGCCGCCAGCCGGTCGATCTCGCGCCAGAAGCCCGTGATCGTCTCGTCGACGATCTGCTGCACCGGCTTGATTTCGTGGATCAGGCCGGCGCTCTCGCCGGCGGCGCCCGAGGTGTTCTCAACGTCGCCCTGGACGTAGAGCATGTCGATGGTCGAGCTGCGCAGCGCGCGTTCGCGCGTGCCAGCAGCGACGGCGACGGAGTAGGGCGTCTTCAGGCCGCGGGAGCGGGCGCGTGGCGGGTTGTCGGTCATGATCGTGCCGGTGATCGGCGCGTCGACGATCGCCTGCTTGTAGTTGGCGTGCACCGGGCTCTCGAACGAGGCGACGAAGCGCGTGCCCATGGTGACGCCCTCGGCACCCAAAGCGAAGGCCGCCGCCATGCCGCGGCCGTCGACGATGCCGCCGGCGGCGACGATCGGCACGTCGACCGCCTCGCGCACCGCCTGCAAGAGCGCAAAGGTGTGCACCTCCTCGGGATTGCGGATGCCCGCGCTTTCCGCACCCTCGACGATCAGCCCGTCGACGCCGGCATCCACCGCCTTGACCGCGCCGCGCAAGGTGGCGGTCGCGTGATAGACGATCACGCCGGCATCCTTCAGCCGCCTGGTGTAGCGCGTCGGATCGCCGGCCGAGGTGGTGGCGAAGTGGATGCCCTGGCCGAGCAGCCAATCGATGATCGCGTCCTCCTCCTTGGGGTCCATCTGCAAATACCGGATCGGCAGGTTGACGCCGAAGGGCGCGTTGGTCGCGGCGCGGATGTCGGCGAACTCGCGCTTGGTCACTGCGAGGTCGCGGATCGAGTTCTCGAGCAGCCCCATGGCACCGGCCTTCGACACGGCGCCGACCAGCGGCGCGCGGGCGATCCAGGTCATCGGCGACTGGAAGATGGGATAGCGCGAGCGTGTATGTGCAGTGACCCGATTGCCTTCGAACATCGTGCTCGCCCTGAACTTTCTCTTGTGCTGTCGTAACATGCCGACAGTCGAACGGCACTGCCGCCAGCCCGGCGTTTTCCGCACTACGGTCGAGCGCCGGCGGGGCGGGCTTGATGCGACTGCGGCCGCAATCGACATAGGACCGCGGATTGCCGACAATGGCTGAGCCATGCCCCTGACCTGGACAATCGACCATGAAGCAAAGACGATCGTGGCCGTCGCCAGCGGGGCCGCGTCGCACGAGGACGTCATGAACTATCTGGCGGCGCTGGTCGGCGAAGGCGCCGTCGGCTACCGCGCGATCTTCGACGGACGGCGTGCCGTCGGCCTGAACGTACGCCTGGGCGAGCTCGCGGCGCAGAGCAAGCTGGTGGGTTCGCGCAAGCCAGACGGCTTCGACGGCGCGATCGCGCTCATCGTCGATTCCACGGCCGAGCAGGAGATGGCGGAGTATTTCGCCGAGCAGATCGGCGGCTCGCGCCTGTGCCGCATCTTCCGCACGATCGAGGACGCGCGCGCGTGGTATGCGGAGCTGGACGCCAGATCGAAAGGCTGAATGGCCGGTGGAGGAGGGGATGCCGCTGACGTGGAGGCTCGATCAGGCGCGGCGATTGATCGTCGCCACGCTCACCGGGCCGCTGGCCGGCGCCGATATTCAGCACTGGATCGACGAGCGCCGGCGCACCGGGGTCACCGGCTACCGCCTCATCTTCGACGCCTCCTCCGCCGAGCTGGAGCTGCACCCGGCGGAGATGACGGCGCTCAGCCGGATCGCCGCCGAGCACAAGCCCGAGGGCTTCGATGGCGCCCTGGCGCTGATCGCCAGTTCCGAAGCCGAGCGCGACCTGGGCGCGTATTTCGCGCGGCGCACCAACAGCGAGCGTCCTTGCCGCGTCTTCGCGACGGTCGAGGCGGCCTATTCCTGGTTCGCCGAGCTCGACGCCGCCGCGCCGCGCTAGGCGCGTCGCGCGATCAGCTCCACTGGCGCGATGGTGCCGCGTTCCACCAGCGCCCGCATGTTGGCGAGCTTCTGCGGCGCCGTCGGCCCCATCACGACGGGCGGGCTCGGCGCCGGCCGGCCCTTGGCCTGGGCCTCGGCCATGCGCTCGCGCGTCTGGCGGAAGAACTCGAGCGCGAAATCACGCCGGTTGCGCTCCGTCTCGATGGCGAAACCCACGTCGCCCAGCAGCGTGCGGTAGTTGCCGGGCGTGTCGATGAAGTTGGTTTCCGGCGCGCTCGACCACGGCACCGGGTAGTCGAACGCGGCGTCGTTCTCGCGCATCAGGTCGAAGACGGCGAAGATGCCGCCGGGCCGGAGCACGCGATGCACCTCGGCAAAGACCGACTTCTTGTCGGGGATGTTCATGCCGACATGCAGCATGTAGGCGCCGTCGAAGCTGCCATCGTCGAAGGGCAGGGCGACGGCGCTGGCCTGCCGGAAGGATACGCGGTCTGCGGTACCGACGCGCCGCGACAATGCCTCGGCGACGCGCACGAACTCCTCGGTCAGGTCGACGCCCTGGACATGCCAGCCGTGCTCGCTTGCGCCATAGCGCGCCGGTCCGCCGATGCCGCTGCCGACATCGAGCACGCGCGCGCCGTGCGGCAGGTCGAGCTGGGTGAACAGCGCCGTGGTCGCTTGCCGGCCACCGATATGGAACTCGTCGACCGTCGAAAGATCGACGTGCGTCAGATGGTCGGTGTCCTTGCCGGCCGCCTTCAGCGCCGCGAGGATCGCCTGCTCCAGCGAGCCATGGGTGTAGTGCCGAGCGATGGTCTGGTCGACGCTCATGGGTATCCTCGTTGTCGGAACGATTGTGCTATCGGACGCGGGGCGCGACTATGCGACTCTGGCTTTCATGCACGGGGTATGGCTGACCATGACATTGGCGATGAGTTGGGACGAGTGGGCGAAATGTGACGCGCTCGCTCTGGCGGATCTGGTGCGGCAGAAGAAGGTCAAGCCGGCCGAGCTGTCGGCGCAGGCCGCCGCGGCGATCGAGAAGACCAACCCGAAACTCAGCGCCGTGGTCGAGGTGTTCGACGATGTCGTGGCCGATCCGGCGCGCGACGGCGCGAACCTCGACGGCGCCTTCGCCGGCGTGCCCTACCTGATGAAGGATCTCGGCCCGACGCTGAAGGGCCGGCTGCAGGAGATGGGCTCCAAGCTGATGCGCGGCAATCGCACGGCGGCGGATACCTTTCTCACCGGCCGCATCCGCAACGCCGGCCTCAACATCATGGGCCGCACCACCACCCCGGAATTCGGCTGCTGCTCCTCGGCCGAAAATCCCGAGGTCTATGTCACGCGCAATCCCTGGAACACCGACTTCACGACATTGGGCTCCTCGGCGGGGACGGCGGCGATGGTCGCCTGTGGCGCGGTGCCGATCGCGCATGCCTCCGACGGCGGCGGCTCGATCCGCCTGCCGGCGGGCGCCAACGGCAATATCGGCCTGAAGCCCTCGCGCGGCGTCTTCTCGCTTTCGCCGATGGCGTCCGATCTCACCGGCCTGGTTTCGACCCAGGGCTGCCAGACGCGCTCGGTGCGCGACACCGCGGTCTTCGTCGATGCGTGCCGCGGCGGCGCGCCGGGCGAGTTCATGCCGTTCTGGCAGCCGGCCGAGCCCTATGCGCAGTTGATCAAGCGCGACCCCGGCCGCCTGAAGATCGCGCTGTCGCACGAGTGGGGCGACTACAAGGCCATCCCGCATTTCGTGGCCGAGCTGGAGCGCGTCGGCAAGTTCCTCGAGGGGCTGGGCCACACGGTCGACTGGGCGCTGCCGCAGGTCGATCTGCGGGCGGCGTTCGCGGCGCAGACCGCCTGCTACATCAGCAATTTCGCGCAGACCATCGCCAACATGCTGGCGCCGCGCGGGCTGAACAAGCCGCCCGCCGATCTCGTCGAGCCGATCAACATCCGCATCTGGGAAGCCGGCATCGGCTTCAGCTACAGCGATCGCGCGCGCATGCAGGCGGTGTTCAACACCACGTCGCGCGGCTTCGGCGCCTTCTTCGAGGACTGGGACATCATCCTCACGCCCGTGATGGCGCTGCCGACGCCGCGCGTCGGGACGAAGGAGTACCTGACCATCAGCGACAACCCGTCGGTGCACGACTGGTTCGCCAATCTCTGGCGCATCTTCGCCTACACGCCGCTGGCCAATCTCTGCGGCATCCCCGGCATCTCGCTGCCGCTCGCGACGCAGGAGAACGGCCTGCCGCTGGGCATCCAGGCGCAGGCCAGGCAAGGCAATGACGGCCTGCTGCTGCAGCTCGCCGCGCAGATCGAGCGGGCGATCGGCGGCAAGTGGACCGACGGGCGGTTGCCCGAGGTGCATGTGACGCACGTTCAGGGCTGACGGGCCGCTTTGATCCACGAGCGGGTCTGCTCGAGGATCTCGTCGGAGAGAGCGGGGTCGTCGACGGCGCGGGCGAGGATGATCGCACCCACCATCGCCGACCAGCTGCCGATCGCCGCGCGCCGCCTCTTCGCCGCCGTCAGTCCCGGTGACACCTTGCCCAGCCGCTCGAGCTGCGATCGCAGGCCGACGGTCATCGCCTTGCGCGAAGCCGCCGCCTGGTGGCGGGTGAGCGCCGCCAGGCCCGCCGTCGGGCAACCACCGGCGGCGTTGTCGCGATGCTTGGGCGAGAGGTATGCCTCGACGAAGGCCTGAAATCCCATGCCCTTGCCGAGGTCAGCGGCGAGAGCGTCGGCCAGCGTCTCGGCGATCAGATCGTCCTTTGAGCCGAAATGGCCATAGAAGCCGCCATGGGTAAGGCCCGCGGCTTTCATCACCTCCGCCACGCTGACCGCGTCGAAGCCCTTGGCCCGAAACAGTCGGCCGGCTGCGTCGAGGATCCGGCGGCGGTTCTCCGCCATCTGCTCGCGACTGACCTTCATCTCGAAATCGCTCCAACGGCGCATTGACATTTACATGATGATCATCATATTTGCCCTTATTCATGATGTCCATCATGAATGCACGATCCACCAACCACGTGAGCAATGCCATGGCCGCCCGTCCTTCCGTCCTCATCACCGGCGCTTCGTCCGGCATCGGCGCGACCTATGCCGACCGCTTCGCGCACCGTGGCCACGACCTCGTGCTGGTCGCCCGCGACAAGGCGCGGCTGGAGGCCCTGGGCGCCCGGTTGCACCAGGAGACCGGCGTGGCCATCGACATCCTGCAGGCCGATCTCACCCAGCCGGACGAGCTGGCGGTGGTCGAGAAGCGGCTGCGCGAGGACGCCCGCATCGGCGTCCTGATCAACAATGCCGGCATGAGCGTGGGCGGCAAATTCGTCGAGCAGGCTACCGATGACGTCGCGCGGCTCGTCGCGCTGAACACCACCGCGCTGGTGCGGCTCGCCAACGCCGTCGCCCCGCGTTTCACCCAGGCGGGTGTGGGCGTGATCGTCAACATCGGCTCGGTGGTCGGCCTCGCCCCGGAGCTCGGCATGACGGTCTACGGCGCAACCAAAGCCTTCGTGCTCTACCTCTCGCAGGGGCTCAGTCTCGAACTGGCATCGAAGGGCGTGTACGTCCAGGCGGTACTGCCCGCCGCCACACGCACCGAGATCTGGCAGCGCTCGGGCACCGACATCAGCAAGGTCGCCGCGGTGATGGAGGTGGACGAGCTGGTCGATGCCGCGCTGGTCGGCTTCGACCGTCGCGAGCCGGTGACCATCCCGCCGCTGCCCGATGTCGGTCAGTGGGAAGCCTTTCAGGCGGCGCGGCAGGCGATGCTGCCGGGCTTCCGGCAGGAACATGCCGCCCAGCGCTACCGCGCGGGCGCCTGACGAGGAACGGCGGCATGCGCGGTGCGCCCTTCGCGGCGCTTCATTCTTTGCCTTCCATGGCATAGGTTTTGCTGATGCCAATGCGGAGCAGAGACGGAGACCGCGCATGCTGCAACGCTTCTTGTTCGCCATGTCACTGGCGGTGGCGATCGGATCCGCCGCGGTCGCGCAGGACCTGCCGAAGAGCCAGTTCAAGGTGATCGGGCTCAACAGCCCGACGCCGGTGTCGATCTATGACGAGCTGCCGTTCTGGCGCAAGACGATCCCCGAGGCGTCGAAGGGTGCCGTCACCGTCGATATCACGCCGCTCGACCAGATGGGCATCGACGACAAGACGATGCTGCGGCTGCTGAAGCTCGGCGTGATGGATTTCGCCGCCATGGACATCTCGAAGATGGCCGGCGACGACCCGCGCTTCGAGGCCTGCGACCTGGCGGGGCTGACGCTCGATCCCGACAAGGCGCGCGCCGCCTGCGCGGCCTATCGCGACGTGATCGACCGCCAGATGCAGAAGAACTGGAACGCCAAGCTGCTGGCTTTCGGCGGCAACACGCCGCAGGTCTTCTGGTGCCGAGAGGTGATCAGCGGGCTCGATGCGCTGAAGGGCAAGAAGATCCGCGTGTTCAACAACACCATGCGCGACTTCCTGAGCGGCGTCGGCGCGACGGCGGTCAGCATGGCCTTCGCCGAGGTGGTGCCGGCGCTCAACAACGGCGTGGTCGATTGCGCGGTGACCGGGAGCCTGTCGGGCAACACGGCGGGCTGGCCCGAGGTGACCAAGTCGATCTATCCGATGTCGCTGGGCTGGAGCATCAACGTCCTGGCCGTGAACCTCACCACCTGGAAGCGGATGGATCCCAAGCTGCAGGCCTTCTTCATCGACCAGGCCAAGGCCTACGAGGAGAAGATGTGGGCGACCATCCGCAAGACCACCGGCGAGGCCGAGAACTGCAACACCGGCAAGCAGCCCTGCACCATGGGCAAGCTCGCCAAGTCGACCATCGTGCCGGTGAAGCCCAGCGAGATGGAAACCCACAAGAAGCTGGTCGAAGGCGCCGTGCTCGCCGGCTGGGCCAAGCGCTGCGGCGCCGCCTGTGCCCGCGAATGGAACGACACCGTCGGCAAGGTGCTCAACCTGAAGGCGCCGGTGCCCTGACGGATCGCTGACTCGCAATGACCGGCGTACGGCGCGTCGCACGCTGGGGGCTGTGGGGCGGCGGCGCGCTCGTCCTGCTCGCCGCCGTGCTGATCGGCATCGACGTGCTGTTGCGCAAGTTCCTCAACCGCTCGATCGGCGGCGCCGACGAGCTCGCCGGCTACGCGCTGGCGATCGGCACGGCGTGGAGCCTGGGCGCTGCGCTGCTCGACCGCGCCCATATCCGCATCGATTCGCTCTACGTGCTGTTTCCGCAGAAGCTGCGGCTGGTCCTCGATGCCGTGGCGGTCGCGCTGCTGGTCGGCTTCTTCGCGCTCACCGCCTGGCACGGATGGGGCGTGGTCTCGCAATCCTGGATCTCGGAGTCGCGCAGCCAGTCCGCCCTGGAGACGCCCACCGTGATTCCCCAGGCGCTGTGGATCGCCGGGCTGGCGGCGTTCGTCGTCATCGGCATCCTGCTGCTGCTGCAGGCGGCGCGCCTGGCGCTGGCCGGTGACCTGAGCGCGGTGGCGCAGCTGATCAGCACGCGCTCCGCCGTAGAGGAGGTCGAGGACGAGGTCCGCGACCTGAAGGACCGCCAGGAACGCGGGTTGTAGCGCGCCCATGCTCCTGGTCACGCTCCTGATCCTGCTCGGCTTGCTGGCCCTGGCGATCCCCGTCGCTGCCGGCCTCGGGGTGCTCGGCCTGTCGTTGTCGGGCCTCTATTCGAAGCTGCCCCTGTCGCTGGCCATGGGCGAGGTCGCCTGGGGCACGTCGAACAACTTCCTGCTGGTGGCGATCCCCTTCTTCGTGCTGCTGGGCGAGATCCTGCTGCGTTCCGGCATGGCCGAGCGCATGTACAACGCGCTGGTGCTGTGGGTGCCGTGGCTGCCCGGCGGCCTGATGCATTCCAACATCGCGGCCTGCGCCATGTTCGCCGCCACCTCAGGCTCGAGCGTGGCCACGGCCGCGACGATCGGGACGGTGGCGCTGGGCGAGGTCGAGAAGCGCGGCTACTCGGAGCGGCTGTTTCTCGGGACCATTGCCGCCGGCGGCACGCTGGGCATCCTGATCCCGCCGTCGATCAACATGATCGTCTATGGCGTGCTGACCGAGACCTCGATTCCCAAGCTCTACCTCGCGGGCTTCCTGCCCGGCGTGGTGCTGGCCAGCCTGTTCAGCCTGACCGTGCTCGCCATTTGCCTCGTCCGCCCGTCGCTCGGCGGCAGGCCGACGACGACGACATGGAAGCAGCGCATCGCCGCGCTGCCCGACCTGCTGCCGCCGCTGATCATCTTTCTCGCCGTGATCGGCTCGATCTATGCCGGCCTGGCGACGGCGACCGAGTCGGCGGCGCTCGGCGTGCTGGCCGCCATCGGCATCGCCGCCTGGCACCGCCGCCTGACCTGGCGCACTTTGCTGAGCGCCTTCGAAGGCACGATGCGCACGACCGCCATGATCATGGCGATCCTGCTCGCGGCGTACTTCCTGAACTTCGTGATCACATCGATCGGCCTGACCGGCAAGGTCAGCGGCTTCATCGCCAGCCTTGGCCTGTCCAAGGTGGAGCTGCTCATCGTCGTGGTGCTGTTCTACTTCGTGCTGGGCATGTTCATGGAGACGCTGTCGATGATGGTGGCCACCGTGCCCATCATCGCGCCGATCGTGATCGGCGCCGGCTACGATCCGATCTGGTTCGGCATCGTCATCATCATCCTGATGGAGCTGGCGATGATCACGCCGCCGGTCGGGATCAACCTCTATGTCGTGCAGGGCCTGCGAAAGCGCGGCCGGATCACCGACGTCATGATCGGGACCGCCCCCTTCGTCCTGACCATCCTGGCGATGATCGTCGTCCTGTCGTTCTGGCCCGACCTCGCGTTGTGGCTGCCGCGGACGGCGGCGGACTGACAGCGGGATGAGGGCAACACCTCCTGTCATCCTGAGCGCAGCGAAGGATCCGGCGGTGCTGCGTCGGGAAGCGCTGCTTGTGTTTGGCCGCGATACCACGAGGTCCTTCGCTCCGCTCAGGACGACACCGGACCTACAGCGTGATCACGATATTGCCGGCGGCGTCGAGTTCGGCGCGGGCGGCGGGCGGGACCACGCAGGTCGTGTCGTACTCGTCGACGATCAGCGGGCCGGTGCGGCCTGAGGCCAGATCGGCGCGCGTCAGCACCGGTGTGTCCTGCCAGCCATGGATGTCGCCGAAATAGGCGCGGCGCGAGGCCTGGGCCACGGGCTCGGCCCGGCTCGACTTCACGCTCTGAGGGACGGCGCCGCCCTCGCGCAGCCCCGAGCCGACCACCTGGATGGAAACCAGCTCGACCGGTTCGTCGGGTCCGGCTCGGTGGCCGTAGGTCTTCTCGTGCTCCTGGCCGAAGGCTTCCTCGAGATGCTTGACCATCGCGGCGTCGATCGGGCCGTCGGGCACCGTGACGGTCAGGTCGTAGCTCTGGCCCTTGTAGTGCAGCGCCGCCGAGCGCTTGAGCTTCGCGTGCGCGCCGGTGAAGCCCTCGACAGCGAGCTGATCGCTGGCCTGTTGCGCCAGTGCATTCCAGGCCCGGTCGATCTCGCCGAGATCGGCCTGGCGCAGCAGGCGGCGGAAGGTGCGGGCATAGTGATGCTCGACATCGGCGTAGAGCAGCCCGAAGGACGAGAACAGGCCGGCCGATGGCGGCACGACGATCCTGACGATGCCCAGCGCGGCGGCCATGCCGGCGGCGAAGAGGGGGCCATTGCCGCCGAAGGCGAACAGGGCGAAGTCGCGCGGGTCGCGCCCGCGCTCGGTCGACACCGCCTTGATGGCGCGGATCATGTTGGACGCGGCGATCAGGTGCGCGCCATAGGCGGCGCGCTCGATCGACATGCCCAGCGGTCCGGCGATCTTCTCGGCGAACACCGCGCGCGCCTTTTCGGCATTGAGCTTCAGGGCGCCGCCGACGAGGTGACCGGGGTTGATATAGCCCAGCAGCACGTTGGCATCGGTGATCGTCGGGATCTCGCCGCCCTTGTCGTAGCAGACCGGTCCGGGCGAGGCGCCGGCGCTCTGCGGTCCGGCCTGCAGCGCGCCGCCGCCGTCGATCCAGACATGCGAGCCGCCGCCGGCGCCGACCTCGGCGAGATCGATGGCCGGCACCTTCAGCGTGTAGCCGGCACCAGTCAGCAGGCGCGAGCCGACCATGATGCCGGCGCCCACGGCGTATTCCTGCGCGCGCGCGACCTCGCCGTCCTCGACCATCGAGGCCTTGGCGGTGGTGCCGCCCATGTCGAAGGTGATGATCCTGGGCAGGCCCTTGGCGCGCGCCAGCGCCTGCGCGCCGACCACACCGCCGGCCGGGCCGGACTCGATGATGTTCATCGGCCGCTCGGCCGCCGCGGTGTCGGTCGTCAGGCCGCCGTTGGACTGCATCAGCAGCAGACGGGCGGGAATGCCGGCGGCGTCGAGCCCCTGGCGCAGCGCCCGCAGATAGGTGGCGACGATCGGCATCACGTAGGCGTTGATCACCGTGGTCGAGGTGCGCTCGTACTCCTTGATCTCCGGCAGCACCTCGAAGGAGACGCTGAGCGGCAGGCGAGGGGCCTTGGCGACGGCGATATCGCGCAGCATCGCCTCGTGCGCGGGATTGGCGAAGGAGTTCAGCAGGCAGATCGAAATCGCCTCGACCTTCTCCGCCAGCAGCGCATCGACGGCGCGTTCCGCGTCATCAGGATCGAGCGGCTTGTCGACCTGGCCGGCATGGTCGACGCGCTCGTCGACGACCTGGCGCAGGTAGCGCTCGACCAGTGGCGGCGGCTTGGTCCAGCCGAGGTCGTACAGGCGGGGCATGCGCAGGGTGCGGATCTCCAGCACGTCGCGGAAGCCCCTGGTGGTGATCAGCCCGACGCGCGCGCCCTTGTGCTCGAGGATGGCGTTGGAGGCGACGGTGGTGCCGTGGCGGATCTCGTCGATCGCACCGCCGGCGAGGCCGGTTTCGCGGAACACCTCGCCCAGGCCGTCGACGATGGCCTGCGCGTAGTTGCCGACGCTGGAGGAGATCTTCTTGGTGTGGATGGTGCCGTCGGATCCGAGCAGCACGATGTCCGTGAAGGTGCCGCCGATGTCGACACCGACGCGATAGGTGACGGTCATGGATTGCTATTCCGCGGCGCGCGCCAGGGGAAGCGGCTCCTGCCGTTGCACCTTCGGGACTTCCGTCCAGCCGCGCGAGGCGGCGATCTCGGCGCGGCGCCGGGCGGTGGCCGCTGCGTCGACCGTCCAGGTCGCCGTATCGATCACGACGCCGTAGTCGGCCACGGCCTTCTGCGGCGACAGCAACTCGTTGCGCACGTCGCGCAGCACGGCGGCGGGATCGCGCTCCAGCGGATCGCCCCAGCCGCCGGCGCCGGCCAGCACGTGGCGGAAGATGTCGCCGCGCTTGACCGTCATGGTGAGCTTCGACGGCAGCAGCCGGTTCTCGCCATCGGGATTGATGTAGTTCTCGGACGGGCCGCCGGGGCTGCCGCCATAGAGGCCGAAGGGCCGATGGTCGCGCCGGTCGGAGCGGACCTGCAGCATGCCTTCGGCTTCGAGGAAGCGGTAGTCGCGGCGGAACGGCACGCCGCCGCGGTACTTGCCGGCACCCGCCTTGTCGGCGACGAACTCGTAGGCCAGCAGCTGGATCGGCTGCTCAGCCTCGGTGACCTCGATCGAGTGCGAAGCCATGTTGGCGAACATGTGCGAGTTGCCGTCGAGGCCGTCGGCGAAGGGTCGCGCGCCCCAGGCGCCGCAGGTGAAGTCGACATAGACGAAGGGCTTGCGCGCCGCATCGTAGCCGCCGATCGAGATGCCGGTGTTGCCGCCGTCGCCCGCCGCCTTGACTCGGTCGGGCAGCATCATGGCCAGCGCGCCGAACATGCAGTCAACCATGCGGAAGCCGGTGAGGCCGCGCGCGGCGCAGGCCGCCGGCAGCACGCCGTTGCCCACCGTGCCGGGCGGGCAGATCACCTCGATGGCGCGGAACACGCCTTCGTTGTTGGGGATGCCCGGCGGCAGCACCGAGCGCACGCCGGTATAGGCGGCCGCCTTGGTGAAGCTCAGCGTGTTGTTGATGGCGCCCTTGACCTGCGGATTGGTGCCGGTCCAGTCGACCACCATGTGGCTGCCGGTCTTGCGGATGGAGACGAACAGGCGGATCGGCTTCCCGTAGTCGACGCCGTCGTCGTCGATCCAGTCCTCGAAGCTCCATTCGCCGTCGGGCAGCTGGGCCAGGGCCGCGCGCGTGAGCCGCTCGGCGTAGTCGATGACCTCCTTGAGGTACATTCTCGTCTGCGTCGGGCCGTAACGCGCGACGATCTCGGCGAACTGGGTCTCGCCGATGTGGCAGGCGGCGAGCTGCGCGCGCAGATCGCCGAAGAGCTGGACCGGCAAACGGACGTTCTTCTCGATGAACGTCATGATGGTCTTGTTGATCCTGCCGGCCTCGTAGAGCTTCATCGGCGCGATGCGCAGGCCCTCGGCGTAGATCTCCGTCGAGTCCGAGGCGTTCGAGCCGGCGACGCGGCCGCCGACGTCGATGTGGTGGCAGACCGTGCAGGCGAAGGCCAGGCGCTCGCCCTCGTGGTAGAGCGGCTTGATGACGAAGATGTCCGGCAGGTGCATGCCGCCGTCGAACGGGTCGTTCATGATGAACACGTCGCCCGGCGCCATGTCGTCGCCGAAATGGCGCATGATCGATTCCATCGCCGTCGGCACCGAGCCGAGATGCCCCGGCAGGGTCAGGCCCTGGGCCGCGAGCTTGCCGTCGGCGTCGGCGAAGCCCGTGGAATAGTCCATGTTGTCCTTGAGCACGCCGGAGTAGGTCGTGCGGAAGACCGTCAGCGCCATCTCGTCGGCGATCGAGAAGATCGCGTTCTTGAACAGCTCCAGGGTGATCGGGTCGGGTGCTTCGGCCACTGTCTCATTCTCCGGAACGATCGGATCCATCGCCTGCACCGCTTCCCAGCAAGATGCGGGCCTAGGCGGTGAACCATCGTCCCCATTGCGTGAAGGCGCGCTTGTCGAGCCCCAGGGCGTCCAGTGCCGACCACAGGGTCACCGCCACCGAATCGAGGATCGGAATGCCCAGTGTCGCTTCGCGGCGCGCGGCCGGCAACGCCCCGCGCATGTTGGTGCATAGAATCACGGCACCATCGCAGCCGGCCTCGGCCATCCTGCCCAGCGCGGCGTCAATCCAGTCCTCGGTGACGGTGGCGAAGGAGAAATTGTCGCGCAGGCCCAGATGTGTCTCGGCGGCGATGTGCAGGCCTGCCGCGCGCCAAGTGTCGACGATCTGTGCCTGCACGTCGCTGGTGTAGGGACTGACAAGGCCGATCCTGCCGAGCCCGAGTTGCCGGATCAGGCGCCGGTAGCCCAGCACGCAGGTGGCGGCGCGGATCTTCGTCGCCTGCTCGATGCGCCGCACGAGCTCCTCGTCGCGATCGAAGCCCAGCCAGCTGGCCGAGGTGCCGTTCCAGGCAATGAGATCGCAGCGCGCGTCCGCCAGCAGCTCGGCCGCCGAGAGGATGGGCTGGTAGGCGAACTGGCCCGTGGCCGCGTCGCTGAGCGCGATCTCGGTGACCTTGAAGCGCGAGAAATGCGCGGTGATGGCGGGATGCTCGCGCAGCATCGCGGAGGTCACCGGCTCGAGCACGGTGTTGGACGAGGGCGTCAGCATGCCGATGCGCGGCATGGCTAGGCCGTCGCGGGATCGCGACGCAGGTGCCGCGATCTCAGTTCTTGGGCGTGGGCGGGCGCCGGCGGTTGGCGAAGATCAGCTCCTCGTTGCCGAGGTTGACCGGCACGAGGTCGTCGTCGCTGAGTGGCACGCCATCGTCGAATGTCGGTGCGCCGCACGCGAGCGCCTCCTTGGCCAGCTGGCAGTCCGACAGGATAGTGAAGCTGATGTCCGGCGTCTTGGTCAATTGCGGCTGGACCTTGGGCCAGAATGTGACGGACGTGTCGTTGATGAACGGGTGGTAGTCGATGATGATGGCGCTCGATTCATCGCGTGCCGGGATCCCGCCGAAGACGTCGCCGCCGGCATTCAGCGTGATGCCGAAGCCCGTCACCGTGCCATTGATGAAGATGTCGGAGGAGGCCCCGAGCGTCGTCAGGGTCACGCTCGAGAACGCGCCGGCGGTGAGGCCGTCGCTGGTGACAGCCAGGGTCTGGGCGTTGACGATCGAGATCGACTTGCCGGCGGTGCCACTGACATCGTCGATCATGTTGCCGGAGTTGGTCAGCGCGACCACGCCCCCCACGGCAAACGTCACGGTATCGGCGGTGATGGGGGCGGTCTGGGTGAGCTGGCCGGCGGTTGAGTTGAAGGAGATCGTCGAGAAGCTCAGCGAGAGCGCGCCATTCACCGCGATGTTGCCCAGCGCCCGCAGCGTCAGGTCGTTTCCGGAGAAGCTGCTGACGCTGTCGAGAATGGTGATCGTGCCGCCGCCCGAGCCGGGACCGCCGGTCGCATCGATGATGACGTCGGCCGTCGTCAGCAGCGTCTCGAGCGTCGCGACGCTGATGTTCGAGCTGTCCGCCGTGCCGGTGACCGTGCCGCCGGACACGTCGATGTTGCTGTCGCCGCCGGCGCTGATGGTGATGTCGCTGGGATCGAGCAGCAGGGTGCCGACGAGGCCGGCCGCGGCCCGCAGGTCGACCATGCCGTCGAAGTGGAGCCGGCTCTTGCCCGAGACCTCGGCGAAGCCGCCGTTGCCGCCCTGGGCGCCGCCCCTGGCCGAGATCGTGCCGCCGAACACCGTGGTGTTGTCGGCCCAGACGACGACCGTGCCGCCGTTGCCCAGTTCGACGGCGTCGGCGGTGATCACCGCACCGCGCTCCACCGTCGTGAACCCGGCATTGGTGATCGGTCCTTGACCCTGCCGGCCGCCGCCGACCAGGACCGTGCCGCCGCCGGCGCCGCCATTGGCGTTGATCCGCGCCGTCGAGGCGACGTTGACCTTGGACGCCGTGACCGTGACCGTGCCGCCCTTCTGCGTCGCGCCCCCCGACACGTCGATCGTGCCGTTGACATTGACCTGCGTGCTCTCGCCGCCGCCGAAGACGATCACCCCGCGCTCGTTGGTCACGCTGCGCGCGTTGATCCGGCCGCCGACATTGACCACGCCGTCGACCACCGCGCGCGCCGCCGCCGCGGTGATCGCCACCTGCCCGCCGTCGGCGTTGATCGTGCCGGTTTTCGACGCCAGCG
>JBFXAZ010000109.1:0-18626 GCA_050183765.1 Reyranellaceae bacterium | reverse complement strand
CGCCCCAACGCCACCAACGCATCGACATAGCCCACACCGCAGGCGGCGACCCTGATGCGTACCTCGCCGGGACCGGGTTGCGGCACGGGCAGGTCGACCGGCCGATAGCGCTCGATCGAGCTGAGGTCGTCAGCCTGAATGGCCTGCATATTGGAGATCATCGCTTACGACGACGGCTCGAACTCGATCAGGTCGACACCCTCGGCGACCTGGTCGCCGACGCTGTAGATCACCCGCTTGACCTTGCCGTCGGCCGGCGCGGCCAGCGTGTGCTCCATCTTCATCGCTTCGAGCACCAGGAGCGCATCGCCGCGCGAGACCGAGGCGCCCTCCTTCACCCTCACGTCGATGATCTTGCCCGGCAGCGGCGATTTCACCGAGCCCTCGCCCGCGCCGCCGGCGTCGGCCAGGGACACATCGCGCGGATCGACGCGGCGCAGGGTGCGCATCTCGCCATCGACGAAGACGATGTCGTCGATGCCGCCGTCGTTGGCCGTCGCCGTGACGACGCGGCCGATCAGCGTGTCGCCGCCGATCTCGGCGCGCAGCATGCCGTCGGCGTCACGGCTCGCGTGCGCGCGCACCTCGCCGCCGGGCAATGTCAGCACATGGCCGCCCTCGCGCGGATGGCGCGCGCTGACGACGATGTCGCTCTCGCCGTCGCGCCAGCGCAGATCGTCGTGCCCTTCACCGCTGGGCCGCCAGCCGCGCACGCTGAACCAGGGCGAATGTCGATCGCCGGAAGCCTGCGCCATGGCCACCGCGTCGCGCGCGATCTCCTCAAGTCGCGCCAGCGCCGCCAGCGCCAGCACGCGATCCGACAGCGGCGCGGCCTTGGGCAGCAGCTCGGCGCGGTGGCGCTCGATGAAGCCGGTGTCGACCTCGCCGGCGGCGAAGGCGTGGTGCGCGGCGATGCGCGCGAGCAGCGCGGCGTTGGTGCGCACGCCCACGACCTCGGTCTCGCTCAGCGCGACTCGCAGCCGGCGCAGTGCGGCGTCGCGCGTCTCGCCGTGCACGATGATCTTGGCGATCATCGGGTCGTAGTTCATCGTCACCTCGTCGCCCGGCCGCACGCCGGTGTCGACGCGGAAGCCTTCGCGCTCGCGCGGCAGCACGAGGTGCTTGAGCCGGCCGACCGAGGGCAGAAAACCGCGCGCCGGATCCTCGGCGTAGAGCCGCACCTCGAAGCTGTGGCCGTCGATGTGCAGCTGCTCCTGCGTCAGCGGCAGCTTCTCACCTGTGGCGACGCGCAACTGCCATTCGACCAGGTCCTGGCCGGTGATCATCTCGGTGACCGGATGCTCGACCTGCAGGCGGGTGTTCATCTCCATGAAGAAGAACTCGCCCGACTGGTCGACGATGAACTCGACCGTGCCGGCGCCGACATAGCCGATCGCGCGCGCCGCGGCGACGGCGGCCTCGCCCATGGCGCGGCGGTGCGACGGATCCATGCCGGGCGCCGGCGCCTCCTCGATGACCTTCTGGTGGCGCCGCTGGATCGAGCAGTCGCGCTCGAAGAGGTAGACGCAGTGGCCGCGGCTGTCGGCGAAAACCTGGATCTCGATGTGGCGCGGCCGCTGCAGGTAGCGCTCGATCAGCACGTGATCGTCGGCGAAGGCGGCCTTGGCCTCGCGCTTGGCGCCGGCCAGCGCCTCGGCGAACTGCTCGGGCTTCAGCACCGGGCGCATGCCCTTGCCGCCGCCGCCGGCCGCCGCCTTGATCAGCACAGGATATCCGATGCGCTCGGCCTCGCCCGCCAGCAGCTCGGGCGACTGGTCATCGCCATGGTAGCCCGGCACCAGCGGCACCCTGGCGGCCTCCATCAGCTTCTTGGCCTCGCTCTTCGAGCCCATGGCGCGGATCGCCGAGGCGGGCGGGCCGATGAAGACGATGCCAGCCGCGTCGCAGGCATCGGCGAAGGCGGCGTTCTCGCTGAGGAAGCCATAGCCGGGATGGATGCCCTCGGCACCGGTGCGCTTCGCGGCGTCGATCAGCCGGTCGACCACCAGATAGCTCTCGCGCGCCGGCGCGGACCCGATGTGCACCGCCTCGTCGGCCAGCGCGACGTGCCGCGCGCCGCGGTCGGCGTCGGAATAGACCGCGACCGTTTTCACGCCCATCGCCCGCGCCGTCCTGACGACCCGGCAGGCGATCTCGCCGCGATTGGCGATGAGGATCTTGGAGAACATCGTTTCCGCCCTGTCCACTCTATCGGTAGTGAAAACGACACTGCGCGATTGTCACGCTCGCATCGTCTCCCTGCCCGGAAACCCGATACACCAATCGATGCTCTCCGGTGATGCGGCGCGACCACCACCCCGCCAGATTTGCGCGCAACGGCTCGGGCTTGCCGAGCCCCCTGAACGGATCGCGCCTTATGTCGCGGATCAGCTCATTGACCTTCTGCAGTGTCGCGCGGTCGGCCTCGATCCAATGCTGGTAGTCGGCCCACCCATCCGGCGTGAAGACAATCCTCATCCGTGTTCCGGATCGACCAGTTCGCGCTCCTCCACCCGGCCGGAATCGGCATCGCCGATCGAGCGCAGGAGCCGCTCGGCGTTCGCCGGATGGCGCAGCAGATGCAGCGTTTCCTCCAGCGCCCGGTACTCGGTGAGCGACATCATCACGACGGCCTCATGCTTCTGTCGGCTGACCACCAAGGGCGCGCGCTCTTCGCACACCTTGTCCATCATCTTCGCGAGGTTCTGACGAAGATCGGTGTAGGTGATGACATCCATCGCAATACTCCGTACAGGTTTTTGTACGTAAATAGGCACCGCTGGCCGGCTCAACAAGAGCCCTATCAGAGCTTCACCCAGCCCGGCTTGCGCTTGGCGAGGAAGGCCGACATGCCCTCGCCCGCGTCGGGCGTGAGGCATTGCTCGGCGACGTTGGTGGCCACCAGCTCGACCATGTCGGCGTCGTTGGGCGCGGCGTCGATCTCGGTGATCAGCCGCTTGATCAGCGCCTGCACCGAGGGCGCGCCCAGCGTCAGCTCGCGGGCGAGCTTCAGCGTCTCGGCCTCGAGCGTCTCGGCTGTGGCGATGCGGTCGACCATGCCGATGCGCTGCGCTTCGGCGACGTCGAACATGCCGCCGTGCATAAGAAGCTGGCGCGCGCGGCGCGGCCCCACGGTCTGGATCAGCACCGGGATGGCGATACCGGCGAGCAGGCCGTTGCGCGCCGAGGTCAGGCCAAAGCGTGCGCGGTCCGAGGCAACGACGTAGTCGCAGGCCAGCATCACGCCGACGCCGCCGCCCACCGCCGCGCCCTGCACGGCGGCGATCGAGGGCTTGGGAAGGTCGTAGACGGCCTGCACGACGCGGGTGATCGCCAGCGCGCCCTGCTTGTTCTGCTCGGGCGTCTCGCCGGGCCAGGTCAGCACCCAGTTGAAGTCGCCGCCGGCGGAAAAGGTCGGGCCATTGGCGGTGATCACTACGACGCGCACGGCCGGATCGCGTGCGATTCCGTCGAGGATCGACAGGAAGGCTTCGCAGGTCGACAGGTCGAAGGCGTTGTGCGCGCGTACGCGGTTGAGCGTGACGGTGGCGACCTGGTCGGCGACGGACAGCAGGATGGTTTCGGACATGGCGCGCTCCATCACATCCGGAACACGCCCCATTTCGGCTCGGCGATCGGCGCGTTCATCGCCGCCGACAGGCCCAGCCCCAGGGCCATGCGCGTGTCGAGCGGATCGAGGATGCCGTCGTCCCACAGCCGCGCCGAGGCGAAGTAGGGGTGCGATTCGTCCTCGAGCTGCTGACGGATCGGCGCCTTGAAGGCGGCCTCCTCCTCGGCGCTCCACGAGCCGCCCCGGGCCTCGACGTTGTCGCGCCGCACCGTGGCCAGCACCGAGGCCGCCTGCTCGCCGCCCATCACCGAGATGCGGCCCGAGGGCCACATCCACAGGAAGCGCGGGCCATAGGCGCGGCCGCACATGCCGTAGTTGCCCGCGCCGTAGCTGCCGCCGACGATCAGGGTGAACTTCGGCACCCGGGCCGTGGCCACCGCGGTCACCAGCTTGGCGCCGTCCTTGGCGATGCCGCCGGCCTCGTACTTCTTGCCGACCATGAAGCCGACGATGTTCTGCAGGAACAGCAGCGGGATGCCGCGCTGGCCACACAGCTCGATGAAGTGCGCCGCCTTGAGCGCCGATTCGTTGAACAGGATGCCGTTGTTGCCGAGGATGCCCACCGGATAGCCCATGATGCGGGCGAAGCCGGTGACGATGGTGGTGCCGTAGAGCGCCTTGAACTCGTCGAGCTCGCTGCCGTCGACCAGGCGCGCGATCACTTCCCGCACGTCGTAGGGGATGCGGGTATCGGTCGGGATCACGCCGTAGAGCTCGTCGGCAGGGTACAGCGGATCGCGCGGCTCCTGGAGCAGCGCCGGTGGATTCTTGCGCCAGTTCAGGTTGGCGACGATTCGCCGGGCGATGCCGAGCGCGTGGCTGTCGTTGAGCGCATAGTGGTCGGCGACGCCGGACTGGCGGGCATGGACGTCGGCGCCGCCCAGCTCCTCGGCACTCACCACCTCACCGATGGCCGCCTTCACCAGCGGCGGGCCGCCGAGGAAGATCGTGCCCTGCTTGCGCACGATCACCGTCTCGTCGCTCATGGCGGGCACATAGGCGCCGCCGGCGGTGCAGGAGCCCATGACCACGGCGACCTGCGGGATGCCGAGCGCGCTCATGTTGGCCTGGTTGTAGAAGATCCGGCCGAAATGCGTCTTGTCGGGGAAGACGCCGGACTGGTTGGGCAGGTTGGCGCCGCCGGAATCGACCAGGTAGATGCAGGGCAGCCGGTTCTCCAGGGCGATCTCCTGCGCCCGGAGGTGCTTGGTCACCGTCATCGGGTAGTAGGTGCCGCCCTGCACCGTGGCGTCGTTGCAGACGATCACGCATTCGACCCCGGACACCCGGCCGACGCCGGTGATCACCCCGGCGGCGGGCGCCCGGTTGTCGTACATGTCGTGGGCTGCGAGCTGGCTGAGCTCAAGGAAGGGAGCGCCGGGGTCCAGCAGGGTGCGGACGCGCTCGCGCGGCAGCAGCTTGCCCCGCTTGACGTGGCGGTCGCGCGATTCGGCGCCGCCGCCCAGCCGGGCCGCGTCCACCTTGGCCCTGAGATCGGCCACCTGGGCCAGCATGGCCTCGCGATTGGCCTTGTACGACGCCGAGCGGACGTCGATTTGCGAGCGAAGGACGGACATCGAAGCTGACCCGGCGAAGGACGAACGGGGCCGGAAACTAGCCCGCCGGTGGGCTGCCACCAAGCAGGCTCTGGGACATTCTACTTCCGCGAGTCCGGGGAATCGTCACTGGACACGCAGCATTCGTCAAAGGATCGTTTGCGCCGGCCTTTGCGCGTCTTTAACGGCCCACAGAAAAATTGGGTTCAGAATGAACCTTTCCAAAATTTAAGCGTGTGTGGATATCTCGCGGACCCTCTGTGGAGAACCCCTCGTCAAGCCTCTTCGGCCGGTCCGGTGCCTGATTCTCCATCACTTTTTCCGCGCTTGCGCGTGCGCTTGGCGTATTCGCCGAGCTTGCGGTTCACCTTGCTCTGGGGAATGACCACGGTCTCGCGGTAGTCCTGCCAGTCCTTCTCGGTCAGCTCGTCCAGGCTGCCGACGACGTCGAAGGCATTGAAAAGCTTGTCGGAGAACAGCCAGCGCGGCAGCGGCTGGGCCTGGAACAGGGGCAATTCGCGCTTCACCAGGATCGGCACGCCTGTGCGGCGCAGGCGGATATTGACGAAAAGCGGTCCAAACCAGCGGTCAGTCTCGACCACGCCCTCATAGTTCTCCCAGCCTCCAGGCTGCGGCAGGTTGGCGACCGGGCGGATCAGGGTGTTCCAGCCGGGCGCCGAGCGGCCCACCCAGCCACTCCAGATATTGACGATGCCCGGCTCCGGCATGGCGCCCAGAAAGGGTATCGCATAGCCCTTGCAGTCGGCCGGGGCCTTCTCGTCGAAGTGCTTGGCGAAGTTGGGATAATGCTGCCGCGAGAGGGGCTTCCACTCGGGCTGGCCGGCATGGCTCCAGAGCACGTCGGTGCCGTCCCAGAGCAGGCCGAAATCCATCGGCGGGAAGAAATACCAGCCGAACGAGGACGCCGTGCGGATGGGCTCGCAATAGCGGAAGGAGCGCGTCGGGATCGTGCCGCCTGCCGAAGCATCGGCCCGGATCGGCTTTCGGGCATTGGGGATGAAGCGATAGAACGTCATCAGCTTTTCAGGAATCGCCGGCTTATCGCTCACCATCGGCCCCACCCTCGAACGCCAGATCACCAAAAGAGAAAAGGCGAGCCAGCCTTTCAGCTGCGCTCGCCCTTACCCTACCATTCAGCGGTGTGAAGCGACCAGCGACGCGCCTATACCAATAGGTAGTAGCGCATCAGGCGAGCTTCACACCACCTCGTGTATCAGATGAACAGCGGCGACATGCCGCCCATCTCGACCTCGACGGTCTCGCCGAACAGCGGCGACATCCCGCCCATCTCGACCTCGACGGTCTCGATGAAGAGCGGCGACATGCCGCCCATCTGCACGAAGAGCGGCGACATGCCACCCATCTCGACCTCGACGGTCTCGCCGAACAGCGGCGACATGCCGCCCAGCTCGACTTCGACTTCCTCGATAAACAGCGGCGACATGCCGCCCATCATCACAGCGATCATTGGACTCTCCTCATCAGATGCGGTGCCTGAAGAAGGTTTGTCCACACACCCCCCGGCGTATGGGACCTCTTCGCCCGCACCCACTTTCGTTCAATGATGTCTTTCCATCGTCAAAACGCGGCTTTGGTTCCGTCAAAGCATCGTCAATGCGTCATTCTTCTGGAATTCCAGCCATTCTCAGGCCCTCGAGGTACCGGTTCAGGTCCTCTTCCCGCTCGAGGGGGTAATTCTTGCGATAGAATGCAATGGTCACCTGAATTTGCTGCGCCTTGAGGCGCTCGATATAGGGCTTGGCCTCCTCCGGGCGGCCCAGATGGCCCAGGGCGACAATCAGAGGCTGTAGAACGGCGGCGAAATTCGGCCGATCCACCAGGATCGGCTGGGCCGCGGTGATCAGGTCCTCGTAGCGCTGGGCGACCGCCAGGGAGATGACGTTGACCGTCTCCCAGAAGTAGACAAAGGGATCGAACGGGCACAGGCGGCGATAGCGCTCCAGCCGCTCGAACGCCTCCTCCGGCCGCCCGCGATAGCTGCACAGCAGCGCGGCGAAGGCCCAGCCCCAGCCGAAATTGGGGTTGATCGCCAGCGACCGGTTGTGCAACCGCTCGGCCGCCTCGTAGTTGCGATGGACGAAGACCTCGACATGGCCTGCGAAGGACAGCGCCATGGCGTCGTCGGGATCGCACTCGACCGCCAGACGGGCGTGGCGCTCGGCACCCTCGATCGCCGCCTGCTTGTCCTTGGCCCAGCCCTCGCCGATCTCGAAGACATGCATGAAGGCCATCCAGGCATGCGCGCGGGCGTAGTCCGGATCCAGCACCAGGGCGCGGCGCAGGAACTCCCCGGCCATGCGGAACGACTCGCCGTTGGCCTGGTACAGCAGGGGAACCGCGCGCAGGACATTATCGTAGGCGTTGCGGTTCTCCGGCGGCCGCCGGCGCGCCCGATCGATCTCGGCCTGCAGCAACTTGGGGTCGAGCTGGCCGACGATTTCGCGCACGATCTCGTTCTCGAGCTCGAAGACCTCGGCGAACGAGGCGACGCGCATGTCCGACCACACGGTACGGCCGTCGTCGCAATCGACCAGGCGCACGGCGATGCGCACGCGCTCGGCGCTGCGCCGCACTGCGCCCTCGACGGCGTAGCGCACGTTCAGGCGCCGGCCGACGTCGCGCGGATCGGCGTCGATGCCGCGATACATGCCGGTCGAGCCCGAGGCGATCACCGAGAGCCAGCGGAAGCGCGACAGGCCATCGACGATCTCGTCGGCCAGACCGTCGCCGAGATAGTCCTGCGTGGGATCGCCGCCGATGTTGCGGAACGGCAGAACGGCCACCGACAGCTGCATGGCATGCGCGTCGTCGCCATCCAGCAGATCCTCGGCGCCGGACACCGTCGGTGCGCTGCTCTCGCCGGTCAGTCGGTCGCCCTTGATGCGTTCGTAGAGCGTGACCGTCGCCGGCCCGGGCTTGGCGTCGAGCACGCGCTTGAGCGTCTCCGTGGCGATCTGGAACTGGCGCAGGGCCGAGGATTTGTCGCCGCGGCGCGCATACGATTCCATCACCGCGCGATGCGCTTCCTCGTGCGCCGGATCGATGGTCAGCACCGCGCGCGCGATCGACTCGGCATCGGTGACGTCGGAGGCGGCCAGCCTTTCGCGCAGCAGCGACGCCATGGCATTGAGCGCGGTGTCGCGCCGGAAGGCGCGCTCGGAATACAGCCAGTCGTCGAAGGGGCCGCCGATCGAGCCGATGTCGGCCAGCAGATCGCCACCATAGAGCGCGATCACCTGGCGGCGTTCGTCCGGCGTACCGACGGCCAGACGCTCCAGCTCGCGCGCGTCGATCCAGACCTTGTCGAGACGGATATGCAGCGAGTCTCGGTCGACCTGCAGCGCCTCCTCGTCGCGGCCGCGGAAGGCGGCGCGCAGCTCGGTCACGCTCTGGCGCAGGCTGCCGCGCGCCTGCTCCTCCTGGCGGTCGCTCCACAGCAGGCCCGCGAGCTTTTCGCGCGTCGCCGAACCGCCCGGCGCAAGCGCCAGGAACGCCACCATGCCGCGCGTCTTGCGCGCGCGGGGGGTGACATCGGTACCGTCGGACGCAAGGAGGCGACAGCCCCCAAGAAGGTTGATTTTCAGCATCCCCGAACACTTCACGGAGCGGGCACAAGTCCACCCCATATTTCCAGCCTGGCTAAGATATTATCACGGCTTGCGAAGAATTAACATCAATATAACGAACTAACGAGAATTTATCAGAGACTCTGATATTTTCTGCTTAACGAGCTGAAAAATATCAATGATTCCGCGTCAATGTCCACTGGATTCAGGCCCAATTTCCCAACGGAATCAGTCATCGGGGAACCCACTCAAAATCGCAAATTGCACCGCGAACCGAGCAGTTTCTGGATATTTGAGCCCGGACACCGTGCAGCCGCACGGACGCTTCATGGCATCATGGGACGCCACGGCCACCCGCCACGGCCCGACCGGATTGCGTCAGGCAGCGGTGATGTACTCGCGCAGGGCGTCAGCTTCGCGACGCTGCTCTTCGAGGCGCAGCCTCACGACGTCGCCGATCGAGATCATGCCGCATAGCCGGCCCTGATGGACCACCGGCAAATGCCGGAAGCGCCGCTCGGTCATGGTCTCCATGACGTGCTCGATCGAGGCGTCGGGATTACAGGTGACGACGCTGCCGGTCATCACCTCGGACACCGTGCGATTGAGCGCCGCCGCGCCTTCGCGCGCCACCGCGTGCAGCACATCGCGCTCCGACAGGATGCCGACGATGGTCTCGGCACTGTCGAGCACCAGCACCGCACCGATGCGGCGCGCCGCAAGTGTCGCGACGGCGGCGGCCAAGCTGTCTTGCGGCGCGACCGCGACCACGCGATCGCCCTTGTAGGCCAGGATGTCGGAAACGAACATCGCGTCCCTCCCTTCGCTTGGTACAAGGAAGTCGCGCACCGTCTCGGCGTTGACCCGGGACGCTAGGCGACGCCCGATGGCCAAGGGCCTTCGCCCGGCACTTGGATGCGTCGGGCGAGGCGTAGACCCTGAAAGTGTCTGCCGATTGGCCGGGCAGTGCAAGCCGACGGGCGGAGGATTCTGTCGAGCGCGGTTTGCGCATGCGCCAGTGAACGCATGGAGTGAACGCGTTGAATGGTTGCGGGCTGCATGCGATCCTGAATCCGCCATGAGCAGAAAATCCTCGGTATTGCGTCGCCTGGTTCTCGCATCGCTGCTGGGCGTGGCGCCGGCGACGCTGCCGGCGATGGCCCAGGCGCCGTCTGCGTCCGCCGGCGCCGAACTGCGGGCCGCTTTCGACCAGGTGATGGCCAATCCGGCCGATGTCGCTGCCAACATGCGCTATGGACAGGCGGCGGAAGCCGCAGGCCAGCCGCGCAAGGCGCTGGCCGCCTATGAGCGCGCCGCCGCGCACGGCGATGCCGAAGCGATGGCGGCGTACGAGCGGCTCAAGCTGGTGGTCGAGCCGGCGACGACACGCATCCTCGTCGGC
The DNA here is from genome assembly GCA_050183765.1 of Reyranellaceae bacterium. Classification (GTDB taxonomy): domain Bacteria; phylum Pseudomonadota; class Alphaproteobacteria; order Reyranellales; family Reyranellaceae; genus JAFAZJ01. Next base: position 8,429 of record JBFXAZ010000109.1, on the reverse strand, counting down.
TTCGGCGTGATGTTCGACAGCAACGCCGACTACCAGACCCGCCAGCTCAATTCCGGCACGCTGATCACCGAGCAGCTCGGCGGCGGCTTCGACGTCAACGCCAACGCCAGCCTGCGAATCATCGACGAACGCGTGATCGACGGACGGCGCTGGCGCAGCCGCGCGCAGCTGTTCGGCGATTTCCACGTCCGCGGCCGCAATCGCGACGGCCACTATGCCTCGATCGAGAGCGGCCCGATGTTCGCCGCCTGGAACGGCATCATGATCTCACCCTCGCTTGCCGGCGAGGTCGGCTTCGCCGACTACAAATATCTCTTCCACTCCCTGGGCCTGGCGATCACGGCGGAGATGCCGCACGGCTACCTCAAGCGCCTGCGCGTCGGATTCGCCGGCACGCAGTTCGCGCCGTCCCTGGCGCAGCGCAATGGCTACTCGTTCTCGGGCAAGGCCGAGTTTGCCGCCTCCGACATCGCCTTCACCGGCGACGCCGCGCACCTGACGCCCTACGCCGTGCGCTACCGCGGTTCGGCCTCGTCCGGCGAGGAGACCTATACCGAAGCCGGCATGCGGCTGGCCTATGTCGCGCCGCTGGGCGGGCCGGCCCTGGGTTTCTCCGGCATCTTCGTGTCGCCCGAGCTCACGGTCAGCGGCCGCTGGTACGCCGGCTTCGAGGCCGCCTCTCCGGTCAATCTCGGCGCCCGCCACGATTACCGGCTGATCCCCGGCATCCGCCTTATTGGTTCCGAATTCCTCGGCAAGGCTATCACCGCCTTCGTCTACTACGAGTACGACCGCCTGCGGTCGAACTATGTCGGCCACAGCCACGATGACCACCGCACCGGCATGCAGTTGGTCGTGGAGTTCTAGAGATGCGCCGTTCCATCCTGATCGCCGCCCTCGCCTGCCTCGCCCTGCCCGCCACGGCGTTGGCGCAGCAGGCCGACATCGGCGTCGCCTCCACCGTCGTCAACCGCGTGCAGGGCTCGGTCGGCGCGCGCACGCTGAAGGCCGGCGACCGCGTCTTCCAGAACGAGAACATCGAGACCGGCGCCGCCTCGCGCAGCCAGTTGCTGTTCCGCGACGAGACCGTGCTCAACGTCGGACCCGATTCGCGCGTGACGCTCGATCGCTTCGTCTACGACCCGGCGCGCGGCGCCTCGGGCGCGGCGGTGTCCGTGACGCGCGGCGCGCTGCGTTTCATCTCCGGCAACATGCCCAGCCGGGCCTACGAGATCCGCACGCCGGCAGGCTCGATCGGCGTGCGCGGCACGATCGTCGACCTGATCGTCTACGAGAATGGCGAGGTGGTGCTGCGGCTCGTCGAGGGGGCGCTGAACTTCCTCGACCTCAATGGCCGGACGGTCTCGCTGACGAAGCCGGGCGAGGTCTACATCCTGGTGCCCGGCAAGCCGGGCAGCGTGAGCCGGACGCTGCGGCCCAAGGACCGCCGGCGGCTGGCCGGCCTGAACACCGCCATCACGCTCGACGAATTGCTGCCGCGCCCGCCCGAACTGCCGCGCGTGCCGGCGACGCACGATGGCGGCTCACAGGGCAACACGCCCCCGACCAACGACCCGATTACCGGGCCGATCACCGGAGCCGGCGGCTGAGTCGCCGCCTACGGCCGCGACAGGCGCCGCCAGGCGCGCGGTCCGTCGAGGTACTGGCGCATGTTGTCCCAGACTCGGCGGAAATCGGCGTCCTTCTCGGCGTGCTCGCGCATCACGTCGGCGGCCGTCTCGCGAAACGATTCGAGCGTCGAAGGCGCCCAGAAGCGCAGCGAGATGCCCTGCTTGCGGAAATAGGCCAGCGCCCTGGCCTGCTCGGCCGGCGCGCGCGCCATGGTGAACAGCACCGTCGACCGGCAGGCCATCTCGATCTGCGCCCGCTGCTCGCGGCTGAGCGCCTCCCACTTGTCCTTGCGCATGTAGAAGTCGACCAGCGACGCCGGCTGATGCCAGCCCGGGAAGTAGTAGAGCATGCCGAGCTTGTCGAGCCCGAGCGCGCGGTCGACCGAAGGCATCGAGAACTCGGCGCCGTCGAGCACACCCGACTGCAGCTTGTTGAAGACATCGCCGCTGGGCACGCTGACGACCTCGGCGCCGAAGCGCTGCAGCACCTCGCCGGCCAGGCCGGTGAAGCGCACCCGCAGGCCCTTGAGGTCGGCGACGCTTGAGATCTCGCTGCGGAACCAGCCGCCGGCCTCCGGCCCCATGACGCCGCACATCATGGCGTGCACGCCCAGCCGCCCGTAGAGCTCGCGGTGCAGCGCGCCGCCACCGCCGTCGGCCATCCAGCCGACATACTCCTCCACGCTGGGCCCGAACGGCACCGAGGCGAAGAGACTGAGTGCCGGAAGCTTGGCCGCGGCATGGCCGGGCCAAGTGAAGCCCGCGTCGAGGTCGCCGCCGACCACGGCGTCGATCAGGTTGGCGCTGGGCACGCGGCCGCCGGCCTCGACGATCTTCAGCGCCAGCGCGCCGTTGGACGCGGCCTTCACCGCATTGACGAAATGCCGCGCGCCCTCGCCCAGGACCGACAGGCCGGGATCGAACGCCGTCTGCATGCGCAGACGCAGGCGCTGCGGCTCGCCCGGCGATTGCTGTGCCAGGGCGGGCGGCGATGCCAGCGACATCAGGGCGAGGATGACGAGCGATGCCAGGCGCATGGGATGCCGCGCAATTACAGCACGCGGCGGCCCCTCACAAGGGCCCGCGCGTCGCGGCGCTCAGATCGCCGGCAGCGCGCGCCCGATCAGGAGGCGCTGCACGTCGCTGGTGCCTTCGTAGATCTGCGCCACCCGCACGTCGCGCCAGATCTTCTCGACGATGTAGTCCTGGACGTAGCCGTAGCCGCCGTGGATCTGGATCGCCGCCGAGCAGACCCGCTCGGCCATCTCGGAGGCGAAGAGCTTGGCCATCGCGGCCTCGGTGAGGCAGGGCACCGCCGCGTCGCGCAGCGAAGCGGCATGCAGCAGCAGCTGGCGGGCCGCGGCGATCTGCGTCGCCATGTCGGCCAGCCGGAACTGCACGGCCTGGTGGTTGACGATCGCGGTGCCGAACGCCTGGCGCTCGCCGGCATAGGCGCGCGCCGCCTCGAAGGCTGCCCGGGCCATGCCGACCGACTGCGCGGCGATGCCGAGCCGTCCGGCCTCGAGGTTGGCAAGCGCGATGCGATATCCTTCGCCCTCGCCGCCCAGCAGGTTCCCGGCCGGCACCTCGCAACCTTCGAAGGCGATCTGGCAGGTGTCGGAGGCGCGCTGGCCCAGCTTCTTCTCGACTGACGCGACGCGGTATCCCTTTGTCTTCGTCGGCACGATGAAGCAGGAGATGCCGCGCTTGCCGGCGGCCGCATCGGTGACGGCGAAGACCAGCGCCATGTCGGCGGTCCGGCCCGACGTGATGAACTGCTTCACGCCATCGAGCACATAGACGTCGCCGCGACGCACCGCCCGCGTGCGCAGGTTCGACGCGTCGGAGCCCGCCTGCGGCTCGGTCAGGCAGAAGGCGCCGAGCAGCTCGCCCCGCGCCAGCGGCTTCAGCCAGCGCTCCTTCTGCGCGTCGCTGGCATAGCCCATCAGCGCGGCGCAGTCGGGCGAGTTGTTGACGCTCATGACGGTCGAGACCGCGCCGTCGGCAGCGGCGATCTCCTCCAGCGCGAGGACATACGACACGGTGTCGGCGCCGGCACCACCCCAGCGCTCGGGCACGGTCATGCCCATGAAGCCCAGCCGGCCCATCTCGCTCAGCACGTCGCGCGGGATCGCGCCCTCGGCTTCCCATTGCCGGGCGAAGGGCGCGATACGCTCCTGCGCGAACTGCCGCGCGGCGTCGCGGATCAGGCTCTGGGTTTCGCTCAGGATCATCGTGCCCTCAACAGGCGCTGCTTCTGGCGCTGCCAGTCGCGCTTGGCCGCGGTGGCGCGCTTGTCGTGCTCCTTCTTGCCCTTGGCCAGGCCGAGCTCGACCTTCGCCAGGCCGCGGGCGTTGAAATAGACCGACAGCGGCACGATCGTGTAGCCCTCGCGCTGGATGGCGCCGATGAGCCGGTTGATCTGGCGGCGGTGCAGCAGCAGGCGGCGCGGCCGGCGCGGCTCGTGGTTGTTGCGATTGCCCTGCAGATACTCGGGGATATAGGCGTTGACCAGGTACAGATCGCCCCTCTGCACGGCGGCGTAGGACTCGACGATCTGGCTGCGACCGCCGCGCAGCGACTTCACCTCGGTGCCGGTGAGCTGGATGCCGGCCTCGAGGCGCTCCTCGATGAAATAGTTGTGCAGGGCCTTGCGGTTCTGCGCCGCCATGCGGTCTTCGGTGCGGGGAGCGCGGGACATGACGAGACGACGGGTTCCTGAATGAACGGGGCCGCGCCGGAGGGTACCGGCGCGGCCCGTTGCGACGGTTCCACTATCTAGTTGAGCAGGCCGGCGAATACCATGGCGTCGCGCACCTGTTTCTTGGTGCTTTCGCCGCATTCCACCAGCGGCAGGCGCAGCTCGGCCGAGCATTTGCCCAGCAGCTCGGCGCCATACTTCACCGGCGCCGGGCTGGTTTCGACGAACAGCGCCTTGTGCAGCGGCATCAGGCGCTCGTTGATCTCGATCGCCTTCTCGATCTCGCGCGCCTTCCAGGCGTCGTGCATTTGCCCCAGCAGGCGCGGCGCGACGTTGGCGGTCACCGAGATGCAGCCGTCGCCGCTCTGCACCAGGAAGCCCAGGGCGCTCGCGTCCTCGCCGGAGAGCTGGCAGAACTCCTTGCCGGCCCTGAGCCGCGTCAGCGTCGGACGTGCCATGTCATAGCTGGCGTCCTTGATGCCGACGATGCCCTTGACCTTGGACAGGCGGACCACGGTGTCGACCTGCATGTCGCCGCCGGTGCGCGGCGGCACGTTGTAGAGCACGATCGGGATGTCGACCGCCTCGGCCACTGTCTTGAAGTGCTGGTAGAGGCCTTCCTGGGTCGGCTTGTTGTAGTACGGCACGACCAGCATGGCGGCCTCGGCGCCGACCTTCTTGGCGTGCCGGGTGAGATCGATCGCCTCGGCCGTGGAGTTCGAACCGGTGCCGGCGATCACCGGCACCCCGGTGCCCTTGGCGGTCTGCACGCAGATGTCGATCACCCGCTTGTGCTCGTCGTAGTCGAGCGTCGGCGACTCACCCGTCGTGCCGCACGGCACCAGGCCGTCCGTGCCTTCCTCGATCTGCCATTTCACGAAGTTCTCGAAGCCTTTCTCATCGATCTTGCCGCCCTTGAACGGGGTGATGAGCGCGACGAGTGAACCGCTGAACATGGGCTTCCCTCCGGGGTTTCCCGGACCTTAACCCCCGTGAAACATCGCGGCAAGGCAGGCTGGAGCTTATCCCCTTGCGTCCCCCGCGGCGGGGCGATGCAAAGTCGCGGAACTGGGCGTCGACATTTGCACCGCCTCGACGCGATGGAGATCCGTGGGCACGCCCCGGCCGGACGCCACGCCCTCGCGCGTCCGCTCTGTCGTGACCCGGCCGCAATTGAGCGAGATGAATCGTTGTCGCGACAGGAGCGCCGCGCTGCAGGTGAGAGGCATGATCTGGTCCATGGCATCCTTACGCACCACCATTGCGCCAAGGGCGCCGTGTCGACGCCCGTCACGTCGATTTCGGCGGCGCGCCGTCCGGACATTGCCGGTGCGCCGGATCGCGGCTACCGTTGCGCCGTTCTCCCGAACTGTCCCCTCCGGCTCGGGTTAGTCGATGAAAAAGTCCTTCAGGTCCGTCCTTATCCGCGTCGTCTGGACGATCGCCGCGCCGTTCGGCATCGGCCTGCCGGCTGCCGCACAGCAGAACGAAGGCGGCGTCACCATCTTCCGCGGCGCACCGTCACGCGAAACCGCGCCGCCATCCGCGCCCGGCACCGCGCCGCCGGCCGGCCCGCGGGTGATCACGACGCAGCCCAATCTCGGCGCCGGGCCGCCGCCCGGCGCAATTCCGGGCGGGCCGCTGAAGCCGCTCGATCGCACGACGACGATGGCGCCGCGCAGCCGGCCCGATGCGGTGGCGCAGCTGGTGAGCCAGGCACGACCGCTGCCGGATGAGACCGCCGCGGGCTTCGCCGCGATCCTCAAGGCGATCGACGAGACACGCCTGACCGATGCGCGCGAGCATGCGCGCGCGATGGGCAACGCGCTGATCGCCAAGTACGTCGAGTGGTCGATCCTGCGTCATCCGCGCAGCACCGACAGCTTCGCTGCGGCTGCCGCCTTCCTGCGCGCCAATCCCGACTGGCCCGATACCGCGCCGATCCGCCGCCAGGCCGAGGATCGTCTCGGCGGCGACACGCCGCCGGCCGAGGCCCTGGCCTACTTCAAGGCGTTCCCGCCGCTGACCAGCGCCGGAACCATGCGCCGTCTGGAAGCCGCCGAGGCGGCGGCGCCCAACGAGGTCGCGGCTCTGGCGCGCGACAGCTGGCACAACGCCACCTTCCGGCCGCAAGACGAGCTGGAGTTCCTCGCGCGATACGGCGCGCATCTGCGACCGGCGGATCACTTCGCGCGTTTCGACCGCCTGATGCGCGAAGGCAGGGACAAGGTCGCGCGCGAGCTGCTGCCGCGCCTGTCGCCCGCCGACAAGGCGGTCGCCGAGGCGCGCCTGGCGCTGGCGACGCGCGCGCCCGAGGTGGCGATCGCGCTGCGTGGCGTGCCGCCCGACCGCCAGACCGATGGCCGCCTGATGCTGGATCGCCTGCGCTGGCTGCGCCGCACGGGCGATCAGGCCGGCGCGCGCCAGTTGGTGCTGAGCCTGCCCGCCTCGGTGCGGCAGAACCCGGAATGGTGGAACGAGCGCCAGCTCCTGGTGCGCGACTCGCTGCAGGCCGGCCGTGCCGCCGAGGCCTACAAGCTCGTCGTCGGCCATGGGCTGACGCGCGGCGCGGCGTTCGCCGAAGCCGAGTTTCTCGCCGGCTGGATCGCGTTGCGCTGGCTGAAGCGGCCCGACGACGCGGTGAAGCACTTCAAGACGCTCGACGACGGTGTCTCGACGCCGATCTCCAAGAGCCGCGCCGCCTACTGGCTGGGCCGCGCCTACGAAGCGGCGAAGCAGCCGCTCGAGGCCGCCAGCGCCTACGAGCGCGCCGCGCAGCACGGCCAGACCTACTACGGCCAGCTGGCGGCCAAGCGCCTGCCCAACCGCGCGCCGATGATGCCGAGCGATCCGGAAGCCACGCCCGCGGAGCGCGACGGCATCGAGAAGCGCGAGATCGTCACCCTGGCGCGCTGGCTGGCACAGGTTGGTGACGACGAGCGCGCGCGGCCCTTCCTGCTGCGCGTCGGCCGCATCGCGCAGACCGCCGGCGAGCTGGCGTTGAGCGCGGCGTTCGCGATCGACGCGGGCCGGCCGGACGTCGCGGTGTCGATCTCGCGCCGCGCCGTCGAAAGCGGCGTGGCGCTCTACGAGACGGCCTTCCCCGTGGTCGACATGGGCGGCACGGGCTCGATCGAACGCGCGCTGGTACTCGGCCTGACGCGGCAGGAGAGCGGCTTCCAGACCGGCGTGTCGTCGCCGGCCGGCGCGCTCGGGCTGATGCAGCTGATGCCTGACACCGCCCGCGCGATGGCGAACAAGACGAAGCAGGCCTACGACCCCGCGCGCCTGACCAGCGACCCCGCCTACAACGTGTCGCTGGGCACGCAGTACCTCGCCGACATGCTGGAGAAATTCGGCGGCTCCTACGAGCTGGCCCTGTCGGCCTACAACGCCGGACCCGGCCGCACCGCGCGCTGGCTCGACAGCATCGGCGATCCGCGCAACGGTGCGATCGACATGGTCGACTGGATCGAATTGATCCCGTTCCGCGAGACACGCAACTACGTGCAGCGGGTGATGGAGGCAGTGGTGGTCTATCGCGATCGTCTCAACGGCCCGTTCCGCGCCGTGCCGGCGCCCCGGCGATGAAGGGCATCAAGGCCTGCGTCTTCGACGCCTACGGCACGCTGTTCGACTTCAACTCGGCGGTGGCGCGCCATCGCGCCGAGATCGGCCCGCAGGCCGACCGCCTGGCACAGATGTGGCGCGAGAAGCAGATCGGCTACACGTGGTGGCGCAGCATCATGGGCAGCTACGCGCCCTTCTGGCAGGTCACCGGCGAGGCGCTGTCGCATTGCCTGCAGGCCTGCGGCCTGCCGCGCGAGGGCGCGCTGCACGAGCGGCTGATGCAGGCCTATCTCGTGCTCGATCCCTTCCCCGAGGTGGCATCGACGCTGGGCGCGCTGCACGCCACCGAGATGCCGCTGGCCATCCTGTCCAACGGCAATCCCGAGATGCTCGAGGCGGTTGTGCGCAACACCGGGCTCGCGGGCTACTTCAACGCGCTGCTGAGCGTCGATGTCGTGAAGGTCTTCAAGCCCGACCGGCAGGTCTACCGCCTGGTCACCGACCATTTCTCGGTCGCGCCGGCGGAG